>CAWFJW010000029.1:0-188579 GCA_963816305.1 uncultured Alphaproteobacteria bacterium
ATCCCGATCAGTGGCCGCCGAACTTTCTGAAAAACTCGACCCCATCACCCGCAGCTTCAAGCGCGCCTGCCTCATCACAGTTGATCCCGATCCAGTCGCCGCAGCTTTGCGCGCGACCGGCAAAGTCAACATTGTCAAAGTCATCGAGCCCGCTCCATCGGAAATTCTCCCCGTTGAGGCCGACGAATTCGACGCGGTTTTCAATATCCTTGACCTGCACGCTGTCAATGATGTGCCGGGCGCGCTCATCCAGATGCGCCGCGCCTTGCAGCCCGATGGCTTGCTCATGGCCAGTCTCTTCGCCAGCCAAACGCTCAACGAGCTCCGCCAATCCTGGCTCGAAGCCGAAGATCTCGTGACCGGTGGCGTATCGCCACGCGTTGCTCCCATGATTGACGTGCGCGAACTCGGCGGGCTTCTGCAGCGCGCCGATCTGGCCCTCCCCGTCGTCGATCTCGACCGCACTATCGTGCGCTATCCCGACGCAATCGCCCTCATCCACGAAATCAGATCGCTCGGCCTCTCCAATGTCATGATGGATCGCTCGCGCAAACCGGTCACCCGAAATCTCCTGGGCGAAGCCGTCTCCATCTATCAGCAAAAATTCTCCGATGACGATGGCCGCATCCGCGCCACCATGGAAATCGCCTGGGCTACCGCCTGGTCCCCTCATGAAAACCAGCAAAAACCTTTGAAGCCTGGATCGGCGAAATTCCGCCTGGCCGATGCGCTGAAAGTTCCAGAGACGAAACTGAACTGAAAAGCGGCTACAGCAAATCAATCAAATGCGGGATCAATGGCAAATCCGCTGGCGGCATGGGATAGTCCCGCAGTTTCACGGGGCTGACCCACTTGAGCTCCTGCCCTTCGGCCGCAGTCACCAATCCCTTCCACCGCCTGCACACGTAGAGCGGCATCAGCAAATGGAAGTCCTCGTAAGTGTGGCTGGCAAAGGTGAGGGGCGCGAGGCAAGCCTCGGTCACATCAATGGCCAGCTCTTCTTTCAACTCACGGATCAGCGCGGACTCGGGTCGCTCATGCGATTCAACCTTGCCGCCGGGAAATTCCCACAGGCCTGCAAGAGTTTTCCCCTCCGGCCTCTTGGCAATGAGCACGCGGCCATCCGCATCAACCAAGGCAACTGCGGCAACAAGCAAGATGCGCATCAGCTGCGGTAGGAACCGTTGATGTCGATATAGCCATGGGTCAAATCGCAGGTCCAAACCGTGGCCTTGCCCTTGCCAACGCCGACGTCCGCCTCAATGACAATCTCGCGGCCTTTCATGTGGGGCATGATATCGGCTTCCCTGTAAGCGGAATCCCGCATGCCGTTCTTGGCGACCTGAATGCCGCCAATCCGGATGCGCAGCTTGTCGCGCTCGGCTTTTTCTCCCGCCTTGCCGATAGCCATGACAATGCGCCCCCAGTTTGCGTCCTCTCCCGCGATCGCCGTCTTCACCAGGGGCGAATTCGCGACAGACATGGCAATCCGGTGCGCCGCTGCGTCTGATTGGGCGCCCGTGATGGCGATTGCGATAAGTTTTTCCGCCCCCTCGCCATCCCTGGCCACCTGCTGCGCCAGATCGAGGCACACATCCTTGAGCGCCTTGGCAAACTCCTTGAGCCGCTTGTCGCGCGCGGTTTTCAATCCTGCGGGAGCGGGCCCGGCCTTGCCCGTGGCGAACAGCAAAACCGTGTCCGATGTGGACGTATCCCCATCAACCGTGATGCAATTGAAACTCTTCGCCACGCTCTCAGAAAGCAGGGTTTGCAGAATGCGCGGTGGAATGGCCGCATCGGTAAACAGAAACCCGAGCATCGTGGCCATGTCGGGCGCAATCATGCCGGAGCCCTTGGCGATGCCGTTGATGGTGACAGTTTTGCCTGCGTACCGGACCTTGGCCGTGGCCACCTTGGCGAATGTGTCCGTCGTCATGATGGCCCGCGCCGCGTCATCCCAGCAGTCCGCCCGCACCGTGGCAACCAGCTCCGGCAGAGCTTTGACAATAGGCGATGGGTCAAGCGGTTCGCCGATCACCCCCGTTGAGGCCTGAAACACCTCTGCTGGCCTGCATTTCAACTGTTGTGCCACCGCCTTGGCAACAGCCGTCACGGTCTTGACGCCCGCCTTGCCGGTGAAGGCGTTGGCATTGCCTGCATTGATGATGACGGCGCGGGCCTTCCCGCCCTTCAGGCTTTCCGCGCACCAGTCAACTGGCGCCGAACGCGATTTCGAAAGCGTGAGGCACCCCGCAACCACGGTGCCAGGCGATAAAGTCGCCAGCAGCACATCGGGTCGATCCTTGTAGCGAATGCCAGTCTCGGCAATCGCCAAGCCAACGCCCTCAACAGGCTCAAGACGCGGAACAGTCAGCGGTGCAAGCGGTGAAACCTTAAGCGCCATGGTCGAAGGCTCCCCAGCCCGATGCAATTATTGCTGAATTTGCAGATCGCCCTTGCCGCCCGTGTCTTCACCTTCAGCTGGAGGCGCGACCACGCCGTTATTCTGCTTGTCTAGAATCATCTTGCGCTTCTTCGCCACGTCTTCAGCATATTTCTTGAGGTCTTCATCAAGAACTTCAACCTTGGCGGTTTTTCGCAGTTCATCCATGGTCTCTTGCACTTTTTTGCGCAAGAGAACATTGCGCAACGCCGACTTCACCTGGTCATAGGGCTGCGCCGCGCCCAGTTTCCGGTCTTCAACCTTGATGATATGCCAGCCAAAATCGGTTTTGACGGGGGCCGACGTTTCACCAACCTTCAGGGCAAAGGCTGCCTTCGAAAATTCGGCCACCATTTCAGGCGCGGTGAAATAGCCGAGGTCGCCGCCATAGTCCTTGGACCCGTCGAGGCTGTATTTCTTGGCAAGGGCGGGAAATTTTTCGCCGGCCTTGAGCCGCGCCGCGATATCTGCCGCCTCTTTTTCCGAAGCCAGAAGGATATGCCGCGCCCGCACCCTCTCCGTTTGGGAAACCTTGGCGGATTCCTGATCATAAGCCGCCTTGATCTCCTCTTCCGTCACTTGCGGCCTGATTTTTTGGAAAAAATAGGCATCCCGCAGCGCCTTGGCCTGATAGAGCGCCAGGCGGCGCTTGTATTCAGCTGTTTCGGCCACGCCTTCCTTCACTGCCAACTGCGCCAGCAAATGCCGTTCAACCAGAAACTCAACCACGAAGGGATAGCGCAGCTTTGGTGGCAAGTCCGGCAGTTGCCCGATGATGTCATCCGTTGCCATTTGGACTTCCGAAATCTTGATTTCATGGCCGTTAACTATCGCAACGATCTTGTCTTCCGCGGGTGGCGTCTCCTGCCCAACGGCAGAAACTGCGAGGCCAACACCCAAGAAACCAGTTAACAAGGCAATCTTCACGTAATTTTGAATGCGCGGCATGAGATCCATCATATCAGTTTACAAAATTCAACAGAACCCAAGCCCTGTCGCACTGCTCAATGGCCGTTAAAAGAGGCAAGAATAAGCCTTATTTCCTTGCCTGTCATCGCCGCCAGAAGCCTAAATCGACAGGCACATTGGCCCTGTTGGTGTGCCGGCGCAAGCCGTGAGACCCCAGATTGCCAACCTGTTGCCGCGCTGCAACACATTGAAATATATGACTGCCAGCACCAGTTGCAGCAGCAGAGCCAATCGTCCCAACCAAGGGGCTTCAACTGGGTCTAGACCTTTGAGAACCAAAGCTTTATCAGGCTTCAAATATTGACACCTGTTTGGCTGGGGCCTTCCCGAACCTAAGGAATGAAAAACATGCTGGGACTGCGATCAATCGCGGCAAAATTATTCGGCACCAACAATGACCGCAAAGTCGGCAAATACCGGGGCCGGGTGGAAGAAATCAGTCAGCTTGAAGCAGAAATCGCAGCCCTGTCGGACGCTGATTTGAAGGCGAAGACTGCGAGTTTCAAGGCCGAGCTTGCGAACGGCAAGACCATTGAGGATCTTCTGGCGCCAGCCTTTGCTGTCGTGCGCGAAGCCGCCAAGCGAAGCCTGGGCATGCGTCATTTCGACGTCCAGCTGATCGGTGGCATGGTTCTGAATGACGGCGCAATCGCCGAAATGAAAACCGGCGAAGGCAAGACCCTGGTGGCGACCCTCGCTGTTTATCTCAATGCGCTCGAAGGCAAGGGCGTCCATGTCGTGACCGTCAATGACTATCTGGCCAAGCGCGACGCGGCCTGGATGGGAAAGATATACGGCTTTCTGGGGCTGACCACCGGTGTGATTGTCCACGGTCTTTCGGATACGGAGCGCCGGCAGCAATACGCCTGCGACGTCACCTACGCCACCAACAACGAATTGGGTTTCGATTATCTCCGCGACAACATGAAGTATCACCTGAACGAAATGGTTCAGCGCGGCCACAACTATGCCATCGTCGATGAAGTGGACTCAATCCTCGTTGATGAGGCCCGAACGCCGCTCATCATTTCCGGCCCGCTTGATGACAAGTCAGACCTCTACAACACGGTGGACAGATATATTCCCGAGCTCGCGCCTGAAGATTTTGAGCTGGACGAAAAGCAGCGCTCCTGCACCTTGACCGAGAAAGGCAACGTCCACCTCGAGCAGGTCCTGGGTGCTGCCGGAATGCTCAAGGGCGACAATCTTTATGACGCCGAAAACGTCACCATCGTCCATCACGTCCAGCAGGCGCTGCGCGCCCACAAGCTTTTCCAGCGCGATAAGGACTACATTGTCAAGGATGACCAGGTGATCATCATTGATGAGTTCACCGGTCGCATGATGCCGGGACGGCGGTTTTCTGAAGGCCTGCACCAGGCGCTGGAAGCCAAGGAACACACGTCCATTCAACCCGAAAACGTCACCCTCGCGTCAATCACCTTTCAGAACTATTTCAGGCTTTACGAAAAACTTGCCGGCATGACAGGAACGGCATCCACCGAAGCTGACGAGTTCATGGATATCTACAAGCTCGAAGTTATCGAAATTCCAACCAACGTGCCCGTTGATCGCAAGGACGAGGACGATGAGGTCTACCGCACCGCTGGCGAAAAATACAAGGCCATCATCGAAACCATAAATGAGGCGCGCAGCCGCGGCCAGCCCGTGCTGGTGGGCACCACATCCATCGAGAAATCCGAGACCCTGGCCGCCATGCTGAAGGAAAAAGGCGTGCCCCACAGTGTTTTGAACGCCCGCTACCATGAGCAGGAGGCCGCCATCATTTCGCAGGCCGGCATCGCCGGCGCAGTCACCATCGCCACCAACATGGCGGGTCGCGGAACCGACATCAAGCTCGGCGGCAATCTTGAAATGCGCATCGCCACGGATCTGGCCGATATCCCGGAAGGCAAGGAGCGCGACAAGCGCGTCGCCGCTATCACCGCTGAAATTGAGGCCAACAAGCAGAAAGTCATCGCCGCAGGCGGCCTGTTCGTCATCGGCACCGAGCGCCACGAAAGTCGCCGCATCGACAACCAGCTGCGTGGCCGCTCCGGCCGCCAGGGCGATCCGGGCCGCTCAAGATTCTATCTCTCCCTGCAAGACGATCTCATGCGCATCTTCGGCTCCGAGCGCATGGACTCCATGCTGCAAAAGCTCGGCCTGAAGGAAGGCGAGGCCATCGTTCATTCCTGGATCAACAAGGCGCTGGAAAAAGCCCAGCAAAAAGTTGAGGCGCGGAACTTCGATATCCGCAAGAATCTCCTGAAATTCGACAATGTCATGAACGACCAGCGCAAGGTCATTTTCGAGCAGCGCATCGGCATCATGAAGGGCGAAGACGTGTCTGAAACCGTCGACGACATGCGCCATCAGGTGATCGACGATCTCATCTCGAAATACATTCCCGAGAAGTCCTACGCCGAACAGTGGGAGACAGCAGAACTGCGCCAGCGCCTGCGCGAGGTTCTCGCCATTGATTTCCCGGTTGACGATTGGGCCAAGGAGGAAGGCATCGCCAACGAGGAGTTCCGCGAGCGCATCGCCAAGGCAGCCGACGACCTCTACGCCGCCAAGCGGGAAAGATTCACCCCCCAAATCATGCAGCAGGTCGAGAAGGCCGTCGTCCTGCAAACCCTCGACCAGCTTTGGCGCGATCATATTGTGACCGTCGAGCAGTTGCGCCAGGTCATCCATTTGCGCGGCTACGGCCAGCGCGACCCTCTTAATGAGTATAAGACCGAAGGCTTCAACCTGTTCGAAGCCATGATCGCCAAATTGCGTGAGACTTCAACCGCCCAGGTCATGCGGGTTGAAATCCAGACCGAGAGGCCCGGCGACCTGCTGCCCGATGAGGATGACCTCCCCTTCATGCAGGCACACCACATAGATGCCCTTTCAGGCGAGGATGATGTTGGAGAAGGCATGCCAATCTTTGGTCAGACCCTGACCACAGTCAAACCGGACCCAAAAAGACCAGAAACCTGGGGCAAGGTGTCACGCAATGACATGTGCCCCTGCGGCTCAGGCAAAAGATACAAGCACTGCCATGGGGCATTTGCCTAAGCAGGGTTTCCAAATCGTCAGCAAGTGCCATGAAACACTGGCCCGCGTGTAAAGGAATGATTCATTTCGTTTCGCAAGAACGCCGAATTGGGGGCCTTTACCCGCCAAATATTAAGAATTGCGGCGATCTGTTAACACTTGTGGAAGACGTACGGATTATCCTGTCAGGCAGTGGTTCTGAACACTGGCGAGAGTAGGGTCGATGATGAAGCTGAATGATTTGGTAAAGCGTTTCCTGAGTTCAACAGATGGCGCAACCGCCATTGAATATGGTTTGATTGCTACCGGCATTAGCTTGGCCATTGTCCCTGGAGTAGCGCTTCTTGGGCCGGAAGTGCAAGCGATGTTCATTTCCTTCGCAGACGGATTGGCCTCGGTGGCCGGCCCTTAATCTGACCGGCTCTCCTCGGCTGAAACACCAGCGGCCAAAACTAGCCCACGCGCCCCATTTCAAGGAATTTGCCGCGCCGCTGCGACCTTAATTTCTCCGCCACCAGCCCTGTAAAACCAGCCAGTTCCCGGTCTATCATTTCGCCCGCGTCTTTGATCGCCTGTTCCGGTTGCCGGTGAGCTCCCCCTAACGGTTCCTTGACGATATCATCGATCACACCAAGCTTCTTCAAATCCTGCGCGGTGATCTTCAAGGCCGCAGCCGCGTCCTTCGCCCGCCCCGCATCGCGCCAAAGAATGCTGGCCGCGCCCTCCGGTGAAATGACACTGTAAATCGCATGCTCCATCATCAGCACGCTATTTCCCGTGGCAATGGCAATGGCGCCGCCGGAGCCACCTTCCCCAATGATGAGGGAAACCAGCGGAACCCCCAAGCCCAGGCAGCAATCGGTGGAGCGCGCAATGGCCTCCGCCTGGCCCCGCTCTTCCGCGTCAATGCCGGGATAGGCCCCTGCCGTATCCACAAAGGTCAACACCGGAATGCCAAAGCGCTCCGCCAACTCCATCAGGCGCACGGCCTTGCGATAACCCTCAGGCCGCGCCATGCCGAAATTATGCTTGAGGCGGGCCTGCGTGTCGGCTCCTTTTTCCTGGCCGATCACAACAACAGAGTTCCCGCGAAACCGCCCAAGTCCGCCCACAATTGCGAAATCCTCGGCGAATTTCCGGTCCCCGGCCATGGGCACGAAATCGGTGATCAACCCGTCGATATAGGCCAACGCATGGGGGCGATCCGGATGGCGCGCAACCTGGGTTTTCTGCCAAGGCGTCAAATTAAGGTAAAGATCGCCCAAGCTCTTGGAGGCTTTCTTCTCCAGCGCCTTCACCTCATCGGCAATTGAAACGGTCGAGTCCCCTGCGGCGATGGCCCGCAATTCGGCAATTTTCCCCTCAAGCTCGGCGACTGATGTTTCAAAATCCAGGTAGGAATGCATAAGGCCTCAAGGGGTGCGGGATCGACGTTTATCTGGCTGCCAGCCGCAATAAAGTCAACGTTTCTTAGCCAAAGGATGATGGTCTTCCACCACTGCCTGCAAGCGGCTGGCCTGAACATGGGTGTAAATCTGGGTTGTTGAAATGTCCGCATGCCCCAGCATTTGCTGAACCGCGCGCAAATCCGCTCCCTTTTCCAGCAGAAAGCTCGCAAATGCATGGCGCAGGACATGCGGCGACACCTTTCCTGCATCGAGGCCGCAGGCCATCGCCAAGTGCTTCAGTTCCAGCGAAAAATGCTGGCGCGTCAGGCATCCGCCCGCCCCATGCGAAGGAAACAGCCATTTCGACTGACCACCCAAGGACTTGATATAGCCAGCCAGAACGCCGCGCGCCCGGTCCGAAATGGGAACCAGCCTCTCGCGTCCGCCCTTGCCTTTGATGGTTAAGAACGCATCGTCTGTCGTCACTGCCCTGACCGTTAACCCTACGAGTTCAGAAACCCGAAGTCCGGTGGCCGCCAGAAGCTCGAGCAGGCAACGCAGTCGCTCCGCTTTGAACCGCGCCTTGCCCTCTGCCTGCTCGACCCTGGCGCCGGCTTGCGCCAGCAACATCCCGATCTCTTCCGCCGACAGGGTTTGCGGCAGGCTCCGGACTGATTTGGGACTTTCAACAATGGCGGCGGGATTTGCCGCCACAATCCCTTCGCCATACATAAAACGGTGAAACTGCCGCACGGCCGAAAGCCTTCGCGCCGCCGTCGCCCGTGAAAACCCGTGAGCCTCCAGGCTGGCCAGATAATCGCGGATTGTGTCGCTGGCTGCCGCCTCAAGCGTCACACCTCGCCCTTGCAAAAATTCCAAATAGTGACTGAGATCGCGCCCATAGGCCTGCAAAGAGTTTTCCGCAGCGCCGCGTTCCGCGCTCATCATCTCCAAAAACCGGTCGACATGGCGAGAGCTATTTCTGCCGGAGCTTTTCATGGGGCAATGACTTCACAATCTCTGTCTGCTCCGGCGGAAAACTCGCCAGCGCCCAAACCGCGCCATAGCCAAGGCCCCCGACAATCAGAAGAGCAAATAAAAACCGCAAGCTGTCTGGCACGAAACACTCCCAAATCAAGTCACACACTACTGCAACCCGTCAAAAAAAACCACACTGTCAAAAGCCTTTGCTCCGCTGCCCCGCCCGTTCTAAAAGCGGCGGCAAGATTAAGGAACTATCCCAATGGCGCGGCGGTCTCTTTCACAGGAGATAGAAGATATCCGGGAAAAGCTTGGCGACCATCCCATCGTTCTGGTGGGGTTGATGGGGGCCGGAAAGTCCAGCATTGGGCGCAGGCTGGCCGAAAAGCTCAATTTTCCCTTTGTTGATGCCGATCATGAGATAGAGGTGGCCGCCGATAAATCCATCGCGGAAATTTTTGCCGACCATGGCGAGGCCTATTTCCGCGAAGGCGAGCGCCGCGTCATCTCAAGGCTCATTGAAAACGGCGCCCAGGTCCTGGCGACCGGCGGCGGGGCGTTCATCAATGATGAAACACGCGAGCGCATAGCGGGCCATGGCGTGTCAGTCTGGCTCAAGGCCGATCTTCCCCTTTTGATGAAGCGCGTCAACAAGCGGTCTGACCGCCCGCTTCTGCTCAATGATAACCCGCAGGCCGTCATGCAGCGCCTGATGGACGAACGCTATCCCATCTATGCAAAGGCCGACGTAATTGTTGAAAGCCGCGACGTGCAACACACGCAGATGGTCAATGATGTTATCAAGACGCTGGCCAAATGGCCGAATTGGAAACGTTTGAACAATGCCACAAACTGACAGCTTGCGCCGCGACAGCGTCTCCGTCGACCTCGGAAAAAGAGCTTACACGATTGAAATTGGCGAGGGCCTCCTAGAGGAGGCGGGCGCCCTCGTCGCGCCTCTTTTGAGCCGGCCCTTTACCGTGATTGTGACCGATGAAAACGTGGCCCGCTTCCATTTGAATGCCCTGGAGCAGGCGCTGGCGAAAGCGGGCATCAAATCCGTTTCAATCATCTTGCCCGCTGGCGAGAAAACCAAAAGCTTCGTGAGCCTCGCCGATCTCTGCGAAAAATTGCTGGCAAACGGCGTTGAGCGCCGCGACAGGATCATCGCCTTTGGCGGCGGCGTCATCGGTGACTTGACGGGCTTCGCCGCCGCAATACTGAGGCGTGGCATCGATTTCATTCAAATTCCGACAAGCCTTCTGGCCCAGGTGGATTCGAGCGTTGGCGGCAAGACCGGCATCAACACCTCCCATGGCAAAAATCTCATCGGCGCTTTCCTGCAGCCCGTGAAGGTTCTCGCCGACACAAAGCTGCTGGGGACCCTGCCGCGCCGCGAATTGGCCGCAGGCTATGCGGAAGTCGCCAAATATGGCCTGCTCGGCGATCCTCCATTTTACGAGTGGCTTGAATCCAACGCTGAGCTTTTGATGCGGGGGGATGCCCAGGCCCGCACCCACGCCATAGTGAGAAGTTGCTCGGCCAAGGCAAGAATCGTGGCCGAAGATGAAACCGAACAGGGAGTTCGCGCCCTGCTCAATCTTGGCCACACATTTGGCCACGCGCTTGAATCTGCAACAGGCTACGGCAACCGCCTGCTGCATGGCGAAGCTGTGGCTATCGGCATGGTGCAAGCCTTCCGCTTTTCCGAGCGTCTGCGGCACTGCAAGCCGGGAACCGCCGATCGCATCGCCAAGCACTTGAAAAGCGCAGGCCTCCCCGTTCACATGTCCGAAATCGAGGGCTCCCTTCCGCCGGTTGCTGATCTTGTGAACATCATGCGGCAGGACAAGAAGGCCCAGAACGGCAAGCTCACTTTTATCCTGGTCCGTGCCGTTGGCGATGCCTTTGTCGCAAAGGACATTATCGATTCTGATGTGACCGATTTTCTGCAGGAGGATTTCGAAAGAAAATGAGCTTTGATATTGGCATGGCAGCCTTCGCAATTGTCCTGTTGTTGCTGATGTCGGCATTTTTCTCCGCGGCCGAAACCGGAATGACCGCCACCTCGCGCGCGCGCCTGACGGAACTGGAGCGCCGCGGCAACTGGCGTTCGTCGCTGGTCTTGAAACTCACAAAAGCCCGTGAACGCTTGTTCGGTGCGCTGCTGCTGGGCAACAACGTGGCCATTATCACGGCATCGGCGATCGCCACGGCGGCCCTCATCAAGGTCTTCGGCGATAGCGGGGCCGTGATTGCCTCGGCCGTCATGACTGCGCTCGTGTTTGTTTTCTGTGAAGTCATGCCCAAGACCTACGCCATCGCCTATCCGGACCGGGTGGCGCTTGCTGTTGCGCCCCTCGTGCGAGTTCTCGTCGCGGTTTTTGGGCCGATCATTATTGGGGTTGAACACATCGTGAGAAGCGTGCTCCGCGCTTTTGGCGTCAATGTCTCGGCCAACACCGATGTTTTGTCAGCCCACGATGAACTGCGCGGCACCATAGATATGCACCACAAGGAAGGCAGCTTTGTCACCAACGACCGCAACATGCTGGGCGGCATTCTTGATCTGCAGGACCTCGAGATTGTCGATGTCATGATCCATCGCACCAAGATGGTGTCCATTGACGGGGCCGATGACCCTGAAAAAATTGTGAGGCAGGTTCTGAAGTCCGGCCACACACGAATTCCCGTGTGGAAAGACAAGCCTGACAACATCATCGGCATTCTCCACGCCAAGGACCTTTTCTCGGCGCTGCAGGAAAACGGCGGTGATTCAACCAAAGTCAGGATCGACGAGGTGATGAACCCGGCCTGGTTTGTGCCCGATACGCGCCCTCTCGCCGATCAGCTCAAGGCCTTCCTCCGGCGCAAGACCCACTTCGCCATCGTCGTCGATGAATATGGCGAGGTGCAGGGCCTCATCACGCTGGAAGACATCATCGAAGAAATTATCGGCGACATCAAGGATGAGCACGACATTGCAACAGCTGGCATCCGGCAGTTGCCGGACGGCTCCTACAACATTGATGGCTCGGTTCCTCTTCGCGACTTGAATCGCGCGTTCAATTGGGGACTCCCTGACGAGGAAGCCACAACCCTCGCGGGTCTCGTCATCCACGACGCCCGCATGATTCCGGAAGTGAGCCAGGTTTTCAATTTCCACGGCTTCCGCTTCGAAATCATGAAAAAGCGCAAGCACCAGGTAACGTCGATCAAAGTCACCCCTGAAAATCAAGGCTAGCTCGGCATGGCCTTGCGCGAGGTTGATCTTGTGATCGTCGGAGCGAGCTTTGCGGGACTGATCTGCGCCCGTGCGGCAGCGCTGCGCGGTCTCCGGGTTATCGTCATCGAAGCCAAATCCGACCCTGGCGCGCGCATTCACACCACTGGAATTTTGGTTAAGGAAGCCGCCGAAGAGATCGACACGCCCGCCAGGTTTTCCCGCGTCATTCACGGAGTGAGGCTCTACTCGCCATCCCTGAAGTCAATCGACCTTCGCGCCCCCGGCTATTATTTTCTGACAACCGATACCGCGGGGCTGGTCCGCTGGCTGGCGGATGAAGCCCGCAATGCGGGCGCCGAAGTCATCTGCAACCGGAAAGTTGAAACGGCTTCGCGCAATGGCAACGCAATTCACCTCCCGCAGTTTGACATCGACGCCCGCTATCTCGTCGGCGCTGACGGCGCGCGTTCAACCGTTGCGAAAATATTTAACCTTGGCCGCAACGAAAAATTCCTGACCGGGCTTGAAATTGAATTTTCCGATCTGCCAATGGCCGACCCGGACCTTCTGCATTGTTTCCTCGATAGCAAACTCGCGCGCGGCTATCTCGCCTGGGTCGCCCCGGCGCCCGGCTTATTCCAGGTGGGGCTGGCGGCCAATTCAGATGCAAAGCCTGACCTCAAGGCATTCCTCGCCCATGCCGAATCAATATTCGGCTTTTCCACCGCGGCGATCAGGGAACGCCGCAGCGGTCTTATTCCTTGTGGTGGGCCGCTCAAGCGATTTGCCGCGCCGAATGTCATGCTCATCGGCGACGCCGCAGGCCACGTTTCCCCGCTGACCGGAGGCGGCATCCGGTTGGCTTTCCGCTATGGCAGGCGCGCTGGCCAGCTCATTGCCGACCACCTGTTGCGCCACGGCCCGCCGCCAGAAAGAACCCTTGCCGCGGAACTGCCCTCCTTCACGAAAAAGAACCTGCTCCGCAGAGTGATGGATTTGGGTCCGCCAAATTGGCTTTACAATGCCATGATCGGCACCCCCGCCATGAACTGGTTCGCCCGCCAGGTCTATTTTCGCAAGCGCGCCGAGCCCGGCGATAGCCTGGAAGCCTTTGAGCAGCGCCTCAAAAACCGGGACCGCTAGTCTTTTGGCGCGGAAGCCTCGATCGCCAGCGCATGAATCCTCTCTTTCAACTCCTGCGCCAGCACGGCATTGATCATCCGGTGCTGCTCCACCCGCGATTTGCCCTGAAACGCCGCCGCGACAATTTTGACGCGGAAATGGCTCTCCCCATCGGCTCTCGCCCCCACATGGCCATGATGCTGCGAAGATTCGTCGATTACCTGCAAGGAGATGGGGTCAAAAGCTGCCTGCAGCTTGGATTCCAGGGTTTTTCCGACCATTCCTAAATTCATTATCTGTTCCGTGCGGTTCAGGGTTGCGACTTTGGCTTCATATCCCCATAATCAGGCCCCATGAAACTTGATTCAAAATATTTCGACAAAATTCGCATTAAGACCGGTCCAAACAAGAAGGAACCGGCTGCCCCCGTAGCCTGTGAATGGCCGGGCTGCGTCAAGCCGTCGCGCCACAAGGCCCCCAAGGGCCGGGGCTCCGAAGGGCATTTCCATAATTATTGCACGCAGCACGTGCAGGAATACAACAAAACCTACAATTACTTTGAAGGCATGAAGGACAATGATGTGGCGGGCTTCCAGAAGGACGCCCAGACAGGCCATAGGCCCACCTGGAAACTTGGGCAAAACGCCGCCGCCGCAAACAACGCCTATGCCAATATCAACGGCATGCGGCGCCGGGCCCGCAACGTGAACGACCCCTTCGCCGCCTTCGCGTCGGCCCAGGAAGCGGCCAAGCCAAGCCGCAGCCTCAGGCGCGGCGAGCTCAAGGCGCTGAATGTCTCTGGGTCTTGATGAAAATGCCACCGCCGAAATGGCCAAAACCCAATACAAGACCCTGGTCAAGCGCCTGCATCCCGATGCCAACAACGGCAGCCGCGAAAACGAAGACACCTTGAAAGCCGTGATCCATGCCTACGACACATTGCGGTCCAGCGGTTTCTGCTGAAAAGCCGCCGCCTCTGAGCTTGCCGTAAAGCCCGCAACCCTTTAGAACCCAGAACTCTCACCTGTTTGTAGCCGGATAAAGATTGATCACATGAATAGTATGGCAAATGGTGAAGCTGCTGGAATGCCCGATACCACAGCTTCGGTAAGTCAGTTGTTTGGCTTTGAATCGAACATGGTGGTTCCGGCCTACACCAAAACCAGCGAGCATGTGCCCGATTTGGACGAGGATTATCTGTTCAATCGCGACACCACGCTGGCGATCTTGGCGGGCTTTGCCTTCAATCGCCGCGTGATGATCACGGGCTATCATGGCACCGGCAAATCAACCCATATCGAGCAGGTGGCGGCCCGGTTGAATTGGCCATGCATCCGGATCAATCTCGACAGCCACATCAGCCGCATCGACCTGATCGGCAAGGATGCCATCGTGCTGCAGGATGGCAAGCAAGTCACCGAGTTCCGCGAAGGCATCCTGCCCTGGTCCTATCAGCGCAATGTCGCCCTTGTCTTCGATGAATATGATGCCGGCCGCCCTGACGTGATGTTCGTCATCCAGCGAATTCTCGAATCGTCCGGCAAGCTGACATTGCTCGACCAGTCGAAGGTCATCCGCCCCCATCGGGCGTTCCGTCTTTTCGCCACCGCCAATACGGTGGGGCTGGGCGACACCACGGGCCTCTACCACGGCACACAGCAGATCAATCAGGCCCAGATGGATCGCTGGTCGATCATTTCCGTGCTCAACTACCTGTCGCACGCCCAGGAAACCGGCATCGTGCTGGCCAAGTGCAAATCCTACCAAATGAAAAAGGCAAGAAAGTGATCGCCAACATGGTCCGCATCGCTGACCTGACGCGCAACGCTTTCATGATGGGCGATCTCTCGACCGTGATGAGCCCAAGGACCGTGATCACCTGGGCGCAGAACGCCGAAATTTTCGGCGGCGATCTCGGTTTCGCCTTCCGGCTCACCTTCCTGAATCGCTGCGATGAGTTGGAGCGTCCCATTGTGGCCGAGTTCTACCAGCGTTGCTTCGGCGAAGAACTGCCTGAATCGCCCGTGCATGTCGCAATTGCCTGAAGGCAATAACAGCCATGGCCATAGACCGCGGAAATCGAGCTGAGGAATTCAAGCGCGTCCTTTCAACCGCGATGAAAACCATTTCGGATGACAGTGAATTGGCCGTGACTTTCGGCAATGAACCGCCAGCCCTGTCCGGCAACAAGGTCAAGCTGCCGCAAGTCTCCAATCAGCTGAGCCCGCAGGAGGTGGCGGTCACCCGCGGCCTCTCCGACAGTTTTGCATTGCGATTGTCCAATCACTCGGATCAAATCCACAGCCGCTATCGCCCCGAAGGCAAGAACGCCCGCGCCGTTTTCGAAGCCGTGGAACAGGCCCGCATCGAAGCGCTTGGCGCCAATGCAATGCCTGGCATGGCGCAAAACCTCACCGCCGTTCTGGAGGACCGTTTTGCCAAAGTTGTGGTCAACCGCTCCAACAACAGGCGCGATACGCCGCTTGAAGAGGCTGTGGCCCTCATGGTGCGTGAACGGCTGACGGGCGCGCCGCCGCCTGACAATGCCAAGCTCTATGTTGACCTCTGGCGGCCCTGGGTTGAGGAAAAAGCGGCAGCCCGCCTGAGCAATTTGAACAGCGCCATTCATGATCAAAAGGAATTCGCCAGGCTGTCGCGCGATATCATCGCAGCCCTCGACATGGCCGATGAACTGGGCGACGACCCTGACCAGTCCGATGAAATGGATGAGACGGAGGAATCCGAGCCCGATGGCGGCGAGCGGCAGGAATCCCCTGACGGCGAAGAGCAGGAAAGCCAGCAGTCCGCCGCCGAGGAATTGCAGGACAGCGAGGGCGACGCCGATGCCTCCGAAATGGAAAGCCAGCAGTCTGAGGTCGATGACGCGCCCGACGACCTGGAAGGCCAGGAGCAGGAAGATGGCGATGAGCCTTGGCGTCCGCAATTGCCATTCTCCTCCCTCTCCAATGAGGATTTCTACAAGGTCCACACCAACCAGTTCGATGAGGAAATATCGGCCGATGATCTCTGCGACGCCGAGGAGCTGACCAGGCTTAGGAATTATCTCGACAAGCAATTGTCAAACCTGCAGGGCGTTGTGGCCCGCCTTGCCAATCGCCTGCAGCGCCGCTTGATGGCGCAGCAGAACCGCTCGTGGGATTTCGATTTGGAAGAAGGCGTGCTCGATACCGCCCGTCTCATGCGGATCGTGATCGATCCCATGCATCCGCTCTCCTTCAAGGTTGAGCAGGACATGAAATTCCGCGACACGGTGGTGACGCTGCTGCTCGATAACTCGGGCTCCATGCGGGGGCGCCCCATTACGGTTGCCGCCACCTGCGCTGATATACTTGCCCGGACGCTTGAGCGCTGCGGCGTGAAGGTTGAGATTCTGGGCTTCACCACCAAGGCCTGGAAAGGCGGGCAATCGCGCGAAAAATGGCTGGGCTCCGGCAAGCCAGTCAACCCTGGCAGGCTCAACGACTTGCGCCACATTATCTATAAGGCCGCTGACCAGCCCTGGCGGCGCGCCAGGCGCAATCTCGGCCTGATGATGCGTGAAGGATTACTCAAGGAAAACATTGACGGCGAAGCCCTGATCTGGGCCCATAACCGGCTGCTCGCCCGCTCGGAGCAGCGCCGCATCCTGATGGTGATTTCCGATGGAGCGCCTGTTGATGATTCAACCCTCTCGGTCAATTCCGGCAATTATCTTGAGCGCCACCTGCGCCAGGTTATCACCGATATTGAAGCCAAGTCCCCGGTCGAGCTTATTGCCATCGGCATCGGCCATGATGTGACGCGCTACTACCGGCGCGCTGTCACCATCATCGACGCCGAAGAACTGGGCGGCGCCATGACCGAAAAGCTGGCCGAGCTCTTTGAAGAAAACGCGCCCGAGAAAAAAAGTGGCCGTCCCAAACGCCGCGCCCGCGCTTGAAACCCCGCGGCTTCTGCTGCGCGCCCATCGCAAAGACGATTTCGATGCGCTCCATGCCATGTGGAGCGAACCGAGTGTCTATCGTCACATCCTGGGCCGGCCGCCGACACGCGAAGAATCCTGGAGCCGTCTGCTGCGCTATGTCGGCCATTGGGCCTTGTTGGGCTTTGGCTATTGGGCCGTCGAAGACCGGTTGACCTCCGCATTCCTCGGCGAATTGGGTTTTGCCGACTATCACCGCGATATCACGCCAAGTCTTGACGGAACGCCGGAGTTGGGCTGGGCCTTGACAACATCGTCCCACGGCAAGGGCTACGCCACGGAAGCTTTGATGGCGATCAACGATTGGGGCGATCACAATCTCACCGGCGCCAGGACAGCCTGCATAATTTCGCCAACCAACACCGCTTCAATCCGCGTCGCCGAAAAAATCGGCTATCGCGAGGCGGCGCGAACCATCTACAAGAGCGAGCCAGCGATCTTGTACTGCCGCCCGTTGAATTCCCGCTGAATCGCTAAAAGTACCTGATTACTTGAAACTCGTGAGATAGTCGGCAATCGCTTCCAGATCAGCTTGGGGAAGTTTTGCCAGGTTGGATTGCACCTGTCCCATGCCGCCAGCCGACATGTGCTCATAACCGAAGGATTCGCCATTTTGAAAGGCGAGGACAAGGTCGGCAGCATCCTTGTAGCGCTTGGACTCGATCAGCTTGTGCAGGCTGGGAACTTTGCCAACGCCCTCCGGGTGAGGGCCGCCCATGAGGAAGCGCGAGGTGTCGCTGGCCATGAAAAGGTTGCGCGGCGTATGGCATTCGCCGCAATGGCCTGGGCCGTTGACAAGATAGGAGCCGCGGTTCCAGCGTTCCGATTGGGTCGTGTCAGGCGTCCATGCTGTGGTGTCGAGGCCGATCCATTTCCACAGTCCCAATCCCCGCCGCAGAATGAAAGCCAGGGGAATGCCAGCGTCGCGTCTGGGTGAGGCCACGGGTGGCAGGCTCATGAGATAGGCCCTGATATCGAGCACATCCGCGACCGGCATCTTGGCATAGGACGTATAGGGGAAAGCCGGAATGAGGTGCTGGCTGTCTTTTGAGATGCCGCGCTGCACCGCGTTGACAAATTCAATGTCGGACCATGCGCCAATGCCCGTCTCAACGTCGGGCGTGAGGTTGGGCGGATAGAGAATGCCGAGGGGCGTTTTGAAAGGCGCGCCTCCTGATGGCAGATTTTGATCAAGCCCAGCCACACCCGGATTGGCCTTGTGGCAGGACTTGCAGCCGCCAGCATTGTAAAGCAGCTGGCCATTGGCGGCATTTGCCGTGTGGGCGGGAATGGCGGAAGCAGGCAAGAGGCGCGGAGCGCTCGCCAGCCAAAACGCCAAAAGGCCCAGCGCTGCGAGCAGCGCCAGACCCTTGAAATTGCGTTTGGAGAATATTTTCAGCCTGAATCAGCCCTTTGGCTTGCGATACATCTCATGGCATCCTTGGCAGGCTGCGCCGAGGGCTGGGAATGCGGCCTTGAAGCCTGCCTCATCGGTAGTCGCGGCAAGTGCTGTTCGGGCATCGACCCAGGCCTGATATTTGGCTCCAACCTGGCTTCCTTCGGCCCAGATTTCAGGCTTCGCCCATGTCTCAATGGTGGCGCCTTCCATGCTGCTGGCATCCCACGCTTTAGCTTCGCCAGCGGCAGCGTCGGCTGCGGCCATGGCATCAAGGCTGGCCTTCACAACAGCGGCGTCATAGGGCGCTTCGCCCTTCATGATCGCAGCCAAAGCACCCATAGCCTTGCCATTCGCTTTCATTTCCGTCTGCCGGGCCTTGATTTGATCGTCAGCGGCTGCGTAGGCAAGGGTCACGCCCAGTCCAATGACGAGAACGCCTGCGGTCAGTGATTTAAGCAATTTTGATGATAGCATTGTTGGGCTCCCTGAGATTGAATTGGCATTTTGATTATGGGTAACAATTAAGGTTACAACGGGAATATTCTTTCGCATATCACAATCTGGTGATCAGGTTCACTTTAGAGCACTCAAGATGACAGCTTGATGAAAAAACAATTCGGACTGGGTTCATGTCGGCCGCCTTAGGATTTTCTTAGGTTGATTGTTTTAGGAACAGTTAAAATGCCGAGCGAGCCAGAAAACATGCAAAAAAACATCTCAATGAAGCCAAAAAAGCTGAGTCCGGAACTGAGCGAATTTCTGCATATGCTTGAAGCCCTTGAGGGCCAGCCGCAGCTGGCCGAATCCAGCGCGACCCGTTCCCGTTAAAATCAGGGACTCACGGCTTCGCCGATTGGGTCCAACTGTTGGCCAGACGCAAAAGCCTTTCGATGGAAGACCTGTCAGCTCCATCATTTTCAATTGCCATTGCGGCCATTTCCACGTCATCCGCCTCAAAATTTCGGGCCAGTCCCCTAAGCGCATGGGCGCAGCGCCGGGCGGTTTCCTGGTCCCCCGCGGCAAAGGCTGATGCTGCGGCATTGGCATAGTGGATGCTTTCCATGGCCGCCATGGCAATGAACTTGTTCCAGGCGCCCCTCGGCAAGCTGGCGCGCAGACCCTGAACCAGCGAGCCGGGCTTCGCCGGCTCCACAAGAATTCTTGAATCCAGTGCGTTGCTGATGGCGCGGTGCAACTCGTTGCCATTGGCGGGCTTTGGCAGGGCATGGTCGAAGGCGTCGCGCCAATGGGAAAGTTCAGTTAAATCGGCGAGAAAGGCCGAGAGCGCCAGAATTGGTGTTTTTGAGGTGGCGCCCCCCAATGCGCGAATGCCGCGCGCCGCGCACACACCGTCCATCACTGGCATTTCAATATCAAGCAGGATGACATCATAGGTTTGCTTTTCAGCTTGCCGCAAGGCCAGTTCGCCATCTTCAACCGCGTCCACGTCGAGCCCCATGCGCTTCAGCATGGCGGTTGTCACGATGCGTGAAGATGTTGAATCCTCCGCATAGAGCACACGCGGCTTGGAGCCATCGGCGAGTTTGGAAAACTTGAATTCATTGAGGGTTGCTGGGACGGCAACAGGCATCGATTTTACTGCACTCATGTACGCGGTTTACTGAGCGCCGAACTTAGATGGTTAATCCTTGTCGAAAGGTTTTCGACTTTGTTTACTTCTTGCTATGCCTAACGGGGACTTAATAAAATTTAATGCGAACTTTATTTGGTTCCAAACATGCGGTCGCCTGCGTCGCCGAGGCCGGGAACAATATAGCCATGGCTGTTGAGGTGGCTGTCGACGGCAGCTGTATAGACAGGCACATCCGGGTGAGATTTGTTGAAGCGCGCGATGCCTTCAGGCGCTGACAACAGGCAGACAAGGCGAATGTCTTTCGCGCCTTTCCCCTTCAGGCGGTCAACAGCGGCCGAGACGGAATTGCCGGTGGCCAGCATGGGATCCACCACAATCACGCGGCGCTCGGCGATGTCGTCTGGCACCTTCATGTAGTATTCGACCGGCTGCAGCGTTTCAGGATTGCGGTAGAGGCCAATGTGGCCCACGCGGGCCGATGGCATCAAGTCAAGCATGCCTTCGAGCAGGCCATTGCCGGCCCGCAGGATGGAAACGATCACCAGCTTCTTGCCCTTGAGGATGGGCGCTTCCATTTCGGCCACGGGCGTTTCAATGGTCTGCGATGTCATCGGCAGGTCGCGCGAAACTTCATAGGCCAGCAGCAAGCTGATTTCACGCAGCAGCTGGCGGAACACGGCGGATGGCGTGTGCTTGTCACGCATCAGGGTCAGCTTGTGCAACACCAGCGGATGATCAACGACTGTCAGGTTTTTCGGCAGTTCGACTTTTGACATGGAGCAGCTCCCGTATTTTACTTGAATTCAGCGTTGCGGTGTTTATATGGCAACTATCATTGTTACAAAAGAGAATTGACATGACAGCAAAACCGATAGCCGCTGGCACACAAATTGGCCATGTGCATTTGAAGGTTTCGAACATTAAAAAAGCATTGGACTTCTATTGCGGCGTGCTGGGATTTGAGCTTCAGCAGCTCTATGGCGATCAGGCCGCTTTCATCTCAGCGGGGGGCTATCACCATCACATCGGTCTCAACACATGGGAGAGCCTTGGCGGGTCGCCGCCGCCGCGGGGCGCGACCGGGCTTTTCCATACCGCAATTCTCTATCCAACAAGGGCCGATCTGGCTGATGCGCTGCGGCGCCTCACGACGGCCGGCATTCAACTTGACGGCGCGTCCGATCATGGGGTTTCGGAAGCACTGTATTTGCGCGATCCCGACCAGAATGGCGTGGAGCTTTACTGGGACCGGCCGGAAGACAAGTGGCCCCGTGACGCCGATGGCAAGCTTGCCATGATGACGGCGCGGCTTGATCTTGCCGGCCTTCTGAAGGAAGGGGCTTAAGCCAGCGATCTGATGACCTGGGGCAGCGCCTCTTCCAGCGCTGCGAGGTTTTCATCGGTGCCGACGCTGATCCTGATGCAGCGATTGAGGGGAGCAACGCCAGGCATGCGCACGAAGATGCCATGGGTGGCCAGTCCTTCGAGGATTTTCCGGGCATAGGCGCCATCTCGGCCGCAATCGACGGCGACAAAATTTGTCGATGAGATGATCACATCGAGGCCATTGGTTCTCGCAATGGCATAGATTTTTTCCCGGGCGCGGGCGACTTTTTGCTGGACGGATGCGAGATAATCGCTATCGGCAAGGGCAGCGATGGCGCCAGCCTGGCCCATGCGGTTGACGCCGAAATGATTTCTGATCTTGTCGAAAGCAGAAATTAGGTGAGGATGGCCCAGCGCATAACCGACGCGAACGCCTGCCATGCCATAAGCCTTTGAGAAAGTGCGAAAGCGCAGCAGCCTCGCGTTGGAAACATCAAGGGGCGGCAGGGCGCCATCAGCGAACTCATTGTAGGCTTCATCCAGCATGAGAATTTTGTCGCTGGGGATGCTGTCGATCAGGTCTTGCACAACGTCAGCTTTCCAGCATGTGCCCATCGGGTTGTCGGGATTGGCGAAGTAGATGATCCGGGCGCTTTCGCGCTTGGCCAAATCGAGGAGCGCCTCCGGACTCTCGTGATCATTCACATAAGGGGTGGTGACAAGCCTGCCGCCAAAACCTGTCACATGAAAGTTGAAGGTTGGATAGGCCCCGTAGCTCGTGGCGACAGTGACGCCCCTCTCGACAAACAACCGCACCGCCAGGCCAAACAGGCCATCGATACCCTCGCCGACGGTTACATTTTCAACTTTCACACCATGGAAATTGGCAATTGCCAATCGCAGATCATAGACCTCCGGATCGCCATACTGCCAGGATTCATGCGCCGCCGCCTGCATCGCCGCGATCACCCTGGGCGATGGGCCAAACACGCTTTCATTGGCCCCAATGCGCGCCCGCAGGGGTATGCCCGTGCGCCTCGCAATCGTTTCAGGGCCAACAAAAGGCACGGTGGAGGGAAGCGTTTCGATGAGGGGGGTGAAACTTGTCATGAATATTCTGGCATTTTGAGCAAGGAGTGCGGAAAGGTTGAGTTTTACGAATAGCATTAAGAATTGCAAACACCAACTTCTGATAGGCTCAGGGAACTGTCCGTTAAGGAATTGGATAGTTATGTCCGATAATCATGGTCTCCGCGGATTGCCGAACCCAACACATCCCGGCGTTTTTGCAGCGTTCGGAAAGGGAGCTTAATGGTTACTGCAGAGAATTTCCAAGTGTCGCATATCCCGTGGATCAGGAACGCGCAGTTCGACTTGTCGTTCATTGTGGGGCTGGTGGTGCTGGCGGCCGTCACCGGGACGACCGTGCTGCTGTTTCCGCAACTTTTCCTGCCCGTGCTGCTGCTTGACCTCTGGGTTCTCGGCTACCACCATGTGATTTCAACCTATACCCGCATCTGCTTTGACCGCGCGAGTTTCCGCGAAAACGGCCACCTCATCTACCTGTTTCTGCCAGTGGTTGCCGGGGTTACACTGCTGGTTGCCTGGCAGGTGGGCCTCTGGGCCATCGTCTCCATCTATTTCTATTGGCAGTGGTGGCACTACACCCGTCAGAGCTGGGGCATATCGCGCACCTACCGCGGCAAGGACCGCAAGATGAAGTACGAAGATGGCTGGCTTGATCAGGCGATCTTCTATGCGCTGCCCATTCTCGGCGTTCTCAGCCGGTCAAACGAGGCACAGAAAACCTTTATCACCTTCGAGATCTGGTATGTGCCGGTTGCCGATGCGGTTGTGCAGGCTGCAACCGCCGCTACGGCAGCGCTTCTGGCTTACTGGGTTTTCCGGCGCTGGCAGGCCTGGCGCGAGGGGCAGCTCGCAATTGCCCATACGCTTTACATGCTCAGCCATTTCGCCATTTTCAGCCTGGGCTATCTGCTGATCTCCGATATCACCATTGGCTGGCTCGCCATCAACATCTGGCATAATGCGCAGTACATCCTGTTCGTGTGGCTGTTCAACACGCGCCGTTTCAAGGAAGGCGTTGATCCCAAGGCGAAATTCCTGTCCTACATCTCGCAGCCCGGCCGTTTGTGGCTTTACCTGCTTGTCTGCGTGGGGATTACGGGCGTGTTTTACGTCGGCATTCTCGGCATCATGGACTGGCTGTTCTTCGCGTCGCTTTCGGCAACGGTGGTGCTCTACCAGATCGTAAACTTCCATCATTATGTTGTGGACTCGCTCATCTGGAAAGTCCGAAAGCCTGCCATCCGGAATACGCTTGGCCTGAACTGATGGCGGCGGCGGAGCTTCGAAGCGGGAGCGGGTCTGGCGCCGCCAAAAACTCCGACCACAATCCGTGGCTAGATCTCTTGCGCGCATTGGCGATTGCCCTGGTGCTGCTGCGCCACGGCGAAAAAGCGCTGGTGGATGCAGGCCAGGGCGGCGAGGGCTTTGTCCATGCCTTCATGATGAACGGCTGGGTGGGCGTTGACCTGTTCTTTGTGCTCTCCGGCTATTTGATCGCCAGCCATCTGTTCAAGCAGGCGGGCTCTGGCGGCATTGTGCTGCGGCACTATCTGCTGATGCGGGCGCTGCGCATTTTGCCTGCCTATTATGCTGTGCTCTATCTGGTGGCGGCGGGATTTTTCCCATTTTTTGAAGTGGACGCAAAACACCTTGGTGTCCGCATCGCCTATCATGCTCTGCTGCTGCAGGACTATCTGCCGTCAAACATCAATGTGGTGTTCTGGTCACTGGGAGTGGAAGAGAAATTCTATCTTCTGGCGCCATTGCTGGTGGGTTTCCTATGCCTGCTGAAAAAGCCCTGGCAAGCGGCGGCTGCCATGCTGCTGCTGTTTCTCATTTCACCGGGCCTCAGGATGATGCAGTTCGACACCCAACCGGCCTGGACCTATCCGGAATTCTTCCAGGCGATGCGCAGTCCCTTCCACATGTCGCTCGAGCCGCTGCTGGCGGGAGTTGTCATTGCCTTTGCGCGCCACCGGAAGGCGTTGGCCTGGCTTCCTGCGAACCCCATTTGGTTGTGGGCTTCCATCGCGGCTTTCATTGTCTACATGGCCAGCAGCCAATTTCTGGGCGAAATCACTCTTTCCGACGCCACCCTGCAGCCAGCAATCATCGGCCTGTTCAGCGGGGCCATGGTGCTGCTGGCCACAGGCGTTTCGCGGGCAAAGCCGCCGGTCGGGCAAGCCGTAAGAGCTGGCGCAAAGCTCAGCTACAGCCTTTACCTTGTGCATCTGCCGCTCATTCCCGCCGCCATGCAGTGGGCAGGCGGCAGTGCTGCGCTGTTCTGGTCCATCTATCTCGTCCTGTCGCTCGTCATGGCGCTCGCCATTCATCTCGCGGTTGAGCAGCCCTTCCTGCGCATCAAGCATGAACTGGCGATGACATTGCGAAAACAGAAAAAGGTTCCACCGGGCGCCTCGACAGCTTAGCGCAGTTTGATTTGTCGTTGCTGAGCGATTGTTGACAGATCGTGCCTGACACATGCGTTACGATTTTTCCTTGCCATTACTGGCCCAGGATTCTCACGCATGTCTTAGGTATGTTCTGTAACCTATGTCTCCGGTATGAACCGCAACCTATGTGTCCAGTATGGACCGTTCAAAAATGGCGGCCCCGGCAGGATTCGAACCTGCGACCCCCGGTTTAGGAAACCGGTGCTCTATCCAGCTGAGCTACGGGACCACGCCCGGGTCCTTATAGGTTGGAATGTTTACGCGGGCAATCGCTCCGTAGAAAGCGAGCAGCATGACAAGGCCACTGAAAGCCGCGATCTGCCACAGGTAACGGGTGACCCCGGCAATGGTGGCGTTCAAGGCATCCGGCTTTTTGTAAAATTCAACCACCGCGATCACTTTGCCCTTCGCGTCGCTGACTGGAATGTAGGCTTCAATCATTTGCTCGCCGGACAAGCGGCGGAGCGCCAGATATTCTGGCTTGTCCTCATCGGTTGCCGCCTTGATGCCGACAATGATTTCGCCGCCGCCTGCCCTTGCCAGTTCTTCATTGTCGTGGAACTTGAGGCCAATCAGATTGGATTCAGTGGAATATCTTGTATATCCATCGAGAGAATAAACATTGGCCCGCACGACGCCGGGCAGATCCCGCAAATGGCTGGAAAAGGACAGAAGTGCCGGGCTGGGCGCCGCTGTGGCGAATAGCTCTTCACTGTTGTCCCCGGCGTTTGCGATGCCATTCAGGAAATCCCTGGAGATTTCGCCTTCGTGCAGGATGATGCGGTCGGCGATTGAGCGGCTGAAGGTGAATGCCAGCAGGACGTTGATGGCGACAATTACCGCGAAGCCAGCGATTAACAGCCAGATTCGAATTTTGCTTTCCCTGCCTGGAAACACGATCCTCATTTTACCCCCGGGAATCTGGCGGCATTTTAGCCAGTTCAAGGCATGTATCGCAAGCGTGAAAAAGGGTCCAGGTTAATGTCCTGGACCCCGTTAAACCTCGATATTAAGCCGTTATGCGGCTTCTTCGGCCGCCGCAGCTTCGTCCTCAGCGGCTTTTTCACCGGCGGCGGCTGCGCGCTTGGCGTTTTTGGCCAGGAACTCGGAAAGCTCTTTTACCGACTGGTCATCATCAATTTTGCGTACCGCCGCCAACTCACGCGCCATGCGGAAGAGGGCCTGCTCGAACAACTGGCGCTCCGAATAGGATTGCTCGGGCTGACGGTCGGAACGGTAAAGATCGCGAACCACTTCGGCGACCGCAATGAGATCGCCAGAATTGATCTTTGCGTCATATTCCTGGGCGCGCCTCGACCACATGGTGCGCTTGATCCGGGCGCGGCCACGGATGACCTTCATCGCATGCTCGATGACGGAACGATCCGCCAGGCGACGCATGCCCTTCTGTTCGGCGCGGTTGGTTGGCACCTTGAGGCGCAGCTTTTCACGCTCGAAATCCACAATATAGAGCTCCAGCTTTGCGCCGGCGATCTCCTGCTCTTCAATGGCGCTGATCTTGCCAACGCCGTGGGCAGGATAGACAATCAGGTCGCCGATCTTGAATGAAAGCTTCTTGGGAACTGCTGGCGCCGCTGCGGCAACTGGCTTAACGACCGCAGGAGCAGGCACCGGCGCTGGCTTCACAGCAATGGCCACTGGCTTGGCAACAGGGGTTGGAGCTGCCGCGGCGGCTTTCACTGATTTCACCGAACCTGTAACTTTTGTCAGGATGGTTTTCTTTGCGACTGGCTTCGCGATGACTTTCACCTTGGCCTTGTTTTTGACAAGCTTGGGCTTCGCTTTTGACGCAGCGGCCTTGGCTTTCGGGGCTGATTTTGCCTTTGCGGCGGGTTTCTTCGATTTTGCTGGTTTTTTGACGGTTTTTTTCATTTTTATCTTTCACCTATGTGTTCCATCGCATCCACCGGCAATCATTCGCCCAACTGGGCGAAAAAATAACCGAGCTTTATGGGGCTCGGGTTCGGTATTTCTCTAGGGATGCACACTACATTAAAAACACTATATCACGTTTTTATGGTAAATTAAAGCCTGATCTCTCCGTGTACGGCGCATTTCTGCGCAAAACCTGTGCAAATAAGGATATGGTTAACAAAGTTTAATCGCCTTCGCCGGGCGCTTCCGAGAAGTGGGCCTCAAATTTTCCGGCGACGCCATCGAACTCCTTGGCGCCCTCAGGCGCATCGCGCTTGATCGTGATGTTGGGCCATTTGGGCGCGTATTCGGTGTTGATCTTCAGCCATTTTTCGAGGCCCGGTTCGGTGTCTGGCTTGATCGCGTCAGCCGGGCATTCCGGCTCGCAAACGCCGCAATCTATGCATTCATCGGGGTGAATGACCAACATGTTTTCGCCTTCATAGAAACAATCCACAGGGCAGACTTCAACGCAATCCATGTACTTGCATTTGATACAGTTTTCGGTGACGATGTAGGTCATGACGGTCCATTTGTTCTTTTTAACGAACGATGCGTAGCAAAATTTTTGGCCTTATGCACGGACTATTTCAGATGGGGAAGAGGCAGCGTTGATCTCTTCGTATAGCTGGCATGCTTCTACAAAGGGTCCGCGTCTCACGCCCGCGCCCCTTACTCTGAGAACACGGATATGTTCTTGAACCGCTATGGTGAGCACGTCGCCGGGCTTCACTCCATGGGCGGGTTTCAAGACTTTTGCGTGGTTGAGGCGAACGTGGCCATTTTCAATCAGGCTTGCGGCGTGGGTCCGGTGCTTGACCACGCGGGCGAACCATAGCCATTTGTCGAGCCGCTGGGTCAGGTCTTGTTTCCTGTCATTTGAGCTTTGAGGGCGCTGAGAACGGCAAAAGGCGAATTTGGGTCCATCGGCTTTTCTGGACGGGGCCTCGGCTCTTCGCGCGGACGATCTTTACTTTTGTTCTTGGGGTAGGATTTGCGCGCCGGGCGCTTGGGGCGCTCGGCCTGGTCAACCTGTTCAACAGCTCTTGGCGCAGGCCTTCGTCTTTCCCTGGCTTCAGGCTTGGGCCGGAAGGGACCAGTATCCCGGGGCCACCAGACTTCAAGTTCAATCTCTTCCAGCACCGGCTCTGGTGTCGCTTCGGCGGTGACGGGTTCCGAAGCAATGGGTGCGGTGACTTCCGCAGCGGCCTCAGGTGTGTGTGGAGTCTCCGCGGGGGCTTCAGCCGCGACGGATGCAGCGATCGCACGGCGGATTTTTTTCTTCTGCATGCGGAAACCAAGGCTTTGCAGAATGCCTTGGAACTCTTCGCCTGAGCAGCCGACCAGCGACATCATGTCAGCGACGATTAAAAAGCCGCCGCCTTCAACCGAACCAGCGGGGCGCACATCATCGGGAAAGCGAGGCTTCCAGAAAACCCGGTCGCGCACCAGATCGGCCAGGCGTTCGAGCATATCGATGCGCACCACGCGGGGCCCGCAAATCCGGTAGCCGCACACATCGTAGAATCCAAGTGGCGTGGCGCTGTCGAACGGCGCTGAGGTAAGGCCCTGGCCCGGCGGCAATGGCAAAGCGGATAACTCCAGATTGCCCAGCTTTTTTTGCTGGAGCGCCCAAAGCAGAAGCCGCAATTCAGTGGCGGCGGGTTTCAGCAGCGCCGGGGTGAAAATGTGGAATGCGCCAAAGCGCACTCCTTGCTGGCGCAAGCTGGCGCGGTCTTCCTGGGAGAGGCCGCGCACATCTTCCAGCACCAGTTCACGCGGCAGAACCCCTAGGGTCTCGACAAGACGAAAAGCGATGCCACGGGCCATGCCTTGCAGGGTTTCGTTTTCCCGCAGTTTGATCAGCGGCTCCAGCAAGCTGGCCACCAGGCGATCAATGAATTTTTGCATTCTCGTTTGAACGTCTTCGCGGGGCTGGCCAGACAGAAAATCACTGGCCAGGACCCGGGCGCGGGGGCCTAGCATTGCATCGCCCGCTTCGACAAACCCGATCACTTCGTGGTTCCAGACAATATTGCCATCGCGGGTGAGTTTCAAATCAGGATCAGCAGACATTGCGGCGGCATTGGCTCTGGCCAAAATCTCAGCGCTTACAGCCTGCACGGCGGCGGCCTTCAGGGTGCGCTGCTCTTGGGACTCGCTGGCGCCATCCGGAATGAAATTAAACCCCTTGATGCGGCCCACATACTCGCCCTCGACACGTATCGCGCCATCTTCCTCAACAGTCGACATCAACTCTTCCTTTTGCGACAAGCGACGCATTAATACACTGGTCCGGCGATCAATGAAACGCTGAGTTAGCCTTTCATGCAGGGCATCTGACAGTTTTTCTTCTATTTCCCGGGTCCTTTGCTGCCAATAATAGGGCGCTTTCAGCCAATTGCTGCGGTTTGCGATAAATGTCCATGTGCGGACATGGGATATGCGGTTCGACAGGGTGTCAAGGTCGCCTTCGCTGTTTTCACAATGCTTGAGCTGGCGGGAAAACCAATCCTCGGAGACATGGCCCCTGGGCGTCGCAAGGTCCTGGAACACGCGGGCCACCAGATGGGCATGTTCGGCAGGCGAGATATTGCGATAGTCGGGAATTTGACAGGCGGACCACAGGAGTTCCACATCGTTCTTGGATTTTGCCAGATCGGCGGTGGTTGCGTCGCGCGCCACAGCCTCAAGCGCCAGAACATCCGCGCCAGCCTGGGCCCGGGTGAGGCCTTCTTGACTGGGCATTGCCGTGAGGCTGCGTCTTAGGCGTTCAAGCGAGCCAAAATCCAAATCGGGATTGCGCCACTGCAGCGAACGGATGCTGTCGAAATTGTGGTTTTCCAGCCGGTCAATCATGTCCTGGTCAAAGGCGTCGGCCTCGCCCGTGCAGCCAAAAGTGCCGTCATTCATGTAGCGGCCCGCCCGGCCCGCAACCTGGCCCAATTCGCCGGCGCTGAGATGGCGGTGCTGGAAGCCATCGAACTTGCGGGTGGCGGCGAAGGCCACGTGGTCCACATTCATATTAAGTCCCATGCCGATCGCATCAGTCGCCACGATGTAGTCAACATCGCCGGACTGATAAAGCGCCACTTGCGCGTTGCGGGTCCGTGGGGAAAGCGCTCCCATGACCACGGCGGCGCCGCCGCTTTGCCGCCTGATGAGTTCGGCCACGGAATAGACCATTTCGGCTGAGAAGGCGACGATTGCCGACCGCCTGGGCAGGCGGCTCATTTTTTTCAGGCCGGAGTATGAAAGTTTGGAGAAGCGCGGCCGCGTGATGAAATTCGTTTTTGGCACCATGGCCTCGAGGATGGGCCGCATGGTGGCGGCGCCAAGAAGCATGGTTTCGTCCGTGCCGCGGCGGTTGAGCACGCGGTCGGTGAAAATGTGGCCGCGCTCGAAATCCGCGCATAGCTGCACTTCGTCGATTGCGAGGAATGGCACGTTGATGTCCGGCGGCATGGCCTCGACAGTTGCCACCCAGTAGCGGGGCGACGCGGGGATGATTTTTTCTTCGCCGGTGACCAGGGCCACCGCGTGATCGCCCGCTTTGAGGCGCACGCGGTCATAAATTTCGCGAGCCAGCAGCCGCAGCGGCAAGCCGATCATGCCGCCGCTATGGGCCAGCATGCGCTCCACGGCCAAATGGGTTTTGCCAGTATTGGTGGGGCCCAACACGGCAGTGACATTGCGAATTTGCGGCATGGCCCCAAGGTAGATGCGAAATCACCGATGTCAACGGTTGATCGTGTCAGATTGGCGCAGGCGTGTAAGCTTTGGATTCAAAGCAGAACGAAAGCTGACCGAATTGGTGACTTCCGCAGGATTCATTTTCTGTTCTCTCGGGCTTTGCTGGAAATCCGCCTCGGCGGGTTGCCGTCGCGCGTGGATGCGCGCGCAGTTTTTACAAAAATTTGGAAGACGGGATTAAACATTGGGTCCAGTCTCTAACCAAACGTAAATCCGCGCCAGCAAGCGGGCGCGGCAATATTAACGAAACGTTCCCCTTTGAGAACGGAAGGTGGGCGAATCGCAACAGGAGTCATATTCATGTTATGTTCTCACAAGATGTGGTGATGGAAAAGGGGCGGAATCACGAAATTCTTCCAAGCCGGTGGAAATGCCCGCGCGTTTTCCCAGCGCAGCGTTAACGCCCCTGTCTCAAAGCGGGATGGTGAAGCTTGTTTGAAATACCGGCGCGTTGCGCTTGACCCACTGGCTCTCAACACCTATAGAAACCCCGACCCGCTGGACTGTTTTCCAAGTCCAGCCTTATTATTTTTTCGGAGTAGAGATCATGGCGCGAGTTTGCGAGTTGACAGCTAAGAACCCGTTGGCCGGCAACAACGTCAGCCATTCCAACAACAAGCTCAGGCGGCGCTTTCTGCCGAACCTCTGCAGCGTAAGCCTGATGAGCGAGGCCATGGGCCTCACCTATCGTTTCCGCATCAGCGCCATCGCGCTCAAGACTGTCGAACATCGCGGCGGCCTTGATGCTTTCCTGCTGAAGGCCAGCAATGATGAGCTTTCAGCCAAGGCCCGCAAGCTCAAGGCCTCAATCGGCAAGAAGCTTGAAGCCAAAGCGGCTGCCTAGCTTCTGGCGAAGCCGCCCAAACGGTTTTCTCCGACAGCCACCAGGGATGGTGAACCGGTTGTGCATCCATCCGCCATTTTGCGGAACGCGAAGCTCGGGCGCTTCACAGAAATAAATGAGCGCGTGGCGTTTGCCGACTCGGCGCTTGGCGATTACTCCTACGTCGAGCGCCATGCTGAGGTGATCTACGCCAGCATTGGCAAGTTCTGCGCGATTGCGTCAAATGTGCGGGTGAATGCGCTGGAACACCCCATTGAGCGGGTGAGTCAGCACAAGATCACCTATCGCCCCAATGAGTATTTTCTGGACGCCAAGCTTGATCAGGATTTTCGGGACAAGCGCCGCAGCCAGGTTGTTGAAATCGGCCATGATGTCTGGGTGGGCCATGGCGCGGTGATCATGCCCGGAATCAGGATCGGCCATGGTGCGGTGATCGCCGCAAGCGCCGTGGTGACGCGCGATGTCGCCCCCTATACCATTGTGGCGGGCGTTCCGGCGAAATTCCTGAGGTGGCGGTTCGAGGATAAAATCAGTGAACGGATCATTGCCCTTGGCTGGTGGCATTGGGGCCACGACAAGCTGGCCGCGGCTGTAGATGACATGCGGGTTTTGAGTATTGGGGCGTTTCTGGAGAAGTGGGGCGGATAGCATCCCGCGTTCGTCAGGTTGCATGCATCAATTGCCAATGCAAAAAGGCGCGAAAGTTTCCTTCCGCGCCTTTCAATCTAAATAACAGACTTACGAAGCGTCGCCAGTTTCTTCCGCCGGGGCGGCTTCAGCCTGCTTTGCGCTCAGGTCTTCACCCGTCGCCTGGTCAACCTGCTTCATGGAAAGGCGAACCTTGCCGCGATTGTCAAAGCCGAGCAGCTTCACCTTCACCGCATCGCCTTCGCTCACCACGTCGGACACCTTGTTGACGCGGCGGGCCGCAAGTTCAGACACGTGAACCAAGCCATCCTTGGCTCCAAAGAAATTGACGAACGCGCCGAAGTCCACGACCTTGACGATCTTGCCATCGTAAATCTCGCCAACTTCAGGCTCCGATACGATTGACTTGATCCACTTCATGGCCGCGTCGATGGCGGCCCCCGAAGACGACGCAACCTTGATCGTGCCATCATCCTGAATGTCGATCTTGGCGCCGGTCTTTTCCACGATCTCGCGGATGACCTTGCCGCCGGTGCCGATCACTTCGCGGATCTTGTCGGTTGGGATCTTGATCACTTCAATGCGCGGCGCATGCTCGCCAAGGCCGGAGCGGGCCGAAGTCAAGGCCTCCGCCATCTTGCCCAGAATGTGCAAACGCCCATCCTTGGCCTGCCACAGGGCGACCTTCATGATCTCCTCGGTGATGCCGGTGATCTTGATGTCCATCTGCAGCGCGGTGATGCCGTCAGACGTGCCGGCCACCTTGAAGTCCATGTCGCCCAGATGATCCTCGTCGCCAAGGATATCCGACAGCACCGCATAGCGCTCATCTTCCTTGATGAGGCCCATGGCGATGCCGGCGACCGGCGATTTCAGCGGAACGCCCGCGTCCATCAGCGCCAGCGAAGCGCCGCAAACCGACGCCATGGATGATGACCCGTTTGATTCCGTGATCTCCGACACCACGCGAATGGTGTAGGGAAACTGGTCGGGGGATGGAAGCATGGGGTTGATTGCGCGCCATGCCAATTTGCCATGGCCGATTTCACGCCGTCCGGCGCCACCCATGCGGCCCACTTCACCCACCGAGAAGGGCGGGAAGTTGTAGTGCAGCATGAACTTGGCTTTCAGCGTGCCGTCCAGTGAATCCACATATTGCTCGTCTTCGCCGGTGCCCAAAGTTGTGACAACCAGGGCCTGGGTCTCGCCCCGCGTAAAGAGCGCCGAGCCATGGGTGCGGGGAAGCACCGAGGCTTCCGCCACAATCTGGCGCACGGTTTTGGTGTCACGGCCATCAATGCGGTGGCCCGTATCCAGAATGCTGTTGCGCACAATATCTTTTTCAAGATGCTTGAACGCCTCCGCGACCTTCTGGGGTGTTGGCGATGTTTCCTTGCTCGCATCAACAAGAGCGGCCACAACCTTGTCCTTGGCCTTGGCGACAGCTTCCTGCCGCGCTTCCTTTTTGGCGATCGCATAAGCCGCGCGGAGATCCTTCTCCACCGACTTCTTCACCGCCTTGTAGAGCTTCTCATTTTCTGGCGGCGTAAAGTCACGCGGTTCCCGCGATGAGCGCTCAGCCAGGCGGATGATGGCGTCAATCACCGGCTGGAAGCCCGCATGGCCAAACATCACGGCGCCCAGCATCTTCTCTTCCGAAAGCTCCTTGGCTTCCGATTCAACCATCAGCACGGCATCAGAAGTGCCGGCGACCACGAGGTCGAGATCGGAAGTCTTCATCTGTTCCTGCGTCGGATTCAAGACATACTCGCCGTCGATGACGCCAACGCGCGCGCCGCCAACCGGACCCATGAATGGAATGCCCGAAAGCGTGAGCGCGGCGGACGCGCCAATCAGCGAAACGATGTCGCTGTCATTTTCCAGGTCATAGGAGAGCACCGTGGCGATCACTTGCGTTTCATTGCGGAAGCCTTCTGGAAACAGCGGGCGGATCGGGCGGTCGATCAGGCGGGAAACCAGTGTTTCCTTTTCTGTCGGGCGCCCCTCGCGCTTGAAATAGCCGCCGGGAATCTTGCCGGCGGCATAAGTCTTTTCCTGATAGTTCACGGTGAGCGGGAAAAAATCAATTCCAGGCTTTTCCGAGCGCGCCGCAACCGCGGTGGCGAGAACCGTTGTCTCGCCGTAGGTCACCAAGACGGCGCCGTCCGCCTGCCGGGCCATGCGGCCGGTTTCTATGCGGAGCGGCTTTCCTGCCCATTCCAGTTCTTCAACATCAATTTTAAACATATCATATCCTTCAATGCTCTTCGCCGCCACTTGCTCACCTGCCCGGACGGCATCCCCATTGAGCGATCAAAGCCTGGCCCTATTGCCTGGCTATTGAATTCGGGGACGAGAGGCGGCAACTCGGTGATCCGCCCGCTCTTGCAACTATCGTCGCTAGAATTAGCGGCGGATTTCGAGACGCTTGATCAGGGCCTGGTAGCGGCCTTCATCCTTCGACTTCAGATAGTCGAGAAGGCTGCGGCGCAGGGCCACCATCTTCAACAAACCACGGCGTGAGTGATTGTCCTTCTTGTGGGACTTGAAATGGTCCGTGAGACCATTGATGCGCTCCGTGAGGAGAGCAACCTGCACTTCGGGCGAACCCGTGTCGGCAGGCTTTGTGGCATAGTCTTTCATGAGCGCGGCTTTGCGCTCGGCTGTCATCGTCATTCGGCCATCTCCAAGATGTCTACAGGTTGAACAAGCGCTTCGGTTTGAGCGACCCCTGTTCGATGCAGCAGATGCCAAGCGGTTTGGAACCCCATGTCACCAGCACCGCATCGCAAGCAATGGGAGCGTTCGCACCTCTGAGCAGAATCGGTTGACCCTGCTTCAGGCGCTGGGCTTCTGCATCGCTAATGGCCAGTGCCGGGATGCCGTCCAGCGCGGTCGTAAGCGGGCGGAGAGCCCCGTTTTTGGCATCATTGCCGAGGGGCTTATGGCTCATTTCCTCGAGCCTTTCCAGCGAAATCATGTCGGCCTCCGCGAATGGCCCGACGCTCACGCGCCGAAGCGCTGAAACATGGCCAAAACACCCCAGTTTCCGCCCCATATCGCGCGCCAAAGAGCGCACATAGGTGCCCTTTCCGCACGTCACCTCAAAGACCGCGCGGGCAACGTCAGGACAGTCGGTGAGCGCCAGTTTCTCGATAGTGACAGGCCGTTCCGCCATGACAGGCTTTTCCCCGGCGCGCGCCAGGTCGTAAGCCCGTTCGCCGTCAATCCTGATCGCCGAAAACGCCGGCGGGGCCTGCTGGATAACGCCCTGAAATTGCGGAAGTATCGCTTCAATATCCGCCTTGGATGGCCGCAGTTCAGAGCGTGCCGTAACCTCGCCTTCCCGATCATCGGTGGAACGCTCCTCCCCCCAGGTCACTTCAAACCGGTAAACTTTCCGCCCCTCCATCGCCCATTGAACCGTCTTGGTGGCTTCCCCCAAAGCAATTGGCAGCAAACCACTAGCGAGCGGATCCAATGTTCCGCCATGCCCGGCCTTTTCTGCCTCAAAAATTCGCCGGATTTTGCCAACAGCCTGCGTAGATGTCATGCCAAGCGGCTTGTCAAACACCACCCAGCCATGCACCGGAGTTCCACGCTTTTTCATTTCCCCGTACTCTCCATGGTGCGGCATTGCCAGGCAACTCAACTCTTTTTCAAATCGCCTGCCACCTTGGGATCGGCCAGAAGCGCATCAATTCTGGCTGAGTACTCCAATGCCGTATCAATCCGGAACCGGACAATCGGCATGTATTTCATCGCAACCCGGGGCGCTATCAAACCGCGGATATATTTCTGATTGCGCTCAAGCGCTGCCAACACCGCCGCATCATGATCCTTCACCAGTCCGCGCACAAAAGCGGTCGCAATTTTCAAGTCCGGCGACATCTGAACTTCAACCACGCTGACTGCCAGCCGCTCCAATTCCGGATCGCCCGTGTCACCACGCATCAAAATATCCGCCAGCGCATGGCGAATAAGCTCCCCCGCCCGGAGCTGGCGTTGCGACGGGCCAGATTTATGATTCACGGTTGCATGCCTTTCGCATGTCGCATTCCTTATGGGGTCGCGAAACGTTATTCACCAAATTGCACCCATTTTTTAACGGAATTCCTGATAGGAAATCCCTTTATACCCAACATCCGATACGTACCGGTATAATAAAGTTGGTACTCAAAAAACAAATACATAGATGTCCAACACGTAGGCGCAACTGCCAAGATTATCGGGCTAATTGCAAGCATGAAGAGGCCGTCATTCTTTAGGCCAACAAGCTCGAAAAAACCCATGCACAGGATGCCAGCGGTGACCATGAGAGCGAAACTGCCTAGAAGGTAAGCCAATATGGCCAATATTCCGTATTCGGCTTCATGCCTAAGCATCCTTCTGATGGCTCGATTTACAAAGTACTCCCAAACCCATAACTGGTCATGAACCATTTAGTGGCCTCATCCAAAACGGGAGAATTGTCGTTCTCGTTACTCCAGCTTGCGCTGAATTTTCTCAACCCGGAAGCATTCGATCACATCGCCGGCGCGCATGTCCTGGTAGCCTTCGAACGCCATGCCGCATTCCTGGCCCACCTGCACTTCCTTCACTTCATCCTTGAAGCGCTTGAGCGTGGACAGCGTGCCCTCATGCACAACCACGTTGTCGCGAACCAGGCGCACCTTGGCGCCGCGCTGCACATTGCCCTCGGTCACCTGGCAACCCGCAACCTTGCCAACCTTGGTGATGTTGAAGACTTCCAGGATTTTCGCGTTGCCGAGGAAGGTTTCGCGAAGCTCAGGCGCGAGCTTGCCCGACATCGCGGCCTTGATGTCATCCACGAGGTCGTAAATGATATTGTAATAGCGGATCTCGATTCCGGTGCGCTCTGCGGCATCGCGCGCCTGGCCCGAGGCGCGGACATTGAAGCCCAGAACAACGGCGCCCGACGCCGTCGCCAGCCCGACGTCGCTCTCGTTGATGCCGCCCACGCCGTAATGCACAACGCGCGAACGGATTTCATCATTGCCGATTTTTTCCAGCGCCTGGACAATGGCCTCGGCGGAACCTTGCACGTCAGCCTTGACCAGAATTGGAAATTCCTTGCGGCCCGCCTGTGAAAGCTGGCTCATCATCTGCTCGAGCGACGTGCGGACCACCGTCGTTCCACGGCTATCACGGCGCTTGCGCTCGCGGTAATCCGTGATTTCACGGGCCCGCGCTTCTGTTGGCACCACGTCAAACTGGTCGCCGGCTTCCGGCGCTGAATTGAGCCCCAGCACTTCAACCGGAACCGAAGGCCCCGCTTCCTTGATATGCTCGCCCTTGTCGTTGATGAGGGCGCGAACCCGGCCCCAGGATGAGCCCGCCACAAAAATATCGCCAAGCCGCAATGTGCCGCGTTGCACCAGAACCGTGGCCACAGGCCCGCGCCCCTTGTCAAGCTGCGCTTCCACCACCAGGCCTGAAGCCTCGCGGTTTGGATTGGCCTTGAGATCAAGCACTTCCGCCTGCAGCAGGATTGTTTCCAGGAGCTTGTCGAGGTTCGTGCCCTTCATGGCGGAAACCTCGACATCGAGCGTATCGCCGCCCATGCCTTCAACCACAATCTCATGCTGCAGCAATTCGGTCCGCACCTTGGTTGGATTGGCCGATTGCTTGTCGATCTTGTTGATCGCCACGATGATCGGAACCCCGGCGGCGCGCGCATGGCTGATGGCCTCAACCGTCTGCGGCATCACGCCGTCATCGGCCGCCACCACCAGCACAACGATGTCGGTGGCTTTCGCCCCGCGCTGGCGCATCGATGTAAAAGCTTCATGGCCAGGCGTGTCGATAAATGTGACAAGCCCGCTTCGCGTTGCAACCTGATAGGCGCCGATATGCTGGGTGATGCCGCCTGCCTCGCCGGAAACAACATTGGTTTTACGGATGGCGTCGAGCAGCGATGTCTTGCCGTGATCCACGTGGCCCATGATCGTCACCACAGGCGGCCGGGTGACGAGCTGTTCGGCCGTGTCGGTTTCCGCCGACAGGCCCTCAACCACATCCGACTCAGACACGCGTTTGACCCGGTGGCCCAATTCTTCCGCAATGATCTGGGCCGTATCCGCATCAATCACGTCATTGATCGTGTGCATCTGGCCCTGTTTCATCAAAATCTTGATGATGTCCACAGCGCGTTCAGCCATGCGGTTGGCGAGATCCTGAATGGTGATGGCTTCCGGAATGATGATTTCGCGTGTCATCTTTTCCGTTGGCATCTGGAAGCCTTGCGCCTGCTTCTTCAGGCGCTCAGTGCGGCGTTTGAAGGCGGCGACCGAACGGGCGCGCTCTTCATCATCCGACATGGCATTGGCGACTGTCAGGCGGCCCCGCCGCTTTTCCATATCCGTCTTGGTGCGGGGCGGCGCTGGAACTTCAATCTTGCGCTTGATGACGCCGGCGCTGCCACGGAAACCTTTTGAGCGCGCTGACTCTTCTTCTTCGCGGTCCAGCTGCACGGCGGTCTTGGGGGCAAGCTTCTTGGCCGCTTCCTCAGCCTTGCGCCTGCCGTCTTCTTCCATCTTGTGGCGCGCGTCATCCTCGGCCTTGCGCTTGGCTGCCGCTTCGCGGTCCCTGCGGTCTTTTTCGTCGTGTTCACGGCGGCGAATGGCGTCCGCTTCCTGGTTCTTGCGCTCTTCCGCCTCGCGCACGCGCGATCCCGCCAAAGCCCGGTCGCGGGCTTCTTTTTCCTCTTCCGTCAGCGTGCGTAAGACAACGCCAGAGCGACTGGAAGTTGTGGCCTTGGCGGCAACGGGAGGCGCCGAAACCTTGGGTTGAACCTGGAACAGCGGCTTAGCCTCCGTTGGCTTGTCATCGCCAAAGCGCTTGCGCTTGGTCTCAACCACAACCGTCTTGGTGCGGCCATGAGAAAAGCTCTGCTTGACCCTGCTCTGCTCAGTGGCGGGCCGCTTCAAAGTCAAGGTCCCGCCGCCGGTGCGCGGGCTGCCGGATTTTGAATCATTGTTATCGTTGGTATCGTTCATGCTCTCTCTTCAGTTGCAACTAACCGCTCGCCTGAGCGTCATATCTTTCAATCCGCCGTACGGCCAAAATCAGCTTTTCCGCAAGCTTACCACGGCCGACAGCAGCATGTATCACATTTGATCGCCCAAAGGCCAAATCCAATTCATCAACTTTAAAAATATTAATCATGGTTACGTCCGGACCAGCCAAACCATCAATTTTCCGCCTGCCGTCAGGCGCTGCTTCCAGCGCGTGAAGGACAATTTGCGCCTTGTTTTTGCTGACCATGTCTTCAACTTTGCTATTGCCAGAAACCGCCAATCCGGCTTTTTTGGCCAAAGAGAAATACGACAACGCCAGCTTCCGCAGCAAATCACCAATCAAATCAGCAAGTTCCAGCGTTGCCTTGGTTTCCGCGCCAAAGCCCCGTGAAAACAGGTTTCTCTTGACCGCTTCCTTCACCCGCTCCCGGCTGAGGGTCACCCAAACCCCCCGCCCCGGAAGCTTCCGTTGCAGGTCTGGAACCGCGTTTCCATCGGGGCCCCGCACAAATCGGACAAGCTCATCCTCATCGTGAACTTCGCGGGTCACAATGCACATGCGCTCCGTCAAATGTTCGTCCAGCTCGACTGCCAATCCTACTCCTCAGCTTCCACTGTCTCTTCAGCCTCAACCGGCGCTTCAATCCAGCCCATCTTGACCCGCGCCGCCATGATAAGCGCTTCCGCTTCTGCGGCAGAAACATCAAGGCCCGAAAACGCCCCCTTGTGCTTGGTGGATTCCGTGCCCTTGCGTTCCGTCCAACCTGTCAGGTCATCGGTTGCGCAATCGGCCAGATCCTCCATCGTCTTGATGCCTGCCTCGCCCAAAGCCACCAGCATGGCTGGCTTCAATGTTTCGAGAGCCTTGAGCTCATCGCTGACCCCAAGTTCAATCCGCCGGGCATCCTGCTCGGTGGCCAGGCGCTCGAGGTATTCCCGCGCCCGGTTCTGCAGTTCCTCGCCGGTTTGCTCATCAAGCCCGTCAATAGAGGCAATTTCGTTCAAATCGACAAATGCGATTTCTTCCACCGTGTCGAAGCCTTCGGAGGCCAAGAGCTGGGCCAGGGTTTCATCCACGTCCAGCGCTTCAATGAAGCGCGCCGTGCGGACGGTGAATTCCTTCTGGCGGCGCTCGGATTCTTCCGCTTCCGTCATGATGTCGATATCCCAGCCGGTGAGCTGCGAGGCGAGCCTGACGTTCTGTCCGCGCCGGCCAATGGCGAGCGACAGCTGATCATCAGGAACCACAACTTCAATGCGCTCGGCTTCCTCGTCGAGCACAACCTTGGCGACCTCCGCAGGCGCCAGCGCATTGACCACAAACGTCGCCACATCGGGCGACCATTGGATGATGTCAATCTTTTCACCCTGCAATTCGTTCACCACCGCCTGCACGCGCGAACCCCGCATGCCGACGCAGGCGCCCACAGGGTCAATGGAGCCATCCTTGGAGCGCACCGCGATCTTGGCGCGCGAACCGGGATCGCGCGAAACTGAAACCACCTCAACCACGCCATCATAAATCTCAGGCACTTCCTGGCCAAACAGCCTGGCCATGAATTCCGGATGGGTGCGGCTCAGGAATATCTGCGGGCCCCGCTGTTCGCGGCGCACGTCAAACACATAGGCCCTGACCCTGTCACCCGGCCTGAAGGTTTCGCGCGGCAGCGCTTCGTCACGCCGCACAATCGCCTCGCCCCGGCCCAGGTCGACAATTACGTTGCCATATTCAACCCGCTTCACCGTGCCGTTAACGATCTGGCCAATTCTGTCCTTGAACTCGTCATACATGCGCTCGCGCTCGGCATCCCTGACCTTCTGCACAATAACCTGCTTGGCATTCTGCGCGGCGATGCGGCCAAATTCAACTGGCGGCAGAGGCTCGGCGATAAAGTCGCCAAGCGTTGCCGCAGGGTTGCGCCGGTTGGCCTCAGCCAGGCTGATTTCGGTGGCTTCATTCTCCACTTTTTCAGCCACCAGCAGCAGGCGGTTGAGCCTGATTTCGCCAGACTTCGGATCAATCTCGGCGCGGATTTCGTTCTCCGCGCCATAGCGCGCCTTGGCGGCCCGGGTGATGGCCTCTTCCATCGCCTGCAGCACGATGGATTTGTCGATCACCTTCTCCCGCGCCACCGCGTCGGCGATTTGCAAAAGCTCAAGCCGGTTGGCGCTTACTGCTGGTTCAGCCATTTTCTTCACTCCCGTTTTCGTGGCTCCACTCGCTGCCATCGCCCAACCCCTTCGCAGGGAGCTTGGCGCGCGCAGCTTCAATCAATTCATCCGTCAATACCAGTTTGGCTTCGCCAATGTCGGCAAAGGGAACGCCAATGAGCAACGGCTCCTTGCCGCCCTCCGGGTTCTCAATAAACAACCTGACTTCGCCGTCAGTCACCCCTTCAAGATGACCCTTGAAGCGCTTGCGGCCGGCCACCGGCGCCGCCATTTCAATGCGGGCTTCATGCCCTTCCCAGCGCTCAAAATCTTCCCGGCGCACCAATGGCCGGTCAATCCCCGGAGAGGATATTTCAAGCTGATGCCGCGTCGATACAATATCGGCCACATCCAGCATCGGTGAAATCGCCCGGCTGAACTGCTCGCAATCATCGATGGAAAACGTGCCGTCCGGTCGTTCCGCCATGATTTGCAAGGTTGTTCCAGTCAATTTCACGCGCACTAGCCGGAACCCCATGCTCTCCAGCACCGGCTCCACAAGCGCCGCCACCCGCAAGGCAGGCCCGGTTTCACGTGTTATCCGTGTCTGATCCATCTTTATCCCAAGGCAATAAAAAAAGCGGGCCCCGGAGATCGGAACCCACTCTCAAAACTTGCGAGTGAACTTAAGTTAGGGGCTATATACGCCCAAGGGGCAGGTTCTGCAAGAGGGGATCTGGGCGGTCGGGTCAAGCCCGACTACACAGACTTTCTTCCAAACCTCAAATACCGCGTCTCCCGCCCTTCGCGCTTGGCCTTCGCTTCATAGCGTGTCTCGATCCAGTTCTCGAACGGCTCGCCGGAATTGCTCAGCAATTCGAATCCGCCATGAGCAGCGCACTCATGCAATGTCCAGTCCACATAATCCGTAATATCGCTGGCGAACAGAAACTCACCCTCGTGCTCCAGCAAAGCGTGAAACTGCTTCAGCGTCTCCGCATTTACAATGCGGCGCTCATGATGACGCTTCTTCGGCCACGGGTCGGGATAGAGCACAAATATTTTCGCCAGAGACGCAGGCGGAAGCTTCTCCAGCAGATAGCGCACATCATCGTCATGAATGCGGATGTTGTTGAGCGCATTCTTTTCAACATGGGCCAGGAGCTTGGCGATGCCATTGCGAAATGGCTCGGCCCCAATGAAAGTTACATCTGGAAACAACTCCGCCTGATGCGCCAGATGCTCGCCACCGCCGAAACCTATCTCCAGCCAAACCTCGCCCGCAGGCAGCGGGTCATGCATATCAACCCGCAATTTCGGCAGCAGCTCATCCATCAAATCCAAATGACGACGGCGCAAGGATTTACCCTTGCGCCGCCCGTAATATTGAAAGCGCCGGTCTTCGCTGCTCACTTCACCGCCGCTTTGAGAGCCTTGACCAGGTCAACCTTTTCCCATGAGAAACCGCCATCCTTCATGGGCGCCCGGCCGAAATGGCCGTAAGCGGCGGTGCGCGCATAGATCGGCCGGTTGAGATTGAGATGGGTGCGAATGCCGCGCGGCGTCAAATCCATGACCTTGGCGATGGCCTTCTCCAGCTTGGCCTCGGAAACCTTGCCCGTGTCATGGGTGTCCACATAGATCGAGAGCGGCTTCGAAACCCCAATCGCATAGGAAACCTGGATGGTGCATTTCCTGGCCAGGCCCGCCGCCACCACATTCTTGGCGAGATAGCGCGCGGCGTAGGCCGCCGAACGGTCAACCTTAGTGGGATCCTTGCCGGAGAATGCGCCGCCCCCATGGGGAGCCGCCCCGCCATAGGTGTCCACAATGATCTTGCGGCCCGTCAATCCGGCATCTCCATCGGGCCCGCCGATGAAAAATTTGCCTGTGGGGTTCACATGCCAGACCGTGTCCTTGGTGATCCAGCCCTTGGGGAGAGCCTTCTTCACATAGGGTGTCACCAGCTTCAGCATGTCAGCCGAAGTGAGGCTTTCATCGATATGCTGGTGCGACACCACGATCTGCGTGGCCGCGACCGGCTTGCCATTCTTGTATTGCAGGGTGACCTGGCTTTTCGAATCAGGCCCCAGGGCCTTTTCCGCGCCTGAATGCCGCGCCTCCGCCAGAAGCTGCAGGATGCGCTGGGCGTAATACAAAGGCGCCGGCATCAGGTCCGGCGTTTCATCGCAGGCATAGCCAAACATGATGCCTTGGTCGCCAGCGCCTTCATCCTTTTGCGAAGCTGAATCCACGCCTTGCGCGATATCAGCCGATTGCTCGTGCAGCAGGATTTCAACCCGCGCCGTCTGCCAGTGGAATCCGCTTTGCTCATAGCCGATTGACCGGATGGCCTGGCGCGTCACGTCCTCGATCTTGGCGTGGGTGACCGATGAGGGCCCCCGTGTTTCACCGCCAATCACCACCCGGTTGGTGGTGGCGAAAGTCTCGCAGGCCACGCGCACCAGCGAAGGGTCCATGCCCTGCGCCAGAGCCTCGCGGTAAAACAAATCGACGATCTCGTCCGAGATGCGGTCGCACACCTTGTCGGGATGGCCTTCGGACACCGACTCGCTGGTAAACAGAAAATTCTTGCGTGACATTCCTCGACCCCATCCCTCGCTTAAATGCGCATAAAGATTTCTTTATGCCTTTCCGGGAGGGTTAATGGCAGCGTTGATAAGGAAGGTCAAGCACCTGCGCTGCCGGGCGGCGCGAGGGGCGGCGCTTGACCGCAAATTGACAAACCGGCCGCGTCAGCGCCTGTTGTTGGTGAAAACACGGAGGAGTGAATATGGCGTATTCATACCGCTGCGGGGATTACCCTGGAATGGAATCCTGTCCGGGGTCGTTCAAGACCGAAACCGAAGCCGAACTCTGGAAACATATCGAGCTGCACGCTTCAATCGCCCTTCAGGAGAACCCTGAAAAATGGTCAGCGGAAGAGCGGCAGACGATGCAAAAGCTCATCCGCTAAGACCCGGTGAGGCCGTCTCAATTGGAATTGCGGTGGAACTACGGTGATGTGGCGCATGGCTGGCAGGGAGGAAGGTAGGCGGCGTGCCCATAATGCTCGAAAATTATCCATAACCAGTTTGGAACTAATTTCTCTGCAAGGAGTTAAAGACGTTGGCGGTATGCCAGGGCGGGAGGAAACTAATGGGTCACTCTGACGTCAAAGTTGTCAGTAGCAGCGACTTGGCAATGCGGCGGGAAGCTGAGCTCGCTGCATTGTTTCGGTTAACAGACCGACTATATCGCGCTCGCGAAGTATCCGACATCTATGACGCATCATTGGCTGCAATAACCAGTACAATGAACTGTAAGAGAGCCTCTATCCTGCTTTTTGATCCAAGCGGAGTTATGAAATTTGTCGCCCAAAAAGGGTTATCTGCAAAATACGTTGCCGGCGTAGAGGGACATACACCGTGGCGGCCGGGCGAAGCACAGCCAGATCCAATATTTGTAGAAAACATTGATGACACGAATGAGTCGAGGCACATCAAAGAAATCATAAAAAAGGAAAACATCTGCGGACTCGCTTTTCTTCCCTTGATCTCGCAAGGAGCCGTCATAGGGAAGTTTATGACTTATTACGAACAACCTCATAAATTTACCCCGGCGGAGGTTGAGCTTGCTGTAACAATTGCCAGGCAACTGGGTTTTGCCATTGAACGGTTTAGAGCAGAAGCGGCCGCTAAAAAGGTTGCCGAAGAATTACGCGAATCCGAAGAGCGCTTCCGGCTAATGTCGGAGAACGCTCCGGTTATGATTTGGATGAGCGACGCAAAAGGCGGGTGTTTACATCTGAACCGCATGCAACGTGAATTTTGGAATGTAGAAGAGGACGCTCTTGCCGATTTTGACTGGCGCACTTCCATGCACCCTGAAGATATGCCCGAAATAGTGAAACGAGTATCAGAAGCACTCGCAAATAAAACCAGTGTGTCAGTTGAGGGCCGCTACCGAAATGCGCAGGGCTCGTACCGCATATTACACACCGATGCCCGGCCAAGAGTTTCCCCCGATGGAGAGTTGCTCGGCATGATAGGTGTTAATGTTGACATCACTGAGCGAAAGGAAGCGGAGCAATTGCGCCGCGAGATGAATGACGCTGACCGCTACCGCATGTTGGTTGAGGGGATAACTGACTATGCGGTCTATTTGTTGGACGTCCATGGAAACGTCGCCAGCTGGAATGCAGGCGCGCAGAGGTTTAAAGGCTACACTGCGTCGGAAATCATCGGCCAGAACTTTTCGGTCTTCTATACGCCCGAGGATCAGGCTGCCGATCTTCCCAAGTCAGCACTTGCAATCGCTGCCAAAGAAGGCAAATTTGAAACTGAAGGCTGGCGTGTTCGTAGGGACGGAAGCCAGGTCTGGACCCATGTAATTATTGATCCCATTCGCAATTCGTCGGGAAACCTCTTGGGATTTGCCAAAATCACCCACGACCTTACCGAACGCAAGCGAGCTGAAGATGAAAAAACGAAGGCTGAAGAGTCCCTCCAAGAAACTCGCGATGCGTTGTTCCAGTCCCAAAAACGGGAAGCTCTCGGTCAGCTTACTGGCGGTATCGCACACGACTTCAACAATCTGCTGATGGTTATTCAAAGCAGCATGGAGCTATTGCGGAAACGCCTGCCAGAAGACGAACGTTTAATATCGCTCGTGGATAATGCAACCGAAGGCGTCAAGCGCGGAGTATCCCTCACCCAAAGAATGCTGTCGTTTGCCCGACGCCAGGACTTGGATCAGAAACCAATCAACCTGCATAAACTAGTCCTTGAGATGACTGATCTTCTACAACGCTCATTAGACCCCTCAATCATGATTCAGTCGCAGTTTCCCACAGGGCTTTCATTGGTTCGCGCCGATACTAATCAATTGGAATCAGCGCTTCTAAATCTTGCAGTAAATGCACGCGATGCCATGCCTAAGGGCGGGCCCCTGACGATTTCTGCCCATGAAGAAAATATTCCAATGGGTAACAGCTTGCGGCTGGTGCCGGGGAAGTACGTCTGTCTGTCAATTGAAGACAAGGGCGAGGGCATGTCCGAAGATACAATCAATCGTGCGACTGAACCCTTTTTTACAACGAAAGGTGTCGGCAAGGGCACTGGATTGGGATTGTCCATGGTACACGGATTCGCGGCACAATCCGGCGGATGCCTAAGATTAAGAAGTGAACTGGGTAGGGGTACGACGGCTGAGTTGTGGCTTCCAGCAACTGATGCAGAGGACAAACCGGAAATAGTCGCGGTACCGTCCACAACGGATTCTGCGAGACATGAACTAGTTGTGCTTGCTGTTGATGACGACTTCTTAGTCCGAATGGGCACAGCCGCAATGCTTGAAGACCTTGGACACATAGTGAGGGAAGCAGACTCGGGTGAAGAAGCGTTGAAAATCCTCGCACAAGGTGTCAAGATTGATCTGGTTGTTACCGATCAGGCGATGCCGCAAATGACAGGTGTCGAACTCGCTGAAGCAATCTTGGCAGGCCAGCCAGATATGCCTATCATTCTCGCCACCGGTTATTCGGAGTTGCCAGCGGGAATTGGCTTAAAGCTCCCACGGCTTTCAAAGCCCTTTTCCCAAAAGCAACTTGATATTGCGATGAAGGAAGCCCTTAGAATGAGCATAAACGGCTGAGCCCAAGGGATTTTGTGGATCGGGCTGACATCGTACTTTTCCCCGTCTACAGATCGTTTATCCTTGAAATTTGAAAGTAAAATGGAATGGCAGAACTGAACGACAACCAGCCTGTGGTTGAGACGAATGCAGCTGATGAGCCCCCCGACCTTACGCTTAGCGCTCTAGAGCAACGCATCCGACAGCAGGAGATTTTATCGGAGCTGGGTGTTTTGGCCTTGCAAGGTGCGGCCTTTGACGCGTTGCTGACCGAAACCGTACGCCTCACCGCGGAGGGGCTGCGAGTACAGTTTTGCAAAGTTTTACGCTACATTCCCGAGGAGAACCGCCTCTTAGTGCAGGCCGGCGCGGCTGGGACCCTGGCATCGTGGGTGTGGCCAGCGTCGGGGCTGACCTGGCTTCTCCCGCAGGATTTGCGCTGCGGACGGGCAAGCCCGTCATTTCCAATCATCTGGAAAACGAGGAACGCTTCCGTACCCCTGACCTGTTGGCCCAACATGGCATCAAAAGGGCGATGAATGTCATTCTTCAGGGCGATGGCAAGCCATTTGGGGTTCTGGAGGTCGACAGCCAGTCGGACGATGAATTTGTCGAGCATGACCTCGCTTTCCTACAAGGCGCTGCAAACGTCCTGGGCATGGCCATTGAGCGTGAGCGGACTGAACGCCATCTCAAAGCGGCCCTCGAAAGGCAGCAGTTCCTGGTGAAGGAGATGAACCACCGGGTCAAAAACAGTCTGGCCATTGTCGCCAGCCTGTTGCAGATGCAGGCCCGCGAAGTGGACAGCCCCGAAACCAGCGGCAAATTTGAAGAAGCGTTCCGGCGCGTCACCGCCATTGCCCGCGCCCATGAGCGACTTTATCGCAACAACTACATCGAAAGCATGGACCTTGGCACCTATGTCGAGGAGGTCTGCCAGGACATGGAAACGTCGGTTGCTCCTTGCACGATATACGTCGAGGCGCAGCGCGGCATCAATGTAAAGGTCGACAATGCCGTCTCGGTTGCGCTGATTGTTGTCGAGTTGATTACCAATTCTACAAAGTACGGTTATCCCAACGGAACGGGCGGGAAAATCTGGGTTGGCATTAAGCGCAAGAGCGAGTTGGACATTTTGATTTCCGTCCGCGATGAGGGCACGGGCCTTCCTGCAGATTTTGATCCAAAGAAATCACGCGGATTGGGAATGCGTATTGTTAATGCCTTCGCCAGTCAGCTGAATACAAAGTTGAAATTCACAAGGCACTCGCCCGGTTCCGAGTTTCTGTTGGTTTTCCCGATCGATGACGTAAGTCGTTGACGTGAGTGCCAATCCAAGCTGTTTTTGGCACGGAACAGAAGTGCCTCTTTCCACACTTTGCGGTCATTAACGTTCCCGAAGCGGACAACAAGGAACTGTAAATCCGGCGGTCACGCATTCCTCCTGGAATTGCACCACCCTGAACCAAAAAACTTAGCACGCCCAGGCGTCCACGCAAATATGGATCGGAACCGGATCCGGTGACAGTGCAGTCCAGCACCGTCACCGAATTGCGACAGGCGTGCCCTTCTCGTCAATCACGACGCTGCGCAGCCTGAGCGCGTTTCCGATCACGCTTACAGAGCTCAGAGCCATGGCTGCCGCCGCAATCATGGGTGACAAAAGGATGCCGAAAACTGGATAAAGCACGCCCGCCGCGATGGGCACGCCTGCGGCATTGTAGATAAATGCGAAGAACAGGTTCTGCCGGATATTGTTCATCACCGCCCGTGACAGATGCCGCGCGCGGATAATGCCCATCAGGTCACCCTTGAGCAAGGTGACCCCGGCGCTTTCCATCGCCACATCCGTTCCTGTGCCCATGGCAATTCCCACGTCAGCGGCAGCAAGCGCTGGCGCGTCATTCACACCATCGCCCGCCATGGCCACAACCCGGCCCTGGGCCTTGAGCCTGGCCACCACATCGGCCTTCATGCCGGGAAGCACATCGGCCTCAACCTCCGTAATGCCGAGACGCTTTGCAACGGCCTCTGCCGTTGTGCGGTTGTCGCCTGTCAGCATCACAATGCGTACGCCTGCCTCGCGCAGTGCTGCAAGCGCCTGCGGTGTTGAGGGTTTTACGGCATCCGCAATGCCAATGGCTCCGGCAAGCTTGCCATTGACGGCCACGAATATGGCGGTCGCGCCGTCCCCGCGCATCGCATCGGCCCGGGAATCGAGTTTTTCAATCGCAATTTTTTGTTCAGCCAGAAATTTGGCATTGCCGATGACAGATGGTTGCGGCCCACGATGCCGGTCGCCCCCTTACCCGACGGTGAGTTGAAATTCCTGACTTTCGACAACGCCAGCTTTCGCTCCTTGGCCGCCTTGACAATGGCCGCCGCCAGCGGATGCTCACTGGCCTGCTCAACCGAGGCGGCCAGTTGCAGCAGCTGTCGTCATCCCAGCCCTTCATAGCAATGATAGACGTAACCGATGGCTTGCCTTCCGTCAGCGTGCCCGTCTTGTCGACCACGATGGTGTCAATTTTTTCCATGCGCTCCAGCGCCTCGGCATCGCGGATGAGAACCCCGGCCTGTGCGCCCCTTCCCACGCCCACCATGATTGACATGGGCGTTGCAAGGCCAAGGGCGCAGGGGCAGGCGATAATGAGAACGGCGACGGCGGCCACCAGGCCAAAGGCATAGCGCGGTTCCGGCCCCCACACGGCCCAGGCCGCAAAGGCCACGAGAGCAACGCCGATGACGGCGGGCACAAACCAGCCCGAGACCTGATCGGCAAGGCGCTGGATGGGCGCGCGGCTTCTCTGGGCGGTGGCCACCATTTGAACAATGCGCGCCAGCATGGTTTCGCTGCCAATTTTTTCAGCCCGCATGACGAAGCCGCCGCTGGCATTGACCGTTCCGCCGATGACCTTCGCGCCCGCATCCTTGCTCACCGGCATGGATTCACCCGTCACCAGCGATTCATCCAGTGATGAATGGCCCTCGATGATCTCGCCATCAACCGGCACTTTCTCGCCGGGCCGCACCCGCAGCAGATCGCCCACGCCAATGAGGTCAAGGGCCACGTCTTCGTCATTGCCGTCGGCGCCAATGCGGCGCGCCGTTTTCGGCGCCAGGCCAAGAAGGGCCTTGATCGCGCCCGAGGTCTGCTCGCGCGCCCGAAGCTCAAGCACCTGCCCCAGCAAAACCAGAACCGTGATCACCGCCGCAGCTTCGAAGTAAACCGCGACCGATCCATCCATCTGCCGGAATGCCATTGGAAATGCCTGGGGCAAGGGTGGCCACAACGCTATAGACCCAGGCAACGCCCGTCCCCATGGCGATGAGGGTGAACATGTTGAGATTGCGCGTCAGCAGCGATTGCCAGCCGCGCGCAAAAAACGGCCAGCCCGCCCAGAGCACAACCGGCGTGGCAAGCACAAGCTGCACCCAGTTGGAGAATTGCTGGCCCAGCAGCATGGTGAGCCCGGTCAGGTGTCCGCCCATTTCCAAAACCGCGACCGGCGCCGCCAGCGCAAGTCCGATCCAGAAGCGCCGCGTCATATCGACAAGTTCGTGACTGGAGCCGCTCTCGGCGGTGACCGTCAAGGGCTCAAGCGCCATGCCGCAGATGGGACAGGAGCCCGGTCCCTGTTGCCTGATCTCGGGATGCATGGGACAGGTGTAAATGGCGCCCGCCACCGCGGGTTGTTCAACCCTCGCGCCAATGTCAAGATATTTGGCCGGTTCCGCCTGGAATTTCGCCTTGCAGCCGGCGGAGCAGAAATAGAACTCATCGCCCTCGTGGTCAGCCTTGTGCTTCGCGGTCTGAATATCAATCGTCATCCCGCATACGGGATCTTTCGCGGCGGCAGGCGAAGGCGCGGCTGATTTGTGGTGTTCCATGGCAAGCCTCTTTTCGCAATCACCCGAATATACTCCACAAGGGTATATTCGCCATTGACAAATATACCCTATATGGGTATACGTCAAGCATGCAATCAGAAGCAAAAGCCGCTGTGCTGAAACGGCTCAACCGCATCGAAGGCCAGGTCCGGGGCCTGGTCCGCATGGTTGAGGAGGATCGTTACTGCATTGACATCGTGACCCAGGTGTCGGCTGCGCGGGCAGCGCTTCGCCGCGCCGAGGAGGAAATCCTGCGCGATCATGTGGGCCATTGCGTCGAGCACGCCATCGCCAGCGGCGACAAGAAGGACCAGCGCAGGAAAATATCGGAAATCATCGACGTCCTCGGCCGCAGCGCCCGTTAGACCGGAAATTTTCAACACAGACGAAAAGGAAAACACCCATGGATAACAGAGCCAAAATCGCGATTGCCGCCCTTGGCGCGGCGGCGCTTGGCGCTTTGGCCTATGCCCAGCTTCAGCTGGGCGGGTCCCATGTGATGCCGGGCGCGGACAGCGTGGCCACGACCGCCGCCACCCCGTCAGAACTCCACCAAAGCCTTTGAGCAATCCATGGCCGGCATGATGAAGACCATGACGGCGCCGCTCACTGGCAAGCCTGACCTCGACTTCATGCAAGGCATGATCCCCCATCACCAGGGCGCCATCGACATGGCGAAGGTCGTATTGCAGTTTGGCAAGGACGCGGAAATCAAGGCGCTCGCCGAAAGCGTGTTCAAGACCCAGGAAAGCGAGATTGCCTTTATGCGGGCTTGGCTTGGCAAGGTGATCCCGTCGGCGCTTGCTGCCGTTCCCGAATCCACCAAAGGCAATGAAGAAGCCATGGCTCAAATGATGAAAAACATGATGACGCCCTACACTGGCGATGCCGATGTGGATTTCGTGCGGGGCATGATCCCCCATCACCAGGGCGCCATCGACATGGCGAAGGTCCTATTGCAATACGGCAAGGATCCTGAAGCCCTGAAGCTGGCCAATGATGTGGTTGCGGCGCAGGAAGGCGAAATCGCCTTCATGACAGGCTGGCTCGCCAAGCACGGGAAATAGACCGGATTTCAGTCCTTCATGTCCACTATGGCTCGCGCCATGGTTGCAATGAGCTTCCGCTTGGTCGTGTTGTCCGCATCCCTGAAAGCCTTGGCCAATTGAATGCCTTCGGTGTTCATGAGGGACGACATGACGCTGTTGTTTTCAGCCGGTTCGCTGAATCCCGCGTCGCCTTCCGATCCCGGCAGATCCTCAAAAAACGCCTGCACCGGGACACCCAGAATCTTTGAAGCATAATACAGCCGGCTGGCGCTGATGCGGTTGGTGCCCTTCTCATATTTTTGCACCTGCTGAAACGTGATGCCCAGCAATTCGCCAAGCTTCTCCTGGCTCATGCTGACAAGCTGCCGCCGCATCCTGATCCGTGAGCCAACATGCACATCAATATAATTCGGGTCGCGTCTTGACATGATACCTCAGACCGTTACCCCCAGTCCCGGCTAGCGTCTGTCGTTGCATGACAGCAATTCACCAGTATTGCGCATTCTACCCAGGATTGCGACCGGTTACAAACGCTAAGATTCCGCCAGCCAGCAACAGCCCTGAAATAATCATGGCGCCATGGTTTGAAAAGGGGGTTGGGCCTAAATCACGCGGCAACGGCCAGTCAATCAGACCTTCCTGTCCCACAGGCAGCCTGGCGAGATAGCGCCCAAGGGGATCAATGACGGCGGAAACTCCCGTGTTCGCGGACCTGACCATCGGCAGCCCCTGCTCGATGGCGCGCAGTCTCGCCTGGGCCAGATGCTGGTGGGGCCCGGTGGAATTTCCAAACCAGCCGTCATTGGTCACATTGACCAGCCATTGGGGACGCACCGTGGAATCGACAAACCGGTCCGGAAATACCGCCTCATAGCAAATCGAAAAGCTCACTGGCGGCGCTTGGGGCATGTCGTAGGTTGCCGGACCCTGCCCGGCCGCGAAGCTCCCCGGCACCGTCACAACCTTGCGAAAGCCCAGAGGCTGCAACAGCCATTCGAACGGCAGGAATTCCCCACCCGGAACCAGCCGCCACTTGTCATAGCTCGCCACGACATTTCCGGCGCCGTCAAAGGCGAGGACGCTGTTGTAAACCTTGTCTTCGCGCCCGGCATTCACCTCGCGCCGCAGGGTGCCCGTCACCAGAACCCTGTCGCCGCCCAGCATTGCGGCCACTTCGCCCCGCGCGGCAGCACTCTCATCAATCAAGAAAGCCAGCGCCAATTCCGGCCAGATGATATGGGTGATGGGTTTGCCGTTCTGCGATGGCCTGGCCGACATTTCCAGCAACTGGTCAAAGATGGCGCGCGCGTTGTCGCCGCGCCACTTGTCTTCCTGCGGAATATTGGGCTGCACAATCCTGATGTTCACGCCTGCCACATCGGCAACATCCGTTTGCAGCCTGAAATTTCCCCACGCCCAGCTCAAAGGCAGTGTAGCCAGGACCAACAGGGCCACGAGCCGCTGCGAACGTTCGAACAAAAGCGGCCATGCGCCGGCCCACAGCAGGATCAACAGCGTCAATCCCGGCATGCCCCACAGGGAAACCGTTTGCGCCACGGCGCCCATGCCATCGCCGGCCAGGCCCGGTTGCGCCCAGGGGAAGCCTGTAAACAGAAACCCACGCAGGAGTTCGGCAAGCGTCAGGACAACGCCAAGCAGCGCCACCCGGCCCAGGCCCTCGAACCCCGCCAGGTTGACCACAAGAAAAGCCAGCCCCCAATAGACCGCCATCGACGCGGCCAAACCGCCAACCGCGAAGGGCATCATCCAGAGATAGTCATGGGCGTTCACGAAAAACGCGAAAGCAATCCAGTGGAAGGCAAACAGGAAATAGCCAAAGCCAAAGCCCCAGCCCGTGAGGAACGCGGCGCGCCAGTTTTTGCGCCCGATATTTTCGAGCAGCATCAGAACGGCGGGAATGGCCAGAAACAGCGCGGGCCACAGGTCAAGCGGTGGCAATGCAAGTGCGGCAAGAACGCCGGCCAGAATGGCAGCCCCGACGCGCCGCCAGCCCAGGAGATATTTCAAACGGGTCTCAGCCCTTGCGTCGAACGGCAATGTCTTCCGCCATCGAGCACATGATTTCAAACATCATGGTGACCCCTGCATAGGCCGTCATGCCCGAGGGATCAAAGGGCGGCGACACTTCCACCACATCGGCCCCCACGATGTTGAGGCCGCGCAGCCCCCGCAACATTTGCTGGGCCTGGAAAGTGGTGAAGCCGCCAATCTCCGGCGTGCCCGTGCCCGGCGCATAGACGGGATCAAGCATGTCGATGTCAAAGCTCACATAGGTTTCCTGCGTGCCCACGACGCCCCGGGCGATTTCCATCACTTTCTGCGGTCCCAGCTCCATGGCTTCCTCAATGCGCATGAGCCGCACACCCATTTTCTCGCCATACTCGAAATCCTCAAGGTCATACATGGAGCCGCGAAGCCCGATTTGGATGGTGCGCTTGGGGTCGAGCACGCCTTCCTCGATGGCGCGCTTGAAAGGCGTGCCATGGGTATATTTGAAGCCGCCGAAATAACTGTCGTACAAATCCGTGTGCGCGTCAAAATGGATCATGCCAACCGGCTTCTTCTGGCCCACCGCGCGCAGGATCGGCAGCGACGACAAATGATCGCCGCCTGCGGACAAAGGCCGGATGCCCTTGCCCACCAGCTTTTTGAAATAGGCCTCAACCCGCGCCAGCGCGTCATCGACATTGGCCGGGTTCACCGGGCAATCGCCGAGATCGGCCACATTCACCAGTTCATACGGCACAATATGCGACGTCTGATGCATGCGCCGCACCATTGACGACATGTCGCGCATCTGCCGTGGCCCATGGCGGGGGCCGGGCCGGTTGGTCGTGCCGCCATCCCACGGCACGCCAACAACCCCGATATCAACGCCCTTGGCATCCTCCAGCGACACGTGCGGCAATCGCATGAAGGTGGCAATGCCGCCAAAGCGCGGGGTCACGAGGCCGGAAACCGGTTGGTTGAAATCACTCACGCTGGAACTCCATCATTTGGAAAAACCATATAGCCGAAACAAATCCGTCGGTGCTGCAAAAACCTCTCGCACAGAATGAAACCCTGCTTCACGGCCAAGCGTATGCCATGTCGCATCTGTTTCGGGATAGTCCGCCGCGTGAACATGAGCCGCCATGGCGTTCCATTCGTCTTCCGAATAGGCGGTCCAGAATGGTTTCTGCAGGTCCCAGCGCCGCAGCCAGTTCTCGCGGTCCTCGCCGTCGGGGCTGGTGTTTTCATAAATCAGAAACAGGCCACCCGGCGCCAGCGCGTTGCGGATGGTGCGCATGAAGGCCAGTTTTTCCATGCCCTGAAGATGATGCAGCGACAGGCCAATCCACGCCACATCCACCTGCTCCACCACGCCAGCTAGCGCTTCGAGGAAATCCCGCTGCTCAAGCTTCACCGTGCAGTCAAGTTCCGTCAGCGCAATGCCTGCAAGTTCCAGCGCCGCCCCGGAAAAATCAATCCCGTGGTAATGCGTGATCGCCGTGCCCCGCAATGCCCCAACGCTGGCGCTGGCATCCCCGCAGGCGATGTCGAGAAAGCGGAATGGGCGCGCGGCGTCGTTGACAAGAACCTCATGCAGCGCCGCGTAGGCTTCCCGGTGGAACAAAAAATTATTATCCACCATTTTGCGGTAAAGTTTCCAGTCCTGCTGAAACAGGTCAACCGTCGTGGCATCCGCCGCCGTCATGATCGTCCTCCCATGCGTGGCACCCTATCCCATCAAGGTCCCATTGGCCAATCCATGTTTTAACGCTATCTCCCCTGTCCATGACCACACATTTTGATATCATCGTGATCGGCGCCGGCATTGCGGGCGCTTCCGTTGCGGCTCACCTCGCTGAAACCAGGCGCGTTCTCATTCTCGAAATGGAAGATCGCCCCGGTTATCACACCACAGGGCGGTCGGCCGCAACCTTTGAACCCAATTATGGGCCGCCACCCATGCTGGCCTTCACGCGCGCCAGCCATGATTTTTTCGTGAGCCCGCCTGAAGGCTTCGCCGATGGCCCGCTTCTGCTCAAGCGCCACTCCCTGTTCCTTGAGGCCGGGGGCCAACAGGCCTTCACGGAAAAAATCCTCAGGCTCAGCGCCGGGCTCATTGAAATTTCAGAGGCCGAGGCGCTCGCCGCCTGCCCCATCCTGCGCAAAGGCTATGCCAGCCGCATATTTCTGGATCCCTTGACCGGCGATCTGGATGTCGACCTTCTGCACCGGGGCTATCTCAAGCTTTTCAAGGCCCGGGGCGGCCAGTTGAATGCCAGCGCCATTGCCGATGTGATCGAGCGTAGCCCGGCAGGGTGGCGCGTCACCACACCCCAAGGCATTTTCGAAGGCCGCGTATTGATCAATGCGGCAGGGGCCTGGGGCGATGTCGTGGCGATGAAAGCCGGCGTGAAACCCCTTGGCCTGCAACCCAAGCGTCGCTCCATCGGCGTCATTCCCGTTGACGGCATTGCCGGCGTTGCCAATTTTCCCCTGGTCACCGACATGGGCGAAACCTGGTACGCCAAGCCGCAAAGCGGCAAAATGATCGTCTCGTCAGCCGACGCCACCCCGGTTGACCCCCACGACGCCTACGCCGATGACATGGCCATCGCCGAAGGAAATCGAGCGCCTGATGACCGCCACGACGATTGAAGTCACAAGATTGGATCACAGCTGGGGCGGCCTCCGCACCTTCGCCCCCGATGGCTCGCCGGTGATCGGCTATGACCCGCGTGACGAAGCTTTCTTCTGGCTGGTGGGCCAGGGCGGCTACGGCATCCAGTCCGCCCCAGCGTTGTCGCGCACAGCCGCCGCTATGGTGCTGAAAGAAAAACTTCCGCAAGACGTTATCGACGCAGGCCTTCAGGTGAGAGACATCTCGCCCCATCGCTTCACCGCTTCGACGCAACAGCAAAATCCTCCATAGGCGTGGCGGCAATCACCTTCGCAATTGCATGCATATCCACATCGCCAAGCGTCTTGAAGCGAATGCAGGCGGCTCCCATGTCAAGCTTCCCGGCGTTCCATGATGCCTTGAATTTCGCCAGCGCACCCGGCACGCAGTAGAGCGAGCACAAATAGACCGCCATGTGGTTCTTCTGGCTGGCCAGCGCCGCGTACATCAGCGGCTTGCCATTGTAAGTCTTGGGATTGATGGCGAGTGGAACTTCATAGGCGATCATCCCCCAGTTCATCGCCTCCACATAACCCTTGGGCAAGTTGCCGCGGATCACTTTCCGCAATTCCGAAATCGCGGCGCGCCGATCCGCTGGCAATTCCAGCAGATAGGCTTCGACAGTGGCGGCTTCACTCCTCATGCCAAAATCGGAAACTCCGGCCCGTCCATCACAGCCCCATGCTCAAGCTTCACGCCTCTGAATGGTGGCGACGTTTTCACGCCTTCACGCCTGGCAAACCGCGCGTCATCGCCCAGCAGCCGCAAGGAAAACGCCCGCCTCTGTTCGGTGGCTGAATTATTCGCCGGCGCCCCGTGCAGGGTTTTGTAATTGAATGCCACCGCGTCGCCCGGCCGCAGTTCCCAGCCGATCACATTGAACTTTTCGCGGTTGCCGTTGATGTCCGGCACCGCTTCCAGCCCGTCATTTTCGTTGAGCGGCGTTTTGTCAAAACGCTCCGGCCTGTAATATTTCCCCCATTTGTGCGAGCCGCCGACAAACTCCAAAGTCCGGTCGCGCGGCACATGATCAAGCGGTATCCAGAGCGAAACCGTGTCATTGCCATCCACGCAATAATAGGGCTGGTCCTGGTGCCAGGGCGTTGGCACCCCTGTGCCCGCCTCCTTCACCAGCACATGCTCATGAAACAGCCGCGCGGTTTTTGATCCCATCAACTGGCGGCCAATTTCCGCCGCCGCCGAATTGAAAATGAAATCCTTGTATTCAGGGATGCGGTCCCAGTTGCAGTAATCGCCGAAGAACCGCCCGCCGCCATCCTTGCCCTGGTAGATTTTAACATCCGCGCTGGGCTCCGCCATGTTGCGCGCAATGCCTGCCTGCAACACGCCGACCCAATCGGCGAAATACCCCCTCAGCGCGACAGCCCCGTCGCGCTCAAAGTCAGCTATCACATCATTCGGCAACTCGATCATTGCGGCGCTCCATTCCCATTCACCCCTAGCATAAAACACAATTTTGATCATTCGGAAAAAACGTGCTTAACTGAATTACCGCCCTCTCAGGGTGTCTAGAAAAACTAAGGGAGAAGATCATGAAATCCACGAAACTCTTGGGTTTGAGCCTGCTGATGAGCACCATGCTCGCGGTCGGCAGCGCCCATGCCAAATCGCTTGTCTATTGCTCCGAAGGCTCGCCGGAAAATTTCACCCCCGCCATCAATACCACCGGCACCAGCCTTGACGCGGCGCGCCCCGTTTACAACAAGCTCGTCCAATTCACTCCGGGCACCACAACCGTCGTGCCGGCCCTTGCCGAAAGCTATGAAATAACCGGAGATGGCAAAGTCATCACGTTCAAGCTGCGCGCTGGCATAAAGGTGCACTCAGGCGTCAACGGCTTCACGCCGTCCCGCGATTTGACCGCCGAAGACGTGATCTGGTCGTTCGAGCGCCAACTGAAGGCCGACCACCCCTACGCCAAAGTCTCAGCCGGCTCCTATGATTATTTCAACGACATGGGCATGCCTGATCTTTTGGCTTCCATCGAAAAGGGCGCCGATGACCTGACAGTTGTGATGACATTGAAAGAGCCAAACGCCCCCATCATGGCAAACCTCGCCATGGATTTCGCCACCATCCACTCGGCGGAATATGCGGCCTACCTGACAGCCAAGGGAACCCCGGAACAGTTCGACCAAATTCCCGTGGGCACTGGTTCCTTTCAGTTCGTTGATTACCAAAAGGATGCCGTCATCCGCTTCAAGGCCTTCGCCGACGGGTGGGCCGGCAAGCCAAAGGTTGACGACCTGATCTATGCCATCACGCCAGATGCGACAGCGCGCTACGCCAAGCTCAAGGCCAATGAATGCCAGGTCATGATCGCGCCAAATCCGGCGGACCTTCCTGACATGGCCAAGAATGCCGATGTGCAGTTGATCCAGCAGGCGGGCCTCAACATCGGCTATCTCTCGATGAACGCATTGAAGCCGCCATTTGACAAGGCGGAAGTGCGCCAGGCGATCAACATGGCCATCGACAAGGCCGCCATCATCAAGGAAATCTACCAGGATGCCGGCCAGCCAGCGCGCAACCCGCTGCCGCCCACCATCTGGTCCTATGATGAATCGACCAAGGACTATGAGTACAATCCAGACAAGGCCAAGGAAATGCTGGCGGCTGCCGGTGTGACCTCGCTGGACACGGACCTGTGGTGGATGCCGGTGCAGCGCCCCTACAATCCAAACGCCAAGCGCATGGCTGAAATGATGCAGGCCGATCTGGCCAAGGTGGGCATCAACGCAACGCTCGTGTCCTACGAGTGGGGTGAATACAGGAAGCGGCTGCAGGCTGGCGAACACCAGATGGGACTTCTCGGCTGGACCGGCGACAATGGCGATCCAGACAATTTCCTGTTCCTCCTGTCCTGCGGTGCCGATGGAACCCCCGCGGGCCAGAACATCGCCAAGTGGTGCAATGCCGACTTCAACGCCAAGCTCCTGGAAGCCCGCAAGATCACCGATCAGGCCGCCCGCACCAAGATCTATGGAGAAATGCAGGCCATCTTCAAAGCTGAGGCGCCTTGGATGACGGTTGCGCATTCCACCGTGTTTGAGCCCATCCGCAAGGAAGTGTCGGGCTACAAGGTAAGCCCGCTCGGCGCCCACGAATTCCAGGACGTGGATGTGAGCGAGTAACGAGCAAGCGACCCTCATCCGGCCTTCGGCCACCCTCTCCCATTCTGTGAACGGGAGAGGGCCACCGCTGGTGGGATTATCGCCTTCTCCCGTGCTCGGGCTTGACCCAAGTATGGCGGAAGGTGCCCAACGGGCGGATGAGGGCCTATTTTAGGTATCTCAATGTTCCGATTTCTCCTGAAACGTGCGGCGCTTACCATCCCCACGTTCATCGCCCTCATGTTCGTGACCTTCACGATGATCCGGCTTGTGCCGGGCGACCCCATCGAGGTGCGCCGCGGCGAGCGCGGCATTTCGCCGGAACGCCTCGCCGAGCTGCGCCATGAAATGGGCCTGGACCAGCCCATCTGGAAGCAGTTTCTGGATTATGTCTGGGGCCTGCTGCATGGCGATTTCGGCACCTCGATCATTTCAAAATCCCCCGTCGCCCATGAATTTCTGACCCTCTTTCCCGCAACCCTTGAACTCACCATCTGCGCCATGCTGTTTGCGATTGCGCTTGGCATCCCCGCCGGCGTCATCGCCGCCGCAAGGCGCGGCGGCATCTACGATCAAACCTTGATGGGGGCAGCGCTCACCGGCTATTCCATGCCGATCTTCTGGTGGGGCCTCATTCTCATCCTGGTGATGTCCAACACATTGCATCTCACGCCCGTCTCCGGCCGCATTGATCTGGTGAAATATTATTTTCAGCCCGTCACCGGTTTCATGCTGATCGATTCTCTCATCTCCGGCCAGAAAGGCGCTTTCATGGATGCGCTGCGCCATCTCATCCTGCCCACTATTGTGCTGGGAACCGTGCCGCTCGCCGTCTTCGCCCGCATGACGCGCTCTTCCATGCTGGAGGTCCTCGAGGAAGACTACGTGCGGACGGCGCGCGCCAAGGGCCTGTCCGCCATTCGCGTTGTGGGCTTTCATGCGCTCCGCAACGCGCTCATTCCGGTGGTCACAGTCATTGGCTTGCAAACCGGCACGCTGCTTGCGGGCGCTGTTCTCACCGAAACAATTTTCTCCTGGCCGGGCGTTGGCAAGTGGCTGATCGAATCCATTGGCCGCAGGGACTATCCGGCGCTGCAGGGCGGCATCATGCTCATTGCCAGCATGGTGATTGTCCTCAATCTGCTGATCGATCTTCTCTATGGCCTCATCAACCCGAGGATCCGCCATGGCCGTTGAAACGCTGACACAGAAACCCCCAGGGCCGCTGCTCTCCTTCTGGATGGCCTTCCGCGAAAACCGCGGCGCGGTTTTGGGCCTCGCAATCGTTTGCTTCGTGATTTTCATCGCGGTCTTCGCGAATTTTCTGGCGCCCTATAATCCACTTGAGCAATATCGCGACTTCACCAAGCTGCCGCCCATCTGGGTCGAAGGCGGCAACTGGGCGCATCCCCTGGGAACCGATCCCTTGGGCCGCGACATGCTGTCGCGCATCCTCTATGGCTCGCGCATATCGCTGTTTATCGGCCTCGCCGTGATGCTCGTATCCGCCGTCGTCGGCGTTTCGCTGGGCCTGCTTGCGGCCTTCTGGGGTGGCATCGCTGATGTGATCATCATCCGCGTCATGGATCTGATCATGGCGATCCCCAGCCTCGTGCTCGCCATTCTCATCATCGCGGTGATCGGACCAAACCTCACCAACACCATCATCGCCGTCACCATCGTCTATCTCCCGCGCTATGTGCGCCTGGTGCGGGCCAGCGCCCTGAGCGAGCTCAGCAAGGATTACGTCATCGCGGCGAAAGTCGCGGGCGTTGGCCCCTGGCGATTGATGCTGAAAACCGTCCTGCCAAACTGCATGGCGCCCCTCATTGTGCAGGCTGCCCTTGGAATTTCCGACGCCATCCTCGAAGCCGCGGGCCTCGGCTTTCTAGGCCTTGGCGCCCAGCCGCCGATGCCCGAATGGGGCTCCATGCTGGCTGATTCAAAGGATCTCATCACCTCCCACCCCTGGGTGATGGCGCTTCCCGGCATGGCGATCCTGATCACGGTGCTCGCCATCAACCTCATGGGCGACGGCCTCCGCGACGCCCTCGATCCCCGCCTGAGAAAAAGCTGAGCCATGCTCAGCCTGCTCGACACGGCGATCCTCGCAGCTATCGTTTCCGCCGCCGTCACCGCGCTCGGCTGGTTTGCCACCCACTGGAGCCAGCAGCGGCTTGATGACAAGCGGCGCATCGAGAAGATCGTCGATGTGCAAACCGCCTTGCTGGCCGAAATTGAAAGCAACCTGACGCGCTTCGATGAAATTGATTTGGATAAGCACGCCGACCAGATGGTTGGCAGGATCATGCAGAAAGCCGGCCGCGCGAACTTCACGCCTTTCGTGCCGCGCTATGCCACAGAAATTGTTTTTGAAGCCATGCTGGCCGACATCCACATCCTCCCCACCGAAACCATTGACGACGTGGTGGCCTATTACAAGCAGGAATACAAATTGCGCGAACTGGTGGAGGATCTGCGGTCAGACCGCTATCATGAAATCGAACAGGATCGCAAAGCCAGAATTTACCGCGACTATGTCTGGCAAATCAAGACGGCGTTGATCACGGGAGAGCAGGCGCGAAACGCGCTGCGGGGTTCGCTCGGGCTTCCTCAAGCTGTGGCAACACTCAATAACCCGGAAGCGGTCCCGAGCCCGGCTTCTGGAAACCTGTAGATTGCGGTTTGGGTCTGGCCATGTTCAATTACCTTCTCCCGGGACCATATAGGAACAATGACACGGATTGCAAGATCAAGCCCATGAACATGAAATTAAAGTAAACCGGATGCCTCTTCTCGAAATTCAAAATCTGACCGTTGAGTTCAAAACCCGCAGTGGTGCATTCCGCGCGGTCGACAAAGTATCGATGGCCGTCGATACGCGCGAGGTCCTGGCCATCGTCGGCGAGTCTGAGGATCGGGAAAATCCGTTTCCATGCTGGCCGTCATGGGGCTGCTGCCGTGGACCGCGAAAGTGACCGCTGATCGCATGGCTTTTGATGGCCGCGATCTTCTCGACATCACGCCCGCCGACCGCCGCAAGATCACCGGCAAGGACATGGCCATGATTTTTCAGGAACCCATGTCGAGCCTCAATCCCTGCTTCACCGTGGGTTTCCAGTTGATGGAAGCCATCAAGACCCACATTGACATGGACAAGCCCCAGCGCAAAAAACGCGCTATTGAGCTGCTGGAGCAAGTGGGCATTCCCGCTCCCGAAACCCGGCTCTCGTCGTTTCCCCATCAGCTGTCCGGCGGCATGAGCCAGCGCGTCATGATCGCCATGGCCCTGTCGTGCAATCCAAAACTGCTGATTGCCGATGAACCAACCACCGCCCTTGATGTCACCATTCAGGCGCAAATTCTGGAGCTTCTCGTGCGCCTGCAAAAGGAAACCGGCATGGGCCTGGTGCTCATCACGCATTCCATGGGCGTTGTCGCCGAAACCGCTGAGCGTGTCAGCGTGCAATACGCCGGGCAAAAGGTTGAGGAGCAGCCGGTGGCCAATCTCTTCAAGCACCCGCGCCATCCCTATACGGCGGCTCTGCTTGCCGCCTTGCCGGAGCGCGCCACGGCAAAGCTTCTGCCCAGCATTACCGGCGTCGTGCCGGGCCAATTTGACCGGCCCGCCGGCTGCCTCTTTGCGCCACGCTGCGCTTACGCAACGGAGCTTTGCCAAAAAACCGAACCAACTCTCAATCAAGGTGCCCTCTGCCATTACCCCTTGGGAAGGGCCGCCGCATGAGCCGGGTTCTCACCGCCCAGAACCTCACCCGTTACTACGCCGTTTCGCGCGGCGCCTTGAAGGAAGCCGCCATTCTGAAAGCCGTCGATGGCGCCAGCTTCACCCTTGAACGCGGCAAGACCCTGGCCGTGGTGGGTGAATCAGGTTGCGGCAAATCAACCCTTGCCCGCCTCGTCACCATGATTGAACTGCCCACCTCCGGCACGCTCAATATCGCTGGCCAGGAAATTGTTGGCGCATCACCCCAAACGCTGCGCGCCCTTCGCCCCAAAGTGCAAATCGTTTTCCAGAATCCCTATGGTTCGCTGAATCCGCGCCAGAAAATTGGCTCCATTCTCGAAGAACCATTATTGGTCAACACCAGCCAGCCAAAATCCGAGTGCCAGGAAAAAGCCCGCGCCATGATGAGCCGTGTGGGCTTGCGGCCCGAGCACTATGATCGCTACCCCCACATGTTTTCCGGCGGCCAGCGCCAACGCATCGCCATCGCCCGCGCCCTCATGCTCGATCCTGAAATACTGGTGCTTGATGAACCCGTGTCGGCCCTGGATATTTCCATTCAGGCCCAGGTCCTCAACCTGCTGGCCGAGTTGCAGCAGCAGCATAACCTGGCTTATCTCTTCATCAGCCATGATCTCTCGGTGGTAAAGCACATCGCCGACGAGGTGATGGTCATGTATCTGGGCCGCGTTGTCGAACAGGGCTGCGCGCGATAGCATTTTCAAAAATCCCCAGCACCCCTATACCAAGGCACTGCTTTCGGCCACGCCTACGCCCGATCCAACCCGCAAGCGCGAACGCATCGTGCTGAAAGGCGAGTTGCCATCACCGCTTAATCCGCCAACGGGCTGCACCTTCCATCCCCGCTGCCCCATTGCCTTTGAAAGATGTGGCCGCGAAAACCCAAATCTTGTCGCCCATGAGCAGAGCCTCGTGGCCTGCCATGCGGTAAATGATCCAACCTCCAAAACCAAGGCAGCCTGACCCCATGTCAACCCGCGCAGAACTTTCAACCGGCGAAGCCCTCGTGGGCCTGCTTGAAGCCTATGGTGTGGATACGATCTTCGGCATCCCCGGCGTCCATAACGTCGAAATGTACCGGGCCCTGCCGCGCTCCAAAATCAGGCACGTGCTGGTCCGCCACGAACAGGGCGCTGGCTTCATGGCCGATGGCTATGCGCGCGCTACCGGCAAACCCGGCGTGTGCTTCACCATCACCGGGCCAGGCCTTCTGAATATTCTGACGCCGCTGGGCCAAGCCTGGTCGGACTCCAGCAATGTGCTGGTGATTTCTTCAGCCCTCGATATTGGCGATGCTGCCCAGGGCCGCGGCCGCCTCCATGAAATGCTCGATCAGCGCGGAGCCGCCGCAACCGTTACCAGCCTCGCCATGCGCGCTTACACGCCAAAAGATGTGCAAGATTGCATCGCACGTGCCTTTGCGAATTTCGCCAGCGCCCGCCCACGCCCTGCCTACCTCGAAATCCCGCTCGATCTTCTCAAGGTCCCCGCAGGCGAGGGGTGGACGGCGCGCGCGCTGCCTACAAAGCCCTCGCCGCCAAAATCCCAAATCGCTGCAGCCGCCAGGAAACTTAGCAGCGCAAAAAATCCCATGATGATTTTAGGGGGCGGGGCGCTGGCTGCAGGTGGTGTCGCACTTCAAATCGCCGAAAAACTCGGCTGCCCGATTCTCACCACAACTGCCGGCAAAGGCTCCGTTCGCGCCGATCATCCCCTCTGCATGGGTTATTGTCTCGGCGATCCGCAAATCCAGAAACTGCTGCTTCAGTCCGATGCAATTCTCGCCGTCGGCACCGAACTCAGCGAAACCGATTTCTGGTTCTCCGAAATCTCCATCGTGAAAAATCTCATTCGCATTGATATTGATCCGGCAAGCCTCGCACGCCCCCACGCCGCTGAAATTGCAATTCTGGGCGACGCGTCGGAAACGCTCGAAGCCATGGCGCCACTCGTGTCATCAACCACCAAGCCCGCAAAGATCACCGTCGAAAAAACCGAAGACGACGCGCTTCGCAAAATGCTGGGCAAGGTTCTGGCAACTGTCAGGGAGGCGCTGCCCGACGAAACCGTGTTTGCTTCCGACATGACGCAGATCGCCTACGCCGCAAATATTATTTTCCCCATTCACAAACCCCGCACCTGGTTGCATCCCGTCGGTTTCGGCACCTTGGGTTTCGGCCTGCCCGCGGGCATCGGCGCCAAGTTTGGCGTGGGGGCTACCCCCGTCGCCGTCTTCATCGGCGACTATGGCATTCAGTTCACCATCAACGAATTGGGAACCGCCGCCGAACACAAGTTGCCGCTCATCATTCTCCTGTGGAACAACAATGCGCTGGGCCAGATCAGGGATGACATGGTGATGAAGGGCATTCAGCCCAACGCGGTCACGCTCAAGAACCCGGATTTCCAGATGCTGGCGAAATCCTACGCCATCAACGCTGAGCGCCCCGCAAACCTCAAGGCGCTCACCGCCGCCATCAAGGCAGCCCTGCAAGCCGATGGCCCGACGCTTATCGAAATGACACCCGCCATGGCCAATGCGTGAGGCAATTCTTCAAACGCCGCCATTCCGGCACAAGCCGGAATCTATTAACCGTTTGGCGATAGACAGATTCCGGCTTTCGCCGGAATGACAAAACAAAAGTTCACTGGTTGAATTAGCGTATAGAAGATAAACGAATGCTGTCTTGATATAGGGTTTAATTCATGAGTGGTGACAACCAGTTTTCCCTCCTTCGCACCAAGCGGTTTCTCCCGCTCTTCGTCACCCAAGCCATCGGCGCCTTCAACGACAATGGCCTGCGCAATGCCATCACCATTCTCATCACCTTTGATCTGGCAGTTAACCAGGGCTGGAATGCAACACTTTTTGTCCAGGCCGCAACCGCCCTTTTCATCCTGCCCTATTTCCTGTTTTCTGCAATCGCCGGACAGCTCGCCGACAAATACGACAAGGCCTTGATCGCGCGCCGCATCAAGCTGGTTGAAATTGCCGCTATGATATTTGGCGCCGCCAGTCTCTGGTTGGACAATCCCTATCTCCATCTCACGGTGCTGTTCTTTGCGGGCTCGCTCGCCGCCTTCTTCGGCCCCATCAAATACGGCATCCTGCCGCAATATCTGAAACAGGATGAAGTGATCGCCGGCAACGGCATGATTGAAATGGGAACTTTCGTCACCATTCTGCTCGGCACCATGTTTGGCGGATTCCTTGTGATCGATCCGGTTGGCAGGTCCATATTGTCCGCAGCGCTCGTCGCATTTTCGCTTGCGGCCTGGTACGCCGCCTTTCAAATGCCTCCTGCCGCCGCTGCAAACCCCGATCTTGAAATGGATTGGAACCTGTTTCGCCAAACCGGAAAACTGCTGGGCTATGCCAGCGAGCGCCGCGATGTGTTCTGGGCCGTCATCGGCGCGTCCTGGTTCTGGTTTCTGGGCACCGTGCTGCTGGTGCAGTTTCCGGTGTTCACCAAGGATGTGTTGCTCGCCAATGAAAATGTCGCCAACGCCTTCATCGCCACGTTCACCATCGGCATTGGCCTGGGCTCCATGCTCACCAACGTGCTCTTGAAGGGCGAGGTTTCGGCCAAATATGTGCCCGTTGCCGCCATCATGATGACGGTGTTCCTGATCGATCTTTTTTTCGCTTCAGGCATGGTGAGCACAAATCTGGCGGGAACCACGTTGAACGGCATGGGCGAATTTTTCGCCAACTGGTCCAGCTTTCGTGTCGCCATCGATCTGTTTTTGACAGCCTTTTTTGGCGGCCTCTATGCCGTGCCGCTCAACGCCATCATGCAGACCAAGGCCTCGCCGCCCAAGCGCTCGCGCGTCATAGCAGCCAACAATGTGATCAACGCCATCTTCATGATCTCGGCAACCGTAGCCTCCGTGTTTCTGCTGCAGATCATGTCGGCGCGCGGCCTGTTCCTCTGCCTTGGCCTGGCCAACGCCGTTGCCGCAATTTGGAGTGTGGTGCTTCTGCCCCAGGAACTGACCGCCAATCTCGCCCGCCAATTGTTCCGCTTTCTCTTCCGTGTCGAAGTGCGGGGCCTTGAATACTACAAGCAGGCGGGCCGCAAAGCCGTCATTGTTGCCAACCACACCTCCCTGCTTGATGGTCCGCTATTGTCGGCATTCCTGCCGGACCGCTCGACCTTTGCCATCAACTCCCACATGGCCAAGCGCTGGTGGGTGAAGCCTGCCTTTGCACTTTTTGATTTGGCTCCCATTGATCCCACCAATCCGCTGGCGATCCGCACCTTGGTCGACGCAGTCAAAAGCGGCAGCCGTGTCGTGATATTTCCCGGAAGGCCGCCTGACGGTCACCGGCGCCCTCATGAAAGTCTACGAAGGCCCCGGCGCCATCGCTCAAATGGCGGACGCAAAAGTCCTGCCTGTCCGGATCGACGGCGCGCAGTTTTCGAAATTCTCCCGCATGCACGGCAAGCTCCGCCTGCGCTGGTTTCCCAAAATCATCATTACATTCCTGCCGCCCGTAAAATTTGATGCGCCAGCCGATCTCAAAGGTTCCAGACTCCGCCAATATCAGGCCGACAAACTCTATGACGTCATGAGCGACATGGTGTTCTCAACCTCCAACCCGCATCAAACACTGTTTGAAGCCCTGCTGGATGCGCGCGCCGTTCATGGCGGCGGCCACAAGATTGTCGAAGACATCCAGCGCAAGCCAACGTCCTACAACCGCGTCATCATGGGAAGTTTCATCCTTGGCCGCAAGATTGCAAGGCTCGCGCCCAAGCAGAAATTTGTGGGCGTGCTGCTTCCCAATGCCATCGGCTGCCTGCTGACAATGTTTGGTCTCCAGGCCTATGGCCGGGTTCCCGCCATGCTGAATTTTTCAACCGGCGCCGTCAACATGTCAGCCGCCTGCACCGCTGCCGGGGTAAAGACTATCGTCACATCACGGAAATTCATCGAAGCCGCCGAAATGGGAGGCGACGTGGCCGTTCTCGAAAAAACCTGCCGCATGGTCTATCTCGAAGACATCAGGGATACGGTCGGCCCTTTCGACAAACTCCATGGGCTTTTCGCCCGGTTCTTCACCAAGGCAGCTCTCAAGGCCGCAGGGTCCGCAACCAGCCCCGACAGCCCGGCCGTCGTGCTGTTCACGTCAGGTTCCGAAGGCATCCCCAAGGGCGTGGTGCTGTCGCACGCCAATCTCAATTCAAACCGCCTGCAGGCCGCCGCCCGCATTGGCTTCAGCGCCCAGGACATTGTGTTCAACGCCATGCCCATGTTCCATTCGTTCGGCCTCACGGGCGGCGCCTTGCTGCCCATTCTCGCGGGCGTTTACAGTTTTTATTATCCCTCGCCGCTGCACTACAAGATTGTGCCAGAACTTTGTTACGACACCAATGCCACAGTACTCTTCGGCACCGACACATTCCTCATGGGCTATGCCCGCACCGCTGACCCCTATGATTTCTACAGCCTGCGATTGGTTGTGGCGGGAGCCGAGCGCGTGAAGCCCGAAACCCGCGAGGTATGGATGGAGAAATTTGGCCACCGCATTCTCGAGGGCTATGGCGCCACCGAATGCTCCCCCGTGCTTTCCGTCAACACGCCGATGCACAACCGCACCGGAAGTGTTGGCCGCTTGCTGGACCGCATCGAGTACCGCCTTGAGCCAGTGGAAGGCATCGAAAACGGCGGCAGGCTGCATGTCAAAGGCCCTAACGTGATGCTGGGCTATTTGCGCGCCGACAATCCCGGCGTCATCGAACCGCCCCTCGATGGCTGGTACGACACCGGCGACATCGTCGCAATCGACGAGCAGCGCTACATCACGATTTTGGGCCGTGCCAAGCGCTTCTCCAAAATCGCCGGTGAAATGGTGTCGCTCACCGCCATTGAATCAAAACTCCAGCAGGCCTTCGCCGGCAGGCAGTTCGCCGTCGTCGCCATTGCCGACCCCAAAAAGGGCGAACAACTGGTGCTCTTCACCACCCTTGAAAAGCCGGACCGCAAGGCCTTGGCGGCCGAACTGAAATCCCGTGGCGCCACCGACCTCATGGTGCCAAAGACAGTGATCAGCCTCGAGGAAATCCCCCTCCTGGGCTCCGGCAAAACCGACTACATGACCTTGACCAGAATGGCCAATGACGAGGTGAAGGAATGATCGAAAATTTGGATTGAGCAATGCCCCTCTCCCTTGACGACCATCAGCAGGAACTTCTCGCAGGTGCGGCCGGCAAAGCCCATCAGCTCGCCATGCAGCTCGTGGTGAAGGCTGCCAATATCATGGACGCTCCCCGCCTCATTCCAATTTCCTTCGCCCATATCGACGCCTGTTTTTTCACCGGCCAGCCCCACGTGGATTTCATCCGCTTCATGCTTGAACACAAGGCAACGCTCGCCGTTCCAGCCTGGACCAACAACAGCGTGGCAAGCCAGGACGACTAAATCTGCGTCCGCTCCACAGCGATCCGGAAATGGTGGGCGGCGCCCATGAACTGATGCGGGGCTATGCGGCATTGGGCTGCAAGCCAACCTGGACCTGCGCACCCTATCAGCTCGCCGGAGGCCCCAAATTTGGCGATCACATCGCAGCAGCTGAATCAAATGCCGTGACCTTTTACAATTCTGCGGTTGGCGCCAGAACCAACAAATATGGCGCTTACCTCGATGTCGCCTGCGCCATCACCGGCCTGGCGCCCTTCGCCGGATTGCATGCCGACGCAGGCCGCAAGGCCTCCATCCATTTTTCCTGTGACGCCATTCCCGATGCCTGGCAACATCAGCGATATGTTCTTCCATCTGCTCGGCCATCACATCGGTCGCATGGCAGGCCGCCGCGTGCCCGTCATATCGGCCATGCCAAAAGAAACCACCGCCGACAATTTCAAAGCCCTGTGTGCCGCAAGTGCGGCCTCTGGCGGCGTTGAGCTTTTGCATGTGGTGGGCGTAACGCCCGAAGCCCCAAGCCTTGCGGCAGTTTCAATCGCCAGCGAAGTCATCACCCTCACCAGGGAAAGTATCGAAGCCGCACACCGCGAACTCTCAACCGCAAGAGACGGTCCGCTCGATTGCGTGGCGCTTGGCACTCCGCATTTTTCCATCACCGAATTTTCCCGACTGGTGAGTTTGCTGGCGGGCCGCAAAGTGAAAACCACGACGCTCATTTCAACCAGCCGTGGCGTGCGCGAAATGCTCGTGGCCAAGGGCTGGGCAAAAATCCTGGACGACGCAGGCATCACCATCCCTGTTGACATCTGCACTTACTACGCGCCCAAAATCCAGAGCCTCAAAGGCCGCATCATGACCAACGCCGCCAAATGGGCCTATTACGCGCCCGGCATGCTGGGCGTTGAAGTCTGCTTCGGCAGTCTCAAGGAATGCGTTGAAAGTGCCGTGCGGGGCGAGACCTGGCGCGATCCGGACTTGTGGCAATCATGACATCCATTCTTCATGCTGGCGTTGCAGGGGGCGCTGTTCTTTTGCTCGATGAGCCCCTGAGCTTCTGGGGCGCGTTCGATCCCCGCCAAGGCATCATCATCGACGTGCATCATCCCCAGCGCGGCCAATCCGTCACAGGAAAAATTCTGATGATGCGCGAAAGCCGTGGATCGGGCAGCGCCTCAGGGGGCCTCGCCGAAGCCATCCGCCTGGGCACCGGCCCTGCCGGAATAATCCTGATTGAACCCGATATAAATTTGGCCGTAGGGGCTCTGGTCGCCGAAACGCTTTACGGCAAGTCCTGCCCGGTCCTAGCCATTTCGCCGCAGGATTTCGCGGCGCTTTCCAAGCGCGCCCACTTGCATATCACCAATGAGGGCGTAGAAGCAGCCCCATGAAACTGGCATCCATGACTCAAAGATTAGCGGGATTGGGCTCCGATAAATGGGCTGTCCACATCGAAGGAAAACGCCGCGCTGGGATTGGTGAAGACCTGATATTCCTGTCAATCGGCGAACCCGATGCGCCGCCGCCCGCAGCCATCATGGATGTGGTAAACACCCAAATGCGCGCCGGCCGCTACAAATATGCGGCAAGCCGAGGCGAAAACGGCCTCCTCGAAAGCCTGTCAAAACACTACACAAAAAGCACCGGCCGCGACATCAGCGCGCGGCAATTCATTTTTTTGCCAGGAACCCAGACTGCGCTTTTTGTGGCCATGCAGGCAACCCTCGAACTGGGCGATGAAGTGCTGCTGGCAAATCCCTACTACGCGACCTACGAAGGTGTCATCGCGGCGGCCGGCGGAATTCCCGTTCCCGTCACCGTCGATCCCGACCATGGCTTTCATTTGAAGGCCAGCGATCTTGAGCGCGCCATTACGCCGAAATCCCGCGTGTTGCTGCTGAACACGCCAAGCAATCCCACAGGCGCCGTGTTGACGCGGGCTGAAATTGCGGCCATAGGCGAGGTCTGCCAGCGCCATAACCTGTGGATCGTCTCCGATGAAGTTTATGCCTCCATGACTTACGGCAATGTGGTGTTCGCCTCGCCTTTCGATGATCCCGCGTTGGAAAAGCGCACCATTGTCGTGTCTTCAATTTCCAAGTCCCACGCCATGCCGGGCTTCCGCTGCGGCTGGCTTGCAGCCTCGGAGGATTTTTGCGAGCAGGTTTTGCCCTTGACTGAAACCATGCTGTTTGGCTCCCAGGCCTTCCTCGAGGACGCGACGGCCTTCGCGCTCAGCCATCATTTCCCCGAAGTCGATGCCGCCAAGACCGCTTACGAGGCCCGCGCCCGCGCCTTGGTTGGAGCTCTTAGCGTCGCCAGAAACATTTCCGCCCACATGCCCGAAGGCGGCATGTTCGTCATGGTTGATGTCCGCAAGACCGGATTGTCCGGCGAAGCCTTCGCCCGCAAACTTCTGACTGAGGAAAACGTCGTCACCATGCCCGGCGAAAGCTTCGGCAGCGGCGGCGCCGGCCACGTCCGTGTGTCCCTGACGGTGGATGAGGCGCAGATTGTCGAGGCCTGCAGAAGAATGGTCAAAGTGGCAAGCGCCCCTTAAACCACCTGATAGCCAAACTCCTCTGCCTGTTCCGTCAGCCATTCCCAGAAGCTTTCCGAAAATCCGCGGAACACTGAAAGCTCGAAGGCGTCCCTGTCGACGCGCGTCAGATGCACGCCCACATGGGCCATTTGGGTGACCGCGCTCTTGCCAACCGCAAATTCGCTGTCATGCAAATCAACCGGCGTTCCCTTGCACAACACCTGCCGCGCCTTGGGGCCTTCAATCCTGATAATCACCCGGCCATGGCTTTGATCCGAGCAGGACGCAAGGCCTGCGAGTTTCTTGGCAACCGCTGGATAATCCGTGTCCAGAACATAATACTGCTCGAAACCCGCCCACTGCGCGTTCATGCCCCGCATTGCGGCAGCCAACGCCTTGGCCTTTCCCTTCCGCGCGATCACCGAAACAATGTTCAAGGGATGCCGCACCGAAAGCGTCACACCGGGCAAAGCCCGGTCGGCTCCGAAGCGGCCTTGAATGGCGATCCCGGCCAGTGGCGAAATGCGTTTGACGGGATCAGGCATGGAGGCGCGCATGCTCCCTGTCAAAATGCACGGGATCGCAAATCTGGCCAAACATGTGAATGTTGCGAAGCCCGTCGAAAATCTTGACAACCTCGCCATGCCGCGCCCGGCCATTGGCGACGAGCGCCAGCCCCAGCCACATGTTGAGCATGGGCGACCAGGCAACCGAGGAAATGTACCCCTGATCCGCCGCCATCGAAGGCGCGTCATTCTCCTTCAGAATATGCGAACCCGAACGGATCTTGTCTCTCGCATCGCAAGGCCTGATGCCGACAACGCATTGGCGGTTTCCGTCCGTCAAGCCTTCCCGTTGCGCCATCATGCGCCCGATGTAATCCTTCTTGGACGACATCATCTTGCCCAAGCCCAGGTCCGCCGCCGTCGTCGTGCCGTTGAGTTCGCCACCCGCCACATGGCCCTTTTCAATCCGCATGATGGACAGCGCTTCAACGCCATAGGGTGCAATGCCAAATTCCTCGCCCGCCTGCATGAGCGCTCGCGCCACCAGGCTTCCATAGTCCGCCGGAACCGCCAGCTCATAGGCATGCTCGCCCGAAAATGAAATGCGGAACAGCCGCGCCGTCATGCCGCCAAGGATGGTGACGTTGCGCGCCGCAAGATAAGGAAAGCTGGTGTCATCCAGCGTCACCTTGTCAACAATCTTCTGCAACGTGGCCCGCGCTTTCGGCCCTGCCACCGCCATCTGGGCCCATTGTTCCGTGACCGACACATATTGCACGTCAAGTTCAGGCCAGTGCGCCTGATGGCAGAACTCCAGATGGCTCATGACGCGCGCCGCATTGGCGGTGGTCGTCGTCATCAGGAAATGATCTGCCGCCAGCCGCGACGTGGTGCCATCGTCAAGCACGATGCCGTCTTCGCGCAGCATCAGGCCGTAGCGCGCCTTGCCCACATCCAGTGTCGTGAACGTATTGCAATAGAGCCGGTTCAAGAACTCCGCCGCATCGGCACCCTGAACATCAATTTTTCCCAGCGTTGAAACATCGCAAATCCCGACTTTTGTGCGCGTGGCGTTCACCTCGCGGGACGCGGCGGCAAGCCAATCCTCCCCCTCACGTGGAAACCACGAGGAGCGCATCCACAAGCCGGTTTCAACGAAGACCGCCCCCTGTTCGTCCGCCCATTCATGCAGCGGTGTCTTGCGCACCGGCTGGAAATGAGGGCCTACAAACGGCCCGGCCAGCGCGCCGAAGGAAACCGGCGTGTAATAGGGGCGGAATGTCGTGGTGCCCACCTGGTCCATGGTGCGCCCCGTGGCTTCCGCCAGAATGGCGATGGCGTTCACATTGCCAAGCTTGCCCTGGTCCGTCGCCATGCCAGCTGTGGTGTAGCGCTTGGCCAGCTCGATGTCGCGGTAGCCTTCGCGCGCCGCAAGCGGCAGATCCTTGGCCGTCGCATCATTCTGATAATCGACAAAGGCCTTGCCCGTTGACTGCTTCACCCACCATAGCGGCGTTATGGAAAAAGCCTCGTCCCGGCATTTGGGAACAGCAGGTGTCTTGCCCTTCATCGTGCCAGCCCGCGCGCCATCAGCCAGGCATTGCGACAGCAGCATCCGCCCCGCAGCCGACCCCGCCGCCACAAACGCTGAACTCACTACGGGCGGCACAAAGCCTGCGATTGCTTCGTCCCAGGTGGGCTTGCCGCCGCGATGGCACATCAAATTCACGATGGGCGACCAGCCACCCGACATGGCGACCCCGTCGCAGGGAATGATGCGGTGATCGCTGAGTTCCACCGCCGTCACGCGCTTCCCGCCCTTCACATTGACGATGGCCGCCCCGCTGTCGCGTGAATCAATGATGGCCTCGACGTGAACGCCGTGCGCCTTCATGTCCCGCGCCGTTCGGTGGCCCGAATTATTGTTGGTGAACACCACAATGGACTTGCCCGCCGCCGCCGCGTAGCGATTGGCATAGGTGCGCATCGCTGAGGCCAGCATCACACCCGGCACGTCATTGCCGCCAAACACGATGGGCCGTTCCTCCGCGCCTGTGGCCATCACCGCGCGCTTGGCGATGATGCGCCAGTAACGCTGCCGTGGCTCGAAGGGGGGTGGCGCCAGCACATGATCATTGACGCGCTCAACTGCGCCAAAAATATTATCGTCATACCAGCCAAAAATCGTGGTGCGCGGCATCAGGGTGACTTTTGGCATGGAGCCGAGTTCGGCGATGACGCCTGTTGCCCATTCGCAACCGGGCATGCCGCCAATTTCTTCCTGCTCATTGAGCAGCGAACCGCCAAGGGCTGGACTCTCATCGGCCAGCATAACCCGGGCGCCGGCACGCGCCGCCGTGAGTGCCGCCATCAATCCTGTGGGGCCCGACCCCACAACCAGCAGATCGCAATGGGCATAAGCCTTCTCATACTTGTCAGGATCAGCTTCCTTCGAAGCGCTGCCCAGTCCCGCCGCTTTCCGGATGATGGGCTCATAGATCTTTTCCCAGAAGCTTTTGGGCCACATGAAAGTCTTGTAATAGAATCCCGCCACCAGAAAAGCCGAAGCCAGGGAATTCACCGAACCCACATCGAAATCCAGCGACGGCCAGCGGTTCTGGCTCCTGGCCACCAGCCCGTCATAAAGCTCAATCATCGTGGCGCGCGTGTTGGCCTCAAGCCACCCCCCTTCACGCAAAGTCACCAGTGCATTGGGTTCGGAACTTCCGGCTGAAATCACGCCCCTCGGCCGGTGATATTTGAACGAGCGGCCCATGAGATGCACATCATTGGCAATCAGCGCCGAGGCCAGCGTATCGCCGGCAAAGCCCTTGAACGGCTTTCCATCAAAAGTGAAATTCAGGTCTGCCGCGCGGTCAACCAGGCCGCCCCCGCTCAAACGAAAGCCCGTCATTTCGAGGTCCGCTTCTTGGCGTAATCACGCGCCGTCACCACGCTGAAAACCTCGTGCGTTTGCGTTTCGCGCGTTACCACCAGCCAGGCCCGGCAGCCACCCGAATGATGGGCATATTCATCGAGACGGCCTTTGGGATTATGCCTGAGATAAACATAATCATGCCACTGCTCCATGTCTCTGCGAAGTTGGCCGCGACACCGAAGCATCGCCATTGAAAGTAAACTCCTCAACAGGCCGCGTTCCGCAATGGGGGCAGGTGATCAGCATGGCTGTTCCATCAATGCAAATTGGGCGTGGCGCCCTGTCCCTTTTCATCGATCATGTGGCCGGTGCGGAAGCGGTCCAGCCGATAGGCGGCGTTCAATTTGTGCGGTTCATTTTTAGCAATCGTATGCGCAAAGCACCAGCCGGAAGCGGGTGTCGCCTTGAATCCGCCATAGCACCAGCCCGCGTTGAGATAGAGTCCGTCAATGGGCGTTTTGTCGATGATGGGCGAGCCATCCATCGACATGTCCATGATGCCGCCCCAGCTTCGAAGCACCCGCACCCGCGCCAATCCGGGGATCATGGCAACACCGGCTTCGATCACATGCTCCACCATCGGCAGATTGCCGCGCCTGGCATAGGAGTTGTAGCCGTCGATATCGCCGCCAAACACCAACCCGCCCTTGTCGGATTGCGATACATAGAAATGCCCCGCCCCAAAGGTCACCACGCCATCGATATAAGGCTTCAGTCCTTCCGACACAAAAGCCTGCAACACATGACTTTCTATCGGCAGCTTCAGGCCAGCCATGGCGGCCACTTCTGATGAGTTTCCCGCCGCCGCCAGCCCCAGTTTCTTGGCTGCGATGTAGCCCCTATTCGTCTGGACACCGACGACTTTGCCCTTCTCGGTCTTGATGGCGGTGACTTCGCAATTCTGGATCACGTCAACGCCGCGGGCGTCGGCGCCCCGCGCATAGCCCCACGCCACCGCGTCATGGCGCACCGTGCCGCCGCGCCGCTGCAGTATGCCGCCCTTGATGGGAAAGCGCGCGTTGTTGAAGTCCAGGAACGGATACATCTCGCGGACCCCTTCCGTATCGAGGAGCTCCGCATCAACGCCATCAATGCGCATGGCATTGCCGCGCCTGGCGAAGGCATCGCGCTGCGGGTCCGTATGGCAAAGATTGAGAACGCCGCGCTGCGAAACCATGGCGTTGAAGTTGAAGTCCTGCTCCAGCCCCTCCCACAGCTTCATTGACCATTCATAGAATGGATTGTTTCCCGGCAGCATATAGTTGGAGCGGATGATCGTGGTGTTGCGGCCGATGTTGCCCGAGCCCAGCCAGGATTTTTCCAGCACCGCCACATTGGTGATGCCGTGCACCTTGGCGAGATAATAGGCGGTCGCCAGGCCATGCCCGCCGCCACCCACGATAACAACATCATAGTCTTTTTTCGGCCGCGGATCACGCCAGGCCGGAGCCCAGTTCTTGTGGCCCGACAGCGTATTCTTCAGCAGTGAAAAGACCGAATATTTCATCAGCAATCCAGCGTCGTATCCCGCTCCCACTGGGTCAGGTGACGGCAATACTGGTTCCATTCCGCGTGCTTCAGCTTCAGATAGCCCGATGACACCTCCGCCCCCAGGGCGTTTTGCAAGTAAGTGTCCTTCTCAAAATTGCGCAGCGCGTCGAGCAGGTTGAGCGGCAGCATCTTGGCGTTCTTGACCGTGTGGCCCTGGGTGTACATGTCAATATCCAGCCGCTTGCCCGGATCCATCTTGGCTTCAATGCCGTGAAACCCTGCCGCCATGATGCCGGCGAGCATGAGATAGGGGTTGGCCGCGTTGTCGGGCAGCCGGAACTCGGTGCGTCCCGCATCGGGAATGCGCACCATATGGGTGCGGTTGTTGCCGCCGAATGTCACCGTGTTCGGAGCCCAGGTCGCGCCCGAGATCGTGCGCGGCGCATTGATGCGCTTGTAGGAATTGACCGTGGGATTGGTGATGGCCACCAGAGAATCTGCATGGTGAATTAGTCCGCCAAGGAAATGATAGGCCATGGGCGACAGGCCCATCTCGTCCTTGGCGTCATCGAACAGGTTCTTCTTGCGCCCGTTGTCCCATACCGAGAGATGCACATGGCAACCATTGCCCGTGAGGTTGATGAAGGGCTTCGGCATGAAGGTGGCGCGGATGCCATGTTTTTCGGCAATGCTCTTAACCATGAATTTGAAGAACGCCAGTTGGTCCGCCGTGGTTAAGGCATCATTGAAATTCCAGTTGATCTCGAACTGGCCATTGGCGTCTTCATGATCGTTCTGGTAAGGGCCCCAGCCCAATTGCACCATGGTGGTTGAAATTTCAGCGATCACGTCCAGCCGGCGCATGATGGCCGATTGGTCGTAGCAAGGCTTCTCTTGCGTGTCCTTTCCGTCTGAAACGGCTGTTCCATCGGAATTGGTCAGGAAAAATTCCGGCTCAACACCCGCCATCAGTTTCATATTGCTCTTGGCGGTTTTTTCCATGGCCCGCTTGAGGGCCAGTCTCGGTGCTTGCTCCAACGGCTTGCCCGCCATCCATGGATCACCCGCAACCCATGCAACTTCCGGGCGCCATGGCAATTGAATGATGGCCTCCGGATCAGGCATCACCAGAATATCGGGATGCGCCGGTGTCTGGTCAAGCCACGTGGCAAACCCCGCAAAACCAGCGCCGGATTTTTGCATGCGTCCCACAGCCTCCGCCGGCACCAGCTTGGCGCGCTGGGTTCCAAACAGGTCTGTGAAATTAAACAGGAAGAATTTTATCTTGTTCTTCTTCGCATACGCCTCTAATTCGCCAGCCATACCCGTCTCCCTGATTATTTCTGCCGTGTAACTTTAATACCCGTTCTTGCCTGGAATCCAGCTTGTTCCGGCCAGCGGCACCTGCGCCATGGCGGCCGCTTCAACGGTGAGCGCGCAAAGGTCTTCCGGCTCAAGGTTGTGCACATGGGATTTTCCATTGGCGCGCGCGATGGTTTGCGCTTCCAGCGTCATGACTTTCAGATAGTTGGAAAGCCTGCGCCCTGCCAGCACCGGGTCAAGCCGCTTGGCCAATTCCGGGTCCTGCGTCGTGATGCCGGCGGGGTCGCGCCCCTCATGCCAGTCGTCATAGGCGCCAGCCGTGGTGCCGAGCGCCTCGTATTCACTTTCCCATCGGGGATCATTGTCACCCAAAGCCACAAGGGCGGCAGTCCCGATCGACACCGCGTCGACACCCAGCGCCAAGGCCTTGGCCACATCCGCGCCATTTCTGATGCCGCCCGATACAATAAGCTGCACTTTCCGGTGCATGCCCAGTTCCTGCAAAGCCCGAACCGCCGGGCGAATGCAGGCCAGCGTTGGCTGCCCCACATGCTCGATGAAAACTTCTTGCGTTGCCGCCGTGCCGCCCTGCATCCCATCCAGCACCACAACGTCCGCACCCGCCTTCACTGCCAGCGCCACGTCATAGTAAGGCCGGGCTCCGCCGATCTTGATATAAATTGGTTTTTCCCAATTGGTGATCTCGCGCAGCTCCTGAATCTTGATTTCAAGATCATCAGGCCCGGTCCAGTCCGGATGCCGGCAGGCCGAGCGCTGGTCAATGCCCTTGGGCAGACAGCGCATGGCGGCCACGCGGTCTGAAATTTTCTGGCCCAGCAACATGCCGCCGCCGCCCGGTTTTGCCCCCTGGCCCACCACAACTTCAATCGCATCGGCCTTGCGCAGGTCCTCCGGGTTCATGCCATAGCGCGACGGCAGATATTGATAGACCAGGGTTTTGGATTGCCCGCGCTCTTCCGGCGTCATGCCGCCATCGCCTGTGGTTGTCGACGTTCCTGCAATTGTGGCGCCCCGCCCCAGCGCTTCCTTGGCTTGCGCCGACAGCGAACCAAAGCTCATGCCGGCAATGGTGATGGGAATCTTGAGCTCAATCGGCGTCTTGGCAAAGCGCGTGCCGAGCACAACATTGGTGCCGCATTTCTCCCGGTAGCCTTCCAGCGGGTAGCGCGAGATCGAAGCGCCCAAAAACAGCAGGTCATCGAAATGCGGCAGGCGGCGCTTGGCGCCAGCTCCCCGGATATCATAAATGCCGGTGCTCGCGGCACGGCGAATTTCAGACAGCGTGTAGTCATCAAATGTCGCAGACTTGCGCGGCAGCGTGCGGGGGGTTTTATCCATGATATCCTCAGTAGGCGTCAGCGTGGTCGACGCTGAAATTATAGAGCTTGCGGGCCGAGCCATAGCGCTTGAACTCCGATGGCTTCTCCTTGCGCTTGGCGGCTTTCAGCAGCCGCTCAAGGTCGGCGACGTGCTCCGCCCGCATTTCCTTCTCGATGCAGTCCGCCCCGAGGCTTGCCACCTTGCCCTTCACATAAAGCCGCGCCTCATAGATGGAATCGCCCAGCGCATCGCCCGCGTCGCCGCAGACCACCAGATTGCCGCGCTGCCCCATGAAAGCCGACATGTGACCGACGGAGCCGCCCACCACAATGTCAATGCCTTTCATGGAAATGCCGCAGCGCGAGGATGCATCACCCTCAATCACCAGCAATCCGCCATTGCCCGTGGCGCCGGCGGATTCAGAGGAATTCCCCTTCACCCAAACAACGCCCGACATCATGTTTTCAGCCGTGCCAACGCCCGCATGCCCGTGAATGGTGATCTCGGCGTTGCTGTTCATGCCGCCGCAATAGAAGCCCACATGGCCATGAATTTCAACTTGCAGCGGCGCTGAAACCCCGCAGGCGATATTATGCTGCCCCATGGGATTGCGGATGGCCCAGTGCTTTTCATTGGTGTTCGGCGCAAGCCCATGCAGTTTTGAATTGATGCCGCGCACCCCAACAGTTTTGAGATCAAGTTCGTTCATGCGCTGCCGCCCCAAGTCCCCAAGTATATATGGTTGTGGGTTCCGGTTCCCATATCTTCGCCGCGTCAGCGCCGGGCAGATGGGCAATGGCGCGGTATTCCGTTGCCATCGCAACCCAATCATCGGTTTCCGCCATCACCGCGTGCTTGCAGGCGATTGGGTCACGCACCACCGCAAAGCCATCCGCCGTGCCGACCAGGAATGTGTAGAAACCATCAAGATCGCGAAGCCCATCCTGCAACGCTTCCTTCAGCGTGGCGCCGCTCCGCAGTTTCCAGGTCATATAGGCAGCGGCAACTTCCGTGTCGTTCTCGGTCTGGAATTCGATGCCTTCCCTCCTCAGGTTTTCACGCAGGCGGTTATGATTGGAAAGCGAGCCGTTGTGAACGAGGCAAAGATCAGCGCCCGTGGCGAAGGGATGCGAGCCAGCCGTCGTCACAGCGCTTTCTGTGGCCATGCGCGTGTGGCCAATAACATGGGTGCCCGCCGCCTCATCCAGATCGAACTTGTCATAGACCTGGGCCGGAAGCCCCGTCTCCTTGAAAATCTCAATCGTGTGGCCGGAGCCTACAACCCGAACCTCCGGGTGATGCTGCTTGAGCCAGGCAACAACCGAAGCCTCCTTGCCAGTTGTCACCAGAATGCAATGATTGCCAATTTTTTTGATGGTGCAGTCGCACTTCAGCGCCTTCTCCAGCCCCACATCAATTTTCTTCCAGTCATAACTCGCGTCATTATGCGCCAGCGAAAATTTCGTCTGCGCCTTTTTCACCGGGTTCCGGTAGATCGCAACGCCAGCAGAGTCAGGCCCGCGATTGGTCATCTCGATGATCATGGGCTTGAACATCCTGCCAAGCTTCGGTTTCAGCTTTGGGTTCTTGAGATAAAGACCAACAATCCCGCACATGGCGCCAAGACCTTTTCAGTTACAATTTTTCAACTGTAACAGGGCCATTCGCCACATTCAACTACCAGGAATTATTTTTTCACAACAGGAAAGAGCCGCTGCCGCCGCATTACGGTTAACAAAGCGTATGCTGCAAGGCGTGAACTTATTCCTCCCGCCGATAGCTGATCACACTTAAATACCGTGCCGGCAGCTTTTTCAGCTCTTCGGGCCCGTGCGGCACATCGGCGTCGAAAAACAGGGTGTCGCCGGGGTGCATGTCGTAGGTCTTGTCGCCATGGCGGTAAACCACATTGCCCTCCAGCATATAAAGCATTTCCAGCCCGCTGTGCTGGAACGTCGGAAACACATCGGATTGCGCCGTGAGCGTGATCATATAGGGCTCAACCATGACAGGCCCATGGGGGCTGTGGCCCAGCAATTGATACTGGTGGCCAGCGCGGGTTCCCCGCCGCTCAATCGTCAGCCCCTGCCCGGCCTTCACAAATGACGCATCCCTGATTTCCTCGAAGCCCCGAAACAGGGCTGTCACCGGAACCTGCAGCGCCCGGCCCAAAGCCCGCAACGAACTGAGAGACGGTGACGTCGCGCCATTTTCAATTTTGGACAGCATGCCAGCCGACATGCCCGCACCTTTGGCAAGCTCCGAAATGGTGATGCCAAGCTTCTCGCGGAACCTTTTGACCTCGCGCCCGATGGCTTCTTCGAGAAAATTGCCATGGGCCGAAGCCGCCAGATGCGGTTCCTGATAGGGCAGGCTGGGCGCGGCTTTTTTGGCCGTCGTTTTCTTGCGCAATGGTGCTTTCATGCCGCCCCTTTTTCGAAAACACTAACGCGAAAGCAGCGCTTCCGGCAAGTGTCACCTTGCGTTTGCCGGGAGACCTCGGCATATACCCGTTTCCGAACAAGGATATTGCAATGCAGCAAGCCCCGGCTTTGAAGAAACTCACCCACCTCGAACGCCTCGAAGCCGAGTCCATTCACATCATCCGCGAAGTGGCCGCCGAGTGCGAAAAGCCGGTGATGCTCTATTCGGTGGGCAAGGATTCAGCCGTCATGCTGCATCTCGCCATGAAGGCGTTTTACCCTTCGAAACCGCCCTTCCCGCTCATGCACGTCGACACCCGCTGGAAATTCCGCGACATGATCGCGCTCAGGGATGAAACCGCAAAGCGCCTCGGCCTCGATCTCATCGTCCACATAAATCCCGATGGCGTCGAAAAGGATGTGAACCCCTTTGACCATGGCTCGGCCCTTCACACCCAGATCATGAAGACCGACGGCCTCAAGCAGGCGCTGGACAAATATGGTTTCGATGCGGCCTTTGGCGGGGCCCGCCGTGACGAGGAAAAATCCCGCGCCAAGGAGCGCATCTTTTCCTTCCGCGACACCAGGCACCGCTGGGATCCCAAGAACCAGCGGCCGGAATTGTGGAACCTCTACAACGCCCGCAAGAACAAGGGCGAATCGATCCGCGTGTTCCCCCTGTCAAACTGGACCGAACTCGACATCTGGCAATATATCCACATCGAGAACATCCCCATCGTGCCGCTGTATTTTGCAGCCCCCCGGCCCATCGTCTGGCGCGATGGCCAGATGATCATGGTGGATGACGGGCGCATGCGCCTTAACCCCGGCGAAAAACCCGAGATGCGCAACATCCGCTTCCGCACGCTTGGCTGTTATCCGCTGACCGGCGCCATCGACTCGAACGCCACCACCCTGCTCGACATCGTCGAGGAAATGCTGGTCGCCACCTCCTCCGAACGCCAGGGCCGTGTCATCGACAAGGACCAGGCCGCTTCCATGGAGAAGAAAAAGCAGGAGGGCTACTTCTGATGAACAAGTTCATCGAATTCGCAGGCGGCGATGTCGAAGCCTATCTGAAGGCCCAGGAGAACAAGGACCTGCTGCGCTTCATCACCTGCGGCTCCGTCGATGACGGCAAATCAACCCTCATCGGCAGATTGCTTTATGAAGCCAAGATGCTGTTCGAGGACCAGTTGCTGGCTCTCGAAGCAGACTCCAAAAAGATGGGAACCCAGGGCGGCAATCTCGATTTCGCACTGCTCGTTGATGGCCTCGCCGCCGAGCGCGAACAGGGCATAACGATTGACGTGGCCTACCGCGCCTTCACCACCGACAAGCGCAAATTCATCGTGGCCGACACGCCGGGCCACGAACAATACACCCGCAACATGGCAACAGGGGCTTCGACAGCGGACCTCGCCGTGATCCTGATTGACGCCCGAAAAGGCGTTTTGACCCAAACCCGCCGCCACACTTTCATAGCAACCCTGCTCGGCATCAAGCATCTCGTCGTCGCCATCAACAAGATGGACCTGATGAATTACGACCAGAAGGTGTTTGAAAGCATCGAAGCCGATTACCGCGCCTTCGCCAAAAGCATTGGGGCTGATGAAATCACCTGCATTCCGCTGTCAGCGCTGGTGGGCGACAATGTGGTTGATCCCTCCACCGCCATGCCCTGGTATCATGGCCCCACCCTGATGGCGCATCTCGAAACCGTGCCGGTCGATGATGATCTGGCAACCAAGGCCTTTCGCATGCCCGTTCAATGGGTGAACCGTCCGGACCAGAATTTCCGCGGCTTCTCCGGCGTCATCGTCAGCGGTTCGGTTCGCCCAGGTGACGCCATAAAAGTTCTGCCCTCTGCCAGGACAGCAACAGTCGAGCGCGTCGTCACCTATGGCGGCGACCTCGCCGCTGGCGTTGCCGGGCAATCCCTCACCATCACGCTTGCCACGGAAATTGACGTGAGCCGTGGCGACATCATCTGCAATGCCGCCGATCCCATCGAGGTGTCCGATCAGTTTGAAGTGGAGGTCCTGTGGATGGGCGATGAGCCCATGCTGCCTGGCCGCCCCTACATCATCAAGGCTGGAACCCGCCAGGTTCCCGGCACACTCGACAGCCTGCGCTACAAGGTCAACGTCAACACCATGGAGCATGTGGCGGCAAAGACGCTCGCGCTGAATGAAATCGGCGTCTGCCATCTGGAACTGGACAGCGCCATCGCATTCGCACCCTACACGGACAACCGCCATCTCGGCGGCTTCATCATCATCGACCGCTTCACCAACACAACCGTTGGCATGGGGCTGATCCACTTCGCATTGCGCCGCGCCTCGAACATCCATTGGCAGGCCATGGATGTGAACAAGGTCTCGCGCGCCAGCATCGCCAAGCAGAAACCCACCGTGCTGTGGTTCACGGGCCTGTCGGGTTCCGGCAAATCCACCATCGCCAACCTGGTGGAAAAGAAACTCCACGCCATGGGCCACATGACGTATCTGCTGGATGGCGACAACGTCCGCCACGGCCTCAATCGTGACCTGGGCTTCACCGATGCGGACCGCGTCGAAAACATCCGCCGCGTCGCCGAAGTTTCAAAACTCATGGTCGACGCCGGATTGATCGTGCTGGTCTCTTTCATTTCCCCCTTCCGCGCCGAGCGCCTGATGGCGCGTGAAAGCGTGGCCGCAGGTGAATTCGTCGAAATCTTCGTCGACACTTCATTGGCCGAAGCCGAAAAACGCGACGTCAAGGGCCTCTACGCCAAGGCCAGGCGCGGCGAGATCAAGAATTTCACCGGCATCTCGTCCGCCTATGAAACGCCTGAAAATCCCGAGCTTTCGCTCGACACGCTGAAGCTTTCACCGGAACAGGCGGCCAGGGAGATTGTGGAGTATTTGGCCAAGCAGGAGAGATTGTCAAAAACCTAAGACGGAATGATTCGTCATTCCGCAGCCTTCACAACCGGCTCAATGAGGTGCAACCCGGGTTTGATCTCTTCAGTCTGCCGGCGTGCGTGCTGTCGGCCCATGATGGCGTAGGCACAGGGCACAACGAAGAGCGTGAGCAGTGTGCCAAGTGTCATGCCACCGGCGATCACCCAGCCGATTTGCATGCGGCTTTCCGCGCCGGCGCCAGACGCCAGCACAAGCGGCACCGCACCCAGCACCATGGCGAACGTGGTCATGAGAATGGGCCGAAGCCGCAGCGTGGCCCCTTCAACGATGGCATCAAGCCGGGTGCGGCCTTCCTCCTGCAGCCCGTTGGCGAAATCAACAATCAGGATGCCGTGCTTGGTGATCAGTCCGATGAGCGTAACAAGTCCGATTTGCGAATAGACATTCAACGTACCCCCGGTGAAATAAAGCGCCGCAAGCGCCCCGGTCATCGACAGCGGCACGCTGAACATGATCATCACCGGATCGCGGAAGCTCTCAAACTGGGCCGAGAGCACCAGGTAAATGAAGGCCAGCGCCAGGACGAAAACCAGCGCCAGGTTCGAGCTTGAATCGCGCAGCTCGCGCGCCTGGCCGGTGAGGTCCGTCACCACGCCGTCCGGCAAAACCTCCTGCGCCGCCGCGTTGAAAGCGGCGATCGCCTCGCCCAGCGTGTAGCCCGGCGAAAGATTGGCCTGGATGGTGATGGCGCGAAGCTGGTTGAAGCGCCTGAGGTCGCGCGGAGCCACGGCCTCGCGCGCCGTCACCACGTTGGAGAGCTGCACCATTTCGCCCGAGGCGCTGCGCACGAAAATGCGCGACAGCGTTTCGGTCGAGGTGCGGTCCGCCAGCGGAAGGGCCACCGTCACATCATACTGTTCGCTGCCAATCTCGAAAGTGCTGACATTGCGCCCGCCCAGCAGCGTCTCCAGGGTGCGCCCGATCACCGTCACATCAAGGCCAAGGTCGGCGGCGCGCGCCCGGTCGATTTCGATTTGAACTTCCGGCTTGTTAAGCCGCAGATCCGTGTCCAGATCGGCAAGGCCCGCATTGTCCCTGAGCTTCTCAACCAGGGTATTGGCAATCCCATTGAGCTCCGCGTAGGAGGCGGAGGATTGGATGACGAACTGCATGGGCTTGCCGAAGCCGCGCACCCCGAGCGAGGCCGGATTGGAGGCGGAAGCCTGGATGCCCGCGATGGCCCGAAGCTTCGGCAGCAATTTCTGCACCGTTTCCTGCTGGCTCACCGCACGCTCGCTCCAGTCCTTGAGGCGCGCGAAGGAATTCATCTGCGTCACATCGCCAGACCCGACAATGATGAGCGCCGAGCGCAGGTCGGGAATATCTTTGAGGATCTCCTCCACCTGTTCCGCATAGCGCTGGGTGTAGGCAAAACTGGCCCCTTCCGGCGCACTGCCCGAAACGATGATGGTGCCGCGGTCCTCCGTTGGCGACAGTTCCGACTTGAGCTGCGTAAGCAGTAGGCCGCCGACCGCGGCGATGCCAAGGGCGGCCAGCATCACAATCCAGCGCAACCGCAGCACCAGGCGCAGCGTCCCCTGATAGCCTCGGTCGAGGCTTTTCAGCAATCTTTCGATGGTGCGGGAGAAAATGTTCTCGCGTTCGGAATGTTTCAGGAGTTTGGACGACATCATGGGCGTCAGCGTCAGCGCCACAAAGCCGGACACCACCACGGCGCCTGCCAGCGTCACGGCAAATTCCATGAAAAGCCGGCCCGTGCGCCCCGGCGTGAAGGCGATGGGGGCATAGACGGCGGCCAGTGTCATCGTCATGGCAACCACGGCAAAGCCCACTTCCCGTGCCCCCCTTATGGCGGCATCAAAAGGTTTCATGCCTTCTTCCACGTGCCGGTAAATGTTCTCCAGCATGACAATGGCGTCATCCACAACCAGCCCGATGGCCAGCACAAAAGCCAGCAGCGTCAGCGTATTGATCGTGAGCCCCGCCGCATACATGATGGCAAAGGCGGTGATGAGCGACACGGGGATGGTGACCACCGGGATGATCGCCGCCCGGAACGAATGAAGAAACAGGAAAATGATGATGATGACGAGGCCGGTCGCTTCAAGAATTGTCATGAACACATTGTTGATCGAACGGTCGATGAACACGGTGGAGTCAAAGCCAACCGCAATCGAGGTTCCTTCGGGCATCGATTCGTTGATCGCCGGCAGCACGCCGTTGACCGCCTTTGCCACATCAAGCGGATTGGCAACCGCCTGCTTCACAATGCCGATCGAGATGGCCGTCTGGCCATCATAGCGGCTCTCGCGGCGAACGTCTGCCGTTCCAAGCTCAACCCTGGCCACATCGCCCAGCGAAACCTGCAGGCCCCCAGCCGCCTTGAGTGTGACTTTCGCAAATTCCTCGGCAGTGCCAAGCGAGGTGCGCGACAGCACCGTGAACTCGCGGTCGGTGCTTTCCACCCGGCCCGCCGGTATTTCGGCGTTCTGCGAGCGGATCGCCGCCTCGACATCTTGCACGGTGATGCCGTAGCCCGCGAGTTTTCCCGGATCGAGCCAGACCCGCATGGCATAGCGCCGCTCGCCATTCACCGAAACGTCGGCCACGCCGTCAAGATTCTTGAACCGGTCAGTCACAAAGCGGTCCACATAATCCGTGAGCTCAAGGGCCGACATGCCGGTGGAACGCAGCACCAGAAAAATAATCGGCTGCGCGTCCGCCTCGACCTTGGATATGGTTGGCTCGTCGATTTCATCGGGAAGCCGGCCCCGCACCCGGCTCACCCGGTCGCGCACATCGCTTGTGGCCGAATCAATGCTGATGCCCGTCCGGAAGCGGATGGTGATCCGGCTTGATTCAGCCCGCGAGGTGGATTCAATCGTGTCGATTCCCTCGATGCCCGCCAGCGAGCCTTCGAGCACCTGCGTCACCTGGCTTTCGATGATTTCCGCCGATGCCCCGGAATAGCTTGTGGACACTGATACCTGCGGCTCGTCGATGTTGGGATATTCGCGGATCGTCAACCGGCTGAAGGCCATGAGACCGACCAGCACGAGAATTAGGCTCAGCACCGTCGCAAAAACCGGCCTTCGGATGCAGAGCTCGGGAAGGGTCATCGCCGCCTCAATTGCTTGCGGAAGGGACAATGGCGATGGCCGCCCCGTCCGATAGCCGCGCGTTTCCGGCAGTCACCACCTGTGCGCCCGCCGCCAGGCCCTCCAGAATTTCAACCTCGCCATTAAGGCGCTTGCCAGTGCGCACTTTTGTTTCTTCCGCCTTTTCACCCGTGGCGACAAACACCACGGCGCCATTGCTGCGCGGAACGATGGCCGCCTCGGGCACCATGACCGATGCGCGTGAAGGCCCGCGGACGCTGACCCGTATCAGCATGCCGGGCCGCAGCTTGTCGGCGGAATTGTCGAGGTCTGCCCGGACCCGGAGCGCCCGGCCATTGATATCGAGCAGCGGGTCAATCGCCGAAATTTTTGCCTCAAAAGTTTCGCCCGGCACCGCATCGGCGGTCACGGTGATGCTCTGGCCAAGGGCAAGCCGGGAAAAGTTCAATTCCGGAACACTGAAAGCCGCTTTCAGGAGATCGATTTTCTCAACATGCACCAGCGGCGCCCCCGCCTGCACATAGGCCCCAACGGACACGTTGCGGAATCCGGCCCGGCCGCTGAAGGGCGCGACCACTGTCAGTTTGCCAAGCTGCACCTGGGCCAGCGCGAGGGCGCTTTCGGCAAGGGCGAGTTCGGTGGCTGTCTGGTCCACAACACTTTGTGCAATGTTTCTGGACTTGACCAGGGCCGCATTGCGCTCAACCACGGATTTCGCCAGCGCCAGCCTCTCCTGCGCGTCGGCCACTTGCGCCTTTAACAGCGTTTGGTCGAGCCGGAACAACACGTCACCCATGCCAACCGGTGCGCCATCGGCAAACAGGATTTCCACAATCCGCCCATTCGTCTCCGCCGCGATATCAACTGATTCTTCCGAAACCAGTGATCCAATCGCCGCAATATCGTCGCTGAGCTGGCCTTCTTTTGCCGTTGCCACCTCCACCGACGAAGGAGCGCGCTGGCCCTTCGCGACCTTGCTTGTGTCCTGCTGGGCAGCCGAAGCACCCGGCCAATAGGCCTTGAATTGGCCGTTTGCCTGCAGCCAATAGGCTGCCCCCCCAAGAACCAACAAAAGAGCCAATGCCGCCGCCGACTTCTTCAAGACCAAACTTCTCCCTGTCGCCATGGCCAGTTGCCACCACTACGCACTATGCCAACCAATGCTGCATTCATCATGGCATATTCAAGACGTCCGGCATGCGGATTTCCGTCGGGCGTTCACGAATTTGTGTATTCTGAAATCCATGCCTGCCGCAACTGGAATGCCGCAAACGGATACCGAAGCTCCTTGTACTTGGGGCTCTTAGCCCCCATTTTGGCGTGATGCTCCCCGCCATCGCCGTCAGCAACCTCTCCAAGACCTATAAATCGGGCTTCCAGGCCCTCAAAAACATCAATCTTGAAATCAAACAGGGCGAAATCTTTGGCCTCCTCGGTCCCAATGGCGCCGGCAAGACCACCCTGATCAGCATCATCTGCGGCATCGTGACCGCAAGCTCCGGAACTGTGCTGGCCAACGGCCATGACACTGTGCGGGAGTACCGCAAGACCCGTTCTTTGATCGGCCTCGTGCCCCAGGAGCTCACCACCGACGCCTTCGAAACCCCCTGGGCAACCGTGAATTTCAGCCGCGGCCTTTTCGGCCTGCCGCCCAATCACGCTTATGTCGAAAAAATTCTAAGAGATTTGTCCTTATGGGACAAGAAAGATCAGAAGATCATGACGCTCTCAGGCGGCATGAAGCGGCGCGTGTTGATCGCCAAGGCCCTCTCCCACGAACCCAAAATCCTGTTCCTCGACGAACCCACCGCGGGCGTCGACGTGGAGCTGCGCCGTGACATGTGGGCCCTCGTGCGCGATTTGCGAAAGACTGGTGTCACCATCATTCTCACCACCCACTACATCGATGAGGCCGAAGAAATGGCCGACCGCATCGGCGTCATCAACAAGGGCGAGCTCATGCTGGTGGAAGAAAAGCAGGCCCTGATGGCCAAGCTCGGCAAGAAACAGCTCACGCTTGAACTTGCCTCCAAACTCAAGAGCATTCCCAGGACGCTGGCCCGGCACAAGCTTTCACTTTCAAAAAATGGCGCCGAACTCAATTACACTTATGATTCCCACGCCGACCGGACCGGCATCACGACGCTCCTGGCCGACATCAGGAAGGCCGGAATAGTGTTCACCGACATTGAAACCAGGGAAAGCTCGCTCGAAGACATATTCGTGAGCCTGGTGCGCGCGCCATGATGAACTTCAACGCCATCAGGTCGATCTACATCTTTGAGATGGCCAGGGCCGGCCGCACCCTGCTGCAAAGCATCATCTCGCCGGTGATTTCCACCTCGCTCTATTTCGTCGTCTTCGGCGCCGCCATCGGCTCGCGCATTCAGGAAATCGATGGCGTGGCCTATGGCGCCTTCATCGTGCCGGGCCTCATCATGCTGTCGCTCCTCACCCAGAGCATCGCCAACGCATCTTTCGGAATTTACTTTCCAAGATTTGTCGGCACGATTTACGAATTGCTCTCAGCGCCGGTCTCCTACGTTGACCTGACCATAGCCTATGTCGGCGCGGCGGCGAGCAAGTCAATCATCCTTGGGCTGATCATTCTGGCCACCGCCGCCTTGTTTGTGCCGCTGGAAATCCTGCACCCTTTCTGGATGCTGGGATTCCTGGTCTTGACCGCCATCACCTTCAGCCTCCTGGGCTTCATCATCGGCATCTGGGCTGATGGCTTCGAAAAGCTGCAGCTCATTCCCCTGCTTCTGATAACGCCGCTCACATTCCTCGGCGGCAGTTTTTATTCCATCAACATGCTGCCGCCCTTCTGGCAGACGGTGAGCCTGTTCAACCCGGTGGTCTATCTCGTCAGCGGTTTCCGCTGGAGCTTTTATGGCGCCGCCGACGTCGGCATCGGGGTGAGCCTCCTCGCCATCCTCGGCTTCCTCGCGATCTGCCTCGCGGTGATCGCCTGGATATTCAGGACCGGCTATCGCCTGAAGAATTAATCAAATGCAGGTCGAGCAGATCCAGCCGGTCATTGCCGAAATAGAGCTTTGCTCCCGTATCAACCGTTGGCACGCCAAAAACCCCGCGCGCGATTGCCTCAGCCGTATTGGCCTCAACCCGCGCCTTGAATTTCTCATCGGTGGCCGCGTCGCTGACGGCGTCGCTGTCCATCCCGCAAGCCGAACCCCAGGCGCCAAGCTGTTGCAGATCAGAAATATCGCCAGCCTCCGACCAGTATTTCCGCATGACGAGTTTGACGAATGCTTCCGCCTGGCCCTGATCAGCGGCATGGAGGCAGGCTCGCAAAGCCCTTGAATTGCGGAGCGGATATTGCGGATGAAACATCAGCGGCAAGTTTTGCAGGGCAGCCCAGTCCTGCGCATCCTGGGTGTACCAGCGCACAAACGCCGGATTTTCCTCCAGCGGTTTGCGCCCGCCAATCCGCTGTTGCAGGCTTGGCAAATGCAGGGGCCGCCACAAGAGCCCGCAGCCATGCCGGCGCGCCAGATCGCCTATCCTATGAGCAGCCAGGTAGCTCCATGGCGAGTGCACATCAAACCAGAAAGTCAGCGTCATGCCAAAACCTCAAGCGTCGCCCTGCTGGCCCTCTCACGCAATTCAACTTTCCGCACTTTGCCGGAAGCGGTCAGCGGAAATGCCTCAACCTGGAAGAAAACCGCCGGCACTTTGAATTTGGCAATGCGCTCCCCGCATGCCGCAGCCAGCTCGCGCGCCGAAACAGCATGGCGCAGTTGAACAGCGGCGGCGACAACTTCGCCATAGTAATCATCCCCGATGCCGAACACCGCAACTCCCGCGACGCAATCATGCTCAGCCAGGATATTCTCGATCTCCGCCGGATAGATGTTTTCCCCGCCCCGGATGATCATGTCGCGCAGCCGCCCGCCCGCGATCACCAATCGTCCATCACCCCGCAGGTATCCAAGATCGCCGGTGCGAAGCCATCCTCCGGGCAGTAAGGTTTCAGCTGTTGCCTCCGGCATCCGGTAGTAGCCTTCCATTACCATGGCTCCCCGCGCCTGAATCTCGCCAATCTCGCCTGCGGGCATGGCCGCGAGACTTTCAGGATCGGCAATCCGCAGGTCATAGCCCGGCAGCGCCCTGCCAACTGTTTCAAATCGCAACGGATCATCAGCCTCGGGGCAGGCAAAGAGTGTGGCGCCTTCCGTCTGCCCATAAACTTGCGCCAGCCCCGGCATTGGGAATTCCTCAGCGCAGCGCCGCAAAATGTCTGGATTGGCGTCAGCCCCGCCGCAGCTCCCCGCCCTCAAGCTGCTGAGGTCATAGGTCTTCCGCGCCGGATGCTCCAGCATGGCAAGATAGGATGTGGGCACCCCCGACAAAAACGTGCAGCGCTCATCCTGAATGACGCGGAACATGTTCTCCGCATCAAAACTCGGAACCCCCACATAGGCAGCGCCCCTCTGCAGGCAGCCCAGAATATTCATAATGCAGCCCGCGCAATGAAACAGCGGAATGATCGAAGTCCAGCGGTCCCCCGCCGCAAGGCCCAAGCGCTCTGCGGTGCCGCGCGCATCCAGCATCATCGCGCGGTGCGATAGAAGTGCTCCCTTCGGAAAGCCCGTCGTGCCGGATGTGTAAAGCAACGCTGCGACTCCGGTGGCAACAGGATAAAAACTCCCGGCCCCCCTCATCCAATCATCATCAAGGCAAAACACATGGCGGAGGTCTGGCAGCGCGGCCCGCAGCGCCACGGCATTTTCCAGATAGGGATTGCCGCGAAAGCCCCGCGAGCAAATCAGCGCCACGGCGTTGGACTGCTTCAAGACATAGGCAAGATCATCCCGGCGGTAATGCGAATTGAGCGGCACGAACACCGCGCCCATCGCCGCACAGGCCATCTGCGCGATGGGCCACTCAATGCGGTTTTCCGCCAGCAGCGCCACATGCTGGCCGGCCCTGATGCCCGCGGCGGAAAGCCCGCCCGCCATGTCCGCCGCCCGCTCACGCCAGTGGGAAAAACTCAGCCGCTGCCCCTGATGCGGAAACACCAGGGCTTCAGCATCCGGCCAGGTTGCGGCGGCGAATTCCAGAGCCGCCCACGGATGATCAAATCCACTCATCGCAATTCGTTGAGCAACCCCGGCACCAGACTTTCGAATGCGCCACCTTCAATCATCTGCGCCACCGCTTCAATATCCGTTGAAAATTCCCGGTCTTCTTCGCGCGCCAGCGCCTTCGTGCGGATCAATCCGTAGGCCCGCTCCAACTCGACAGAAGATTGCAGCGGCCGCCTGAAATCAATCCCTTCCGCCGCCGCCATCAATTCAATGGCGATGATGCGCGAAAGATTGGCGTTCATCGGCCCCAGCCTTCGCGCCCCATGGGTCGCCATGCTCACATGGTCTTCCTGATTGGCCGATGTGGGCGCTGAATCAACCGAAGCCGGATGTGACATCTGCTTGTTCTCGCTCATCAGCGCCGCCGCCGTGCATTGCGGAATCATGAAGCCCGAATTCAGGCCTGGGTTGCGGATCAGAAATGGCGGCAGCAATGAAATGGAAGTGTCGATCAAGGCCGCGATGCGCCGTTCTGAAAGCGAGCCTATCTCAGCCACCGCGAGCGCGATGATGTCGGCCGCGAATGCCACCGCCTCAGCGTGGAAATTTCCGCCTGATAGCACCGCCCCGTCTTCAGCAAACACCAGCGGATTATCTGAAACGCCATTGGCCTCGATCATCAGCGTGCGAGCGGCATTCGCCAGAATATCCAGACAAGCCCCCATCACCTGGGGTTGGCACCTGAATGAGTAAGGGTCCTGAACCCGCTCATCATCCGCCAGATGCGAGGCGCGAATGGCGCTGTCGGACAGCAACCGGCGATAATGCGAGGCCGCCAATATCTGCCCCGGATGCGGCCGCAGCGCATGAATGCGGGGATCGAACGGCGTATCAGACCCCATCACCGCATCAACTGAAAGAGCGCCTGCCAAAATTCCCGCCGCTGCGTTTCGTTCAGCCGCAATCAACCCCGAAAGCGCCAGCGCCGTTGAAACCTGCGTGCCGTTGAGCAGCGCCAGCCCCTCCTTGGGCCCAAGCGAGACCGCCTGCAGGCCCGCGACTTTCAGCCCCTGCATGCCGCTCAATCGCTTGGCCTTGTGCGTAACCTCGCCTTCTCCCATGAGCACCAGACTAAGGTGCGCCAGTGGCGCCAGATCGCCCGACGCGCCAACCGAACCCTGGCCCGGAATGACTGGCAGAACATCAGCGTTAAGCAGCCCCACCAGCGTTTCGACAGCCTCCGTTGAAATGCCGGAGGCCCCTTGCGACAGCGCATTGATCTTGAGCAGCAGGATGAGCCGGGTAACGCCCGCATCAAGGGGAGCCCCCACGCCCGCCGCGTGGCTCCGCACAATATTGACCTGCAGCTTTGAAAGATCCGCCGTGGCAATCCGGGTTTTTGCCAGCTTTCCAAACCCGGTGTTGACGCCGTAAATTGCCTCGCCCTTCTGCAGCAGCCGCGCCACGGTCTCAGCGCTGCGCGCAATGAGCGCTGCGGACCTGCCCGACAAAGAAACCGTGACAGGCCCTGCAAGTGCGGCCCGCACATGCGCAAGCGTCAGGGCAGTTTCGCCAATGATGATGTTCATGCAAGCCGCCTCACCGTTTCTGCAAATCGCTTCTTGATTGTGTCTTCCGCTTCATGATGTCGATCCTTGACCACATGGCGACCCGCCACAATCATATCCTTCACCGCCGCATTGCCTGCCGAAAAAATCCAGCTATCGAGCAGTTCGTTGCCCTGGCGTCCGATCAGGGCGGCATGCTCATCATCGAGCACCGCGATGTCGCAGCGCTTGCCAACAGCGATCGCGCCCGTCGGCTGGTCAAGACAGATGGCCCCACCGCGCCAAACCGCGTCAAGCAAGCTTCGCCCCGTTGACGCCCCAAACCCTGCCGCAAGCGCGTTTCGGGTGAGATCGCGCAGGCGTTGCGAATATTCCAGTTGACGCAGCTCTTCGGCGGCCGAAATTGAAATCTGGCTGTCGCTGCCAATCGCCACGCCGCCACCCTGCTTCAAATAACTTACCGCCGGAAATACTCCGTCGCCCAGATTGGCCTCCGTCGTTGGGCACAGTCCGGCAATGGCGCCTGATTTTGCAAGGGCTGCGGTTTCAGCCGCCGTCATGTGGGTTGCGTGAATGGCGCACCACCTCTCCGACACTTCAAAATTTTCCAGCAGGTATTCAACGGGCCGGAGGCCACACCATGCCACGCAATCCTCCACTTCCAGGGCCTGTTCCGCCACGTGAATATGAACCCGGTGACCCTGCCCGATGCCGCCCAGAACCGTCCGCAACAAGTCCGCCGTCACCGCGCGCAAACTATGCGGAGATATCCCAAGCCGCCGCAGCGCGTTCGCGCCGCAAACCTTGGCAAGCGTTGCATGAATTTCCAGAAACTGATCCGCGGTGTTCACAAAGCGCCGCTGTCCCGCCTTTGAAACCTGCCCGCCAAAGCCGCCATAAGTGTAAAGTGTGGGAAGCAGCGTAATCGCGATGCCAGCCTGCTCGGCCGCCGAAACGCAATGGAGCGACATTTCAGCCGGTTCATCATAGGCGGAGCCATCGGGCTGGCGATGCAGATATTGAAACTCCCCCACGCAGGAATAGCCGGCCTTCAGCATTTCCACATAGGCCTGCGCGGCCACCGCTTCGAGATCATCGGGCGATAGTTTGTGCGCAAAGCCATACATCGCCTCGCGCCAGGTCCAGAAACTATCGGTCGCAGGTCCTGCGCGCTCCGCCAATCCCGCCATCAGGCGTTGGTGCGCATGTGAATGAACATTCGCTATGGCTGGAATTGCGGCGCCGTTGATCAGCGTTCCTGCGCTGCCGCCGCTCACCACGCTCTCGATCATCCCCGTGTGGTCGACGGTGACGGCAACATCCTGTTTCCACCCGTCAGATGTCAGCGCTGATGCGAAACGGAACTTGCTTTGCGTCATGAATCAACTATACTGTATATACAACCTTATACAAGTGGATAAAATAGTGCTTCTCAAAAATGTTCGAATCGCTACCATGACCAACGGCTATGGCCTGATCGAGAATGGCAGTGTAGTGACTCAACACGGAATAATCGAGTGGGTGGGTCCGGCCAATGCGGCGCCGACGGCGAAGACCGTCCATGATTGCGGCGGCAAGCTGCTCACCCCCGGCCTCATCGATTGCCACACCCATCTGGTCTATGGCGGCAACCGCGCCCATGAATTTGAGATGCGCCTCAATGGCATGGCCTATGCGGATATTGCCAAGGCAGGCGGTGGCATCATGTCCACCGTGCGCGCTACCCGCGAGACCTCGGAGGCTGGGCTTCTGAAATCCGCATTGCGGCGACTCGATTCCATGCTGGCGGAAGGCGTCACCACCATCGAAATCAAATCCGGCTATGGCCTTGATGTTGAAACCGAGATGAAAATGCTGCGCGTTGCGCGAAAGCTCGCCACGCTCCGTCCGGTTGATGTCAAAACCAGCTTTCTCGGCGCCCACACATTTCCCCCGGAATTCAAGGAAAACCGCAAGGAATATGTGGACTTGGTGTGCAATCAGGCGCTCCCCAAAGCCCTGTCAGAAAGCCTCGTCGATGCGGTCGACGCCTTTTGCGAAGGCATCGCCTTTTCGGTCGAAGAAACTGAGGCCGTCTTCAAGGCCGCCAAGCGCCACAATATCCCGGTGAAGCTCCATGCCGAGCAGCTCTCGGCTCTCGGCGGCGCAAAACTTGCCGCCCGCTACAACGCCCTGTCCGTCGATCACATTGAATACCTCGATAGGGAGGGAGTCGAATCCATCGCCAAATCAGGCACCGTAGCGGTGCTGCTCCCCGGCGCATTCTATTATCTGCGGGAAAAACAGGCCCCGCCCGTGGCCGAATTGCGCCGGCACAAGGTTCCCATCGCCGTCGCGACCGACTTGAATCCCGGCTCCTCTCCCATCCATTCCATCCTCACCACCATGAACATGGCCTGCGTGCTGTTTGGCCTCACGCCGGAAGAGGCATTGCTGGGCACAACCGCCAACGCCGCCCGCGCCCTCGGCCTCAAGGATCGCGGCACAATCGCCCCCGGTCAAAAAGCCGATCTCGCCCTGTGGGACGTCGAGCGCCCTGGCGACTTGAGCTATCCCGTGGGTTTCAACCCGCTGAAAGCCGTCATCCGAAATGGCGAACTGGTCAGGGGTCAACTCCCATGAACATCATGCAGCCCCTCTATGCCCAGGTGAAAGACCATATCATGGGCCATATAAACTCCGGCGCTTGGGCGCCGGGAAGTCGCGTGCCTTCCGAGAACGAGCTGGTTGAAAGCTTCCGCATCAGCCGCATGACCGCCAATCGGGCGCTGCGCGAGCTTGCCGATGATGGCTATCTCGCCCGCGTGCCGGGCGTCGGCACCTTCGTCAAGGAGCAAGCCGCCCGCACCAGCCTGATGGAGCTCCGCAACATCGCCGAGGAAATCAAGGCCCGTGGCCACACCCATGCGTCGCACGTCATCACCCGTGAAAAGATCGCCGCCAGCCAGACCCTAACCGAGGAATTCGAGTGGAAAGCCCCCCGGCCCGTCTTCCATGTGATCCTCGTCCATGAGGAAAACAGCGTTCCCGTGCAGATCGAATACCGCTGGGTCAATCCCGCCCTGGCTCCAGACTTCCTCATCCAGAACTTCAACCGGCAGACCCCCACGGCCTATCTCCTGAACAGCGTCCCCGTGGATGAACTCGAGCATTCCGTCCAGGCCCTGATGCCTAATCCGGGCCAGCAGCGGCTCCTGCGCATCGCCGCCAATGAACCTTGCCTGGCGCTGCATCGCCGCAGCTGGAGCAAAGGCGAGGTGGCGACCGTCGCCACCCTCATCTATCCCGCCAACCGCTATTCGCTCCACAGCCGCTACAAAACCAATGCCCAAGGAAAACCCCTATGAGCACCCGCCTCGACAACACCCGCAGCATCAAGTCCCCGACCGGCAGCGCCATCAGCGCCAAATCCTGGCTCACCGAAGCGCCGCTGCGCATGCTGATGAACAATCTCGACGCCGACGTGGCCGAGCGCCCGGAGGAATTGGTGGTCTATGGCGGCATCGGCCGCGCCGCCCGGAACTGGGAGGCCTATGACGCCATTGTCGCCGGCCTCCGCTCCCTTGAAGACGATGAAACCCTCCTGGTGCAATCGGGAAAGCCCGTCGGCATATTCAAGACCCACAAGGACGCGCCCCGCGTTCTCATCGCCAATTCCAACATCGTGCCCCACTGGGGCAATTGGGATCACTTCAACGAGCTCGATAAAAAGGGCCTGATGATGTACGGCCAGATGACGGCGGGTTCCTGGATCTACATCGGCACCCAGGGCATCGTGCAGGGCACCTATGAAACCTTCGCCGAAGTGGGCCGCAAGCACTATGGCGGCGATCTCAAAGGCAAATGGTTCTTGACCGCAGGCCTCGGCGGCATGGGTGGCGCGCAACCCCTGGCGGCCACCATGGCAGGCGCTTCCATGATCGCCATCGAATGCCAGCCGTCCCGCATCGACATGCGGCTGCGCACCCGCTACCTCGACACGCAAGCCAAGTCCGTCGACGAAGCCATTGAAATGATCAGGCGCTCGCCAAAGCCAATCTCGGTAGGCGTTCTCGGCAATGCGGCAGAAATTCTCCCCGACCTGGTCAAACGCGGCGTCCGTCCCGATGCCCTCACCGACCAGACCTCCGCCCACGATCCCGTCAATGGCTATTTGCCCATTGGTTGGACCCTTGCCGAGTGGGAGGAGAAGCGCGTTTCAAATCCACCAGCGGTGAAAGCAGCCGCCATGGCCTCCATGAAAATCCATGTGCAAGCCATGCTCGATTTCCACAAGTCAGGCGTCCCCACCCTCGACTATGGCAATAACATCCGCCAGATGGCCTTTGAAATGGGCCTGCAGGACGCCTTCGCCTTTCCGGGCTTTGTGCCGGCCTATATCCGCCCGCTGTTTTGCCGGGGCATCGGCCCCTTCCGCTGGGCCGCGTTGTCCGGCAACCCGGAAGACATTTACAGAACCGACCAGCGCGTCAAGGAGCTCATCCCCGACGACAAGCACTTGCATAACTGGCTCGACATGGCGAGGGATCGCATCGCCTTCCAGGGCCTGCCCGCCCGCATCTGCTGGGTGGGCCTCGGCCAGCGCCACAGGCTGGGCCTCGCCTTCAATGAAATGGTGAGGAACGGCGAGGTTGAAGCCCCCATCGTCATCGGCCGCGATCATCTCAACTCAGGCTCCGTCGCCTCCCCCAACCGAGAAACCGAGGCCATGCTTGATGGCTCAGACACAGTCTCCGATTGGCCGCTCCTCAACGCGCTTCTCAACACGGCGTCAGGCGCCACCTGGGTTTCCATCCACCACGGCGGCGGCGTTGGCATCGGCTATTCCCAGCACGCCGGCATGGTGATCGTGGCCGACGGCACTGATGAGGCCGCAAGAAGGCTGCAGCGCGTCCTCTGGAACGACCCCGCCACCGGCGTCATGCGCCACGCCGACGCGGGCTACCGGATCGCGATTGACTGCGCCAAGGAGCAAGGACTGAAACTGCCGGGGATCACGCTTTAGCACATGATCAACTGAGCGCCCTTCCAATGGCGTGAAGCGCGCCAAGCGTTGCCACATTGAACGGAACATTCAGGAAATCCGGCCAGCTCGAGAGCTTCACCGCCACCATGTTGTAATCCCAGTTCATGTAGATCAGCTGCCCGAAAACCCCGCGGCACATGATGGAGCGCGATCTTGGGTCTTCAATCCAGAACTGGTTCTTGTAGGCCCCGTGCGGCAGCAAAAATGTGTAGGGTTCGCCAAATATGGAATGATCGCCGGTGCGGGTGGCTTCAATCCACTGCGGCGGAACAATGCCGCCGCCGCCCTCAAGCAGCAATTGGCCAAAGCGGCCATAATCGCGAAGCGTCGCATTCAATCCGCCGTCAGCGAGCCCATAGCCGGCGCTATCCACCGTGAAGCACGCGCTCTCCTCCGCCCCCATCTTTTGCCACAGCTCTTCCGAGACAAGCTGCGGCAGGCGCTTGCCCGTCACCCGTTCCATGCAGAACGCCAGAACGTCGGTTTCGATGGAGCGATAGTGAAACCAGCCGCCGTGCGGCCGGTCAGTTTCCGTGAGCGAGATGATCAGCTCCCAGATATGCTTGGGCCACTTGAAATGGGGATCGCTGTCCGGCGGCACCGGCTTCCACCCGCTGGCCACATCGAGCATCCCGGCGCCCGAATAGGGATCGGTGTAGGCCTCATCAAAGCGAACGCCGGTTGTCATGTCGAGCACCTGCTGCAGTGTGGCGCCCCGCCACCCCGTCTGGGCCAGCGGCGGCAGGTATTGTGTGACCGGCGCGTTGACATCCAGCACGCCCCGCCCCGCCAGAATTCCGCCAACCACGCCCACAAATGACTTTCCCACCGATTGCGACAGGTGCAGCGTGCGCTCTGTCATGCCATTGAAATATCTTTCATAGGCAATGGCGCCGTTCCTGATAATCAGAAACCCGTCCGTGTACGTCTCATCCAGGAGGCCAGCAAGCGTTGTGGGCGCACCAGCGCTGTCAACCACCGCCAGCCCGTCAAGATCGGTTTCAGAGCGCGGAAATTCCTTCGCCCCGCGCCGCCCGCGCCAAACCTCCGCCGTCGGCAGAATCTCGCGGATGTGCTGGAACGACCAGCGATTCCAGGGGGGCCTGTCCCAATCCATGCGCGGCGGCACCAGCGCCGGAGGCGACCCCCGCATGATCGGCAGCCTCACATCGCTGTTTCTGTATGACGGCATGGCCAAACTCCCAAAAACAAAAAAACCCCGGCAGTTTCCCGCCGGGGCATCGCGCGTCAAATTACTTCAAAATCTCCGTCCAGATTTTTGTGTACATCTCCTGCACATCGGGAGGACATGCCACCGAGTAATCCGTGGCGCCTTCCATGCTGGCCGGAATATTGATCTCCGGAGCATCCTTCATGTCGGCGGGCATGAAGGCTTCCGATCCCTTGATGCCATTGGCATAGCGGGCAAAGGTTGAAAGCATTCCGGCGCTTTCCGGCTCCATCATGAAATTCATGAAAAGCTTGGCGTTCTCGACATTCTTGGCATCCTTCAGGATGACAAGCGTGTCAGACCAGATGAGCGTGCCTTCCTTGGGATAGCCATACTTGATGTCAGAATTTTGCAAGCGCTGGCGAAACGCCGAGCCATTCCAGTCGCTGGTCGCCAGAAAGTCGCCTTTTGCCATCGGCTCAATGGTGGAATACTCCATCGACATCCAGTGAGGCTTGGCCGCCACCAGCGTGTCCCTGGCTTTCTTGAGAACCTCCTTGTCGCCCGTGCACTGCTCGCCGCCATTGAACTTGATGGCCGCGTAGATCATGTCGTTCATTTCCGGAACGATGTTGATCTTGCCTTTCAGCTCGGCCGGCGGATCAAAAACGATTCCCCAGGTATTGATATCGCCGCCATAGGCCTTGGTGTTGACAACCACGCCCACCGTGCCCCATTGCCAGGGAATGGAATAGCGTCGGCCAATATCATAGGGCACCTCGATCCAGCGTGGATCCATGTTTTTGAAATTTTCCATCTGGTCGGGACGGGCTTCCAGCGCCAGCCCTTCTTCGATCCAGATCGGCAGATAGTTGCCCGACGGCACCGCGATATCAAATCCATGCCCGCCCTGCCTGATCTTAGCCAGCGCCGTGTCATTGGAATCATAATCGGTGACCGTCACCTTTATTTTATATTTCTCTTCAAATTTCTTGATCATTCCGGGGTCGGTGTAATTGCCCCAGTTGAAAATATTGAGCTCGCCCGCAGCCAGAGCTGAGCCCGATGAAAGGGCCAGCGCAATGCCAGCGGAAGCGATCGACAGTGTTTTCTTCATTTTTTCATTCTCCTTTTTTCAAAATGGCAAATCCATGAGCAAAAACTGACAGGCCCGGGCGGTTTCCCGCAGAGGCCGACGGTGCGAACCTTACTTCTGCAACTCGGTCCAGATCTTAGTGTAGAGCTCCGTCACTTCCGGCGGGCAGGCGAGGAGCAACTCGCCCCTGGCGAGAATATCTTCCGGAATATTCACCTCGGGCGCCGTCGCCATGTCGGCGGGCATGTATTTTTCGGAGCCCTTGATGCCATTGGCATAGCGCGCGAAGGCCGAGATCATGGCGGCGTTTTCCGGGTCCATGATGAAATTCTGGAACAGCTTGGCGTTCTCGACGTTCTTGGCGTCTTTCAGAACCGAGACATTGTCCATGAAGATTGGGTAGCCCTCCTTGGGGAACCCGTAGACAAGTGCCGGATTCTGCATCCGCGCTCGCAATGACCAGCCATTCCAGTTGACGCCGGCGGCCAGGTCCTCTTTCGCATATTTTTCCGGGTTTGAATAATCCATTGAGATCCAGTTGGCCTTGGCGGCCATCAGCTTATCCCGCACCTTCTTGAGGATGTCCTTGTCGCCGGTGCACGTCTCGCCGCCGACATATTTGATAGCGAGTTGCATGATCTCGGCCATCTCCGGCACGACATTGACCTTGCCTTTCAACTCGTCCGGCGTGTCGAGAAAGATGGCTGAGGTATTGGGATCGCCTTTGTAGAATTTAGTGTTGACCAGCATGCCGTTGGTGCCCCATTGCCAGGGCACCGTATAGTGCCGGCCCGGATCGAACGGCACGTCCACCCATTTGGGATCGACATTCTTGAAATTTTCCATCTGGTCGGGACGGGTTTCCAGCAGCAGGCCCTCGCCGATCCAGATGGGTATGAAGCTGGCCGAAGGCACGACAATATCGAAGCCATGGCCGCCGGCGCGCACCTTGGCCAGCGCCGTGTCGTTTGAATCATAATCGGTGACTGTGACCTTGATGCTGTATTTCTCCTCGAATTTCTTGATCATTTCCGGGCTGGTGTAATCGCCCCAGTTGAAAATATTAAGCTCGCCTTCAGCCGCCGCAGGCGCGGCCATTGCGAGCATGAGCGCCGCAATCGAGGCGCCAATCAGTTTAAGTTTCATGTTTAGTCTCCCTTATGTTTACGCTGGAAATTAAGCTCTTTTCCGGTTCATGAAAAAGAACAACGTGACAATCCCGACCGACAGCAGGAAGAAGGCGGTTGAGATCGCGTTGATCTCCGGTGTAACGACGCGCCGGAGCTGGCCGAGCATGTAGGTTGGTAAGGTGTCCTGCCCGGCGGACTTGACAAATTCGGTGATCACCACATCGTCGAGGGATATGACAAAGGCCAGCATGAAGCCGGCGATGATGCCGGGCCACAGCAGCGGAAAGGTGACATAGCGAAACCCGTTCCACGGGGTGGCGTAGAGATCAGCCGCCGCCCGCTCCAGTGTCAGGTCCATGCTTTCAAGCCTGGCCCGCACGGGCAGATAGGCGAAGGGAATGCAGAAGGCCGAATGCGCCGCCAGCAGATAGCCGAGCCCCGTGTAGCCGGTGGCGACCTTGATGCTGGCGAACGTGATGAGAAGCGCCACGGCGGTGACGATTTCCGGCACCATCAGCGGCGCGTTGATCGCCGCGTAAATCGCGGTGATGCCGCGATATTGGCGCGTGCGCGTGGTTGCCAGCGCCGCCATGGTGGCCGCGATCGTCGACACCGTCGCGGCGATGACCGCGATGAACAGCGAGCGCAGCGACACTTCCTTGATCTGCTCATTGTTCCAGGCCGCCTCATACCAGCGCCATGAAAAGCCTTCCCAGATGGCGACTGATGTGCCCGCGTTGAACGAATAGAAAATCAATGTGGCGAGCGGCGCATAGAGCATGACAAAGCACACCGCCGCGATAACGCCGAATCCGCTTTGCCGCTTGACCTGGAAGCGAGAAAGATCAGCCATGGCTGGCGGCCCCTTTCGAAGCTTGCCGCACATAGACCAGCATGGCCACCATGACGATCAGCATCAGCGTGATGGAGAGCGCCGACCCCAGCGGCCAATTGCGGCCCTGGCCGAATTGCAGGTCTATGAGATTGCCAAGCATCAGGTTCTTGCCGCCGCCCAGCACGCGTGGCGTCACATAGGCGCCAAGCGACGGCACAAACACCAGGATTGATCCCGCGATGATGCCGGGCTTCACCAGCGGAATGATAACCCGCCACAACACCTGCAATCTGGTTGCATAGAGATCATAGCCCGCTTCGATCAAGCGGAAATCCAGCTTTTCCATGCTGGCGTAAAGCGGCAAGACCATCAGCGGCAGGTAGACATAAAGCATGCCCATCATGATCGCCGTGTCGGTGAACATGATCTGGATGGGCCTTTCAATCACGCCCAGCAGGATCAGCCCCGAATTGATGATGCCCTCGTTGCGGATCACCTCCATCATCGCGAAGGTGCGGATGAGAAGATTTGTCCAGAACGGAATGGTGATGAGGAACAGCCAGATGTCCCTTCGGTTTTCAGCCCGCGTCGCGATGAAATAGGCCGTCGGAAAGCCAAACAGCAGCGCCAGCGCGGTTGTGAAGAGCGACAGTTTCACCGAGCGCCACAGGATTGAGACATGGGCATCAGCGAAACTCAGCGTGTCATCAAACATGTCGCGCTCAAAAAACACGCTGAACCAGGCCTCGGTGGAAAACTCCCACTTCACCCCGCCATAGTCGCCCTTGGTGAGGAATGTGTAAGTGAGAACCACCAGCAAGGGCCCGAGCGCTGCGAAAAAAATGATGCCGAGCGCCGGCACCGACAGCCACAAACGCCGCTGGACATCCAGGCGCTCGGCGGCTTCGGCGGCTTCGCGCGCGCTCTGCATGGTCAATCCTTCAGAACCTGGGCCGCGTTGGTTTCAAGTTCGATTCCAACCTTGTCGCCCTTCACAAAATCAGCAACCCCGCCCCGGCTATTCTGCTGGCGCACGGTGAATTGGCCGCCATCGCTCAGCTGCACATGAAAATGCGTGTCGGTGCCGAAATAGACCACGTTTTCGAGAACGCCCCGCAAGCCCTTGCCGCTGGCCGCAAGTTGCGCATGTTCGGGCCGCACCACGACCGTGACCTTGCCTGCCGGGGTAAATCCTTCTGGCACCATGGCGTCCACCACCACACCCCCTGTGAGCTTGACTTGCGCCCGGCCCTTCGCAACGCTTTGCACTACGCCCTGGAGGAAATTCGTGTCGCCAATGAAATCCGCCACGAATCTTTCCGATGGCCGGTCATAAATATCATGGGGGCTTCCAACCTGCAGGATCCGCCCTTTCGACATCACCGCGATCCGGTCCGACATGGTGAGCGCTTCTTCCTGGTCATGGGTCACAAAGATGAACGTGATGCCCGTCTCGTGCTGCAGCCGCTTCAATTCAATCTGCATGTCCTTGCGCAATTTGTAATCGAGCGCCGACAGGGGCTCGTCCAGCAGCAAGACCTTGGGCCTGGGCGCCAGCGCCCGGGCCAGGGCCACGCGCTGTTGCTGGCCGCCGGAAATCTGGCTGGTCTTGCGGTCGCGCAATTCTTCCATCTTCACCAGCCGCAGCATTTCGCTCACCCGCGCGTCAATTTCCGCCCTCGGTTTTCCCAGCATTTCCAATCCGAAACCAATGTTCTGCGCAACAGTCATGTGCGGGAAAAGCGCATAGCTCTGGAATACCGTGTTCACAGGGCGTTTGTAGGGGGGCAGCGCCGCGATATTTTCGCCGTAAAGCAGAATCTCGCCTTCAGTCGGAAAATCAAACCCGGCGATCAGCCGCAGCAGCGTGGTCTTGCCACACCCCGACGGGCCTAAAAGCGTGAAAAACTCGTTTTCAAGAATGGTGACCGAAACCGTGTCCAGCGCCTTGACCGAATCCTGGCCAGCACCCTGAAACACTTTCCAGACACCACGGGCTTCAATGGCCGCTTTGCGTCCAATTGCAGGCGAAACTGCCAATCAACCTTCTCCCTCTCGCCGCCTCTTAACTGGGCGTTAAAAAACTATCCTATGCGGAATATATGCCCTTGCCAAGCGGGGGGGTCACAGGGACCAGCCGCCATCAATGACAAGCGCCTGCCCGGTCATGAAGTCCGACTCGTCGCTGGCGAGATAAACCACCATTTTCGCCATTTCTTCTGGCTGCGCCAGGCGTCCCATGGGCTGGCGGGCGATGAAGGCCGCCTTGGCCTTCTCGAAATCCCCTTGCGCCCGCATCCGGTCATAAAGCGACGGCGTTTCCACCGTGCCGGGGCAAATAGCGTTGCAGCGGATGCCCTTGGCGACAAAATCCGTGGCAATTGCCTTGGTCATGCCGATCACCGCCGCCTTGCTCGCCCCATAGGCAAAGCGGTTGGGCGCCCCCTTGATCGAGGAGGCAACGGACGCGATGTTGATGATATTGCCGCGTGCCTTGGCCAGCATCCCCGGCAGATAGGCCTTGATCATCCGGTAATGCGCCTTGACGTTCAGGTCGAAGGTGAAATCCCAATCCTTGTCGGCTGTTTCAAGAACTGTCCCGTGATGCACAAACCCCGAGCAATTGAGCAGGATGTCAACGGCCCCGCTGCGCGCCACGGCTGCGTCAATTTCCGCCTGTTCCAGAACATTCAGCTTGAAGCACGCAATGTTGGGGCCGGCAATTTCCGCCAGCAGGTCCTCGCGGATATCCGTCGCAAAAACCTTGGCGCCCTCTGCCGCCAGGGCGACCGCCGAAGCCCTGCCGATCCCCTGCGCCGCCGAGGTCACCAGCGCCGTCTTCCCCTCTAGTCTCCCGCCCATGGACTTCTACCCCGATTGTTGTTCAACTCCGCCTTCATTCTAGCCCGGGACCTTTGCCCATGACCAGTGTCGATCTCGCCTACGCCTCAGCCACAGATGCGCTCAAGCTTTTCAAGACCCGCAAAGCCTCACCGGTTGAGCTGCTGGCCACATTGATCGACCGCATTCAGAACGTGAACCCCAGGATCAATTGCCTGGCCGACCGCTACTTCGAAGAAGCCCTTGCCAAGGCCAAAGCCGCCGAACAGGTCTATGCCAGGCGCGGCTCCAAACCCCGCGCCCTTGAAGGCATCCCCCTCCTGGTGAAAGACGCCCAGCGGGTGAACGGCAAACGCACCACCCATGGCTCGCTCATTTTCGAAAACAGCATCGACGATCATTCCGATCCCATGATCGAGCGCCTCGAAAAAGCCGGCGCCATCATTTTTGGCCGCACCACGACGCCGGAATTTTGCCTCTCGGGCGTCACCCATTCAAGGATCTGGGGCATCACGCGAAACCCCTGGGAGCTGGATTATGGTCCGGGCGGTTCGTCGGGTGGCTCCGGTGCTGCCCTGGCGGCAGGCCTCACAACGCTCGCCACCGGCACCGACATTGGCGGCTCCATCCGCATCCCGGCCTCCGCCTGCGGCATTGTCGGCTTCAAGCCGCCCCATGGCCGCAACCCCGATGGTCCGCCATCAAATTTTGACCGCTTCAATCATTGCGGGCCCATGACGCGGACCGTGGCCGATGCCGCCCTCATGCAAAACATCACATCCGGCCCCCATCCGCTCGACCATGATTCCATCCGGTCGCGGATGAAGCTGCCCCTGAAAGCGGAAAACATCAAAGGCATGAAAATCGCCTACTCGCTGGATTTCGGTTACGTGGAAGTTGACGGGAATGTCCGCCGCAATACTCTGGCGGCGCTCGAAGCGTTCCGCTCCCTCGGCGCCAAGGCCGAGGAAGTCGACCTGAAGTGGGGCAAGTCCGTCGATGACGATTGCATGCACTGGTACAACACCATGAACTTCGGCCGCCAAACCATCTGGCACAAAAAAACCCACGCCCACCTCATGACCGACTACGCCTTGAAATTTGCAGAAAACGCCGGACGCCACTCCTCAATGGATGATGTCCACAAGCCCTGGGCGCGCGCCCATGCCATGTATCAAACCATGGGGCCAATTCTCGCAAGCCACGACGTCTTCATCTGCCCCACCAATAATCTCGCCGCAGTGAGGGCTGACCACGATCCCTGGGATCAAAGCTTCACCGTCAATGGCAAGAAGGCCGATCCGGAATTCGGCTGGGTCATGACCCATCAATTCAACATGCTGCACAATTGCCCCGTGCTGGCCGTGCCTTCGGGCCGCACGGCAGAAGGCATCCCCACCGGCATCCAGATAGTGGCCCGCACCTGGGATGACGCGCGGGTATTCAAGGCAGGCCTGGCCTATGAAAAAGCCCTTGGCGGCTGGTACACCAGCAGCCACAAACGTCCAAACCTGTAACCTAAGTGGCAGCGCTCTTTGATTTTCCGTCAAGCGTCAAAAGCGCGCCATAAAGCTCGGGCCTGCGGTCCCGGAACACGCCCCAGGTTCTCCGCAATTCTCCAACCGCATCAAGATCAAACTCCGCCAACCGCACACCTTCCTCAACCCGGTCCATCTCCTGAACCTTCTCGCCTTGATAGTCCGCAATGAAAGAGCGGCCATAAAAAATATCGGCCCGCCCATCGGGCGCCACTTCGCGCCCCACCCGGTTTGAGGCGGCTAGCGGCATGATATTGGCCGCCGCATGGCCGCGCATGGTGTTTTGCCAATGGTTGCTTGAGTCATAATCGGGGTTCGGCGGCTCCGAGCCAATGGCGGTGGGATAAAGCAAAATTTCCGCCCCCATCAGCGCCATGGCGCGAGCGCATTCGGGAAACCATTGATCCCAGCAAATGCCCAGACCGATTTTCCCCGCCGCCGTGTCCCAGACTTTGAAGCCCGTGTCGCCCGGCGAAAAATAAAACTTCTCCTGATAGCCCCGTCCATCGGGAATATGCGTTTTGCGATAGATTCCCAAGCGCTTGCCGTCCGCGTCGGCAATCACCGTGGTGTTGTAATGCGCCTGGCCGGCGTGCTCAAAAACGCTGATGGGCAATACCACGCCCAGCTCCTTGGCAAGGGCTGCGAACCGCGCGACGGTTGGATGCTTGTCCAGCTCATGCGCCTGTTTGAAAAACCTGGTGTGCTGCTCGATGCAGAAATAATCCCCGTCAAACAGTTCCTGCGGCAAAATCAGGTTGGCGCCCTGTTTGGCCGCGTCGCGCGCCAATGCCTCGGCCTTGTCACAGTTCTTTTGCCAGTCATTGGCCGATGCCATTTGCGTGATGGCAACCGTCAGCTTACGCATCCAGAAATCCTTCCAGCACATTCACGGTGTTGATGCCGATGGCTTCGATGGCATAGCCACCCTCCATCACAAACAGCGTCGGCAATTTGAGCTTGGCGATGCGCTTTCCATAATCCTTGAAATCCGCCGATTTCAGCTTGAAATAGCTGATGGGGTCTTTCTCGTAGGTGTCAACGCCGAGCGAGACAACCAGCGCATCAGGTCCATAATTCTTGATTTTGCCGCAGGCCTGTCCCAAAGCCTTGCTCCAGACCGCATAATCCGTGCCCGCCGGCATCGGATAATTGAAATTGAAACCCTCGCCCTTTGCGGCGCCCGCTTCGTCCTTGTAGCCCAGAAAATATGGATACGCCGTTTCCGGTTCCCCATGCAGCGAGCAGAACAGCACATCCGCGCGGTCATAGAAAATATCCTGCGTGCCATTGCCATGATGAAAATCCACATCCAGAATCGCCACGCGGGAAGCTCCCCCGTCCCTGAAAGCCTGCGCCACAATCGCCGCGTTGTTCAGAAAACAATAGCCCCCATAAAGGTCATCATGGGCATGATGTCCTGGCGGGCGGCACAGGGCGAAAGCTGAAGCCTCGCCGCCCGCAATCAGTTTCTGCGCCGTGAGCGCAACCGAGGCCGAAGCCTTCGCAGCCTCCCAGGTGCCAGCCGTGATGCAGGTTTCAACCGAGTGAATGTAATAGCCTACCTTGCCGTCAATGGCCTTAGGGCAGCGCTGCCCCATGCTGCGCGCCGGAAATCCCGTCGGCACAATTTCGCCGCGATAGCCGGCTGCCTGCCATTCCGCCCAGGCGTTTTCCAGAAATTTCAGAAAGCCCTTGTCGTGAACCCGCGCCACTGCTTTCATGTCGATGGGCCTTGGCGCCACGATGCTGTCCATCTTGCGCTTCCTGAGTTCGCGCAAGATATATTCCATCCGTGATGGCCGCTCGAATGGCGTTACAAACTCGCCGCCCGAAATCTCGCCCTGCGCGAAATGCAGGCGATGGTCATCGGTGAACACAACTTTCATGAAATTTTCCTCCCTGAACCCCGCACTGTGTCAGAGATTGGAAGGCTGATCAATTGAGCTTGCTAATTCAAAACTTTGTATTCGATTTTGGCAACACCGGCGCGCACCAGCCCCACCACCTTCGCTGCTCCAAAACTCAGGTCAAGCACGCGCTTCTTGCTGAACGGGCCCCTGTCATTGATGCGCACAATCACTGATTTTCCATTGCCAGGATTGGTCACCAAAACCTTCGTGCCGAACGGCAGGGTGCGGTGCGCGGCGGTCAAGCCATTGGGATTATAGAGCTCGCCATTGGCTGTCCATTTGCCCATTTTATAATAGGAGGCCCAGCCGGTGTTGGACTTGGCCTGCGCCGCGCCAGCAGCCAGAAATCCAGAAAATACAATTATTAACAAACGCTTCATCATACCCCTGCCGTGTTATTGCGGCGCACCATAAAGCCGTTTGTGGCGGCAATGTGACGGGGGTTTGACCGCTAAATAGCGGCTTCCACCATGATTTCCACATCAAGGCCCGTTGCCGCCAGCTTTGATTCAACCGTGGCCCGCGCCGGCGTATTGCCTGGCGAGACCCAGGCGTCCCAGGCCGCATTCATCTGCGCGAACTTGCCAATGTCGGTGAGCCAGATATTGGCCTTGAGCAGCTTGCTCTTGTCGGTGCCCGCCTGGCGCCAGCGTTGCGTCGATCTGGCTGAGGATGTCAGCCGTCTGCTCTTTCACCGATTTGCCAACGGTCTTGTCAGCGACAAATCCTGAAAGATAAACCTTGCCGCCATGAATGACCGCTTCGCTCATGCGCTTGCCGACGCCAAGTCTTTTAATGCTCATGTGTCTCTCCTGTTGGGTTCTGGCGTTGTCTAGCCTGTCTTGAACACGGCTTCAATCACCGCCAGCAAAACCTTCGGCAGCGTCTCAAAGGCGTAAGGCGCATGCAGCCGCTCCAGCCAATGATGATAGTCCCGGCCCCACGGCCCGATGTTGACGCAAGGATAACCCGCAGGCTCGGCCAGGCTGAAACTCGTACCCCATATCGGCGTGTTGGCCGCGACAACTGAAAATCCTCCCGTTGCCTCGCCCACAAAACTCATATCCGAAATGCCGGCGAAATATTGAACCACGCCAAGCCCCATCGGTTTGACCGCATCCACAACCAGCTTCCGCAAATTCTCATCCTTCAACGAAACCGCTGGATAGGGAATGGAGCCAAGTCCCATCACCACCGCAGGGCCCGAAAGCCCCGCAAGCCGCCAGACCTGTTGCGTCAGCAATTTTGAACGCTCTGGAAAATCCAGGTCCATGCGCCCGGCAATCTCTTTCGCAAACGGCGCGATGTCTTCACTTCTAACAAGCGCCGCCAGCTCGGCAAATCCCATCACCGGTATTTTGCGTTTGGTTCTCACCTCCGCCCGCGCCACGGCCCGCCTGGCAAGTGCGAGTGAAATCTCCAGAACTTCCCCCGCCGATCGCCGATGCTGCAAGGTGTTCCAATAGACAAAACTCTGCGCCGGCGTCGTCACATTGTAGCCAGACTTCAAATCCTTGGCATGAAGCGCCGTGGGTGGCGCCGCCAATTCCTCTCCGGTCACTTCTTCCAATTCCGCCGCCAGCTCGAATTCAGTCACCAATTCAGCGGCGATATAAGCAGCGTTCGCGCCATCCCTCGGGTAACTCGCATGGGTCTCCTTGCCCACCACAAACGCCGTCAGCAATTGCTTGCCGACAGACCCCATCGCCACAACCCGGCCCATCGAACCATCACCCTGATCCGAAATCGCATCCAGATTGATCACCAGTTCAATCCGCAAATCCAGTTTTTTGAGAGAAGGTGCGGCCGCCCGCATCCCCGCCGAACGATCCTCTTCATCCGGTGTGGCCACCAGCAAAAGCGAATGCTCGCCATCATAGCTTTCCATCGCTGCAAGCCCCGCCGCAATGCCGGACTTCATGTCGAGAAGCCCCCGCCCCGGCAGGAAATCACCTGACGTCAGATCGGCCAGAGCCAGCGCGTTTTCACCGGTCTGCGCCAGTCGCGCAATCATCACATCGCGCAGCGCCTCCGGATTCAGGGCAAATTTCGCCAGCTCGCCATAGTCGCTGAATGACACCGTATCAAAATGTCCCGCCAGCACAATCGTGCGTGAACTCGCGCCCCGCTTCAGCGCAAAAACACTTGAGCGACCCGCCGCATCCTTGGGCAGAGCTTCAGTCCACACATCCAATGATTTTGAACGTCGCAAATAACCTGCAAGGCGCCCAGCAAAAGCCGCCTCATCGGGCGTTCCCGTAACCGATGGCCACGAGGTGAGTTCGAGCGCGATTTCCCGCGTGCGCGCGGCCAGCTCAGGCCAGCTTCTGGTCATATTCGATGACGGCGTTGAGCAGCACCTGAGATCCCGCGCCGCATTCCTCCAGCGTGGTGGACTCCGCTTCATTGTGCGAAATGCCGCCAAGGCAGGGCACGAAGATCATGGTGGTCGGCGCAACCCTGGCGATGTAAGCCGCGTCATGGCCAGCCCCCGAAGCCATCTCGCGCGTCTCGAAGCCCGCCTGCGCCGCTCCCTTCCGCACACATTCAATCAGCTCAGGATTGAATTTCACCGCCGGTGATTTCCAGATGCATTTTTCTTCGTATGTGAGCTTCTCTTTGTCCGCGGCAGGTCCAAGCGCGGCACGGAATGAAGCCTCCATTTTATCCAGCACCGCCTCGTCGGGATGGCGCAGATCAACCGTGAAGAAAACTTCCCCCGGCACCACATTGCGGCTGTTGGGCCGGTTTTCAATCAGCCCCACCGAAGCAACCCCTGGCAGATGCGCCAGCCCCACCTGATGAATGGCTTCGATCATGCGCGACGCTCCAAGCAGCGCGTTTTTCCGGAGCAGCATCGGTGTTGCCCCCGTGTGGGATTCCTGCCCCGTGACCGTCACTTCATACCAGCGCATGCCTTGCACACCCGTCACCACGCCGATCATCTTGCCCTCGGCTTCAAGGATGGGGCCCTGCTCGATATGCAATTCAAACATCGCCTGAAATTTGTGGGTGCCCACCGGCTCCGATCCCAGATAGCCGATGCGCGCGAGTTCATCGCCCAGCTTGATGCCGTCGCGGTCTTCGCGCGAATACGCATAGTCGGGCGTGAACACGCCCGCATAAACGCCGGAACACAGCATCGCCGGCGCAAACCGCGAACCCTCCTCGTTTGTCCAGTTCACAATCATGATGGGCGCGTTGGTTTCATAACCCATGTCAACCAGCGTCCGCAGCGCCTCAAGCGCCCCCAGCACTCCCAGCACGCCGTCAAATTTCCCGCCCGTGGGCTGCGTATCGAGATGCGATCCCAGGGCGATCGGTAGCATGTCCTTGCGGCGTCCGGCCCGCGTGGCGAACATGTTGCCAACGCTGTCCACCCGCACGGTGCAGCCCAGCGCCTCGCATTGCGCCTTGAACCAGTCGCGCACCCGTTTGTCCTCATCCGAAACGGTGAGCCGCTTGATGCCGCCCTTGGCCGTGCCGCCAAACTTGGCGGTCTCCATGAGCGAGTCCCACAGCCTCTGCGGATTGATCACAAGATTGGATTTGGGCGTCATGGGGCGATCCTGAGAAATTGAAACACCAGTATGGCCAAATTCATCGCCCTTGAACAGGCGTTCCAAACACTTTGCAGGCCAGCCATGGCATGATAGCTTTGCACCGAAGGAGAGCTTCCATGTACACCAAGCAGGCCCTTCATGAAATCGGCGTCAGCGCCGGCGCCATCACCGCCAGCCAGAAGGAACAGCTGGACCGCGACGGCTTTTTCATCGTCGAGAATGTGCTGTCCAGGCCCGAGATCGAGCGCATGCGGAGCGAATTCGAGCGCATCCATGCGGCTGAAAATGCCCGCGGCGGCCACGAAGTGCATGTGGAGCCGGGCGCCAGGCGCGTTTCCAATATCTTCAACAAGACCGATGCCTTCGATGCCTGCCTGTGGATCCCCGAAGTGCTGGCGGCATCCGCTTACGCGCTTGGCGAAATCAAGGTGCATGGCGCCAACCTCCGCGATCCCGTGCAAGGCTACGGCCAGCAGGACATGCATGTGGATGTGCCCAAGCGCTTCAAGGATGATTGGTGGGTGGTGAACTCCATGATCATGTTCGACGACATGACAAAGGACAACGGCCCCACCCGTGTTGTTCCAGGCTCGCACCTCTGGGCCCCCATCAACGTGCCCTACGTCAATATCGGCGATTGGGAGCCCGAACCCCTGTCAGCCGAAGATGAGGCGCGCATTCCCAAGGACCTTTCCGCCCCCTATCCCGGCGAAGTTTTTGTGGAAGCGCGCGCCGGTTCCGCCATCATCTGCAATTCCTCCATGTGGCACTCCGGCACGCTGAAAAAAAGCAACAGCTACCGCCGCATGCTGCACCTCACCTACACCCGCCGCGATCTGCCCCAGCAGCTCGTGCAGCGCGACTATCTCACCCGCGAGCTCTACGAGCGCATGAGCCCCGCCCAGCGTTTCCTGATGGACATTGAGCCCGTCAGCGAGGCCAACATGACAGCTGCCATGGGCTCAGCGCGGCGCGAAGGCGCGCACAAGGGCTGGTGGAATTAAAGCGGGAATTCATAAACGCGCGGCACGATGCGGGTCGAGGCGACGGACTTCATCGCGCATGATCCGTAGCTCTTTTTTGGAGATTGGGCGCGCGCCTCCAGCAACATCATCAAAGACAAGCCACCACGTCCGAAATGGCTCAACGACCAGACCTTTGAAAGCTATGGTGAGATCGACGCCGTTGACCCAAAGCGGACTTTGGCCTCTGTTGGTCGAACGGCAGTTTGGATTCCAGGGCGGGCTTGGCAAACCCGTCGCAATTTGAATGAGTCATGGTTTCTGTAGTTTAAGCATTGGAAGAGAGTCGTTCCCGCAGCTCGTCCATCTGACCCTTTCTTAGTTGCGATTGTTTGCTGACGCGCGTTGTAAAACGCTCAGGCTTTTTTTCGTTTGGCCAATCACGGAATTTCCTGAAAGAGTCGTCGCCGATGATCTCGGCGTAGTCAATCCACGTGCGGAAGCCAATCATATCCAGAACTGAAATGCCCTCCTTGTTGAACCCCTTCCCGGCTATTGGCGGTTTTTGATTGACAGTGAAAAATTCAGACTCCGCCTGGTCCCAGAGGGCCGGTCTTTCGAATGAGCGGTGGGCGCCATCCTTTGAGTATTTGAACTTAGGGTATCTGAGGCCGTACTCTGAGCATCCATGGCTTATCCCAGAATATATGTTTGATATATCAAGGGCCTTCAAGGACTGCCGAAGCTTCCCAAGGCAATAATGCGCTTCATCTTCTGATTCACAAAAAATATAGCCTTTGTAAGGATAGGGCACGTCTTCGCGAATTTCCACCATGCATTTCCTGGCATTGTCTCTTGGCAGTTCCAGCCCTCGAATGACAAAGTAGGTTTGCATCATCGCCATCAAGTTCATTGGCAAGATTTGAACCTTATAGCAATCGTGGCAAATTCGTGAGATTACTTTTTCCTTGTCGAAGAGCGACAAACGCAGGCCACAGTGAGTATCCTCGCCGCCAATTTTGTGGTTATCGCCTGCAAAAAGCTGGGTAATGGGTATTTGGGGATTTACGCCCATCGAATTGAGCAAGCCCTGCCATTTTTTATAATGCTCAGCAATCTCGCCCCGGCGCAATATATCATTGATCCAGTTTTCTTTCTGAAATTGGAAGGAAAGTTTTCGTTGGCAGTCTGAATATGTGCCGAGGCCAGGTTTGTTTGGCACGTGACTGTTCAAGATAGTGACAAGTTTCTTGATTGCCGGTCTGTCGTCCGGCGCGACAATCAGCCTATTCTCAAGTTCCTCTATGGTCATATCTTGCCATGACGTGTTTGCTGAATGTGATTCTAGCCGAGGCATCTTGCTGAACTTTCGTGACATTCGCTGGGATTTGATTGCAATTACCTAATTCCACTGGAGTTATGGTGTCAACTTTGACCAATGCTGGGGCAGTCTCAGCAGGAGACGACTTCTGTATCACCAAAAACGCTGGACGAAAATGGGAAGGCCCAAAGCGCCGTGGGCAAAGCCAATTTCAAAATACGCATGAGAGAACACCAAGCTGAATACCGCATCTGGCCCTTCTCCGACATAGGTTGGAATGCGGCCGAGGCCTACTCCAAGTCTGGAAGGAGACGCCAGCTCGTTGGTCCTAGCCATGCCCGTATGACTTCGCGCCCCAGATAGCACCGGCGACATATGAGCAGCCTCACCCAAAGCCCAAACCCTCGCTTCTCAAATCCCGTCGATTTTTTTGCCCATGATGGCGATGGCCTTCTGGTAGACCGTGGCGGCATTCCAGCCCTGGATGGCGGTGAAGCTTGCCTGTCCGGGCTGATAGCCCTCGCCTGCCACAAAACCATGGGCCGCCAGAAATTTGGCCGTTGAAGCCAGGGCGTCGGCTTTGGTGTTGAGATTGACGCCGCCCTTGCCGTCGCCATCGGCGCCATAGAGCAAAATGTTTTTTGGCAGGAATTGCGTCTGCCCCACTTCGCCGTGCATGGCGCCTTTGGAGGACTGCGGTGAGGACACCCCGGTCAACCAGCTTCAACGCCGCGTAGAGTTGCTCGGTGAAAAACGCGGATCTGCGGCAGTCATAGGCAAGGGTGGCCACCGCCGACAAGGTTTGCTGGTTGCCGAGATAGCTCCCAAAGCCCGTCTCCATGCCCCAAATCGCCAGCAGCGGGCCGGGCGGAACGCCGTAGCGCTTTTCGAGCGACGCGAAAAGCGGCCCATTGGCTTTCTTCAGGGACTTGGCCCGCGCGATGATCCCGGCGGCACCGCGCTTCTGCATGAAGGCGCCAAGCGACAGCTTGAAATTTTTCTGGCCGCGGTCTGCCTTGATGGTTCCGGTTGAATAGCTTGTGTCCGCCAAGGCCACAAGCGCCTTGGGGTTAACGCCCTTGGCCCTGGCCTCCGCCGCAAACGCCGTCTTCCATTTTTCAAATCCCGCAGCCTTGTTGCCGCATTTGGCGGCCTGCGCCGCCCCAGGCCACATCATGGCAACCGCCATGGAAACCACCGCCACGCCCACAAACCTCATCCCGGTCCTCATTTCCAAAAAATCGCGGGCGGACATTGCCAAAATCCCCAGGCCTTGTCAGCCCCTTCCAGCCAGATTATGGGATCCCATGAAAAACCATATCGAACGGCTTTTTCCAACCCAGATTTACCGCGCCGAAATTCCAGGCGCGGCGGCGCTTAATCTGGAGCTGGAGGATGCGAGCATGGCCCTCAGCCAGCATGACGCCAAAGGCCGGCGCTGGTGCGAGAAACATGGCTATGCCGGCTACACGTCCTACGCCTCGATCAATGATCTGGCCCGGCGATCAAAACCCTTCGCCAGGCTGGAAAAAATCATCCACGCCCACGCGGGCCAATTCGCCAAATCCCTGCAGTGGGAATTGCGGGGCGGCAAGCCCATCTGCGATTCCCTGTGGGTGAACGTCCTGCCGCAGGGCGGTTCCCACACCTCTCACATCCACACCAACGCCGTATTGAGCGGCGCCTATTATGTGACAGCGCCCGAAGGTGCGAGCCCCATTGTCTTTGAAGACCCGCGCCACGCCATGATGATGGCGGCCCCTCCCCGCAAGACCGGCGTTTATGAAAGCCGTTCCCCCAAGGCCGGAACCCTCATGCTGTGGGAAAGCTGGCTCCGCCACGAGGTTCCCATGAACCGCGCCAAAGAGGACCGCATCAGCATCAGCTTCAACTGCGTAATCGGCTAGATCTTTCAAGGCAGGTGTTGATCCATTTGCTGCCAGGCTCCGTATAGCCTGCATGTCCCGGAAACACGGGAAGTGGGTTGCGCCTGCAGATGCGGACGCATTCCTGGCTCAATGGATTTTCAGAGGAAACATGACATGCATAGATTGATTATTGCGGCAGGCCTGGCTGCAACCCTCACGACCACCTCAGCGCTCGCCGACAACATTGTCGAAACCGCACAAGGCGCTGGAAAATTTGGAACCCTGCTGGCGGCGGCCAAGGCCGCGGGTCTTGCCGATGCCCTAGCGACAGGTAAAAACCTGACCGTGTTTGCGCCAACCGACGAAGCCTTCGCCAAGCTTCCGGCAGGCACCGTGGAAAATCTTTTGAAGCCCGAAAACAAGGAGAAGCTGGCGGCAATCCTGTCCTATCATGTGCTGCCGCGCGTCCTCACCTCCAACCAGTTGCCCGCAGGCCCCATCCATGTGCGGACCCTCAAGTCTGAAGGCGACCGCACTCTCGCGATTGCCAAAGGCGACGGCGTGACCGTCGACGAGGCCAATGTCGTTGCAGCGGATATCAAGGCTGATAACGGCGTGATCCACGTGATTGACAGCGTCATGTTGCCCTCCAGCTGATCCGTCGCGTGGCCAGCCCCTTCCCGGCTCCGGGGAAGGGGCGCCGCGCCGCACATTTCCGCCATAAATTTATTGGCAATTGTGGTCGGAGACTTGTTGGAAGGGCTGCGTCATGTTTGCCAGGTTCTTTGCCGCATTTTGCGTGATGTTGTTTTGCTCAAATGCAGGCGCCCAAACCCTATCCAGCGATTGCCTGGCGGTGGCGCAGGGTCCGGCCACCGTTCATTTCGTGAAGTTCACCCCCGCTGCACTAGCCGAAAATGAGGTGCAGCTCACCTTTGTGGGCCACTCCACCTTCCTGATCGAAAGCGCGGGCGGCGTGCGCATCGCCACGGATTTCGCCGGCTACGCTGGCGGCATAACGCCGGACGTCGTCACCATGAACCGCGCCCACAGCTCCCACAACACATCAAACCCCGACCCCGCCATCAAGCACGTGCTGCGCGGCTGGAACCCCGAAGGCGGCCGCACCGAACACAACCTCTCGCTAAAGGATGTCTACATCCGCAACGTCACAACCGATATCCGGGGCGGCCAGATGGGCCGTATTCCCGACGGCAATTCCATCTTCATCTTTGAAATCGCCGGCCTCTGCATCGGCCACGCGGGCCACCTCCACCACGAACTCACGCCCCAGCACATAGGCCAGATCGGCAGACTCGATATCATGATGGTGCCCGTCGACGGCGGCTACACCATGGCCCAGGTCAACATGATGCAAGTGGTGAAGGACCTGAAAGCCTCAATCGTCATCCCCATGCACTACTTCGGCCCCGAAACCCTTTCAAACTTCATCTCCAATGCAAGGGCGACATTGAAAATAGACGTGAAGGACTCACCCACACTCATCGTCTCGCGCAAAACTCTGCCAAAAGAACCAACCCTGATCGTGCTCCCGGGGTATTGAACTCAACTCTCCATGGTCGGGCAAGCCTGTCCTCGGGCTTGACCCGGGGAACCCGACCACCCAGATTTGAGGGCCAGCTAGCTCGGAACTTCTTTTGCCAATCGCGATTCTTCTACTCTGCTTACCGCTGCGAGAATTTGAGAAGAGCGCTTGGCGTCATCGTCGTCACTAGATGGATCGTCAAAACTCCTCACAATTTCAAGAAGCAGTTTTTCCCGCAACTCCTCAAGAACTTCAGGAAATGCATTCGCCCCAAATTTATCAAATACTTTTTCATAGTGTGGCAATATTGATTTGACGAGATCGATTGTGGGTTTCGGATCCGCCATCAGCTTGGATCCAACACCTGCCTTCAATGCCATAAGTAACAGAACAGGATGCGACAGCGCCGACCTGTAGGCCGAAAACATGGCCCAAACCAATTGCGGCACAAGTGGACGCACTTTATCTACCGAAGGATCATATTTTATGCCGTCAAGGCCGGCCATTTTCCAGAATGTTTCGCCCAATGCCCGAAGCTTCATACCTTCACTATCACCGCTTTCGGCTACATCTAGTGCGTTCTCAAACTTTATTCTGGAGGCGAATTGCGCGGCTGTTAACATCCCAGCATTATCAACTGTATAACCCCAGAGCTTGAGCAAAGCCTCCGATCTTCTGTCGTTAAGGTTAGACATCTTGTTGGAGCGAAGACTTAACAATTGCTCAACAATTGAAGTTAGCTGAACGTCACCTCTTGCCCGTTGTCTGATCTGGTCATCTTCTCGCAATCTCAGCGTAGACTTCAGCCCTTCAAGCTCTTTGTCGTACTGACTCCTTACGGAACTATCTATCCTCGCTCTGTAGTAGTTGCCCAACAAAAATGCGGTTATTGCGATTGCAGTTGTTAGGACTCCCTCCGGAACCAAACTGTAGAGACGCCAGACAAAAATTTGCACTTCTTCCAATTGGCACCCACTTGAAAACTCTCGAAACCCCCTCACCCTGAGGTGCTGCGGAACGCAGCCTCAAAGGGCGAGGGGCATCTCAGTTACCTCACATCGCCTTCGCGGCGTCCGTCACAACGCTGGTCCAGGCGCCTTCGGGCTTGGCGGTGATCACCGGATCAGAGCCGCCTTTCATCAGCGTTTCCACCGTGCGTTCCGCCGCCGCCACATCGAGCGAGCCGTCGGAGCCTTCGGTCAGCATGTTGATCTCCTGGATCATCGTCGTCTGGTGGCCTTCCGTCTGCGAGCCCGAGGCATCGTTTTCAAGAACGATCTTCACGGCATCCGCCGGATTGGCGCGCGCGTCATCCCAGCCCTTCATGGAGGCCTTCACAAACTTTGCCATGGTGGCAACGAAAGCCGGGTCTTTCAGCTTGTCTTCGAGGACATAAAGGCCGTCCTCCAAAGTCGCCACGCCCTGGTCCTCATACTTGAACACCACCAGCTCGTCAGCCTTCATGCCGGCTTCAATGATCTGGTAATACTCGTTGTAGGTCATGGTTGAAATGCAATCGGCCTGCTTCTGCAGAATGGGGTCCACGTTGAAACCCTGCTTCAGCACGTTCACGCCGTCAGCCCCGCCGGTGGTTGGAATGCCGAGCTGGCTCATCCACGACAGGAACGGATATTCATTGCCAAAGAACCACACGCCAAGCGTCTTGCCCTTGAATTCTTCCGGCTTGGTGATGCCCGAATCCTTGCGGCAGGTCAGCATCATGCCCGAGCGCTTGAAGGGCTGGGCGATGTTCACAACCTTGGAGCCCTTTTCGCGCGTCGCCAGCGCCGATGGCATCCAGTCGATCACCACGTCAGCACCGCCGCCGGCCAGAACCTGCTGCGGATTGATATCGGGTCCGCCCGGCATGATCGTGACCTCAAGGCCTGCATCCTTGTAATAGCCCTTGGCCTGGGCCACGAAGTAACCGGCGAACTGCGCCTGGGTCACCCACTTCAACTGAAGTTTCACCGCTTCGGCGAATGCGCTGCCCGATGTTGCCAGAAGTGCTCCCGCCGCCGCCGCGGCTAACAGATATTTCTTCATTTCAACTCTTCTCCCTTTTTCAAAAAAACCCGCTTACGTCCTGTAAGACGGATGCCAAAAAGTCACCCACCGCTCGAGAGCGGCAAGCAACCCGTAAAAAGCCGAACCCACCAGTGCTGCCACGGTGATTTCAGCCCAAACCATATCCAGCCCCATGCGGCCCACTTCCGTTGAGATGCGAAAGCCCATGCCCACAATGGGCGTGCCGAAAAACTCAGCGACAATCGCGCCAATCATCGCCAATGTCGAGTTGATCTTGAGCGCGTTGAAAACGAAGGGCATGGCGGCGGGCAGGCGCAGCTTCACCAGCGTCTGCAGCCAGCTCGCGCCATAGCTCCGCATCAAGTCGCGCTCCAGATGCCCCGATGCCTCCAGGCCCGTGACGACATTCACCAGCATCGGAAAGAACGTCATCACCACAACCATCGCAGCCTTCGATTGCCAGTCGAAGCCAAACCACATCACCAGGATCGGAGCCACACCGACAATGGGAAGCGCCGCCGCCAGATTGCCCAGCGGCAACAGCCCGCGCTTGAGAAAATCAAAGCGGTCGCACAGCAACGCCGCCAGAAATCCGGCGAGCGAGCCGATAATCCACCCCGGAATGACGGCGCGCAGGAACGTCTGCACAAAATCTTCGTAAAGCGTTGGCAGCGAGGTGATGAGCTTGGCCCAGATGTCAGTGGGCGCCGGAAAGATCACGAAGGGCACATCGAAAAACCGCACGAAGACTTGCCAGAACACCAGAACGGCCACGCCAAAAACCGCCGGCGCGATGAAATTCTGCGTCTTCATGCGCGAACCCCCATGCGGGCATTCACCACGCGCTCAATGCCGCCCACACCATAGACCAGGCTTGCCGCGACTGCCGACGCCGCAACGAGTGCTGCCCAGATCTGGATGGTCTGCCCGTAGTAGGAGCCAGCCAGCATGCGCGATCCAATGCCAGCCTGCGCCCCCGTCGGCAGCTCGCCGACAATCGCGCCCGTCAAGGCGATGGCGATCGCGATCTTGAGCGAGGTGAACAGAAACGGCATCGCCGCCGGAAACCGCAGTTTCCACAAGAACTTGCGACGCGCTCGCATGATAGGTCCGCATGAGATCAAGCTGCATGGGATCCGGCGATGTGAGGCCCTTCACCATGCCGATGGTCACCGGGAAGAAGCATAGATACATCGAGATGATGGATTTGGGAAAAATCCCCGTGAGGCCCACCGACCCCAGCACCACAATCACCATGGGCGCGATCGCCAGGATGGGAATGGTTTGCGAAGCGATAATCCACGGCATCAGGCTTTTATTGAGCAGTTTGGAATGCACGATGGCCACCGCCAGCCCAATGCCCAGCAGCATCCCCAGCGCAAATCCCAAAAGCGTCGAGGACAGCGTCACCCACACATGAAACACCAGCGACTTCACTTTCCACGGCGCCACCGTGAACACCGTTTTCCACACTTCAACCACAACCTGATGCGGAGCCGGGATGACAGGCCGCTCAAGGCTCCAGGAAATGCTGAGCGTGTTGGCAAGCCCGCCTCCCGCCGCTTCAATTTTCGCCTCCGCCACCACCGTGTTCATGAAGACAGCCGCGATGTACCAGGCGACAAGTATGGCCAGGCACACCACGGTCACGGGCATTGCAGACGTTTTCATTCTGCACCACCCCCATCACTGTCATCCCGGCGAAAGCCGGGACCCAGAACTCGCGTGACAAAGCGGTAGCAGTTTCATTCAGCACTCCATCGTGGCTGGGTCCCGGCTTTCGCCGGGATGACAGGTATTGGGGGCTTCAATCCTCATAGCTGTGCCCCGCCTTCAGCCCTTCCCTCACCCTTTGCGCGATTGTCAGGAACGCGCCCGTCTCGCGGATATCCAGCGTGCGGTCCCTTGGCAAATTCGTCTCGATCACATCAATGATCCGCCCGGGGCGCGGGCTCATCACCACAATCCGCGTCGACAAAAACACCGCCTCCGGAATTGAGTGCGTCACGAACACCACGGTTTTTTGGGTGGCCGCCCACAGCTCCAGCAATTGCTGGTTCAGCTTGTCGCGCACGATTTCATCAAGCGCCCCGAACGGCTCATCCATCAGCAGCAGTTTGGGCTCGACAGCCAGCGCCCGCGCGATGGAAACCCGCTGCTGCATGCCGCCCGACAATTGCCAGGGAAATTTCTTTTCGAATCCGCCGAGATTGACCAGGTCCAGATTGCGCTTCACCCGCGCGGCCGCATCAGCGGTCCCCATGATTTCCAGCGGCAGCCCGACATTCTGCTCAACCGTACGCCAGGGATAGAGCGCTGGCGCCTGAAACACATAGCCATAGGCGCGGGCCTTGCGCGCCTGTTCCGGCGCCATGCCATTGACCGAAACCGTCCCCGCGCTCGCCCGCTCCAGATCGGCGATCACCCGCAACAGCGTGGTTTTCCCGCATCCCGAAGGCCCGATCAGCGAAACAAAGTCCCCGTCGTTCACCGTCAAATTGATGTCCTGCAAGGCAAACACCGGCCCGTCCGCCGTGGTGAACGTGAGGCTCAAGTCGCTGGCGCTGATCACGGCTTGAGCCGTCATGACCCCTCCCGGGCATTTTTTCATTATCCCTAAACGCTATCCGCTCTTGACCATTTGATCAAGAATTATAAGGTGGCTTCCAATGCCCCAGTTGAAAACCAAAGCGCCGATCAACACCCGCATTCAGGCCCGCAACAAGGAATTGATCCTTGAGGCGGCACTGGAGGTTTTTTCCGTGTCGGGCTTCGCGGCGCCACCGTCGACCAGATCGCCGCCAAAGCGGACATGTCGAAGCCCAACCTGCTGTATTATTTCCGCCGCAAGGAGGATATCTATGTGGCCCTCCTTGAGCACACCTTGAGCGGCTGGCTGGAGCCCTTTCGCGCCCTCAACCCGCAAGGCGATCCGCTGGCCGAGCTCTCCCGCTACATCACCGCCAAGATGCGGATGTCGGAAGCCAATCCCATGGCCTCAAGATTATTCGCCAATGAAATCCTGCATGGCGCGCCGATGATCGAGAAGTTCCTCAAGGGCCCGTTGAAACAGCTCGTCGCCGAGAAGGCCGAGGTGATCCGCTGCTGGATGGCGACCGGCAAGCTCGCCCACGCCGATCCCTATCACCTGATTTTCGCCATCTGGGCTGTCACCCAGCACTACGCCGATTTCTCCGTGCAGGTTGAAGCCGTGCTGGGCCGCCGCGAAAATGGCGGTTCGGCGCAAAAGGCCGTGCTGGATATCCTGTTGCGCGGCTTGCGGCCAGTCTAGCTGGCCTTCCGCAGCCTCGGCCACAGCCAGATGGGCTCATGCTTCGCCTTCGCCAGATGCCCGACCGCCGGTGAGTCCTGTGGCGCCACATCATCAAGAACATTCGCCGGGCGCACGCTCACCAGGTTCAGCGCTTCGTCCGGGCCGACAGCGGCCCGCGCCAGCTCATAGGCTTCCGCCAGCAGCGGCGGCCGTGACGTGGCGTTCCGGGCGTCCGTCGCCAGGACATGCACGAGGCCATCATCCAGCAATTTCCCGCCCAATACTGCGGGTTTTTGCCAAAGCGCCCGGTGAGCGATCCCGCCGTGACCTGCAGCCAGGCGCCGGCTTCAACCATCCGCTCAAACACCGCGTAGTGCGTCTCCAGCCATTTCAGCTTTTCCGGATGCGCCACAAGGGGCGTGAACCCCGCGTCCAGAATGTCGAAGATCAAATCTTCAAGCCGCGAGGGCGCCACCAGCGAGGGCGGCTCAAACAGCACATAGCGGCTGCCGTTGAGCGTCGGAAGCCGCCCGGAGGTGAGCGCGGCCACAAAATCCAGCCGGCAATGGGCCTCGCAGCCCGCCATCACATAGAGATGGATGTCCGCCGCCCGCAGCTTCTTCTGAAAATCCGCGACGCGGTCCTGGATGTCTCCGGGCGCCGTGTGATAGAGGCCCGGCATGATCTGCGGCGTGCAGACCATCGCCGCGATCCGGTCCGCCACAGCCATGCGCGCCATCTCCAGCGACGTTTCCAGGTCGGGGGAACCATCATCCACCCCCGGCAGAATATGCGAATGCAGATCGATCACGCCGTCCGAAGCCCTTGCCCATTGAGCATGGGTCCCAGTTAATCAAGAGATCGCTGATTCGCCTATAGCTCGGTCAAGCCACCTTGACCGTCCCGGGGTCCCAGCCATCGGGCTTGGGATATTGCGGGTCCATCTCTTCCAGCGTCTCGCGCACAATCCGCGCGATCGCCGCATTGCGCACCCAGTTCCGGTCCGAAGGGATAACGTGCCACGGGGCCACGTCGGTTGAACACCGCGTCACCGCCACTTCATAGGCCGCCTGGTACTGATCCCACTTGGCGCGCGTCTCCAGGTCGCTGGGCTTGAATTTCCAGTGCTTGGTGGCGTCATCAACGCGCTCCTGCAAGCGCACCGCCTGTTCCTCCTTGGAAATATGCAGCATGAATTTCAGGATCTTCGTGCCCGCGTTGGAAACCAGCTTTTCAAACTGGTTGATCTCCTCATAGCGCCGCTCGATGGCCTCAGGCGCCGCGAATTTCTCAACCTTCACCACCAGCACATCCTCATAATGCGAGCGGTTGAAAATCCCGATGATGCCGCGTGGCGGGCAGGCATGATGCACCCGCCACAAGTAATCATGGGCCCGCTCTTCCTCCGAAGGAACCTTGAAGGATTTGACGGCGACCCCCAGCGGCCCGCAGCAGTTGAACACGGCGCGCACCGTGCCGTCCTTGCCCGAGCAGTCAATCCCCTGCAAAACCACCAGCAGGGCGCGCTTTCCTTCCGCGAACAGGCGGTCCTGCAGCCTGTCGATGGCCTCGGCGTCAGCCAGCAGCTGGGCCTTGGCCTTTTCCTTGTCCTCAAAGGCGCTGTCATCCCTGGGATCAAGCTTGGCGAGTTCAAGGGCCTTGCCCGGAGCCGCGATGAATTTCGCCGCAAACGCTTTTTTAACACCCATGGACCAACGTCTCCTTTTTTGAAACCGAGTTGAAGCTGTGACAAGCCATCCGTCCAATAAACCACAAATGGCGGCTCCCGCCTACAGGCTGCCGGCCATGGATCAGGATTTCCTGCTGGGCGATTCAACCAGGGGCTTAAGGTTCCAGCTCGAATACCAGAAGGCCGAGGAGCATCTGCGCGCATGGGGTGTCGACTCAACTGTCGTCGTTTTCGGCTCCGCCCGGGTGGCCGAGGGCGATGGCTCCGGCTGGTATGAGGCCGCCAGGAAATTCGCCCAGGTATGCTCCAACAAGGGCGGCGCCAAATTGGACCACAAGCCGCCGCGCCAAAATGTCATCGCCACCGGCGGCGGCCCCGGCATCATGGAGGCGGCCAACCGCGGCGCCCATGACGCCGACGCGCCCTCCATCGGCTACAACATCACGCTGCCCCACGAGCAGGAGCCCAATCCCTATTCCACCCCCGACCTCACGTTCCGCTTTCACTATTTCGCCATGCGGAAAATGCACTTCGCCATGCGTGCCGCCGCGCTCGTGGTCTTCCCCGGCGGCTTCGGCACATTGGATGAGCTGTTTGAGATCCTGACGCTGCGGCAAACCGGCAAGATGACCAAGCCGCTGCCGGTCATTCTCTATGATTCAAAATTCTGGAACCGCGCCGTGAATTTCGAGACCTTTGTCGAGGCCGGGCTCATCCATAAAAATGACCTGAAATCTTTTCGATTTTGCTGATACACCTGAGGAGGCGTGGGACGATCTCGTGGCCCGCGGACTGAATATCCCCAGGGAGTAACAATGCCAGTTCGATTGAAGTTTCACGGCGCCGCGCAAACCGTCACCGGCTCCAGCTACCTCCTCGAAACCGGCGACGCCCGCGTGCTCATTGATTGCGGCATGTTCCAGGGCTCCAGAACCGAGCGCGAGCTCAACAGCCGGAAATTTCCCTTTGATCCCGCAAGCCTTGACGCCATGCTGCTCACCCATGGCCACATCGATCACACCGGCCTCATCCCCAAGCTGGTGAAACACGGCTTCACCAAAAAAATCCACTGCACCTACGCGACCGTCGATCTCTGCGCCGTCATGCTGCCCGACGCAGGCTTCATCCAGGAGGCCGACGCGAAGTTCCAGAGCCAGCGCAATTTGAAACGCGGCCTTCCCGAAGTGGAGCCCATCTACACGCTCGAAGACGCCCACAAGGCGCTTGAATATTTTTCAGGCCTTGAATACGAGGCCTGGATTGAGCCGGCCAAAGGCATCCGCGCCCGCTGGTGGAATGCCGGCCACCTGCTGGGCTCCGCCTCCATTGAAGTGGAAGTGGCGCAATCCGGCAAGCCGCCCATCCGGATTCTGTTTTCCGGCGACATCGGCCCCGATCACAAGATGCTGCAGCCCGATCCGCAGGCGCCCACCGGCTATGATTATGTGATCTGTGAATCCACCTATGGCGGCAAGGACCGTTTCGAACGCTCGGAAGAAAAGCGCCGCGAATTGATGGCGGCCGAAGTCAACGCCGCAGCCGCGAGAAAAGGCGCGCTGCTCATTCCCTCCTTCGCCGTCGAGCGCACGCAAGAAGTGGTGACTGATCTGATTTACCTGATGGAGCAAGGCAAGGTTCCCACCGCCACCATCTTCATCGACAGCCCGCTCGCCAACAAGGCCTCGCAGATTTTCAAGAAATACGCCAAGGACCTGCAAAACGGCGAGACCCTGTTCAAGGCCTTCAGCTCGCCCCTGCTCAAATCAACGGAAACCGTCGAGGACAGCAAGGCCATCAACCGCTTCTCCGGCTTTCACATCGTGGTGGCGGCCAGCGGCATGTGCGATGCGGGCCGCATCCGGCATCATCTCAAGAACAATCTGTGGAAAGCCAGCACCACGGTCCTCCTCGTGGGCTTCCAGGCTGCGGGCTCCCTCGGCCAGGTGCTCGAAAGCGGCGCCGAGATGGTGAAGATCCACGGCGAGGAAATTCAGGTCCGCGCCACTATCCGCCGGTTCGAGGACTATTCCGGCCACGCCGACGGCCCCGAGCTGGTGCAATGGCTGAAAGAGCGCATGCCCATCGCCAAGACAGTCTTTCTCACCCACGGCGAAGAAGGCCCGCAGATCGCATTGCAGGAAGCCATCACCGGAGTGGTCGTCAAGGGTGACTGCGTCTTGCGGCCCCAGCTCGATGATGTCTATGATCTGGGCGGCGAGGCCTGCGCCTTCCTCGAGCGCGAAAGCCGGCCCCGCATCGATCCCGCGAGCGTCGCCAAACACGACTGGAACAATGACCTCGCCCGCCTGGTGCTCGACATCGACCGGGAACTGGCCAAGGCCGCCGACGCCAAGGCCAAGGCCGTCATCATCCGCCGCCTGAGCCGCGCCCTCGCCGGCGACGCGCCTGAAAACACCAGGCGCCGCCCGCCCCTCTCCGGCGCCACCAGAAGATCACGCGGCTTCGAGGATAATTGAGAAGCCGCTGGCGGGTTGAGAAATTTTCCCCCGTCGCTCCAGCCCGCAGCGCCAGATTTCCGCCCGGCGTTAAAAAAACAATCCCGTGAAAGTTATCCACGATCATGCGCGCTCAGGATTGAGCCGTGGACTCCGCGAGACGATAATGCTTTCCTCTCCGCCGGGAACGGGGGATCGCAGACATGAAGCCAGCATTGATCGGAGCCGCTCTGCTTTTGGCGGGCTGCGCTTCGAAGTCGGAAGACATTGGCCCCGCCTATATTTCACCCGTCACTTACCAGAACTTCACCTGCCAGCAATTGCAGGTGGAAGCCCAAAACGTGTCCCAACGGGCAGCGGTTGCCAGTGGCCGCCAGGACAAGGCCCGCAAGAACGATGTGGTGAAAACCACTGTCGGCGTGGTTTTGTTTTGGCCCGTGCTTCTCTTCAATGAAGGTGATGGCGCCAAGGCCAATGAGGTGGCCAATCTGAAAGGCCAGATGCAGGCCCTGCAGCAGGCCTCGGTGCAAAAGAACTGCGGCTTCACATTTGAGCAGTAGGCCCGCGGCAATGCCTTGGCGGCCTAAAGCCGGGGGATAGGCGAAGGCCGGATTGTCAGCGCGCCTATGAACGCAATCGCCGAAAGCGCCGCGGAGCCAAAAAGCACATAGAGAACCTGGTCATATCCACCCATGAAGGCCCATAGCGCCGCGAGCGCCACGGGGGTCGCCGCCTGCACCGCGTAGGTGATGCCGGCAAATGTCCCCTGCAGCGCGCCATAACCCTCGCGGCCGAGGAATTCCGGCCCGGCCGTCGCCTGCACAATTGTCTTGATGCCCATGCCCGATCCATAAAGCGCTGCGAAGAAATACAGCAGCGTCGTGTCCGGTTTGGCCGCCAGCAAAAGCGCCATGCCGATAACAGGCAGCGCCGTGGCCACAAGCCCCGCGAGCCTCACATTGATGCGGGCCTCCAGCGCGAACACAAAAATCCGCCCGACAACCTGAAACGGCCCCACTAGCGCATAGGCCGCAATGATCATGGGCGCTGCAAAGCCCCGCTCGGTGAGCATGGGTATGATATGAAATGTCAGCCCCGTGAACATGAAGGAATGCGCCGCATAGCTCACCGCCAGCAGCCAGAAGACCGGTGTCGCCAGGGCGCGTCGCACCCGGCGCCGCGGCGGGTGGACCGTCACAACGCCGTCGCCTGCGCCGGTGCCGCGCAGCGCCAGAAAATGCACCAGCGCGCCGAATGGAATTTGCAAGGGCCGCCAGAATTTGCAAGGCGCTCCGCCAGCCGCAAGCCTCAGCCAGATAATGCGTCAGCGGAATGAACACGGTGCTGGCCAGTCCGCCCAGCAATGTGATGATGATGATGCCGCGCCGGTAGTCTTCCTTCAACTCGCGCGCCATCACCGCGAAGACGGGTTCATAAAGCACGGAGGAAAACACCGCCCCCAATAAAATCCAGACCGCGTAGAGCTGCCACAGCGCATCGATGAACGACCACGCTGCGAGAAGCGCCGCCGCAGCGATTGATCCCGCCGTCATCAAAACCCGGCCGCCATAAACATCAATGATGCGCCCGGCAAAAAACGAAGCGATTCCGGTAGCACCTAGCCCGGCGGAAAGCGCGCCATTCACCGCCGGGCTGGACCACCCCATCTCGGCCGCCATCGGCCCCGCGATAACCGCAAAGGAATAATACAGCGATCCCCAGGAAACCATCTGCGCCACCGCCAGCGGCAGCACAAAGCCATGGCGGAATGTCATCCGCAGCGGCCCGCCGCCTGACACCCGCAACCTGCTTCGCCTGCCTCCTTGGCAACCGCATCGGCCACACAGCAGGCGTCAGCGCGTGTCAGCGAAGCTCCGCCACAGCAGCTGCCGGCGGGCGCGGCGGCGCCCGGCCCATCGCAAACCCCGGTCTGCGGCAAGACCAGTTGCGTATCGAGCGCCGCCGCCATGTCGCCAGCGAGCGCCGCCACAATGGAGCGCGCTTGCTCATAGCCCGTCGCCATCAGGAATGTTGGCGCCCGGCCATAGCTCTTCATGCCCGCGATAAAGAAATTTCTCTCCGGTTGTTGCAGTTCTCTGAAGCCATGCGGCGGCACGTCGCCGCAACTATGTTCATTGGGGTCGATCAGCGGCCCGAGTTCGCGCGCGCATTCGAGCCACGGATGAAGGTCAAGCCGGATTTCGCTCAGCATGGAAAAATCCGGCCGGAAGCCCGTCGCCACGATCACTTCGTCGGCGGCAATTCTGCCGCCCGCCTCATCGGCAATTTCGATGGCCTGATCCCGCAGCGCGAAGCTCTTCACGTGGAACGGCGCCTTGAGCTCTATGCCGGCTTCAGCGATCGCAGCCTTCGCGCGCTCCCCCAATGCGCCCCGGCCGGAAAGCTGGTCCTCGGCCCCGCCGCCAAAGGTTTTCTCCGTGGGCTTTGAACGCATGGCCCAGATGATGCGCGTCGCAGGTTCCAGCGCCTTGAGCCTTGCCAGATTGAGAATCGAATCCATCGCCGAATGGCCAGAGCCCACCACCACCACGCGGCCCTCCGCATAACGTGCGCGCGCCGCCCCAAACAGATCAGGAATGCCATAGGAAATGCGTGTGGCACTTTCCCTTTCGCCCGATGCCGCAACGCCGCTGGAACCCGCGGGGTTTGGTGCGGTCCAGGTGCCCGACGCATCGATGACGGCCCGCGCCAGATGTTTCTCGATTGCGCCCCCAGCTCTCGCGATTGAAATTTCAAACGGCTGGTCATCGCGCCCCTTCGAGGGAACCCGGTCCATGCCAAGGCGCGTCACCGCCACAACCCGCGCGCCATAGCGAATGCGTTTTGCAAGCGGCGGCAGTTCCGCCAGAGGCCGCAAATACAATTCAATCAATTCCGCAGCGGTGGGATCTCTCTCCGCATCAGGCCGTATCCAACCCGTCCGCGCCAGCAGGCGCTCGGCGGCGCAGTCCACATTGAAGCGCCACGGCGAGAAGAAAGTCACATGCCCCCACTGCCCCATGGCGGCGGCAGGCCCGGCACCCGCCTCGAAGACCTCGAACGGCAGTCCACGCTCGGCCAGATGCGCCGCGGCAGCCAGGCCCACCGGCCCAGCGCCCATCACCGCCACCGGCAATTCCTTTGTCATGCCGCAAATCCTTTCCACATATTCACGCCGCTTCGCCTGATGAACTCACGCAAGCGGAATCAGCGCAGCACTCATCAACCAGAAATGAAATCAGGCTTCCCATGACGCTATAGTTGGCCCGGCAGGTCAGCGTCGTGCCCCGCCGCTCCTGCGAAACCAGGTCAACCGCGATCAACGCCCGCAAATGATGCGACAGCGTCGAGCCCGCGATATCAAGGCGCTTCTGCAATTGGCCAACCGCCAAGCCATTTTCGCCAGCCCGCACCAAAAGCCTGAACACCGCCAGCCGCGTCGGATTGCCCAACGCCTCAAGCCGCGCCGCCGCATCCTCGATTTTTGCCGAAACCTGTCTCACGCCGCCAATATGCCAAATCATTCGGCGTTTTGCAACCGTATTTCCAGAAATATAGAAATATATTGCTTCTTCTACGGCCCGCAAGGATCGAAATTCAGCCGAAGGCCCGGGCGCGGCCATGGCAGGCTCACGATCTTGCCCGTGCTCGACAAGGTGACATAGGCCGTCGTCAGCTCCGGCCCGCCGAAGCAGATGTTGGTGCAAATGGGATCGGGCATGGCGACGAATTCGACAAACCTCCCATCCGCTGCAATCACATTGATCCCGCCCAGCACCAGCGAGGCCACGCAGACGTTGCCGTCCCGCTCCACCGCCAGTGAATCAAACGACGTATAGCCTGCAGGCCCCGCCAAATGGCGGCCGCCATTCTCATGCGGCGGCCCCTTGCGGATCACGCCCGGCGAAATGATGTCGAAACCCCAGAGGTGGCCGGTGCGGGTCTCCGCCACATAGACCGTCCGCTCGTCAGGCGACAGGCCAACCCCGTTCGGCATGATCATCGGCTGCGCCAGTTCGCTGATCAGGCTGCCGTCGGTCCGCGCGTAGTAAAGCCCACCGAGGTCAACCTCGCGCGGCCGCCGCTTGCCATGGTCGGTGAAATAGAAGCCGCCGTGCCGGTCGAAGACAATGTCGTTCGGCCCCTTCAGCGGATGTCCGTCGCAGTGCGTGTAGATCGCCTCCACCTTGCCCGTATTTATGTCGATGCGCTCGATCCGCCCGCCGCTGTAGTCATCGGCTTGGCCCGAGGGCGTCAGCCTGCCGCTTGTCCTGTCCCAGGAAAATCCGCCGCTGTTGCAGATATAGAGGTGCCCGTCCGGCCCGAAGGCCGCGCCATTTGGCCCGCCACCCGGCATTGCGATAATGCTCGTGCGGCCCTTTGCGTCGATGCGCGTCACGCAGCCCCTGGCAATTTCCACCACCAGCATCGCGCCATCGGGCAGCATCACCGGCCCCTCTGGGAAGGCAAGGCCCGAAGCGATTTCAGTCAGAAGCGGCGCCATGAACCGCCATGCGGCCTTAGCCCAGCACCACGACGCGGGTTCCAGACTCCACCCGGTCATAGAGGTGGATGATGTCGATGTTCAGCATGCCGAAGCATCCCGCCGTTTTCTTGCGGCCGATTTCGGATGGCTTGGCCGCGCCATGGATGCGGTTGATCGTGTCGACCTCGCCTTGATAGAGATACATGGCGCGCGCGCCCATCGGGTTGCCGGGGCCGCCCGGCATGCCATTGATGTGCTTGGCGAGCGAGGGCATCTCGGCGAGATGATAGGGCGCTGGAACCCACACTGGCCATTTCGCCATGCGCTTGATGATGGCCTCGCCGGTCCACGCCTTGCTCGATTTGCCCACGGCGACGCCGTAGCGCGTCGCTTGGCCGCCGCCCGCCACGTGATAGAGAAAGCAGCGCTTGGGATCGACGACGATGGTGCCGGCCGGCTCCGGCGTTGCAAAGTCCATCTCGCGCCGCCTGAATTTGTAGGCCACCATCCCGGCTTCCTTTTCGTCCACCGGAAAAGGCTCGCCCTCCTGCGCAAAGGCCCTGGAGCCAGGAACCAGCCCCACAAGCAGTCCGGATGTCAGCAGCGCGCGGCGTGTGATCGGCATGGATATCCCTGCTCCCGTTGCAAGGCCTGCTTCTAATGTGGTGGCGGCGAAGAATCAAGTTCGCGACCGTCCATTGCCACGCCGGGTGACATTGGTGGGGAAGGCTGCGGAAACAACAAACACAACTCCCCTCTTGACAACATACCAACTGGTCGGTATGTGTATTTCATGCAAATGACGCCAGCCAAGACTAAGCTCCTCAATGCTGCCCTCAAGATCGTGCGGACCAATGGCTATGAGGCAACGTCAGTGGATGAATTATGCCGGGACGCAGGTGTCACCAAGGGGGCGTTCTTTCATCACTTCAAGAGCAAGGAAGACCTGGCCGTTGCTGCGGCAGGTTACTGGAACGAGGTCACAGGCAAGCTCTTCGCCACCGCCCCCTACCATGACTATGAAGACCCGCTGGACCAGTTGATCGCCTACATCGATTTCCGCGCAACGTTGCTGGATGGCCGCTCAATACCCGAAGCCACCTGCCTGCTCGGCACCATGGTGCAGGAAACCTATGAGTTCAAACCCCGCCATCCGCGCGGCCTGTTTCGACGGCATCGCCGGGCACGCCGAGACCATCGCCGACATCATTCGCGCCGCCAAAGCCCGCCATGCGCCGAAGGCCACATGGTCCGCCGAAAGCCTGGCGCTGCACACGCAGGCCGTCATCCAGGGCGGCTTCATTCTGGCCAAGGCGAAGAATGATCTGGCGCTGGCGCACGACTCGATCCTGCACTTGCGCCGTTATGTCGAACTGCTGTTTCATCATGCGAGGGAGGATTGACCATGCCAGACGCGGAAACCATCGAGATCCTGAATGTCATCCAGCCCGGCAAGACGTACCGCGCCAACAGGGCGAAGTATGATGCCATGAAAAACGCGGTGCTCAAGGTGCTGCCGAAATCCGCCCCGGGATTGACGGTGGAGGAGCTTGGCAAGGGTGTTTTGCCACATTTGCCTGAGAAGCTTTTTCCTGGCGGCGCCACCTCTGGCTGGTGGATCAAGGCCGTGCAACTTGATCTCGAAGCCCGCAAGGTCATCGTTCGCGAAAAAACAAAACCGCTGCGCTTGCGCAAAGTCTGAAAAGAAATCCAGGAGGACTGAACCATGTCGACCAAGATATTCGTGAACCTTCCGGTGACGGATCTGCGGCGCTCCATCGCCTTCTACACAGCCATGGGCTTCACCCAGAACCTGCAATTCAGCGACGACACGGCTGCCTGCATGGTGATCAGCGAAGAGAATTATGTGATGCTGCTGACCCATGCGAAGTTCAAGGGCTTCAGCGATGCGCCCATTCCGGATGCGCGCAAGGTCACGGGCCTCATGGTGGCGCTGGAGTGCGCGAGCCGCGCTGCCGTCGATGCCAGGATGAAGGCCGGGCTTGCCGCAGGCGGCGGCGAGCCGCGCCACGCCACGGACCTGGGATTCATGTACAACCGCACCATCGCCGATCCGGATGGGCACCGCTGGGAGCCCTTCTTCATGGACATGGCGGCGGCGCCGCAAAAACAGTAATCATCAGCCTACGGAGAATAATATGAGCGGCTTCATCTGGTACGATCTCATGACGCCCGACATGAAAGCGTCGAGCGATTTCTATGCCCATGTGGTGGGCTGGACCATCGCCGACAGCGGCATGCCCGGCATGGATTACGCCATCATCAAGGCAGGCGGCGTTGATGTGGGCGGCATGATGCCGGTCCCGCCCTCGGCCAAAGCCATGCCGCCCTGCTGGAATGGCTACATTCACTCAACCGATGTGGACAAGGATGCGAAGCGAGCCGTCAAGCTCGGCGGCAAGGTCATCCAGAAAGCCATGGACATCCCCGGCGTCGGGCGCTTCGCCGCGCTGGCCGATCCGTCCAAGGCCACCTTCATCATCTTCACGCCAAACACCAGCGAAAGCCCGGCAAAGGTTCCCGACGGCACGCCAGGCCACATCGGCTGGCGCGAGCTGCAGTCCGGCGACTGGCAGAAGGCCTGGACCTTTTATTCCAGCATGTTCGGCTGGACCAAGGCGGACGCCATGGACATGGGGCCCATGGGCGCCTACCAGATGTTCAAGTCCGGCGAACAGCTGACCGGCGGCATGATGACCAAGACCGCCGATGATTCCATGCCTCCCCATTGGAACTATTATTTCAATGTGGAGAGCGCCGAAGCCGCCGTGGCGCGGGCAAAGGCCAAGGGCGCCACCATCACCTTCGGCCCCATGGAAGTGCCGGGCGGACAATGGGCGGTGAACGGCATTGACCCGCAAGGCGCGGCTTTCTCGCTTGTCGGCAAGAGCAAATAAGGAACGGACACATGCCCTACACACTGAATTTTCATCGCGTCCTGAAAGCCCCGCCATCGCGCGTCTACAAGGCCTTCCTTGATCCCGCGGCCCTGTGCAAATGGATCGCGCCCGCAGGCTTCACCTGCACGGTGCATAATCTGGATGCCAAGGTTGGCGGCACGTTCAAAATGTCCTTCACCGAGTTTGACTCCGGTGGCAGCCATGGCTTCGGCGGAAAATACCTCGAACTCATTCCCAGCAAGAAACTGCGTTACACCGACGTGTTTGACGATCCCAACCTGCCGGGCGAAATCACGGTGACGGTGGTCCTCAAGCAAGTCTCCTGCGGCACCGACATGTCAATCACGCAAGCCGGCGTGCCCGACATCATCCCCGAGGAGATGTGCCATCTCGGCTGGCAGGATTCGCTGAAACAACTGGCCCAGTTCGTCGAGCTCGCGCCGCCCCCGGCGTGACACCCGCGACCCAACTGCATACCTCATGTGCGCCAACACTTACCTTTTCCCGTCATCCTCGGGCTTGTCCCGGGGACCCATTGTTCAACGCACTCAATGCCCGAACGCGTTGCGCGATATGATGGATTGGCTCGCGGGCCCATCGGATTCTCCACCGTCGAATAAGCAGACCATGCCAAGGACGGTATCGGCGATCTTGAAAGTGCTTAATGGCGATCATGCGTTACAAATTCGCGATGGCGCGGACTTCGGTTTACCGCTAGAAAAGTGAAATTCGTTAACTTTGTCCTGACGCTTTTTACGTATCTTACAAAATCAACGAGAAAATTACGAGCCGGGATTGGAGTGAATCCAAGAACTCGGGATAAGTTGGGAACCATGACCACCGCCAGGCACATTGTCGCCCTGCTAAAAAGTCACATTGCCGGCGATGAGGATAGGTTCCTCGCCACTGCGATGCAGCTTGCCGCCCATGAAGCGCGCCAAGGCCATGGCAAAGTGGCGACAGAGTTGCGCGATTTGATTGATGCGGCGAAGTCCAAGGACACTGCGATTGAGCGAAAGGTTGCGCCCGTCCCGATGGCTCAGCCGAAGGGCGAGCTCGCGAATGTCTTGGCGGTTCGCTACCCGGATATCCGGCTTTCGGAGATGGTCCTTCCCGACTCGATTTCTTCTCGCTTGCAGCGTGTTCTCCATGAGCAAAGGCAGCAGGAAAGTCTCCGAGCTCATGGCCTTCGTCCCCGCAGGAAGCTCCTTCTGATCGGGCCGCCCGGCACTGGCAAGACAATGACAGCCGCCTCGCTTGCGGGAGAATTGCGGTTGCCGCTGTTCACGGTTGTGCTTGACGGGCTGATTACGAAATTCATGGGTGATACAGCCGGAAAGCTGCGGCTTGTGTTTGACGCCATGAACGCGACGCGAGGCGTCTATTTCTTCGACGAATTTGATGCAATCGGTGCAAAGCGAGCCGAACGCAACGACGTTGGAGAAATTCGTCGTGTCTTGAACTCGTTTCTGCAATTCCTTGAACACGATGACAGTCTAGGTCTGATCATTGCCGCGACAAACCATCCTGAGCTTCTCGATAGGGCTCTTTTCCGCCGCTTCGACGATGTGGTCGAGTACGCGTTGCCAGATGCGGATCTGGTTCAGCGCATTCTCAAGGCGCGCCTGACGGCATTCGACACGAGAGGCCTGGTGTGGGACGAGGCAGCCGAAGTGGCGGTCGGCCTTAGCCAGGCCGAGATCGTTCGTTCCGCCGAGAACGCGGCGAAGTCGATTGTGCTTGGCGGAAGAAAGCGCCTCACGTTGTCCGAATTAAAGGAAGCCATTGCGGAGCGGCGAGCGGCAACACTTTCAGGCTAAGCTGAGGCCGCCATGAATGATTCGCCCCGCGACCGGCCGCACCTCTTTATTGATGGCGGCGGCCAAACCGAACAATACCAACGCCCGCCCCGCGGCGGCAATGGTGTTCCATTGCCCGAACGAGATCGGCTTGGCCATGCCGACAGTCTGAGCGCTTCAATTGGATTGGCTCTTGAGGCCGCTCGCCAGCAGCTCCGTGATCGTGATCGGGTCGGTGCCGAAGGCCTTCCTGGCTTCTATCTGGAGATCGAGGTTCCGGGTGACCAGAATTCTGCATTGGACCATCTCGGCAATCGACAAAAAAAGATTGAATTGGTCGCGGTTCGTGAGCCGACGGCGGTCAATCCATCACTGACCGCCACAGTTTTCGTTCCAGCAACTGCCGAAAACTATTTTCAAGATAAGGTTGACGCATTTCGTCAGGAAGACACGCCGAAGGGGCGCCCCAAAAACGAACCGCTGGTCGCAAGGATGGAGGCCGTTCGATTAGCGACAGCGAGATCGCTATTCACTGATGACGATGCTCTCTTCCCAATCGGTGACGAAACCGTTTGGTGGGAGATATGGCTTCGGGACCGCCATCGAGATGTCTTCGAAAGAATGGCCGTGCGATTGAACCTTCAGGTCAAGGATCACGCTGTTCGTTTCCCGGAACGCGAAGTTGTCCTTGTTCTCGCGAGCACTGGGGCGATCGACCGTTTGGTCGCCCACAGTGACGTAGTGGCGGAACTTCGGCGAGCCAAAGACACGCCCGCCTTCTTCATGGGTCTAGATGGCGGTGAGCAACGCGAATGGAGCGATGAAGCCCTCGCTCGCCTGACGCCGCCAGTAGATGCGAATGTGGCCGTCTGCATTTTGGATAGCGGCGTCACACAGGCCCACCCACTATTGTCGCCGGCTCTCGACATTGCTGATCTCCACACGATCAATCCTGCCTGGGGCACCGCAGATACGGCAGCGCAATGGCGTGGCCACGGGACAGCTATGGCCGGAACGGCTCTATACGGAGATTTGGTTCCGGTTCTAACCGGTGGCGGTGCCATCGTTCTCACGCATCGGTTGGAAAGCGTCAAAATCCTGCCGCCGAATGGCGTGGCCGACAATGAGCCGGACCTGTATGGCGCGATCACCGCTGAAGCGATTGCGCGTGCCGAAATCCAGGCACCGAATCGCAAGCGAGCGATTGCGCTCGCGGTGACAAGCAAGAGCTCCATGCTTGGAAGGCCGTCTTCGTGGTCGTCAGCAATTGATCAACTCTGCTTTGAACCAGATAGACGGCGATTGGTTATTCTCTCCGCAGGCAATGTTCGAGATAACCTGACGCCCGGCGATTATCCGGACAGAAACGACTTAGAGGAAATCGAAGACCCAGCGCAGGCTTGGAACGCGCTGACAGTGGGTGCCTTTACCGAGAAAGTGGACATCATCGATTCCTCGTTCTCTGGCTTTGAGGCCATAGCGACATCTGGCGAGATTTCGCCGAGTAGCCGGACTTCGGTTCCATGGGGACGACAATGGCCTGTGAAACCCGACGTGGTCCTTGAGGGAGGTAACTTCGCGACAGACGGCAAGATTGTCGACCCCGGAGTCGACGACCTGCAACTCTTAACTACTCATAATCGCATTGGGGAACGGCTTCTCAACACTACTGGCCAGACAAGCGCAGCGAATGCCCTAGCGGCGAGGTTGGCGGCACAGATTATGGCGACCCGATCCAGGCTTTGGCCTGAAACGGTTCGCGGCCTGATCGTTCATTCTGCCGAATGGACTCCAGCGATGCGCGCTCGCATCGATGCATGCAACGGCAGGAAAGGTCAGATTCACGCATTGGTTCGGCGCTACGGCTATGGCGTTCCCGATCTCGGCCGTGCACTTATGTCCGCCCAGAACGATTTGACGTTGATGGTCGAGGACACGCTCACGCCATTCAACAAGGACGGCAGCGCGTCTGTAAAGATGCGCGACATGAAGTTGCATCAGCTGCCTTGGCCGAATGACGTTCTTGCTCAACTCGGCGACGCCCACGTCGAGCTTCGCGTCACGCTGTCATATTTCATCGAACCCAACCCAGGTGAGCGCGGCTGGACTCGCAAGCATCGATACGCTTCGCATGGTCTTCGATTTGCTGTGAAGAATGCGACCGAGTCGCTGACTGAGTTTCGGAGGCGCGTAAACGCCTCGGCGAGAGATGAGGAAGACGGTGAGGCAGCTGGCGGCGGTGTTGGCGGCAATGAGTGGCTTCTTGGTCAAAAATTTCGCGATCAAGGGTCGCTTCATTCGGACTTCTGGTCCGGCACTGCTGCCGATCTTGCCCAGCGCGACGCGATCGGCGTGTTCCCAGTTGGCGGCTGGTGGAAAGAGAAAGACTACCTTGAGAAATGGGACACCGAAGCCCGGTATGCCTTGATTGTCACAATCAAGGCCCTTGGCATTGAAGTTGATATCTACACGCCCGTTGAAGCCAAGATCGCGATTGCTACCGAGATCGGGTGATACCAATCCGAAGCGCGCGCCATGTTACCCGCTTTGTCTTGCCGGCTAGCAGATGCCAAGGGAAAGTCAGTCACCACCATCCAATCTTTCGGAAAACTGAACAATTCTTTCCACAACTCCTCCAAAATAGAACACCTATTCCATTTTTCTTGGTTTTTTCGCCTTTTCGTGGTTAAATCGGGAAAATTTTCCACCTCGCGCGAAAAGCGAGGTTTGGGGGTCTCTCCAATGTCATGCTTTATCATGCTAAAAGCGAGCCGATTTGACGGATTTTGACGATATACCTCGCGATTTTCCGGCCCTCAAGGAGCGCATTCTTGAGCGCGGGCCAACCCTTCCCAAGCGCCTCAATCAGGTCGCCATCCATGCCCTTGAGCACCCCGACGAGGTGGCCTTCGGCACGGTGGCCAGCATCGCGGTTGCCGCTGGCGTCCAGCCCTCGACGCTGGTGCGCTTCGCCAAGGCCATGGGCTATCAGGGGTTCACCGAACTGCAGGACATCTTCCGCACGAGGCTGCGCGAGCGCGTCCTGAATTATGACGAGCGCCTTGAGCAATTGCGCCACCACGCCCATTCGGCCTCGAAACCCAACGTCATTTTCCATGGCTTCAGCAACGCCGCGAGGCAATCCATCGACATCCTGCAGGAGCGCCTGGAGCCCGGCAAGCTCGACAGCGCCGTGCAGATCATGGCCGGCGCCGAGACGGTTTACCTGGTGGGGCTTCGCCGCTCGTTTCCCATTTCAACCTACATGTCCTATGCCTTCGGCAAGCTCAAGATCAAGAATGTGCTGATTGACGCCATCGGCGGCCAGGCCCAGGAAGAGCTGAGCTTCGCCACCGGCAATGATTGCGTGCTGGCCATCAGCTTCACGCCCTATGCCTCCGAAACCGTGGCGCTCGTCCAGGCGGCGGCGGCCAAGGGCGTGCCCATCGTGTCGATCACCGACTCGGGCTTTTCGCCCATCGCTTCGCGCGCCAAGGTTTGCTTCGAGGTGACGGAGGCGAATTTCGAAGGCTTCCGCTCCATGGCGGCCACCCTGTCGCTCGCCATGACATTGACAGTGGCCGTCGCCGAAATGAAAAGCCGGCGTTATTAAACCGCCGGCGGCTCGGCGATGGAGTTTCCGGTTCCGATCACCTGCTGGTCGAAGTCGATGATGGCGCCCGTCATCATGCCGGATTCATCGCTGGCGAGATAGCCGCAGGCCCTGGCCACTTCTTCTGGCTTCAACAGGCGCCCGAAGGGTCGGCCCGCTTCCGCCTTCGCCAGCCAGCCTTCCTCCGCGTCATGATAGGTTTTCATGATGCGGTCCTCGCCCGGGGTGTCCATCCAGCCGATCATCAGGCCATTGACGCGGATCTGATGGCGCATCACCGAGAAGGCCGTGTTCCGGGTCAGCGTGATCAGCGCGCCCTTGGAAACGCAATAGGCCGAAATGAAATCCTGCCCGCCATGGCCCGAGATGGAAATGATGTTGACGATTGAGCCCTTGGTCTTTTCGCGCTTCATCACATGCAGCGCGTCCTGGATAAGGAAGTAGGGGGCGCGCAGATTGACCGCGATCATGGCGTCAAAAAGCTCCGGTTTTGTGTCCCAAATGGTGCCCCGGTCGGTGTTGCCCGCCGCGTTGATCAGCGTGTCGACCCGGCCAAATTCCGTGTCGGCGGCGGCGATCACCTTGCGCGTGTCGTCCATGCTGGCGAGATCGGCTTTCACAAAAACCGTTTTGCAGCCCTTCTTATCCAGATCGGCCTTGACGCGCGCGCCATTTTTTTCATTGCGGCCCGTGATGACAATGCCTTTGCATCCCCGCTCCGCGAAGAGATGGGCGATGGCCTCGCCCAGCCCTTGCGTCGAACCCGTGACGACAGCGATCTTGCCGTCGAGCGCGAGATGCGAGAGCGACGAGGCCAGCATCAGGCCACTTTGACAGGCTTGCCCGTTGACCACGACTTGGTTGCGGCATCAGCGAGTTTCTGCGCCTGCAATCCGTCATAACCATTGGGCCGGGCCGAGACGCCTTTGGTGACGCCCTCAATGAAGCTGTTCACCTCATTGGCGTAGGCGTCGCCATAGCGCTCGGTGAAGAAATTCAGAACCGGATCGCCCTGGAAGCCGTTTCCATTCGCCAGCTCAACCGTGGTGTTGTGGACATTGCCCGCCCGCAGCATGCCCTTGGCGCCATGCACTTCCATGCGCTGGTCATAGCCATAGGTGGCGCGCCGCGAATTGGTGATCACGCAGATCTTGCCGCTTGCCGTTTGCATCTGCACCGACGCGGTATCAACGTCACCCGCCTTGCCGATCTCCTTGTCGACCAGCGATGAGCCCAGGGCCTGCACCACCACAAATTCCTCGCCCACCAGAAAGCGCGCCATGTCGAAATCATGGATCATCATGTCGCGGTAAAGCCCGCCCGAGCGCTTGATGTAATCGACAGGCGGCGGGCCGGGATCGCGGCTGATGATCGTCACCAGCTCAACCGCTCCAATGTCGCCCTTGCGGATGCGGCTTTCAAGATTTGCGAAATTGGGATCGAAGCGCCGGTTGAAGCCGATCATCAATTTGGCTTTGGTCTTCTCCACAACCTTCAGGCATTTTTCAATCCGCGCCACCGAAAGCGAAACCGGCTTCTCGCACAGGATCGCCTTGCCCGCCTTCGCCGCCAGCTCGATGTAATCCGCATGGGTGTCCGTGGGCGTCGCAATCAAAATGGCATCGACATTTTTCGACTTGATAATGTCCGCAACGCTGGCGACCTCAGCCCCCACCGATTTCGCCAGCTCCGCCGCAGCCTTCGGCATCGCATCCGCGATATAGGCGACCCGCGCCTTGCTCGATTTCGCGATTGTGGCCGCATGGACCTTGCCAATCCTGCCGGCCCCTAAAATTCCAAACCTGATCATTTTACCTCTCCCAAATAAAACCAAAAGTGAGCTTTTTTTCATCCCAAATTGCATCAAAAAGCGACCCAAAAGCATGACATTGGCATGCAAAAAAATTTGCGGCCTGTCACGCGTTCGAGGTTTTCTTCGAAATAATTATGGAATAAATATTCTAACTTGACTTCATTTTGGAATTGTTGTTTCAATATGTCAAGTCCACAACGGGTTTTGGGAGAAAATAATGACGTCCAAAAGCGGCAAGGCAGCCGAACTTGACGTTATTACCGTGGGCCGCTGCTCCGTTGACCTCTACGGCCAGCAAATTGGCGCAAGGCTGGAAGACGTCGCCTCATTCGCCAAGTCCGTCGGCGGCTGTCCCTCAAATATCGCCATCGGCACGGCCCGCCTGGGCCTGAAATCCGCCGTCGTCACCCGCGTAGGGGATGAGCAGATGGGCCGCTATGTGCGCGAGCAGATGATCCGCGAGGGCGTGAGCACAAAGGGCATAACAACCGATCCGCAGCGCCTCACCTCGCTCGTCTTGCTGTCGGTTGAGAACGACAAGACATTTCCGCTCATCTTCTACCGCGACAATTGCGCCGATAGCGCGCTCTGCGAAGCCGACATTGACGAGGCATTCATCAAGTCGTCCCGCGCCCTGCTGGTCACCGGCACCCATTTTGCCAGGCCCCTGAATGACGCGGCCCAGCGCAAGGCCATGAAAATCGCCAAGGCCCATGGCCGCAAGATCTGTTTCGATATCGACTACCGCCCCAACCTCTGGGGCCTTGCCGGCCATGGCTCCGGCGAAGAACGCTATATCAAGTCCGATAAGGTTTCCGAGCATATCAAGACCGTTCTCCCTGACTGTGACCTGATCGTGGGCACCGAAGAAGAGGTCCACATTGCCGCGGGCAGTGAGGACACTTTGGAAGCGCTGAAAACGATCAGGTCCCTTTCTTCGGCGACCATCGTCTTGAAACGCGGCCCCATGGGCTGCGTTGTCTATCCCGGAGCCATCCCCAATCGCCTCGAAGATGGCATTGTGGGCCAGGGATTTCCCATTGAGGTCTATAATGTGCTGGGCGCGGGCGATGCCTTCTTCTCCGGCTTTCTGCGCGGCTGGCTCAAGAATGAGCCGCTCGAAACCTGCGCCACCTATGCCAATGCCTGTGGCGCCTTCGCCGTGTCGCGGCTTCTCTGCTCGCCGGAAATTCCCACCTGGGACGAGCTGCGGTATTTCCTCAAGCACGGCAGCGCTCACAAAGCGCTGCGCAAGGACGAAGCCATCAACCACGTCCATTGGGCCACCACGCGGCGCGCCCAGCCAGAAAAGCTCCTGGCGTTGGCCATTGATCACCGCATGCAGCTCGAAGCCATGGCCGACAAGGCCGGCGCGCCCCATGCGCGCATTGCGGATTTCAAGCGCCTGGCCGTGGCCGCGATTGCCAAGGTCGCCAATGGCCAGCCCGGTTTTGGAACCCTGCTTGATGAAACCTATGGCAGGGATGCCATGTTCGATGCCGCCAAGCTTGGCCTGTGGATCGGGCGGCCCCTGGAACAGCCGGGTTCGCGTCCTCTCCGGTTTGAGTTCACCCAGGACGTGGGCGCAAGGCTGGTCGAGTGGCCCGTGACCCACACCGTCAAATGCTTGGCCTTCTATCATCCCGATGATCCCGCAGACCTCAAGACTGAACAATCACAGAAGCTGCTGACCCTTTACGAGGCCGCCCGCAAGGTTGGCCGTGAACTCTTGGTCGAAATCATCGCCGGCAAGCATGGCGTCCTGGCCGATGACACGGTTTCGCGCGCCATGGCGGAACTCTACGCGCTCGGCATTAAGCCTGACTGGTGGAAGCTTGAACCACAAAGCACCCATGCGGCGTGGGCCAACATTGAGAAAGCCATCGCGGCAAACGACCCCTATTGCCGTGGCATTGTGCTCCTGGGCCTCGATGCCCCCGAAGAAGAACTGGCCAAGGCTTTTGAACTGACCGCCGGGCACGCAGCCGTCAAAGGCTTTGCCGTTGGCCGCACAATTTTCAGCGCCGTCGCCCAGGATTGGCTGTCCAACAGGATTGACGACGCGAACGCCACATTGCGGATGGCCGATCGATTTGCCAAACTGGTCGATGTCTGGAACAGATCGCACAGCTGAATTTCATAAGGAGCCTTCCCATGGGCAAGACACTTCGCCTGACCACCGCGCAAGCCCTGGTCAAATTCATGACCCGGCAGATGACCCTCATTGACGGCAAGAAAACGCCGATGTTCGCCGGTGTCTGGGCGATCTTCGGCCATGGCAACGTGGTGGGAATTGGCGAAGCGCTTTACGGCGTCCGGAAGGAACTGCCGACCTACCGCGCCCACAATGAGCAGGCCATGGCCCATGCGGCCATCGCCTATGCCAAGGCTTCGCGCCGCCGCCGCATGATGGCGGCGACCACCTCCATCGGCCCCGGCGCCTTGAACATGGTGACGGCCGCGGCTGTTGCCCACGTTAACCGCATTCCCTTGCTTCTGCTTCCCGGCGATGTCTTCGCCAATCGCCTGCCAGACCCGGTGCTGCAGCAAGTCGAGGATTTCGGCGACGGCACCGTTTCAGTGAATGACTGCTTCAAGCCCGTATCCAGATATTTTGACCGCATCGCAAGGCCAGAGCAGCTCATTCCCGCCCTCAATCGCGCCATGGTCGTCCTGACCGATCCCGCCGATTGCGGCCCCGTCACGCTCTCCATGTGCCAGGACACCCAGGCCGAGGCCTATGATTATCCCGAGAGCTTCTTTGATGAAAAGATCTGGACAACCAGGCGCATGCGCCCCGATGAGGACGAGCTTGCCGAAGCGGTCCGCGTTTTGAAGGCTGCGAAAAAACCCGTCATCATCGCCGGCGGCGGCGCGCTCTTTTCAGAAGCCTCCGCCCAGCTCGCGAGCTTCGCCGAGGCCCATGGCATTCCGGTTGTTGAAACCCAGGGCGGAAAATCCTCGCTTCCCTTCACCCATCCCTTGAACATGGGAGCCGTGGGCGTCACCGGCACAGCCGCGTCAAACAAGGTTTGCGAGGAAGCTGACGTCATTCTAGCTGTGGGAACGAGGCTGCAGGATTTCACGACGGGCTCCTGGACACTCTTCAAGAATGCCAGGCGCACCATCATCGGCCTCAACACCCAGGTCTTTGACGCCACCAAGCACCGCGCCATGCCGCTTATCGCGGACGCGCGCGTCGGTTTGGAGGAGCTTTCAATCAACCTGGGCAAATGGGCAGCGCCTACCGCCTGGACCAGGGCGGCGCAAAATGGCTTCGCCGCCTGGCTCAAGACAGCGTCAAAATACACCAATGCCAGCAATGCGGAGAAACCCTCTGACGCGCAGGTCATTGGCGCCGTGCAGCGGGCGCTTGGCCGGGAGATTTCCATACTGGCCGCCGCAGGCAGTGTTCCCGGCGAACTGCACAAGCTCTGGGAGGCGAGCTATCCATCGTCCTATCACATGGAATATGGCTTCTCCTGCATGGGTTATGAGATCGCCGGCGGCATCGGCATGAAAATGGCCCAGCCCGACCGCGATTGCGTTGTCATGGTGGGCGACGGCACCTATCTCATGATGAACTCCGAACTCGCCACATCCGTGATGCTCGGCGTCAAGCTCACTGTCATCCTGCTTGACAACCGGGGCTACGGCTGCATCAACCGCCTGCAATTCGCCAGCGGCGGCGAGCGCTTCAACAACCTGTTCGACCACAACACGCTGCATGAGGTTTCGCCCGATATTGATTTCGCCGCCCACGCCAGAAGCCTTGGCGCGATCTCTGAAAAAGTCTCGTCGCTGGCGGACCTCGAAACCGCATTGAAGAAATCCAAATCCAATGCCCGCACCACCGTGATCGTCATCGACACGGATCCCATGATGTCAACCGACGCGGGCGGCAACTGGTGGGATGTGGCCATCCCCGAAGTGTCAACCCGCAAGCAGGTGCGCGCGGCGCGCAAGAATTATGTGAAGGCGATTGCGAAGCGGCAGGCCATTGCCTGAGCGGGCGATTTCGAAAATCGCCCGGCCAGCGGTTTACGCCAAGCTGGAATATGGTAATCTGCCCCTATTCCTGAAGGAAGGCGCTTGATCTCAATGACTAACCTGTTGGTGAAACCCCGCAAAGGCGGCGGACGCGTCATTCACGTGACGCCCAAGACCGCGCGCTGGGCCCATGTGGGTTTCGACGTGTGGAAGCGCGAAGCGGGCGAGATCGCCACCGGCATTGATGGCGACCGCGAAACCTGCCTGGTTTTCATCAGCGGCCGCGGCAAGGTGCGCGTCGGCTCAAGCGAGATTGGAATTCTGGGCGGGCGCGCCTCGCCTTTCGAAGGCAAGCCCTGGTCGGTCTATGTCTGCCCCGGCCATGTCTGGTCTGTCGAGGCGACCGAGGATTTGGTTCTGGCCGTCTGCTCGGCCCCCGGCGTTGGCAAGCATGAATCCCGCGTGATAGCCCCCGACAAGCTGGTGCAGGAAACCCGCGGCAAGGGCTCCAACACGCGCCATGTCACCAATATCCTGCCCGAATGGGAACCCGCCGAAAATCTTCTGGTGGTGGAGGTCATAACGCCAGGCGGCAACACCTCATCCTATCCGCCCCACAAGCATGACCAGGACAACCTGCCCCATGAATCCCTCCTCGAGGAGACCTATTACCACCGCCTGAACCCGCCCCAGGGCTTCGCCTTCCAGCGCGTCTACACCGACGACCGCGAACTCGATGTTTCCATGGCCGTGGAGGATGGCGATGTGACGCTGGTGCCAAAAGGCTATCACCCTTGCGCCGCATGCCATGGCTATGATCTGTACTACCTGAACGTGATGGCTGGTCCAAAGCGGACCTGGAAATTCCATAACGCCAAGGAACACGAATGGCTGTTGAAGCAGTAAGAGCCCGGCCCGCCGCCTTCATTTTCATTTTTGTGACCGTGGCCCTGGACATGCTGGCCATCGGCATCATCATTCCGGTGCTGCCCAAGCTGATCGAAAGCTTCGCCGATGGCGATACGGCGCGCGCCGCGGAAATTGTCGGCGTCTTCGGCACGGCCTGGGCCTTTATCCAGTTCCTGTTTTCGCCAGCCCTCGGCTCGCTCTCGGATCGCTTCGGGCGCAGGCCCATTGTGCTGCTGTCAAATCTCGGCCTCGGCCTCGACTACATTTTCATGGCGCTGGCCCCCACGCTCTCCCTGCTCTTCGTCGGACGCATCATCTCCGGCCTCACATCCGCCAGCATCGCGACCGCCGGCGCCTATATCGCCGACGTCAGCGCGCCCGAAAAGCGCGCCCAGAATTTCGGCATGCTGGGCGCCGCCTTCGGGTTTGGCTTTGTGCTGGGGCCAGCCCTTGGCGGCGTTCTTGGCGGCTATGACCTGCGCTATCCCTTCTGGGCCGCGGCCTTCATGAGCCTCGCCAACTTCGCCTATGGCTATTTCATTTTGCCTGAATCCCTGAAACCGGAAAACCGCGCGCCCTTTTCCTGGGCCAAGGCCAATCCCCTGGGCTCGGTCAAGCTGCTGTTGAGCCACCGGGAGCTTTGGGGCCTGGGCGTTGTGCAGTTCCTGTCGCAACTGGCCCACACATCCCTGCCAGCGGTCTATGTCCTCTATGCCGGCTATCGCTACGGCTGGGGCCCGGGCGAAGTGGGCTTCTTGCTGGCGGGCGTTGGCGTGGCGTCCATGGCCGTGCAGGGCGGGCTGGTGAAGCCCATCGTCAGGCGCATCGGCGAGCGTCCCGCATTGCTGGTGGGCTTGATCATGGGAAGCGCCGGCATGGCCTGGTACGGCACGGCCTGGACAGGCGCGCTCGCCTGGGTCGGCGTTCCAATCGCTGCCTTCTGGGGCCTCTTTGGCGCCGCCAGCCAATCCATCATGTCCCAGCGGGTATCCGCCTCGGCGCAGGGCCAATTGCAGGGCGCCACCGCCAGCATCACAGCTTGCGCCGGCATCATCGGCCCCTTCCTGTTTGCCTACATATTCGCAAGATCAATCGACCCCGCCTATGGCATCAATCTCCCCGGCGCCGCCCTCTGGCTCGCTGGATTTCTGCTCTTGCTGGCATTCCTCTTCGCCGCCTGGCAGCTGGGCAAGGCAAGAAGATAAAACCATGGGCGCATCAGGGGCATGGGCGGTCCGTCTTGGCTTCAGCCTGTTTTTGGCAGTGGCCAGCGCCAAGGCAGAGGACACCCCTTGGACAAGTCGCGATTATGTGGACCTGTATTTCCGCCACTATAACGGCCAGGTGCCGCTCCCGCACCTGCGCCAAGATGCGCAAAAGACATTGTTCAATCACCTCACTGATCCGCGCAACATCACCCGCATTGCGGAGGCACCCATATCGCAGGATGAAAAGCTCCGCCAGTTGCGGATCATTCTCGCCGTGCTTGGCGCCTACCGCGCCGCTTACAACGTGGCGGTCATCATTGGCGAGCCGCTTGAGCAGGAACTGACTCTGGTTCAGGCTCACTCGCTTCAGGTTGCGGCCACATTGGCAGGGTTGCTGCGAAAGCCGCCCGGCGCCGGGAACGCTTCGTCTGCCTGGGCCACGCTGGTCGAGGGCGTGATCTTGTCGATTGACGACAGCGAGCATTACTCGCCTGCGCAGAGTGCGATTCTGGCTGACGCGGTTGCTCTGCATTATCCGGCCATCGCGGCGGTTCTGACTGAAGATGATCGCCGCCGCCTGCGCGCCCAGGCGCTCGCCCTCAAGCCCGCGCATGGCAACGCCGCCCAGCGAGAGGCCATGGCGCGAATGAAACAGGCGCTCTCGACCGCGCCATAGGGTTTCCAGAAGGACAGCGCCAAAGACCGCCGATGACACCTTCATGTTCTGAAGCATTCTACAGTCGTCAATTTCGTAAGTTTTCTGGCTTTCCGGGCTTCTGGAGAGCCCGCTCGAGGCCGGGATGTCCTTGCGCAGGCAGGATCGCGCGAGCAGCGTTGATCTACATCAACGCTGCGCGCGCGAATGCCATTAGCTTCACACCAAGGAGAAGTTGATGTGTCCAATAAACACTTGAAATGGCAGGTGCTGTTTGCGGGCCTGCTCTTGTGGTTGGTGATGCCGCCTGCGATATGGAGCGAGCCTGTCGCAAAATGGCCCACTGAAACCTGGGAAACGGCCGCGCCCGAGTCCGCAGGCTTCAACTCGGTGAAATTGGCCGAAGCATTGCGCGAGATGCGGGCGCGCAATTTGAACATTCACAGCCTCACGGTTATCCGGCATGGCCGAGTCCTCGTGGACGCCACATTCTATCCCTATTACGGCCGTGTGCCGCACAATCTTGCTTCTGTGACCAAGAGCGTGATGACCACGCTGATCGCCATCGCCGCCGGTCAGGGCAAACTCAATCTCGATCAGCCGGTGGTTGATTTCTTTCCGAACCGCGCCATCGCCCATCGCGACGGGCGGAAGGAGCGGATGACCGTTCGCCAGCTGACTGGCATGTCATCGGGCCTCGCTTGCGTCGGCGAGCATGACGAGCCGACGCTCCATCAGATGAATGCAAGTCGGGACTGGATCCAGTTCACTCTCGACCTGGAGATGGCAGCCGAACCGGGCAACGTCTTCTCCTATTGCAGCCCCGGCATGCATCTGCTGTCGGCAATTCTGCAACAGGCAACCGGTCAGACGGCTCTCGACTTCGCGCGCGAAAATTTGTTCACCCCGCTCGGCATCCGCGAGGTGATCTGGCCCGCCGACCCGCAGGGCGTCACCAGCGGATGGGGCGATCTTCATCTCTATCCCACGGACGCCGCCAAGCTTGGTGAGCTGTGGCTGCGTGGCGGCCAGTGGAAGGGCAGGCAGATCGTCCCCAAGGATTGGGTTCAACAGTCCGCCAGCCTGCAAATTGGAACGGGTCCGCTCGGTGGAGACGGCTATGGCTGGTGGATCAGATCAGGCAGCCCCCCGGGTTACGACGCCCGCGGCCGCGGCGGTCAGTTTATATCTGTATTCCCGACGCTCGATGCCGTCGTCGTCACCACCGGCGCGGGATTTGACCCGGGCGATGCCCTCGAGCTTCTCGGCAGGGCCTTGATCAATCCCGAAGGGCCGTTGACGGCGGACCCGGCAGGCACCCAAGCCCTTGCGGCAGCTCTTGCCTTCATCAAGGAACCGCTTGTAGCCCAGCCCGTGCCGCCGTCACCAGCCATGGCGGCGGCCATCTCCGAAAAGACCTACCGCCTCGCACCAAACCCTCTGCAACTCGCCACCATTGGGCTTTCCTTCGACAGTTCGGCGGAAGCGTTGATGAGCATCACCTTCGCCGATGGTCAGCCGCCACGCAGCGGCGCAGTTGGTCTTGATGGCGTCTATCGCTTCTCTCCCGGCGAAGCCGGACTTCCCGCCGGCATGCGTGGCCGATGGCTCGACGATAACCGTTTTGCCCTGGAATTATGACGCCATCGCCAACATTGATGCCTTCGACCTGATCCTGCGCTTCGAGGGTAAGACTGTCACCATCGACGCCAAGGAGCGCACCTATGAGTCCGGAATGAAGTTGACCGGCATGATGGTGGGGAGTGCGCCGGAATGACAATGCGCGGCACCATCCTCATTGGGCTGGTGTTGGCCGTTTGCGCGGCAGGAATTTGGGCTTACGCCGCCTTCCGGCGAGACATCAGCGCCAGCCGGGCGCGACTGGTGGGCATCAGCAAGATCGTTGCGACGAAAAGCGGCCCGATCGAATACGCCGAAGCGGGCAGCGGACCCATCGTCCTTGTGGTACACGGGGCCGGTGGCGGCTTTGATCAAGGCCTTGAGCTCGCTGAACCACTGGTCCGGCATGGCTTCCGAGTCATCGCCATGTCGCGTTTTGGCTACTTGCGAACACCAATGCCAGCCGATGCGTCAGTGGCCGCACAATCGGATGCCCACGCAAATCTCCTGGACGCGCTCGCAATCGAGAAGGCCGCGATATTTGGCATCTCGGCTGGCGGGCCGTCGGCGCTTCAATTCGCTATCAGCCATCCTGAGAAGTGCACAGCACTAGTCATGATGGTGCCCTTGGCCTACAAACCGCCGGAGACTGCCGCATCGGCGCCGAGGCTGTCTCCGTTCACCGAGAAGATGCTGATGACCATCGTCGGATCGGACTTCGCATTCTGGCTCGGCACAAAGCTCACGCCAAACCTAGTTGCCAAGACAGTCCTCGGCACGCCGCCAGGGATCATTGCGGTTGCGAACAGCGACGAGCGGCTCCGCGTGAGCCAATTTACGAGCCATATCCTTCCGATCAGCAGACGGGTGCAAGGCATCATCGCCAACTCCGCAATTTCAGCTTCGCTCACCCGCCTCAATCTTGAAAGCGTCAGGGTCCCATCGCTTCTGATCAGCGCACGCGATGATCTCTATGGAACCTTCGCCAGCACCCAGTATACCGCCAACGGAATCCCTGGCGCCAAATTCATCGGCTACGACAGCGGTGGCCACATGCTGGTGGGGCACAATGACGAAGTGGATGCCGCGATCAGCAGTTTCCTGAAGACCCCCAACGATCAGACTATGGCGAAGCCAACAACACAAAACTGATTCACGAAAAGGAGAGTGCAGTGGAAGGGGAAAATCGGTGACAGTGTCCGCATGCCAACAAACAGTCTACAGGGCCCGCCCCTACTTCCCCTTCAGCTTCGGTGCAAATACCGTGAGTGTTTCCCCCTTCGCCAGATCGGCCTTCTGCTTGCCATAGGTCTTGAACCGTTTCAGCACGCTGGTCATTTCCGCCTCGCTCAGAACCACCGGCTTGCCCGCAAGGCTCGCCGCCCAATATTGCTTGCACAGGGTTTCGATTTCGCCTGCCAGCCACAGTGCCTTGTCAAGGTTTGGGCCAAAGCAGATTTGGCCGTGGTTGGCGAGGAGGCAGCAGTTGCGGTCTTCCATCGCCTTCAGCATGGTGTCTGAAAGCTCCTGCGTGCCAAATTCCGCATAGTCCGAAACCCGCAAGGTTGTGCCGCCGGTGACGCCGATCATGTAGTGAAACGCCGGAATATCTTTTCGCAAGCAGGCGAGCGCCGTGGCCCAGATCGAATGCACATGCACAATGGCCTTGGCCTCGGGCCTGGCCCGGTAGATATCCATATGCATGCGCCATTCGGTGGACGGCAGGTAGCCGCCCGAATAGCGCCCTTCCAAATCCATCTCCACCACATGGACCGGCTTCATTTTCGCGTAGGGAACGCCCGATGCGGTCAGGAGAAATCCTGCGTCGGTGCGCACACTCACATTGCCCGAGGTGCCGCGATTGATGCCCTCGGCGTTCATTTTCAGGCATGTCTCGATGACAGCTTTGCGCAGCTCCATGAATTTCAGTTTCTTCATTGGGGTTCCATTTGGTGGATTGATCTCGACGGGTTGCCCATCATAGAAAGGCTGCGATGGAATTACAATCGCCCCGTGGGATAGCCGTCATTGACGCCGGCAAAACCAGCACGAAAATCGTGTTGTTTGACGCCCATGGCGCCCTGGTGACGGAGCGCAAAGTGGCGAGCCAGAACCACGAGGGCCCGCCCTATCGCCATATCGATCCAGACGGTTTTTGTGGAGCTTTGCCAGGCGGCGCTGCCGGAGCTTGACGCCATCCTGCCGATTGATGTTGTGGTGCCCTGCGCCCATGGGGCGGCCATGGCTTGCGTGGCGGCGGACGGCTCTTTGGCCCTGCCCGTCATGGATTACACCTGCGAGCCTCCCCCGGAGATCATCGCGGCCTACCGGAAAATCCAGCCGCCATTCCGCGAGGTTTACAGCCCGCTGCTGCCCATGGCGCTCACCCACGCCTTGCAGCTCTTTTGGCAGCAGCAAGCCTTCCCAAAGGAATTCGCAAGAACCCAGACGATGTTGACCTGGATTCAGTATGTCGGATTCCGCCTGAGCGGGGCGGCCGTCTCCGAAATTTCCGGCATGTCCTGCCAGACCCATTTGCTGGATGTGAACACTGGCAGGCCCTCATCGTTTGTCCTGGCGATGGGCTGGGAGAAGTTTTTCCCGCGCTTCGCCAAGGCCTGGGAACCCATTGGAGCCTTGCGCGATGAGTTTCGCGGGCCCGCGTTTCGCGGAACGGGAACGGTCGTGGCCGGTGTCCATGACTCCAATGGAAACTATCTGCGTTACCTCGCGGCGGGCCGCAAGCGGTTCACCCTGCTTTCAACCGGAACCTGGATCATCGGTTTTAACTCGGAAGCCAGGCTGCAATCGCTCGACGAAAGCAGGGGCATGGTTTCCAATACGGATGTTCTTGGAAACCACGTGGTTTGCTGCCGGTTTTTTGGCGGCAAGGAGTTTGAGATTCTGGGCGAGGGGGTCCCAGGCGAAGAGGCGAGCCTCAACGCTGTTCAAAGCTTGATCGCCCAAGACACATTTGCGCTGCCCTATTTTTCCGACAGCATTGACGGGCCAGTTCCCCATCGCAGCAGCAATCGCGGCGAGATCAGGGGTCCAGCCCCCGCCTCGGCGGAACAGCGGGCGTCCCTCGCCTCGCTCTATTGCGCGCTCATGGTGTCCGAGCAGCTCAGCTCAATTGGTTCAACCCACGACATCATCGTCGACGGCCCATTTTCTGAAAACCTGGTCTTCCTCAAAGTGCTGGCGGAGCTCCGCCCAACGCAAAAGCTTTTCGCATCCGACCTGCGTGACGGCACAACGGCGGGCGCCGCCTGCCTCGGCCTCATGCGAGGCGGCGAGTTGCCCCACGTGCCGCTTTCGCTGAACCGGGTACTGCCGGAAAAACTGGCGGGCTTGCGGGAATACGCCGCCGCCTGGCTCAGCCTCGCGCATCGCTGAATTAACCTATCAGCAATATTCCCCGTGCACACTGGGGCCAGTGTGGTGGGTGTGATATGCGTAACGACGAGCTTTCGACTTTTACCCTGACCTGTCCGGGTGAGGAGACAACCGATCCGCAGGTCCAGGAAATCCAGGGCCGCGGCAATCTTCCGCTGATGATCGGCGATGCCGTGCTGGCGGAAATAAAATATGAAGACCTGGTGGAAAGCTGGGAAACGGCGGCGGCTCTGCCGGCCACCGAGCTCAACGCCATGACGGCATTGGCTGGCCAGCGCCTGAGCCTGGTGCTCGAAAATAATCTCGAAACCGGCGATCTGACCGATGTGGTGTCCGACGCCGCGGTTCTCTTCCTGCTCGCCATGCGCCGCTTCGGCGTTTCTGAACCGCACCGGATTCCCGCCTGCGCCGTGAAGTGGAATGGACACGAGGCCATTGAGAGTGTTCAAATGCTGGCATGAAAGCCAGCGAACCGCCCGTCTCCGCTCCCGACTATGGCCGCTCCCTCCGGGGGCTGGGCTTCAACCTGATTGTCAGGGACGTGCCCCGCGCCGTGAAATTCGCGGTCGACGTGCTGGGCGCCACATCCTTCTTTGACAACGAAAGCTTTGCCGCAATGAAATTGCTGGGCGGCGATTTCATGTTCCACGCCGACAACACCTATCACGGCAATCCCCTGTCCGGCGTCGTGAAAGCGGCTGACTCGCGCGGCGTGGGCGTCGAGCTCCGCGCCTATGGCTGCGATCCCGACGTGGCCGAAAAAAATGCCAGGGCTGGCGGCTGGACCGTTCTCGCAGGCAGCCTCGACAAACCCCACGGCCTGCGCGAATGCATGATCATCGACGACGACGGCTATGTCTGGATTCCCTCCGTTCATTTGCCGAAATAGGGCGCTTTATCCCAATCCTCAATTGATTTGGCTGGCCCATATGGTCTAAGCAATCCCCGGTACAGGCATGGGAGAGTAAACAATGGTCAAGGAAATCGGACACTTCATTGGCGGCAAGCAGGTCAAGGGCCAATCGGGCCGGTTCGCTGATGTTTTCAATCCCAATACGGGCGAAGTGCAGGCCAAGGTGGCGCTCGCTTCCACCGCCGAAATGCGGGCCGCCGTTGAAAACGCCAAGGCGGCGCAGCCCGCCTGGGCCGCCAAAAACCCGCAGTTCCGCGCCCGCGTGATGATGAAATTCCTGGAACTCGCCGCCAGGCACAAGGAAGAGCTGGCGACGCTTATTTCCATCGAGCATGGCAAGACCGTGCCGGACGCGCTGGGCGACCTGCAGCGCGGCATTGAAGTGGCCGAGTTCGCCTGCGGCGTTCCCCACCTGCTGAAAGGCGAATTCACCGATGGCGCGGGCCCCGGCATTGACATGTATTCCATGCGGCAAGCCCTGGGCGTGGTCGCGGGCATCACGCCGTTCAACTTTCCCGCCATGATCCCCTTGTGGAAATGCGCGCCAGCCATTGCCGTTGGCAACGCTTTCATCCTCAAGCCTTCCGAGCGTGATCCCTCATGCCCCATGCGGCTGGCCGAATTGTTCCTGGAAGCTGGCCTGCCTCCCGGCATTTTGAATGTCGTGAATGGCGACAAGGAATCCGTCGATGCGATCTTGAACGACCCCGACATCAAGGCCGTGGGCTTTGTGGGCTCAACGGCCATCGCCCAATATGTTTATGCAGGTGCGACCGCCACCGGAAAACGCGCCCAGTGCTTCGGCGGCGCCAAGAACCACATGGTGATCATGCCCGACGCCGACATGAACCAGGCCGTGGACGCCCTGATCGGCGCGGGCTATGGCTCGGCTGGCGAACGCTGCATGGCCATTTCCGTGGCCGTGCCCGTGGGCGAGGCGACCGCCAACACGCTGATCGAAAAACTCATCCCCCGCGTTGAAAAGCTCAAGATCGGCCTTTCGTCGGATCGCGAAGCCGACTACGGCCCGCTCGTCACCAAAATGGCGTTCGACCGCGTCAAGGGCTATATCGACATCGGCGTCAAGGAAGGCGCCAGCCTCAAGGTCGATGGCCGTGGCTTCAAGATGCAAGGCTATGAGAACGGCTATTTCCTCGGCGGCACATTGTTTGACAACGTCACCAAGGACATGCGGATCTACAAGGAAGAAATCTTCGGACCCGTACTCGGCGTGGTGCGCGCCAAAACCTATGAGGAAGCCTTGGGCCTCTGCAATGACCACGAATATGGCAATGGCGTAGCGATCTACACCCGCGACGGCGATGCGGCGCGTGACTTCGCTTCCAAAGTGCAAGTGGGCATGATTGGCGTGAATGTGCCCATCCCCGTGCCGCTGGCCTACCACACATTCGGCGGCTGGAAATCCTCGAGCTTCGGCGATTTGAACCAGCACGGACCCGATTCCATCCGCTTCTACACCAAGACCAAGACGGTGACCTCGCGCTGGCCCTCGGGCACCAAGGAAGGCGCGCAGTTCTCGATACCGACAATGCGGTAGCAACAGTTGCAAAAGCTTGACCTCCCGCTTGGGTACTATGAACTGCCGCCGGGCAAGCTCGTCAATGTGGTGACCTGCCTGGAGATGCTGGCCAAGCCAGCGCGCGCCACCAAACCCTTGCCAACTGGCTACAGTCTTGAGCGCGTTGATCCAGCCGGCCTCGACAGCTACCGCGCCATCTTTCGCCAAGTCGGTCAGGACCTGATGTGGTTTTCACGGTTGATCATGGCAGACGAAAAGCTGTCTGGCATTCTAGGCGACCCGCAGGTTGAATCCTACACCCTCAACCAAGGCGAAACCCCCGTTGGCATTCTGGAACTCGACTTCAAAGACATGCCCAATTGCGAGCTGGCTTTCTTCGGCCTCGCCAAGGAAGCCATCGGCATTGGACTGGGCCGCGCGTTGATGGACGCGGCGATTGAGATGGCGTGGTCCAAACCCATCACCAGATTGTGGGTCCACACCTGCCACTTCGATCACCCGAACGCGCTGGGATTTTACCAGCGGTCAGGCTTCGTGCCCTACGCCCTCATGGTGGAAATTCACGATGACCCAAGGCTCAAAGGCTTCCTCCCCCGCGATGCCAGCCCCCATGTGGCGCTGATTGATCCCGGGCAGAAGAAGCGCGCGTGAAGAAAATCGCGCTGATCCTCCTCCTTTTGGTCGCCACAGCAATCGCCTATTGCAGCCTTCCGCTCACATCGGTTGCCACTTTGACATTGATATTGACAGATCAAGCCGGCCGCAAGGTCACCAGCGGCGCGGCGGCAAACTTTTTGGACAGTGATGGCAAACTCATTGTCAGCATCACCTCCACCACTCCATCATCCTGGGACAATAGATTGCAATGGTGGTCCCATAGCAGCCATGAAACCAGCACCTTGCGCCCTGGTGACGCCAAACGCGCAGCACTGGCAGAGGTCGTGGTGATGAATTGCGAGACTGCGAAGGTCCCCGTCGTCCTCGAACGGCGCTACGTATCCATGAGCCCCATGCCCCACGGGGCTGGCCCGGCCTATTTCCACTACAGCTTTGAGCAGGATGTGATCCTCCAGTGCAAGTGACTCCGCTTCACCGGAAAGCGCGCCAAAGCGTCGTCTATGAATAATGCCCCATGGACATGATTTGGCCGATTTCAGCCACAAAGGGCTGAAGCCGGGCGTCTTTCTGAAAAGCCTCGCCCGCAGCCTTGGCGTATGAAACGTCATCCCACATCACCAGATCGGCGAATGAGTCCGCGTCATCGGTTGACGTCAAAGCCTGCCAGGTGCGAAACCCCGGGTAGCTGGCGATCACCGCGCGCGCCGCTTCCCTTGCTGAACTGGCGGCCTCATGGCCCTTGACCTTGTAGACAACGATTTCAAAACAGGTTTTCACGACAGGCTCTCCTTGTGGTTGGGAGCGCATCCCTAGACCCTCGCCCTGTCAGCTTCTGTCAGCATGGGGCGGGTTTCACGCGGGCATGGTGTTTGGAAGGAAACTGCTATAAGAGCCTCCCAAATGGCGCGGCATGGAAGAGTTTCCAGCTTGCCTGCCCCCAACCTCTTTTGCAAAGCACCCCACCACTTGGCATTTCCCCTGACACCTCCCCCATTCGCCCGCGCCCTCAGCGAACGCAAATATGAAGACCCGACACCCGTTCAATTGGCGGTCCTTGAAGCCAAGGCCGAAGGCCGCGACCTTGTGGTTTCAGCCCAGACAGGCTCAGGCAAAACGGTGGCCTATGGCCTGGCCATTGCCACCACGCTCCTGGGCGAAGCTGAACGGTTTTCCCACGAAGCCTCGCCCGTTGCCCTCATTGTGGCCCCAACCCGCGAGCTCGCCATGCAGGTCGAGCGCGAGTTGGAATGGCTCTACCACTACACGGGTGCCCGCATTCTCTCTTGCGTCGGCGGCATGGACCCCAAGCGCGAACGCCGGAGATTGGCCGACGGCGCGCATATTGTTGTGGGCACACCCGGCCGGCTCCGCGACCATCTCGAGCGCGGCGTTCTCAATATCGCCGACCTCAAGACGGTGGTTCTCGATGAAGCCGACGAGATGCTCGATCTGGGCTTCCGCGAAGACCTCGAATTCATTCTTGAGGCAACGCCTGCCGCAAGGCGCACGCTGCTGTTTTCAGCCACCATGCCCAAACCCATTGCCATGCTGGCCAAGCGCTATCAGCGGAACTCCCTCCGCATTGAAGCAACCGGGCCAACGCGGGCCCATTCCGATATTGAATACCGCGCCATCCGCGTGGCTCCCAATGAAGTTGAGCACGCCGTCGTCAACGTGCTGCGCTTTGTTGACAGCCCCAGCACCATTGTGTTCTGCAACACCCGCGATCACGTCCGCCATTTGCACGCAACACTTTCCGAGCGCGGCTTTTCAACCGTCAATCTTTCCGGCGAATTGAGCCAGGGCGAACGCAATCACGCCATGCAGGCGCTCCGTGATGGCAGGGCCCGTGTCTGCGTCGCGACAGATGTGGCGGCGCGCGGCATTGATTTGCCCAATCTCGGCCTGGTCATCCACGCGGATTTGCCCAATGACGCGGAAACCCTGCAACACCGCAGCGGCCGCACCGGGCGCGCCGGCAAGAAGGGCGTGAGTGTTGTTCTCATTCCGCTGTCGCGCCGCAGAAAGGCCGAGCAGATGCTGGCGGCAGCCGGCGTCAACCCCGTCTGGAGCGGCCCGCCTCAGGCTGAAGATATCAGGAGGCTCGATCAGCAACGCATGTTGCAGGACCCGATCCTCACCGATGCGAGCAGCGAAGAAGAACTGGAAATGGCGCGTTCTGTTCTGGCCATGCGCTCGCCGGAAGAAATCGCCGCAGCTCTGGTACGCATTTACCGCTCAAAACTGCCAGCCGCCGAAGATGTGTTCGATCCCGGTCCCGGCCGCGATTTTCGCGAGGCAAAGCCATCGCGGAAGGAACCCCGCGCCTCCACGTCAGACCCCCGCGACTACACCTGGTTCCGCCTTGATATTGGCCGCAAAAACAACGCCGACCCCAAATGGCTGCTGCCGATGATTTGCAGGCGCGGCAAGGTAACCAAGGTTGATATCGGAGCCATTCGCATCACCGACAATGAAACCCGCTTTGAAATTGCCAATGCGGTGGTGGAGCGCTTTACCATCGCCAGCATTGTGGCTGATGATGAAGACGTGAAAATCGAAATCGTGGGAAATGCGCCGGAGGCACATCGCCCATCACGCAACCCTGATCGCAAACCAAATTTCAAGCCAGCCCCCGCAGGTGAAAAAACCCGCTACGAGGACCGCAAACCCCACGTCGAAGGTGAACGGCCCAAATTTCAGGGCGCAGGAAAACCCAAGGGTGAAGGCTACAAAGGCAAGAAACCATTTTCTGCAGGCAGCAAGCCAGCGCCTGCCGGCGACAAGCCGCATTTCAAGGAGAAGAAGGCGGCCTGGAAAAAGAAAAAGCGGTGAGGTCGGCTAGCTGCCAATCGGCTTTGGCTGGTTTCGCTGCTTCGCCAAATCCATCTGCTTCTGCCGCTCGCGCGCCGAGGCCTTGGATTTCTCGCTGAGCCCGGCAAAGCACTTGGGGCAGCTCACGCCTTCTTCATAATGCGGCGATGATTTGCCATCTGCCCCCAGCGGCATGCGGCAGCCGTGGCACATTTCCAGTCGCGTCGGAACGAGGCCCTGCCCGACGGCGATCCGATGATCAAAGACAAAGCATTCCCCCCGCCATTTGCTATCGGCCTTCGGCACGTCCTCGAGATATTTGAGAATGCCGCCCTTCAAGTGGTAGACTTCCCGGAACCCTTGCGATCGCATATGCGCCGATGCCTTCTCGCAGCGAATGCCGCCCGTGCAGAACATCGCGATTTTTTGATGCCGCGAAGGATCGAGATTGCCTCTCACAAAATCCGGGAATTCGCCGAAGCTTCGGGTCTTGGGATCGACGGCGCCATCGAACGTGCCAAGCGCCACCTCATAATCATTGCGCGTGTCGACAAGCACAACATCGGGATCGGCTATCAACGCATTCCAGTCCAGGGGATCGACATAGATGCCCGCCTGCCTGCTGGGATCAACGCCCGCAATCCCGATGGTGACGATCTCCTTCTTGAGTTTCACCTTGCTGCGATAGAAGGGATTCTCATCGCACGTGGATTCCTTGTGGTCGATGTCGACAAGTCGGGGGTCTGATTTCAGAATCGCGAGGAACCCGTCAATGGCCTCACGGCTGCCGCTGACCGTGCCGTTGATGCCTTCTTCGGCCAGCAGCAGCGTTCCCTTGACGCCATGCTCCTTCATGGCCTTGAGCAGGGGGCCCGGAGCTCGGCGAAATCTTTCAGCGTGACAAATTTATAGAGAGCGGCGACAACGATTGCTTGGTACATAGGCGCTGCTTTTATGAGCCCCGTGATTCTTTTTCAATTGAGGAAATATGCCGGATTTTATAATGAATGTGGGGCTGGAAGTTCCTTTTCTGCTTCTGCTCCTGGCTATTCTGGGCCTGCGGAGCACGGTGACGCCCCGGGCATCTGTTGTGGTGAATGCGCCCGCCGCCAAGGTTTTTGACGTCATTGACCTGCATGACGGCAAGGTCAACACCTGGACCCGCACCACGGTCACTTCCGATCTCATTGATCCCGTTCGCCAGATTTTCCGCATGTCCTATGTCACAAGCCTCTCAAATGGCTTGCAGCAAAAGACCCAGGCGGATTTCCGCGTTCACGAGCGCCGCGCCCCCCAGTATCTTGAGTTGCGCCGCGAGGGCCTGGACGGCAAATCCCACAAGAACGAACTCCTGAAAATCATCTACCAGGTCGATGAACTGCCGCAGGGCGCCCGGCTCAGCCTCGCCTATCACTGGGGCTCGCGCCCGCTCATGGCCCAGATGCTCGCGCGCGCCGATTTGTGGGGCGGCATCTACCGCCTGAAGGGCCTCGCCGAAACCGGCAAGCCCGATGAAAGAACCCACCTGCTCATCACCATCGCGGTGGCGGTCGCCACCGGCGCCCTCAGCCTGCTGGCCTTCGGGCTTGTGCTGGGCTGGCCGGTGGCGCTGGCGCTTGTCATCGCCCTCACGATTCACGAATTTGGCCATCTCATTGCCTTTCGCATGATTGGGCAGCCCTGGGGGAAACTCGTCTTTCTTCCCTTTCTCGGCGCGCTAGCCGTGCCAAGGCTGGCCTATCAGACGCAAGCGCAAGCGGTTTTTTCAGCCCTTATGGGGCCGGGCTTCAGCGCCCTCGCCGCCATTGCGATAGCCGTTCCCCTGTCGTTCGGGCTGACGGTGCCCCTGTGGCTCATCGCCTTTGGAATAATTGTCGCGGCCCTCAATCTTTTCAATTTGCTGCCAGTGGAGCCCCTGGATGGCGGCGTGGCTCTGCGCTCTGTGCTGACCAGGCTCATGGGCGGTTACGCGCGCTTTGGCCTCATGGCAATAGGCGCCGTGATGATCGCCGGAGGTTTCTATTTCCAGCAAATCGTGCTGCTCATTTTCGGCGGCATTTCGGTGCTGGCGAACATCAAGCCCAGGATCATTGACCACGGGCTGAAACCGCTCACCGCCTTGCAGGTCGTATTCTCAGCGACTGGCTTTAGCGCCATTATTTCATCTTATGTTATCATCCTGCAAGTTTTCGTAGGCCAGCTGATTTGATGCCGCCAAGCAAGCTGCAGTCAGCCTACGCTGAAAAAATTGCCGGCGGGGAGCTGCGGGAAGATGCGGCGCAGGCCGCTGTGCTGGCCGATCTCGGGCATCTGGCCAACGCCATCGAGAATCGAAAACAGCGAGGATTTCTTGATCGCGTTCTTGGCCCCAGAACCATGATCAAGGGTCTTTACATCCATGGCGATGTTGGCCGCGGCAAAACCATGCTGATGGATCTGTTCTTCAATTCCCTGGCGATGGAAGCCAAGCGGCGCATCCACTTCCATGCCTTCATGCAGGATGTGCACCAGCGCCGCCGGAACATGAAGTCCGGCGACGTGATCGCGACCATCGCCAGGGACATCAGCCAGCAGGCCCGCGTCCTCTGTCTCGATGAAATGCAGGTTTCGGACATCGCCGATGCCACCATCATTGGCCGGCTGTTCGAGGCCTTGCTTGCCAATGGCGTGATCATTGTAACCACTTCGAACTCGCCGCCGGGCGAACTCTACAAGGATGGCCTGAACCGCAATCTTTTCTTGCCTGCGGTCAAGCTGCTGCAAACCCGGCTCATGGTGGTTTCGCTCAACAGCCCGACCGACTACCGCTTGGGGCGCATCAGAGCGGGAGAAAGTTTTGTTTCTCCTCTTGGCGCCGGGGCCGACAGGCATGTTCAAAAAATCTGGGAGCTTTTGACCGAAACGCCCCGGGGGGAGCCAAGCGAATTGCAGGTTCTGGGACGCAAATTGATTGTGCCGCAGGCAGCCCACGGCTGCGCCCGGTTTTCATTTCAGGAGCTTTGCGAGGCCCCGCTCGGTCCCGCTGATTATCTGGCGATTGCCGGCCATTTCAGGACACTGTTTGTCGAGCGGATTCCGGCCTTGGCGGCGAGCCAGAACAATACCGTCAAGCGCTTCGTGGGCCTCATTGACACGCTTTACGATGCCAGGCTGCGCCTTGTCGCCTCATCGGCCCAGCCGCCTGAAAAGATTTACCGCTACGGCAAATACAAGGCGGAATTCGCCCGCACCGTTTCAAGGCTGCAGGAAATGCAATCGGCCAGCTATTGGGGGCGAAAACCCGGTGAAACCTGACAGATCGCCACGGAAGTTCTTGATGCTGCGATTGATCGGGCCTAGAAACACCTCGTTTGTGCAGCGCAATAGAAACCCGGGAAATCCGCGGCAAAGGGAAAAGAAAAGATGGCTCGAAACAAGATTGCAATGATTGGCGGCGGCATGATTGGCGGCACCCTGGCCCACCTCGCAGCCCTGAAAGAACTCGGCGACGTCATTATCTTTGATATTGCCGAAGGCATTCCCCAGGGCAAATCCCTCGATCTTTCCCAATCGGGCCCGGTTGAAGGCTTCAATGCCAATATTTCCGGCGCCAACCGGTATGAGGGCATCGCCGGCGCCGATGTCTGCATCGTCACCGCCGGTGTTCCCAGGAAGCCTGGCATGAGCCGCGACGACCTGCTCGAAATCAATTTGAAAGTCATGGCGCAAGTGGGCGCTGGCATCGCCAAATACGCGCCAAATGCCTTCGTCATCTGCATCACCAATCCCCTCGACGTGATGGTCTGGGCGCTGCAGAAATATTCGGGCCTGCCCGCCAGCAAGGTGGTTGGCATGGCGGGCGTTCTCGACAGCGCCCGCTTCCGCCATTTCCTCGCCGAGGAATTCAAGGTGTCGGTTGAGGATGTGACGGCCTTCGTGCTGGGCGGCCATGGCGACACCATGGTGCCTTTGGCGCGCTATTCCACCGTGGCCGGAATTCCCGTGCCCGATCTGGTGGCGATGAAATGGACCAGCCAGCAGCGCATCGATGAAATCATCCAACGCACCCGTGACGGCGGCGCTGAAATCGTCGGCCTTCTGAAAACCGGTTCGGCATACTACGCGCCAGCTTCGGCTGGTATTGCCATGGCGGAAAGCTATTTGAAGGACAAAAAACGCGTGCTGCCCTGCGCTGCCCATCTCACCGGACAATATGGCGTGAACAACACCTATGTGGGCGTGCCCGTGGTGATCGGCGCCGGCGGCGTTGAGCGCATTGTCGAGATCAAGCTCGACGGCGAAGAAAAAGCCGGCTTCAAGAAATCCCTGGCGGCGGTCGAGGCTCTGATGGATGCCGCCAAAAAAATCGCTCCCGACCTGGCTTGAAGGTAATCAATGAACATTCACGAATACCAGGCCAAGGAAGTTTTGCGCTCCTTCGGCGTGCCAACCGGCAGAGGCATCGCTGCCCTCACGGTTGACGAAGCAGTGAAGGCCGCCGAAAGCCAGCCCGGCCCAGTCTGGGTGGTGAAGGCGCAAATCCATGCCGGCGGGCGCGGCAAGGGCGGCGGCGTGAAGGTGGTAAAGTCCGTGGCCGATGTGAAAGCCGAAGCCACCCGCATGCTGGGCATGACGCTGGTGACCCATCAAACCGGCCCCCAGGGCAAGCTTGTGCAACGCCTTTACATTGAAGAAGGCACCGCCATCGCCAGGGAGTTTTACCTCTCCTGCCTCGTTGACCGTGAAACCTCGACCGTCGCTTTCATCGCGTCAACCGAAGGTGGCGTGAACATTGAAGAAGTAGCCGCCAAGACGCCGGAAAAAATCGCCACCATCCATGTGGACCCCGCATCGGGCTACTCCCCCTTCATCGGTCGCAAGATTGCGGCCGCGTTGAAACTCGAAGGCGACCTCGTCAAGCAATGCGTGAAAATGATGGGCCAGCTCTACAGGGCCTTCACTGAAAAGGACATGAGCCTTCTCGAAGTCAATCCACTGGTGGTGACCAATGACAATCAGCTCGTATGTCTCGATGCCAAGATGAATTTCGACGACAACGCCCTGGACCGCCACCCCGATATCAAGGCCTACCGCGATCTGAGCGAGGAAGACCCCAAGGAGATCGAAGCCTCGAAACATGATTTATCCTATGTGGCTCTTGATGGCTCCATCGGCTGCATGGTGAACGGCGCGGGCCTCGCCATGGCCACCATGGACATCATCAAGCTCTATGGCGCGGAGCCCGCCAACTTCCTCGACGTGGGCGGCGGAGCCACCAAGGAAAAAGTGACCGCGGCCTTCAAGATCATCACGGCGGACCCCAAGGTGAAGGGCATCCTCGTCAACATCTTCGGCGGCATCATGAAATGCGACGTGATCGCCGAAGGCGTGATCGCGGCGGTGAAGGAAGTGGGCCTGCAGGTTCCCCTCGTGGTGCGCCTCGAAGGCACCAATGTTGACCTCGGAAAAAAGATCATCAAGGATTCGCAGCTCAACGTCATCTCCGCCGACAATCTCGACGACGCGGCGAGGAAGATTGTCAAAGCCGTGAAGGCGTTGAAGGAATGACGCGTTGGAGCGCACTGCTTACTGCTTCCGCGTTCGCTGCCGCTTTGAGTGAGTTTGTCATGGCGAAGGCCGAGACGAGCGAAGTCGAGATGTTCTTCCAAACCTGCATGGCCACAGTTCCTAATTTCGAAGGTGTCGGTGATCTTCTGGTGAACCACGGTTTTAAAAAGGAAGAAGGGAGCGGGTCATTCCAGCATCAATGGGGCAGGCAAAGCGATGGAGATGGGGCCTACGTAACAGTAGCAGATATTCGCCGGACTTGCATGATCGGCCGGGTTGGAAATCATACCAGTCAATTCATGATAGATCTCGAAAGAACTCTTTGGGCCAGATTTGGTTTTCTTTGGGAGCGAAAGCATCATCAGGGGCGGCTCTTGTACCTTGTGCGAGTGGCGAAAGAGAATGTTCTAATCGAAGTCATTCCCCCACTTGGCGCCTACACATACATCGCGGCATACATCCGCAAGGAGAAGTAATGTCCATTCTTATCACCAAGAAAACCAAAGTGATCTGCCAGGGCATCACCGGCAATAACGGCACCTTCCACACCGAACAGGCGATTGCCTACGGCACGCAAATGGTGGCGGGCGTCACACCCGGCAAAGGCGGCACAAGGCATATCGGCCTTCCCGTCTATGACACTGTGTGGGAAGCCCGTGAAAAAACTGGCGCCGATGCTTCGGTGATTTACGTACCGCCACCCTTCGCGGCCGACGCCATTCTCGAAGCCATTGATGCGGAAATTCCGCTGGTGGTCTGCATCACCGAGGGCATCCCCGTGCTGGACATGGTACGGGTGAAACGCGCCCTCACAGGGTCCAAAACGCGGCTGATCGGGCCAAACTGCCCCGGCGTTTTGACACCGGGGGAATGCAAGATTGGCATCATGCCCGGAAATATTTTCAAGAAGGGTTCCGTCGGCATTGTCTCGCGTTCCGGCACGTTAACCTATGAGGCGGTTTTCCAGACGACCCAGGAGGGCCTCGGCCAGTCCACCGCCGTCGGCATCGGCGGCGACCCCGTGAAGGGAACCGAATTTATCGCCATGCTGGAATTGTTTTTGGCCGATCCCAAAACCCAATCCATTATAATGATTGGGGAAATTGGAGGCTCCGCCGAGGAAGACGCGGCCGAATTCATCCGCAAGTCAAAAGTCAAAAAGCCCATGGCGGGCTTCATTGCGGGCCGCACCGCGCCGCCGGGACGCCGCATGGGCCATGCCGGCGCCATAATTTCAGGCGGCAAGGGTGGCGCCGAATCCAAGATCGAGGCCATGAAGCGGGCCGGAATCGCGGTTTCCGACTCGCCCGCGCTTCTTGGTAAAACATTGATAAAGAAATTGCGGCGTACATAAGAAAAACACAGGTTGAATGCATATATGTCTGGTGGCCGGACAGAGTTACCGGCTCCTCGGAAATGGCGGCGATGAACAAGACAGATTTGATAACGGCGTTCGAGCAAACCTCCTTCCTTTACGGCGGCAACGCGCAGTTTATTGAAGGGCTCTACGCCAAATATCTCGAAAACCCGGCCAGCGTGGATATTCACTGGCGGCAGTTTTTCGCCAGCCTCAATGAAAATCCGGAAGCGCAAGTTTCCGGCCCCTCATGGGCCCGCAAGGATTGGCCGCCGGCCCCGGCGGGCGATCTCGTTTCAGCCTTTGATGGCAACTGGCCCGCCGTTGAAAAAACCATGGGCGCCAAGATCGCGGCAAAATCCTCCAGCCTCTCAGCTGACGAGGTTCGCAAGGCCACGATGGACTCAGTCCGCGCCCTGATGATGATCCGCGCCTTCCGCATACGCGGTCACCTGGCCGCCGACCTTGATCCCCTGAAACTGGCTGAGCGGCCCGCCCAGCCGGAACTTGACCCCGGTTCCTATGGATTTTCCGAAGCCGATCTCGACCGCCCGATTTTTCTCGACAAGGTCTTGGGGCTTGAGCAGGCGACCATCCGGCAGATCATCGACATTCTCAAGCGCACCTATTGCCACACGCTGGGCGTGGAGTTCATGCATATCTCCAATCCGGCCGAGAAGGCGTGGCTGCAGCGGCGCATCGAAGGCCAGGACAAGGCGATTTCCTTCACCGCCAAGGGCAAGATAGCCATTCTAAAGAAACTCATCGCGGCGGAAGGTTTCGAGAATTTTCTCAACGTGAAATACACCGGAACCAAGCGCTTTGGCCTTGATGGCGGCGAGAGCATGGTGCCGGCCCTGGAGCAGATCATCAAGCGCGGCGGACAATTGGGCATCAAGGAAATCGTGCTCGGCATGGCCCACCGGGGCCGCCTGAATGTGCTGGCCAATGTGATGGCAAAGCCCTTCTCCGCCATTTTCCATGAATTCAAGGGCGGCTCTTCCACCCCCGATGAAGTGGAAGGCTCGGGCGACGTGAAATATCATCTGGGGTCTTCCTCCGACCGCATGTTTGACAACAACTCGGTGCATCTCTCGCTCACCGCCAATCCATCGCATCTTGAGATTGTCGATCCCGTGGTGCTGGGCAAGGCCCGCGCCAAGCAGGACCAGCGCGGCGACAGGGAACGCACCAGCGTGCTGCCGCTCCTCATTCACGGCGATGCGGCCTTTGCCGGCCAGGGCGTTGTGGCCGAATGCTTTGGCCTGTCCGGCCTTCGCGGCCACAAGTCAGGCGGCTCCATTCATTTCATCGTCAACAACCAGATTGGCTTCACCACCAGCCCGCATTTCGCCAGATCCTCGCCCTATCCGTCCGACGTTGCCAAGATGATCGAAGCGCCGATTTTCCACGCCAATGGCGACGATCCGGAGGCCGTTGTCTATGCCGCCAAGATCGCCACCGAGTTCCGCCAGAAGTTCAGGAAGCCGGTTGTCGTCGACATGTTCTGCTATCGCCGCTTTGGCCACAACGAGGTGGATGAACCCTTCTTCACCCAGCCCTTGATGTACAAGGCGATCTCCACCCACCAGACCATCGTGAACATCTACTCCAAGCGCCTGATCGACGAGGGCGTGATCACGGCGGACGAATTTGAGGCGATGAAAGCCGATTACCGCAAGAGCCTGGATGAGGACTACGCGGTGTCCGAGGGCTACAAGGCCAACAAGGCCGATTGGCTCGATGGCCGCTGGGCCGGGCTGAAGTCCGCCAAGGACCTGGACGATCCGCGCAAGGGCCAGACCGGCGTTGCCCTGGAAAAACTCAAGGACCTGGGGCGCAAGGTTTCCAAGGTTCCAAGGACTTTCGCCGTTCACAAGACCATGCAGCGCGTCCTCGATGCCCGCCTCAAGATGATTGAAGATGGCGCAGGCCTCGACTGGTCCATGGGCGAGCATCTGGCCTTCGCAACCCTGCTGGATGAAGGCTTCCGCGTCAGGCTGTCTGGCCAGGATGTGCAGCGCGGCACCTTCTCCCAGCGCCATGCGGTGCTGTCCGACCAGCAGACCGGCAAGGTCTACACGCCCCTCAATCATCTGGTGAAAGACCAGCAGGTTAAAATCGAAGTCATCAATTCCATGCTGTCGGAAGAAGCCGTCCTTGGATTTGAGTATGGCTATTCGCTCGCCGAGCCCAACACGCTGACCTTGTGGGAGGCCCAGTTCGGCGACTTCGCCAATGGCGCGCAAGTTGTCTTTGACCAGTTTATCTCATCGGGTGAACGCAAATGGCTGCGCATGTCGGGCCTCGTGGTGCTGCTGCCCCATGGCTATGAAGGCCAGGGGCCGGAGCATTCATCGGCAAGGCTCGAGCGCTTCCTGCAGATGTGCGCCGAAGACAACATGCAGGTCGCCAACTGCACCACGCCGGCGAATTATTTCCACGTCCTCCGGCGGCAATTGAAGCGCGACATTCGCAAGCCCCTGATCCTGATGACGCCAAAGTCCCTGTTGCGGAACAAGCGCGCCACATCGAGCCTGGCGGAGTTCGCCGAAGGCACCTCCTTCCACCGCATTCTTTGGGATGACGCTGAAATCTTGAAAGGCCAGGCGACAAAGCTGGTGGCCGACGACAAGATCCGCCGCGTGGTGATGTGTTCCGGCAAGGTTTATTTCGATCTCTATGAAGAGCGTGAAAGCCGCAAGATCAACGACATTTATCTCCTGCGCGTGGAACAGCTCTATCCCTGGCCCCACAAGGCGCTGATCCAGGAACTTGGGCGATTCAAGAAGGCGGAGGTTGTCTGGTGCCAGGAGGAACCCATGAACATGGGCGCCTGGACCTACGCGCAATCCAACATTGAGCGCGCCCTGGAATTCACCAAGGCGGAAAATACCCGGCCCCGCTACGCCGGCCGCCACCCGTCAGCTTCGACGGCCACCGGATTGATGAGCCGTCACCTCGCGGAATTGAAAGCGTTCCTCGACGTGGCATTGGGTGCCTAGAATTTAAAGGATAGAAAGAATGAACAAGGAAATTCGCGTGCCCGCCCTCGGTGAATCCGTCACCGAGGCGACGATTGCAAAATGGTTCAAGAATATCGGCGATGCCATCAAGGTGGATGAGCCGATGGTCGAGCTCGAAACCGACAAGGTCACCGTGGAAGTTCCGGCGCCTGCGTCGGGCAAGCTGTTGTCCATTGACGCCGCCACCGGATTGACGGTCAAGGTTGGGGCGCTTCTGGGATCAATCGAAGAAGGTGCGGCCGGTGCCGCTTCCAGGCCAGCAGCCGCAGCGCCCGCTCCGGCAAAACCCGCGGAAGCTCCGCTTTCGCCGGCGGTAAGAAAAATCGTCGCTGAAAACAAACTGGAGCCGGCGGGCATTCCCGCGACCGGCAGGGATGGCCGCCTGACCAAGGCTGATGTGATCGAGCATCTGGAAAAACCTGCAATCCCCGTTGCCGCCGCCGCAGCAGACCAGGAAGAGCGCGTGAAAATGTCGAGGCTCCGCCTCACCATCGCCAGGCGCCTGAAGGAAGCCCAGAACAACGCCGCCATGCTCACCACCTTCAACGAGGTGGACATGACGGCGATCATGGCGCTGCGCAACCAGTTCAAGGACGTGTTTGAGAAGAAGCATGGCGTGAAGCTGGGCTTCATGAGCTTCTTCGCCAAGGCCGTGATCCAGGCCCTGAAAGACGTGCCCGCCGTCAATGCCGAAATTGATGGCGAGGATCTGGTCTACAAGAACTACTATCACATCGGCGTCGCCGTTGGCACCGACAGGGGCCTGGTTGTTCCCGTGCTGCGCGATGCCGACACGCTGTCATTCGCGGGGATTGAAAAAACCATTGCGGAATTCGGAAAGAAGGCGAGGGATGGCCAGTTGCAGATCGCCGACATGCAGGGCGGCACCTTCACCATTTCCAATGGCGGCGTCTATGGCTCGCTGATGTCCACGCCCATCCTCAATGCGCCGCAATCCGGCATTTTAGGGATGCACAAAATTCAGGAACGCCCCATGGCCATGAATGGCCAGGTTGTCATCCGCCCCATGATGTATCTGGCGCTGTCCTATGACCACCGCATTGTCGATGGCAAGGAAGCCGTCACCTTCCTCGTGCGTGTCAAGGAAAGCTTGGAAGACCCCCAGCGTGCGCTGTTGGATTTGTAAGGACACCTGTCGATGGCCCAGAAGCCTGAAGTCGCCATCGTAACGGGCGGAAGCCGGGGCATCGGCGCGGCTACCAGCCTGTTGCTGGCAAAGGCAGGTTACGTTGTTGTGGTGAACTATGTGTCGAATGCTCAGGCGGCCGAGACCGTTGTCACGCAGATTGAAAAGGCGGGCGGCAAGGCAGCCGCAATACACGGCGATGTGGCCAGTGAAAACGACATCGTGGCGCTTTTCAAGGCCGCCGACCAGTTCGGCCAATTGAAAGTGCTGGTCAACAATGCGGGCGTTGTCGATGTGAAGGCCAGGGTTGACGAAATGTCAGCCGAAAGACTGGCGCGCATGTTCGCCATCAACATCACGGGAACTTTCCTCTGCGCCCGTGAAGCGGTGAAACGCATGTCGACGCGCCACGGCGGCTCAGGCGGTGCAATCGTCAATCTATCGTCAGCGGCAGCAACCCTCGGTGCCCCCGGCATGTTTGTGGATTATGCTGCAAGCAAAGGCGCCATTGATGTTTTTACCCTGGGCCTGGCCCGTGAAGTGGCGAGTGAGGGAATCCGCGTCAACGCGGTCCGCCCCGGAATCATCGACACGGATATCCATGCCTCCGGCGGCGAACCGGACCGTGTTGCACAAATGCGTGGGCAGCTTCCCATGCTGCGTGAAGGCACTTCGCTCGAAGTGGCCGAAGCAATTATTTGGCTGGCGTCCGGCAAGGCATCCTATGTAACAGGGACGTGCCTGGGTGTTTCAGGTGGACGCAGTATTTGAAATTTTGAGGATTCCGTCATGGCTGAACAGTTCGACCTCACCGTCATCGGCACCGGACCCGGCGGCTATGTCTGTGCCATCCGCGCCGCCCAGCTTGGGCTGAAAGTCTGCGTTGTGGAAAGGCGCGCCACCCATGGCGGCACCTGTTTGAACGTGGGCTGCATTCCCTCCAAGGCGCTGCTGCATGCGTCTGAAATGTTTGCGGAAGCCAGCCATTCCTTCGCCAAGATGGGCATCAATGTCGCGCCGACCTTCGATCTTGCCAAAATGATGGGCTTCAAGCAGGAGGCCATTGACGGCAACACCAAGGGCATTGATTTTCTGCTGAAGAAAAACAAGGTGGCCGTCGTGCGCGGCCACGGCAAAATTTTGGGACCCGGCAAGGTTGATGTTGCGGGCCAGACTATTGAGACGAAAAACATCGTCATTGCCACCGGCTCCGATGTGGCGAGGCTCAAGGGCATTGAGATCGACGAAAATCAGATCGTCTCTTCGACGGGCGCCCTCGAGCTTGCGAAAGTTCCGCCGCATCTCGCCATCATCGGCGCCGGCGTCATCGGCCTTGAGCTCGGTTCTGTCTATGCGCGGCTGGGATCGAAGATAACCGTCATCGAATACCTCGACCGCATCCTCCCCGGCATGGATATGGATGTGGCCAGGACTTTCCAGCGCCTGCTGCAAAAGCAGGGATTCGCCTTCAAGCTGTCAAGCAAGGTCACGCAAGCCAAGAAATCCGCATCTGGCGTGACGCTTGAGATCGAGCCTGCCGCTGGCGGGGCCGCGGAGACATTGAGCGCCGATGTGGTGCTCGTGGCTGTGGGCCGGACGCCTTTCACCGAAGGCCTGGGCTGCGATGAGGCGGGCGTCAGGCGCGACACCAAGTGCCGCATCGAGGTCAACGATCATTTCGAAACCAGCCTCAGGAATGTTTACGCCATCGGCGATGTGATCCGTGGCCCCATGCTGGCCCACAAGGCGGAAGACGAGGGCGTGGCCTTGGCCGAACTGCTCGCAGGCCAGGCAGGCCACGTGAACTATGATGTGATCCCGGGTGTGGTTTACACTTCGCCCGAAGTGGCCAGCGTTGGCAAAACCGAGGAAGAGCTCAAGGCCGCCGGAATTGCCTACAAGAGCGGAAAATTCCTGTTCCTCGCCAATGGCCGCGCCAAGGCCAACCAGGCGACCGATGGCTTCGTGAAAATTCTGGTCGATGCCAGAACAGACCGGGTTTTGGGCGCCCACATCATCGGCGTCATGGCCGGCGAACTCATCCATGAAATCGCGGTGTTGATGGAGTTTGGCGGTTCCGCCGAAGACCTGGCCCGCACCTGCCACGCCCACCCCACCCTTTCGGAAGCCGTCAAGGAGGCCGCCATGGCCGTCGCCGGAAGATCAATCCATAGCTGAAATTGAAATGAATTCCATATTTAGCAATTGGTAAATATTCTCGCGCATAGTCAGCCGATGATTTTTTCTTCAAAGGCATCGTGATGGTTAACAGCGGCAAGCACGTGGATGTTCTGATCCTCGACGATGACCTGGACCTGTTGACGACAACCGCTGAATTGCTGGATGACGCGGGCTACCGGGTGAAGGGCTTCGCGGATCCCGAATCGGCCCTTGAGTTCGCCATGGGCCAAGCCTTCGCCGTGGGCCTCATTGACTTCCGGCTTGGCAGCTTGAAAAATGGATTGGACGTGGTTGAAACCATGCAGGCCCTGGGCTGCAAGTCGGTCTATGTGATGGTTTCCGCCGATGTCGAGACTTCAACGCGGGTACGCGCCGTCAATCTCAAGTTGTTTGAGTTCCTGCGCAAGCCCGTGGCGCCGGAAGCCCTGCTTGCCACAGTTGAACGGGCCCTCGCCCAGTCCGGGAAATTGGCGGCCTGATCACAGGCCGGTGGTGGGCCTTGGGTTGCTGCCGTCAAAATAGCGCGAATGGCGGAACGGCCTGGGGTCGACACAGGGTTTTTCACCCGCCACCAATTCAGCCATCAGCTTTCCGGCCCCCGGCCCCAGGCCAAAGCCATGCCCGGAAAATCCCGACGCGAGAAAAAGTCCGTCTATTTTGTCAACCGCTGAGATCACCGGCACCGCGTCAGGCGTGGCGTCGATCACGCCCGCCCACCGCTCCGCGATCCGCATCGGCGCGAAGGCGGGATAATAGCTTTTCAGGCTTTCCGCCGCCTCATCAAGAATGCCCGACACCGGTTCCGGGTCAAGCATGCGAACCTCCTCAAAAGGCGAGCGCTCATCCATTTGCCAGCGGCGCTTCAATCCCGCTTCATCGAAAAAGCGTCGGCCCAGGCGCAGGCGAAGCCCGCGCCAATCCAGCTTGAGGGCGGGCAGGAATTCCCGCAACAGGCGAAAGCTGTCCGGCACAATATCAGCCACCGACAGGTGACGATGCGTGATGGTGTAGCCCCCGTCCAGGCGTTTGCGAAAGGCAAACTTTCCGCCAGAACAGGATCTTTCCAGTCCCGCATCAAGCGCATCAGTTCGCATCACCGAGTTCACCACCGTGAGCTGTGGAAATTCAATATCCTGATTGCAAAGGAACCGCCGTGACCACGCTCCTCCCGCCAGCACCGCTTGGCCGCAGGCGATGACGCCATGCTCGGTCACCACCGACAAAACCTTGCCCGCCGCCATTTCAATCCCGCGCGCCGCGCAATTCTGCAGGATTTTGACGCCCTGTTTCTGCGCAAACCGCGCCATGGCGGGAACGGCGACGAAAGGCTCCGCCCGGCCATCCGCCGAAGTGTAAAGCGCTCCCTTCCATTTCCGTGTTGATCCCGGTTGCAGCTGTTCGGCCTCGAGCCCGCTGACCAATCGCGTATCAAGCCCAAAGGCCTTGGCGTTTTCGCGATGCCATTTCTCCTTGGCGGCCATCTCCGCATCGGTCTCCGCCAGATAGATGATCCCGCTTTGGCGATAACCCGTTTCAGCGCCCACCCGCGCGTTCATGCCGCGCCACAGCCTGAGCGATTCCAGAATGAGGGGAATCTCCCGGGGATCGCACCCCATCTGCCGGCACCAGCCCCAGTTGCGGCTCGATTGTTCGCCCGCGATGACACCCTTCTCCAGCAGCACAACCGAGAAGCCGCGGCTCGCCAGTTCAAGCGCCGTTGAAACGCCAATGATGCCGCCACCGATGACGGCGACATCGGCTTTCTTCGGCGTATCCAAATCTGATTGGACGGGATCAATGGCGGGCATGGGCCAAACTATGAAATGCCGATCCCTCTCGCAAGCCTCAACTTTGCGCGTGGGCCTTGCGATATTGTTCGAGCAGATGCGTGCGGTCCACTTCCGTGTAGATTTGCGTGGACGACAGGCTGGCGTGGCCCAGAAGCTCCTGGATGACGCGAAGATCAGCGCCATTGCCCAGGAGATGCGTCGCGAAGGAATGGCGCAGCGCGTGCGGTGTCGCCGTGTCAGGCAGGTTCAACGCGCCCCGCATCCGCTCGATCAACAGCTGGATATTGCGCGCATTGAGCGGCTTGCCGCGCACGCCCCGGAACATTGGGTCATCAGGTTTCAGCGGGAACGGGCAAAGCTGGATATAGGAATCCAGAACTTCGCGCACCCGGGGCAGCATGGGCGCGATGCGAACCTTGCCGCCCTTGCCTTTGATCACCAGGGGATTGGAGTTGGATTGCTTGAGCGTCAGCTCAAGCGCCTCGGAAATCCGCAGGCCGCAGGCGTAAAGCAATGTGAGCACGGCGCGGTCGCGCGCCTCCACCCACTTCGGTGTTTCATCGCTTGAAAGCGCCTCGCAGTTGGCCACTTGCCTGGCAGCAGGGATGCTCAACGGTTTTGGCACCGAGTGCGAAATCTTGGGCGATTGCAGCGCCGCCAGGGCCGCGTTCTTGAAATGGTCGCTGCGCTCGGCGAAACGGAAGAAGGAGCGAATGGCCGAAAGCTGCCGCGCCAGGGTGCGGCTTTCGACCCCTCCCGTGCGGCGCCTGGCCATGAAGGCCCGGAAGTCACCAGTTGTTAAGGATGCCAGGTCGGCGATGTCCGCAGGCTGACCCAGATGATCCCTCAGGAATTGCCCGAACTGGTTAACATCGCGCGCATAGGCTTCCAGCGTCTTGCCGGCCATGCGGCGCTCGGATTTCAGGGATTGCAGCCAAGCGACCGCAATGCCCGCCGCGTCGCGGGCAAGGCCAAATTGCAGGAGGTCTGGAACCGCTTTCATGGCGCAAGGCTAGGCCCCAAAAGTTGAAAACCTCTAACAGGCGGCGACGGGCTCGCCAAAATGTTCCACCACGGGAAACGGAGTGTAAAAGCGGTGCAGCAAAGTTCGCCATTGCTGGTAACGATCCGATTGCCGGAAACCTGTCGTGTGGTCCTCCAATGACCGCCATTCCACCAGCAAAAGATAGCGTCCCCGCCGTTCCACGCAGGGCCTCACCTCAAGCTTAACAAACCCCGGCGTTGCCGCGATCAGCGGCAATGCCTTCGTTAACGCCGCTTCGTAATCAGCAGTCTCCGCCGGATTAACATCCAGGATAGCGTGTTCGAGCATCACGATGCCATCCGTCCGATTTCGATCACGCCGCCACCCTCAGCGTCAAATTTCACCTTCCAAACCCCTCGCAATGTCCGCAATTAACCTTGTGCCCAGCGGCTGGCCATCCAGACTCGCAACCGGCTTGGCGAACCGCAGGCTGTTGCAGGTGAAGACGGCATCGGAATCGAAGATTTCCTCCAGCCCGACAGCGCGCTCAACCGGGGTCAGGGAAATCTTGTGGGCGCTGTCCAGCAGCTTGCGCCGCGTGATGCCCGGCAGGATTCCCTGGTCCAGCCCCGGCGTAATCAGCTCGTTCCCACGCAGCATGAAAATATTGGCGATGGTTGTTGACGCCACACGTCCAGCCGTGTTCAACATCAGGGCGTCATCGGCGTCGCCCGCGACTTCGCGCGCCGCCGCAATTCCATCAATATAGGAAAGCGTTTTCAGCCGCGATGACGGCGCATGTTCATTGCGCCGGATCGTCGAAACCTTGAGGCTGACAGACTGCGGCAAGCTGCTCCCGATGAATGCATCAAGGGTGACCAGCAGGCTTGGTGAAATGCACGCGCTGCCAAGACCACGCGCCGTGCTGCCACGGCTGAGCGCAATGCGCAGCGCTTCAAAACCGGCATGGCTGTTTTCCAGCACAGCCGCGACGCCAGCGCCAATGATCTCAACATCAAAGAGGATGCCAAGTTCCGCGGCTGCGCTTGCCATGCGCGCCAGATGCTCTGTCAGCCAAATTGGCTTGCGTTCGCGCACCGCGATGGTTTCAAACACGCCATCGCCGAGCAGAAACCCGCGATCCCTGGAATCAAGCGGAATGGCGCCGCCGGCGAATTTCCCGTTGAACCACACGACGCTCAATTCATCACCTCAAGGAAATTCCTGAGCATGCCATAGCCGTGTTCGGTGAGAATGGATTCCGGGTGAAACTGCACGCCATAGGTCGGGTGCGAGCGATGCTGAAGCCCCATGATCTCGCCGTCATCGCTGCGCGCGGTGATGTCCAATTCCGGATTTTCATCTCCGGTTTCCACGATCAGCGAATGATAGCGCCCGGCATTCAGCCGATTGGGCAGCCCCCTGAAAATGCCTTTGCCATCATGAATGATTTCGGAAGCGTCGCCATGCATGGGCCGCTTGGCGCGCACCACCCTGCCGCCAAAAACCTCGCCGATGCATTGATGCCCAAGGCACACGCCAAGAATGGGCAGCCTGCCGGAGTATTCGGCGACAATGGCGAGCGAAGCCCCGGCCTCTTTCGGCGCGCAGGGTCCGGGCGAAATCACGATTGCTTTCACGTCAGGCGCGATCTCGCCAACTTCATCATTGCGTTTCACCGCCACACTCTGGCCCAGCTCCTCGAAGTAGCGGGCGATGTTGTAGACAAAGCTGTCATAGTTATCGACAATCAGGATCATGGCGCAAAAGCCTCCATGATGCGGTTGATCTTTGTGAGCGTTTCATCATATTCCTCTGGGGGTTCCGAGCGCGCCGTGATGCCGCCGCCGCCCTGAACCCGCGCAACGCCTTGGCTGAACATGGCGGTGCGGATGGCGATGTTCAAATCCACTTGGCCATTGAACCCGAAATATCCGATGGAGCCGCAATAGATGCCGCGCGGGCCCCGCTCAATTTCAACGATAATTTCCATGGCGCGGATTTTCGGCGCCCCCGTGATGGAGCCACCCGGAAACAGGGCCGCAATCAGATCGCCCACCGTTTTTCCGGGCTTCAATTCACCCGTGACAACCGATGTCAGGTGATGCACTGAGGCATAGCTCTCAAGTCCGCACAGAATGGGCACCCGCACGCCCGAGCAAACCCGGCTCAAGTCATTGCGCAGCAGGTCGACGATCATCACATTCTCGGCCCGGTCCTTGCGGCTGGAAACCAGTTCCGCGACCAGGGCCGCGTCCCGCGCCGGATCAGCATCGCGCCGCCTGGTGCCCTTGATCGGCCGTGCCTCCACCGTCTTGCCGTCAAAGCTCAGCAGCCGTTCCGGCGAGCTCGACGCGATCCGCACATCGCCATAGTCCAGAAAGGCCGAGAATGTCGCTGGATTCAGCGTCCGCAAACGCTTGTAGAAAGCCAGCGCATCAAAATCATCGGGGATATCTGCGCTGAAACATTGGGAAATATTGGCCTGAAAAATATCGCCATCCAGAATATACTCAATGACCCGGGCAACCGCCGCCTCATAATCGCCGCGCGTGAAATTCGAGGCCCAGCCTTCAATCACCGGCGAACCCAAATTTTGAGCCTTGTGCTTGAGCAGTTCCTCAAGCTCATCGGCGCGGGCCTCATCGGTGGTAGAGACGATCCACGCGCGCTCCTGCAGGTGGTCGAAGGCAATGCCCACGTCATAGACATGCAGCATGAGATCGGGGCACAGGCGGGGTAAGTCTGGAATCCGCGAGCGCGGTTCAAGGCTGCGGCCAAAGTCATAGCTGATATAGCCCGCCAATCCCCCCTGAAACGGCGGCAAACCCGCCATCAACGGCCTGCGATTTTCCGCCAGAAGGCGGTCAAGGACTTTGAGCGCCGGTTGCGGCTGCGGAACGCCATCCAGCAAAGCCACGCCATCCCTCGCCTCAAGCGTCGAGGATGGGTTGCATGCCAAAAACGAATAGCGCCCCAGTTTCTCCTGCCGCATGGTGCTTTCAAACAGCGTCAGATGCGCCTGCCCGCGCAGGCGCTGCGCCAGTTGAATGGGTTCCCAATAGACAATCTCGCGGGCATTGACCTTGGGTTGCTGAACCGTGGCATGTTTCATTTGGGGCGTGATATAAGACTGGCAGGCCTTCCCGTCCAAGACTATTCCAAGACCCATGAACCCCGATTCCATCCGCCTTGCCGATGTGCTGTTGCCTTTGGCGCTGGAAGGCCCCTACTCCTACCGCATTCCAGAGAGCTTGGCGCTGGCCCCTGGCGACTATGTGAGCGTGCCCCTGGGCTCGCGAACCTATATTGGCGTCGTTTGGGCTTTGCATTCAAACGCGCCAGCAAGCGCCAGGCTGCGCGATGTGACCATCCGCTTTGACATGCCGGCGATGAGCGAGACCCACCGCAAATTCGTGGATTGGCTGGCCGACTACTATGTCGAGCCCAAGGGCAATGTGTTGCGCATGGTGCTACGCTCCCCCGGCGCCTTTGAAGAACCCAGGCAGCAAGTGGCCTACCGCGCCTCGGGCCATCCCAGCCGCCGCATGACACCCCAGCGCCAACGGGTTCTGGATGTGGCATCCGAAGGCTTTGCCATGCGCCTTTCCGAGCTGGCCCAGGCGGCTGGCGTCGGCGCATCCGTTGTGAAGTCCCTTGCCAAGGAAGGCGCATTGGAAACCGTTGACCTTCCCAGCCTCAAGCCCTTTCAAGCCCCCGATTTGAATGCCGGCGGATTGAAGCTGTCCAGGCAACAGGAGGCAGCGGCCCAGGAACTCCGCGCCATGGTCACGTCCCGCAGCGCCAAGGTCACGCTGTTTGATGGAGTCACCGGATCAGGCAAAACCGAAGTTTACTTTGAGGCCATGGCGGCAGCGCTGGCCCTGGGCGGTCAAGTGCTTTTGCTGCTGCCGGAAATCGCGCTCACCGCAAGTTTTATATCCCGGGTTGAGACCCGCTTTGCCGTCGAACCCGCCCAATGGCATTCCGACATGCGCCCAAGGGAGCGCGAGCGCGTCTGGCGCGGCGTCGCCGACGGCAGCGCCCGAATTGTCGTAGGGGCGAGATCAGCGCTCTTCCTGCCGTGGAAAAAACTCGGCCTCATCGTTGTCGATGAGGAGCATGAAAACGCCTACAAGCAGGACGAGGGCGTTCCCTACCACGCCCGCGACATGGCGGTGCTCTATGGCGCGATCGGCAAATTCCCGGTGATCCTGTCATCGGCGACGCCATCGCTTGAATCCCTGGTGAATGCCGATCGCGGCCGCTATGCCCACGTGAAATTGCTGGACCGCCATGGCCGCCCCGAGCTGCCGGAAATCGGCCTGATCGACATGCGCGCAACGCCGCTTGAAAGCGGCGCGTGGCTGTCAGCCCCCATCGTGGACAGCATCACCACAACCCTGGCGGCGGGCGATCAGGCGCTGCTGTTTCTCAATCGCCGGGGCTATGCGCCCCTCACCCTGTGCCGCGCCTGTGGCCACCGCATGGATTGCCCCAATTGCGCGGCCTCGCTGGTCGAGCATCGGTTTCGCCGCCAGCTCATGTGCCACCACTGCGGCCATATGGAGCCAACCCCAAAAGCCTGTCCGAAGTGCGGGGTTGAAGACAAGCTGGTGCCCTGCGGCCCCGGCATCGAGCGCCTCGCCGAAGAATCAGCCCGCCGCTTTCCCGCCGCCCGCATCGCCATTCTCTCCAGCGATCTGGCGCGCGGCGTTTACCTTCGCGACGTGATCAGGGATGTGGCCAGGGGCGACTACAACCTTGTGATCGGAACCCAGCTCGTCGCCAAGGGCCATCACTTCCCGTTTCTCACATTTGTGGGCGTCGTGGATGCGGACCTCGCGCTCGAATCCTCCGACCCGCGAGGTGGTGAAAGAACCTGGGCCATGATGGCGCAAGTCGCCGGCCGCTCCGGCCGGGGCGAGAAACCCGGCCGCGCCCTGGTACAAACTCATATGCCCGAACACCCCCTGATGCAGGCCCTCAAGCATGGCGACCGGGAAGGCTATCTGGCCCAGGAAAAACTGATCCGCGAGAACGCGGGCTTGCCGCCCTATGGCCGCCTGGCCGCTGTGATTATTTCAGGCGGCGACCCGGCGGAAACCGAGCGCTTCGTGCGCCAAATCGCCAGTGCCGCCCCAGCAGGCGAGGCGGTCGCGATTCTGGGACCAGCCCAAGCCCCCATTCACATCGTGCGCGGCCGCCACCGCTGGCGTTTTCTGGTCAAGGCTCCCCGTGAGGTCAATATTCAGGCCTTCATCCGCCAGTGGCTGAAGGACATGAAACCCCGGGGCTCCCTCCAGCTCCACATCGATGTGGACCCCTACAACTTCCTCTGACCCTTAATTCTGCTTACGGTTAATGAGGCGTTAACGGTTGCCTCGCCACAATCGCCCCAAACCGAATCGATGGGAAGCCGTAATTTTTCATGAGCCGCGATGAACTGCGACAGCCACTGAAGAAACGAAGCACTGGCCAGCGCCTGTGGGCGCGGCGGCCAAGCCTGCTTTTTGCGACATCGTTTTTGGCGACGGCGGGATTCGTGGGGCTGGGCATCTGGGCCGTCGCAACGCCCTACCCCTTCGCCGGTGAACCCATCGTCATTGCGGCCATTCCCGCAGCCGAAGAAATCAAGACAGCCGCCATCGAAGAAGTGGCGTCAGCCGAACCTGAAGCCCCCGCTGCCGAAGAGGACATCGAAGCCAGGGACGAGGCGCCCGCGCAGGCCGATGTCTATCAAACGGAATCTGGAATCGTGGTGTCCCCGCGCCGGCCCTTGCGCCCCGCTCCGATGGCTGATCTCATCGAAACCAGCGGCATTGGCCAGTTGCCACGCATCGGCCCCGGCAACCGGAAGCCCTCCGATGTTTACGCGCGGCTGACCCCCATGGGCGTGCTTCATTCCAGCCAGCCCAAGATCGCCATTCTGCTGGGCGGCATGGGCCTCAATCCCAAACTCACCCAGCGCGCCACCAGGAATTTGCCCGGCGACATCACTTTCGCCTTTGCCCCCTATGGCGACAATCTGCAGGAACAGGTGAACAAGGCCCGCGCCAATGGCCATGAAGTGCTGCTGCAGCTGCCGATGGAGCCCATGGGATTTCCCGCCAACAATCCCGGCCCCAAGACCTTGCTCTCCGATGCCGACGATGTCGCCAACATCGAGGCGCTCCATTGGCACATGAGCCGCTTCGCCGGCTACACCGGCATCACCAACTACATGGGCGGCAAGCTCCTGAATTCACCCAAGGCGCTGAAGCCCGTCATGCAGGAGCTGAAAAAGCGCGGCCTCATCTATCTCGAGGATGCCTCAACCGCTGCCACCGTTTCGGAAGAGGTGGCGCAGAGGGCCAATGTTCCCCACCGCAGTTCCGAAATCGTCATCGACAGCGTTGCAACGCCGGAAGGCATAGCCACCGCCCTTGAGCTTCTCGAGGCCGAGGCAAAATCCAATGGTTTTGCGGTTGGAACCGGCTCGGGCCTTGAAGTCACCCAGGAAGCCGTGGAAGAATGGGCCAAGGGACTGCGTGAAAAGGGCATCATTCTGGTGCCCGTCAGCGCGTTGTACAAAGGCCGCCTGGGTTAATGATCGAGAAGAGTTTGATTACGGCCTACAGGCCGTGCGTGGGCGTCATGCTGCTCAATGCCGAAGGCTTGGCCTGGATCGGCCGCCGTTTCGACAAGCAGAATGACGAGGGCAAGGGACACTGGTGGCAAATGCCGCAAGGAGGAATCGATGGCGATGAAGACCCGGCCATCGCCGCCGCCCGCGAACTCGCCGAAGAAACCGCCATCACCTCCGCCGAGATCATCGCCGAGGCGCCGGACTGGTATCGGTATGATCTGCCCGAACACCTGATCGGCAAGTCCTGGAAGGGCAAATATCGCGGCCAGACCCAGAAGTGGTTCGCCATGCGGTTTCTGGGTGACGACAGCGAGGTAAATCTGGCCCCTCCCGGCCACAAGCAGGAATTTGATGCGTGGCGCTGGGCCCATATGGATGAAATGCTGGATCTGATCGTGCCCTTCAAGAAGCCCGTATATGAACAGGTGATCAAAGCCTTCCGGCATCTCGGCGCAAAATGATCGCCCATGTGATCTTTGATTGCGATGGCGTTCTCATCGACAGCGAAGCCATTTCCATGGATGTGGACATGGCCTTGCTGGCGCAAAATGGCATCCATCTCTCGGTGGCAGACATGCACCACCGCTTCGTCGGCGCCACCTTTGAAGACATGGTGAGGCAAGTTGAGATTGAGTTTGGCACGACCCTGCCAACGGATTTGAGCGCGCGCAAAGACGATCTCATGCTGGACCTCTATCGGCGTGAGCTCAAGCCCGTCACCGGCGTTCTTCCCATGCTGCAAACCCTGGGCCTTCCCAAGAGCATCGGCACCAATGGTCCGCGTCACCGCGCCCTCGAAGCCTTGAAAATCACCGGGCTCGAGCCCTTCTTTGGCGACAGGCTGACGACCTTTGAGGATGTAAAATTCGGCAAGCCGGCGCCCGACATCTATGCGTTGGCCGCCTTTCGCGCCGGGTTTGCGCCAGGCAAATGCGTTGTGGTGGAAGACAGCGTGACGGGAGCGACAGCGGCGCTCGCCGCTGGCTGCCACGTGATCGGCTTCACAGGCGTTGCCCATGATGCGGCCTCAAAGGTTAACGCCTTGAAACAATTGGGAGTAAGCAGCATCATTAACGACATGGCAACCCTGCGCGGCACGATTGCGGCGATAAATGCTTGACTTGCCGCACCGCAACGCGCATATGCAGCCCATCGACCTCGGTCACATAAGAATAACGTGAGGTGGCTTCAAAGCTGCTGTTCCGACCCAGGCACCGAAATAATCCGAACACTCCTTTCACGTGGGATCTGTTTAAGCACAGAGCCAGTATCATTTTGCGATTCCCGCGAAATGGTCGCTCGGACATGGCCTGCGCTTTCCCCACATCTGTCCGAAACAGAAAGAACTATACACAGTGAATTCATTTTCAGAACTCAACCTCTCAGCCCCCCTTCTCAAGGCCATCGCCGCTGAAGGCTACGACAAGCCAACCCCCATCCAGGCCCGCGCCATTCCCGAACTCCTGAAGGGCCGCGATTTGCTCGGCATCGCCCAGACCGGCACCGGCAAGACCGCCGCCTTCGCGCTCCCCATTCTTGAGCGCCTGTCGCACGCCACCGAGCGCGTCGCCAAAAACTCCTGCAAGGTTCTCGTGCTCTCTCCCACCCGCGAGCTCGCCTCGCAGATCGGCGAAAGCTTCAAGACCTATGGCCGCAATTTGAAAGTCACCCGCGCCGTGGTTTTTGGCGGCGTCTCCATCGGCAAGCAGATTGATATCCTGCGCGGCGGCGTTGATGTCGTCGTGGCAACCCCTGGCCGTCTCGTCGATCTTATTGAACGCCGCGCACTGACACTTGCAAACGTCGAAGTGCTGGTGCTCGATGAAGTGGACCAGATGCTCGACCTGGGCTTCATCTATGCCATCCGCAAGATCACCGGCATGTTGCCGAAGGTGCGCCAGAATCTTTTCTTCTCGGCCACCATGCCGAAGGAGATTTCAAATCTCGCCAGCGGCCTGCTCACCAATCCGGTGCGCGTTGAAGTGGCGCCTGTCGCCACCACCGTGGACCGCGTGAACCAGAGCGTCATCCACGTCGATCAGGCCAGCAAGCTCAAGGTGCTGGTTGATATCCTCAAGGATAACAACATGACCCGCACCCTTGTGTTCAGCCGCACCAAGCATGGCGCCGACAAGATCATGAAGGGCCTGTCGGCTGCGGGCTACACCGCCTCCGCCATTCACGGCAACAAATCCCAAGCCAATCGCGAAAAGGCGCTGGCCGGATTCAAGGCAGGCAAGATCCTCGTGCTGGTCGCAACCGACATCGCCGCGCGCGGCATTGACGTTGATGGCGTCAGCCACGTCATCAACTACGATCTGCCCCACGTGCCCGAGTCCTACGTCCACCGCATCGGCCGCACCGCGCGCGCCGGCGCCGAAGGCGTGGCCATTGCCTTCTGCGCAGGTGACGAGCGTTCCTTGTTGAAAGACATCGAGCGCACGATCCGCCAGAGCATTCCGGTCGTGCAGCACACGCTGGGAAAATCAAACCTGCCGCCTGCTGAACACGAAGCCAAGCGCCCCAATGGCCGCAGCACCAAGCCAGCGGGCCAGAAGAAACAGTGGAATCCCGTTGGCCGCGAAGGTGCCAACAAAAACCGCAACCACGGCGGCGGTGCGGGCGCCCCCAAGCGTAACGGCAATACTGGCGGCGGCAAGCCAAGCTGGATGAAAGAAATCAGCGGCGCCAAAAGCGACCGCAGGCCTGTGCGGGTCGGCGAGTAACACCGCCACCCCTCATGCAGCTTCCGGCTTCAGTTTCAGTCCAAGCGCCTTCATGACCTTGAGGATCGCGGCAAAACTTGGATTGCCGTCCTTCGACAGGGTCTTGTAAAGCCCCTCCCGCGTCAGCCCCGTGGCATTGGCGATCTCCGTCATGCCATGGGCCCGCGCAATCTCGCCCAGTGCTGCGGCGATGAACGCGGCATCATCGCCTGCCTCTTCAAAACAGGCTTCGAGGAAGAGGACCGCCTGTTCTTCCGTTTTGAGGTTGTCGGCGATGTCGTATTTGGAAAATCCGGTTTTCATGATGTCAACTCCTCCATCTCTGGGCGATTTCTGTTGCAAGCTGAATATCTTCCCGCTGCGATGACTTGTCGCCGCCGCACAGGAGAATCGCAAGTATTTCGCCCTGCTGGATATAATAGACTCGGTATCCCGGGCCATGATCTATGCGCATCTCGCTGACACCAGAGCCAACAGGCCTGACGTCTCCGGGATTTCCCAAGCTCATCCTCAAGATGCGCGCATCAATTTTAGCGCGGGCACGCTGGTCTCGAAGCTGCCGAAACCACTCCAGAAATTCGTCAGACTTGATGATTTCGATCACTAGAAACAGTGTAATCTATAACTTACAGTTTGTCAAATCCTGTTTCTTCGCATCAAAATCAACCAACCCTTAAAGGCGTGCCTCGAAGGGTCGGTGGGTTAATCACTGCGGCGGATAAGTTTCTTCCGGACGGTTGCTGAGGCTGAAACCTTTGCTGTTCCAGAATCGAAATACGACCGGTCCGACAAAGTTCTCTTCCGGAACATATCCGACTACATTCATAAATCGGCTATCCTGGGAGTTGTCACGATTATCGCCTAATGTGAAATAGTGGCCGGGAGGCACAACATAGACATCTGTATTGTCGGCCGAGCCATCCGCAGTTTCGTCCGCAATCACATAGGAACGGCCATTTGGCAAAGTCTCACGGAAGAAACGAAAATTCCGGTCCCGATAGAATTCTGGACTTAGCTGAATTTCCTCCAATTTCACAGGCACACCGTTGATATTCAAAACACCATTTATCATTTGAATGCGATCACCCGGTAAGCCGACCACCCGCTTCACATAGTCAATGTCTCTGTCTGTCGGAAGTTTGAATACCGCCATATCGCCACGCTGCGGGGGAGATCCGTCGCCATAAGCTGTCCTGGAGACGAACACATAGTCTCCAACCACGAGGCTTGGAATGTTACTTTCCGAAGGTATATCAAAGGGTAGGAACAGGAATATTCGCACCAGCAAGGCAACGATCAATGCAAAAACAATTGCAGGCAAATCAAAACCTCGTTCTGACAAAAAAGGCCAACATCAAGCTGGCCAATCTATATCAGTTTTGGGCTATCTCAAAGCGCCGCCTGGATTGCCTTCAGATGGTCCAGATTT
>CAWFJW010000030.1:0-32432 GCA_963816305.1 uncultured Alphaproteobacteria bacterium
CAGATTGCAGCACCGATTGATCGCATCAAACGTCCCAGTGCGTCATAGACCATGTGGAAAAGTGGTTGTGACTGCAATCCTATTGTGCGCACTGTCACCGTGAACCGCAAGTTTTGAACCGGCAATGTAGACGTAGCCGGGTGCCGTGTGGCGGGTCTGATAGGCGAGCTTTTTGGGATCGCACTGGACGCAGTGACCGGCCCTTGTACGCAGGCGATGATTGGCAGCTTGGCACGGCGGACCTAGAACTAACGTTTTGCCTAGCCGCTCAGCTTCGGTCCTACGGCGCGCTTGAGATTGCCTTTGCCCGTCATGGACCTCTTCCAGCTTCACGCCGTGTCTTTTCAGAAATTCCAGTTCATCCGGTTTGAAGTTCATGGCATCTTCACAATGATTGCCAGACGTAGGGCAAACACGTTCAAGGGCTGAGTTGGCGAATCAGATAAGTATTATGCCATGGAGAACAACGGTATGGAAAATCCAGGGTTACCTTTGACTCTTTGGGTTATCCTTGACGGCGGCCTTTGGCATGCCACCGGGACGGCTGAGATGGCTGGCATCATCGAAGTGGGAGAGATTTGCGTCATGGACCGGAGATACGCCAATGCCTTTTGCAAGTCCCGTGGGGCGGTAAGCCTATTTGATTTCGGTCCATCGGCAATAGATGATTGGGGCCAATTCGATAATTGGCAGGGATGGTTTGGCCACCAGCAAAACAGCCGTGTGGCAGTCTGGCTTGGAATTGACAGACAAGTGGTTGCGCCGCATCTTTTCGATGCGGGAACAACACATGCTCTTTCGCGCGAAAACCCTTCTGCGAAAATCATCCCCGGCGTAGAAGCCTGTCACAATGGTTCATTGCCCCTGCATGCCATTGAGAAGATAGTTTTCATTGATCAACACAATCGAGAGGCGCTCAAAATTATCGCCAAATGTGATAACGCGGTAAAGCTGGCAAGAGATTTCGAAGAGAGTTTGCCGCCACCACCGATGGACCACCCGATTATAGCGGCGCTGAAGGCCGCTGAGCAGAGGCGCAAATGATTTATTCGGAGATTCGAGGCGGTTTCATTCGAAGCTATGCAGACAAGAACAGGGCTCATTGGAAACGGGGATCGGAACTAATCCAAACGCGCGACGATGAACACCGCGCGCTCAACAAGGCATACGGCTACGTCGAGAAAGACGGCATGATCCCGATAGGCTGCAAGTCTCACGTCGATATTGAATACAAGCGGAAGTATGATGAGATTCAAGCCCGATTCAGCCCGCAATATGAACGTGGCCTTCCAGACCTGTACGATTGGTGCAGGCGTGAAGGTATGTCGGTATTTGAGTACATGTGGATTGACAACATTTACACGGAAGACCTTGAAGCCGTCGCGGAAGAAAGTACAAAGAAGGCCGACTGGCAGATGAACTATGTTGCACGGAAGGCCGGACTATTCTTGGAGCGCCTAAAGGCCGCTCATTCGATCAGCGAGATAAGGCGTTTGATTGACATGGAGGTACGAAACCACGGCTACGCTGCCGCCCGTTGCCGGAAGATACTGGACATCAAGCCTTGGGAGTTGGGGAAGCAGAAGGCGCTTCTTGACTACCGGAGCGATTGGAAAAAGGCGCTGGAATCCACTTTCGGGGCTATGGCTTTGCGTTAGCCGTCAGCCTCTTCCTTGACCTTCGCCGTTGGCAGCTTTACGGCCAACATGCAGGCCCGCATGGATGCCAAATCAGACTTGCGCGGATAGTCCTTGATGGCCGATCACATCTGCGATGGTCCAAGGTGTGAAACCGTGACGGCTCAAATCGTAGATTTCAAAGCATCAAATTGGCCGGATTTTGCCCAGTACTTCTGCCCAGTATGAGAATTAAGTCATTGATATCGTTTACATTGGCTGGGGGACTAGGATTCGAACCTAGACAATCAGAGTCAGAGTTTGAGGGCCTACCGTTAGCCGATCCCCCAATGCGCCGGGAATGGGGGAGTTCTAGCGGCGGCGCCCCGGCGCAAGGCGATTATGCCCTGAACTGCTTGATCAGGCTTGAGAGGCTTTGCTGCTGGCTGGCGGCGGGCTGGATCGGGGGCGGCGCCGCGTTCTGCGATGGCGCCGGATGTCCGTAGTTCGATGGCGCTGGCTGGATGCCGGGCCGCTGCTGGATTGGCGGCGGGGCAGGCGCGCGGCGCAAGTTGTTGCCGGAATACGGCGCTTCAGGCGCTGCGATGGGCAATGGCGCGGGCGCTGCTTCAACGGCGTAGTTAGCGCTGTCCGGATTGAAGGTTTGGGCGCGCCGCAACGACTGAGGCGGTCAGTCGAGCGATACAGCATAGTCAAGGGAGCCTGAAGGCGCTGGCAATGCGCTACGGCATCAATCAGAAGACGGTCGCGAAGTGGAAGAGGCGGACAGCGTCTTCAGATTTGGCCATGGGGCCGAAAGAACCGAAATCGACGGTTCTCACGGTGGATGAAGAGGCGAGCATCGTCGCTTTTCAGCGGCATCACATGCCGGGACTGAACATTTAGTCACTCCGACTCAGATCCAACTGGCAGACAACGGCGTAGTCGTGTTGGGCACGTTTTGCGTCAAGAAACTGTAAGCGCGTAAAATTAATGTCCTAGTATTGAAAATTAGGGAAAGATCCAGACCCATGTTCGCAAGCACCAGGAACTTTGTCGTATATGCGTGGAACTTCATCTTTAATCACGAAGTCAGCCCGCTTCGTAACATTCCCGACGTCGCCATCCGGCATTATGTTTTGCAGGCGTTGGGACTGATGTGGGCGGTCAGTTTTTCGCTTGCAATTGGAAGCTACACGTTCCTTGCCTGGAGCGTGGTGGGGCATACTGTATTGATAGCCGCCGCAGCAATTACAGTCGCAACTCTTACGGCCGCTGCGAGGAACCCTAAGCTGTTTATACGTGGTTCTGGTCGCCGCAAAGATGGCGAGCACGAATAAGCGCTGGATTTTGCGGTTCAGCAATTAGCTGGCCGGATGGCCGTCCGCTGCATTTCTCCAATACAACTCGGGTGGGATTTGTGTGCATTTTTTGGTGCAGACCTTATGGATTTTTCAGCTTAGCGTATTGTTTGTTAGACTGAAGCGGGAGATGGGATCGTGCGGGTACTGATTATTGGCGCCAGTAAGGGAATCGGGTTGGAGACGACCCGTCAGGCGCTTGCGGCTGGATATCATGTGCGTGCTCTGGCGCGGCCGGCGTCAGCGATCGGTCTTTCCAATCCGAGGCTGGAGAAAGTGAGTGGCGACGCGCTGAACCACCGGGTGGGAAAAAGGGGACGTTTCCCTTTTTTCTGGCGTATTTTAAAAGTTCCCACGGTCGGGCCAATTTTCAATGTCGCGCAGTTGCGCAGGTTAGGATCAATCCTTCCGCGTCCGCATCGGACCTCTGTTGAACAACCCGCCACCTGAATTGCGGTTCCGTCCTCCGAGGCGTCTTCGCCACGACGGTGACCAAGCCTGATGATTTCACGGCCAGCCAGTTCCAGCGGTGAAATGATGGGTTGTCCGAAAACGCACTGGTGTTTGTCGCAAGAAGCGGCCCACGATCCAGCGCCTTGCAGCCCATCGCTTCAACGCAAGCTTCGCCGCTGTTCAATTGCAGATTTGCCAGGCTGACCGTTTTGTTGGCGAAACTTGCGACCAGTTTGGCAATTGCAGTTGCAGCAAGAAAAAACACGACGAAAAACAGTGCCAAAATCATCACCTGAATCCCAATGAAATGCGGCCCCGCCTCATTGCCTGAGACTGGTTCCGCGCCGATACCCAATTGTGGAGAATGCCCGTTGATGGCCCAAACACCGCGCGGTGTCAAGGATTAAATTCATCTTTTATCAAAAAATGGCTGGGGGACTAGGATTTCGAACCTAGACAATCAGAGTCAGAGTTTGAGGGCCTACCGTTAGCCGATCCCCCAATGCGCCGGGAATGGGGGAGTTCTAGCGGCGGCAGGCTTTCAGCGCAAGGCGGATTATGACCTGAACTGCTTGATCAGGCTCGAAAGGCTTTGCTGCTGGCCAGCGGCGGGCTGGATTGGCGGTGGCACCGCGTTCGGCGATGGCGCTGGTTGCCCATAGTTTGATGGCGCCGGCTGGATGCCTGGCCGCTGCTGGATTGGCGGCATGCTTGGCGGGCGGCGGATGGTTTGGTGGGCAGGCTCGGGCACGGGGGCCGCGATCTGCATTGGCGCCGAGGCTGCCTCAAGGGCGTAGCTTGCGCTATCGGGATTGAACGTCTGGGCGCGCCAGCGGCTAACCACTTCATGCAGGAATGAATTGTCCGGCAGATCCTTGGCCCAATTGGTGGTGAAGGACGCCGTGTTGCTTCTCGGCCATTCATCGGCTGGCAGCATGTCGAACTTGATGCGGGTTGGCAGCGCCACGCCTTCGCCGAAGGTGACCGCTTCGCCGGTGCCCATGGTGGACATGAACTCGAGAAGGCTGGCCGCGGCGTCGGAAATGCCGGCGCGCAGGATGTCCTGATCGCGCTCGTTGGTGAGGCGCATGGAGAAGATCGTGTTGCACTGGGAGAGGATGGTTGGATCGAGCTCGGCCGGGCGCTGGGTCACGATGCAAAGGGACACGCCATATTTGCGGCCCTCCTTGGCGATGCGCGAGAGCGATTTCTTGGTGGGCTCGAAACCCAGCGTCTTGTCGTTTGGAACGTAGCGGTGGGCCTCTTCGCAAACGAAGGTGATGGGCACGCGGCCGGCGCTCCACACGCCGAAGTCAAAGGCCAGGCGCGCCAGAACGGACACCACAACATTGATGATTTCCGATGGCAGGCCGCCCAGCTCGAGAATGGCGATGGGCTTGCCGTTGACGGGAATGCGGAACAGGCGGGCGAGCACCGCGACCATGTTGTCCTGGACAGTGAGGCTGCCGAACATGAAGGCGTAGCGCGGATCGCGGGAAATGGTTTCAATGCGGGCCTTCAAGCGCTTGTAGGGCGAGAGTTCGCCGCGCAGCTCCAGCTTGCCGATGTATTCCTCGAGAATGGCGATGAGGTCCGACGTCCTGTAAGGCAGGGGCGTGTCGACACCGATATTGGCGTTGTCCGAACCGGAGCGCGTGATCGCTGATTTGTCGCGGCGCTGATTGTTCATGTAGCGGCCCTTGGCCAGCGGGATGAGCTCGCGCAGGATTTCCACGTCGGTTTCGCGGCCGGATTGCTGGCCGATGAGAATTTCGACGGCTTCGTCAAAATTCAGCAACCAGAATGGCAGGACCATGTTGTCGGGCGAAATCACTTCCGATAGACCCTTGAAGGACTGGGCATATTCGCGGTGAACGTCGAGCAGCAGAATATGGGCTTGCGGGTTTTTCTCCAGGATGCGGCGCAGGATGAGCGCCACGGTGCAAGACTTGCCGGTGCCCGTGGTTCCCAGAACAGCGAAATGCTTGCCCAGCATTTCATCGATCTTGATCATGGCGGGAATGGTCCGGTCCTGCTGGATGTGGCCGACGCGGATGGATGATTCGGAATTGCAGGCATAGGCTTTGGCCAGCTCAGCCCGGTTGGCGCGGTAAACCGTGTCGCCCAATGAGGGGTAGGAGGAGATGCCGCGGCGGAAGGATTTTGGCTTGCCGTCCTCGTCCTTTGGAAGCTCGCCAATGAACTCGACCTCGACAATGCGCAGTTCGTGCTCGGAATTGCTGTGCGAAGGCGTGGGCGAACTCAAGGCCGAAACCAGCGCCAATGAAACCGCCGTGCTGGTGTCAACTTTCAGCAAGGTGCCGATTTCGGGGCTCCTGTCTTTTTCCGGGTTGCCGGTCTGGGACCCGATATCAAGCAGGATAATCGCATGCGCGCCAGTCACCGCCACGATGCGGCCTATCCGCAAGGCTGTGTCGGCGTAGCCGTGGGATTGTTCCTGCGTCGCGAGAATTGAACTGTCCATGTGCTCTATTGCCCTTTAGTGAATGCTGTTGTCTGGTGAAGAAGAGATCGCTTGATTTCCGGCGATCAGGGGCAATGTCACGGTGATCCGCGTTCCCCGACCCTTTTGCGATTTAATGCTGAGGTTGCCGCCGTGCAGGCGCGCCAATGCGTGGGCGATGGGCAGGCCAAGGCCCGTGCCTTCGTGGCGCTTGTTGAAACCGGCGTCAACCTGGCCGAATGGGCTCATCGCCGTTCCGATCTCGGCGGCTGACATGCCGATGCCCGTATCGCTGAGAATGATGCTGCCAAAGCCAGTGTCGAGGGCTGTTATATCCAATTCCACGCGGCCGCCGGCAGGGGTGAACTTAACCGCGTTGCTCAGAAGGTTGATGAGAATTTGCTTGAGCCGCAGCGGGTCGGCGTGAAAATTTGGCAGATCCGGCGCGATGGTGGTTTCCATGACGATGTTTTTGTCCCGGGCCTTGGCCTCCACGATCAACAGGCAGGATTCCAGGATTTCATTGATGTTCACGGATTCCAGGTCAACCGACAGGTTTCCGGCCTGGATCTTCGAGACGTCCAGAATGCCGTTGATCAATGCCAAAAGATGTTCGGCGGCTTGGCCAATGTGGGCGGAATATTGCTCGACCTTGTCAGCGCCGGTCACGGTCTGGGTGGCCAGCATCTCGGAAAAGCCGATAATGGCGTTGAGGGGCGTGCGCAGCTCATGGCTCATATTGGCGATAAATTCCGACTTTGCCTTGGACGCCAGCTCGGCCTCAACCTTCGCGGCGTTCAGCGCCATGGTCTGTTTCTGGCGGGTGACGCCCGCGCCAAAATGCTCCGCATATTCGCCAATGAGCGAGTTATCCTTGAACCATCGTGAGCCAAATGTCCGCATTACACCCCGTCCTAGGCGGGCAGGGTAGTCCCCCTTGTGTCAATTCTAAGTTAATTCGCTTGGTCGCATTCGACGGGATTTATTTGCTTTACGTGGGTTCTGAAGCTGTTAAGATGGCGGCAACGAAATGATTAAGGGATGATTACCGAACTCCAGGCTCTGCCTGTCGAGGCCGGGGTTATCCGGAAGGTTTTAGAGTGGACGCGACCAGCGATCGGGGAAATTCCCGTGGCAGGCGCAGTTTCGGGTCGTACGGGAACAAGGGCCGATCAGCTGATCTGCCAGACTTGGAAGCCCCCGGAAGCCCGGATGCGGTTGCTGGCGACGCAAGTTATGGGGCCCTGGACCTGGGCACCAACAACTGCAGGCTTTTGATCGCAAAACCTTCAGCCCACGGATTTCATGTCATCGACGCGTTTTCACGCATTGTGCGGCTGGGCGAGGGGCTTGGCAAAACGGGGCTGCTCAACACCTCCGCCATGAGCCGCACCATTGAGGCTCTGCGGGTGTGTTCCAACAAGCTGTTCTGGCACAAGGTCCAGAAACGCCGGTTGATCGCCACGGAAGCCTGCCGCATGGCCAGCAACGGCGCGGAGTTCATCGCGAGGGTGGCGGCTGAGACAGGGCTGGAGCTCGAAATCATTGACCGCGAGACTGAAGCCCAACTTGCGGCGACCGGCGCTGAACCGCTGATTGATCCCCAGGCCGAAAGCGCGCTGGTGTTCGACATCGGCGGCGGCTCAACTGAGGTCATGTGGGTGGAGCGACGCGGCGGCCGGCACGAAATACTGGCCTGGACTTCACTGGCGGCGGGGGTGGTCAGCATCTCAGAGCGCTTTGGCGGAGGCGTGGATGTCACCCCGCAATCATTCGCGGCGATGCGGGATTTCATCCGGCCGCTGTTGCTGCAATTTGTGGCGCAAGTCGAAGGCATCAGGGGTGGGGCTTCCCTGCCATCGCACTTGCTTGGGACATCGGGAACCGTGACAACGATCGCGGGCATTCAGATGGGGCTTCGGCGCTATGACCGTTCACGCGTCGACGGAACCTGGCTGTCCAGCAGCGATGTGGGGCAGGTGACAGCGCAGCTTCTGGCCATGACTTACGCGGAGCGCATATTGAACCCGTGCATCGGCAAGGAGCGGGCCGACCTGGTGATGGCGGGCTGCGCCATCCTGGAGGAAATCCGGCTGGCGTTTCCGGCAAGCCGCATCCGCGTGGCGGACCGGGGCTTGCGCGAAGGCATCCTGACGACACTCATGCTCGAAGATGGCTCGTTCAGGAGGGACGCATGAGCCGGCCCGGCAGCAGAAATGAATTGAGTGGCCGCAATCTCAAGGTGAAGGTCAAGACCGGCAAGGGGCGCACGGTATCGCAAAAAATCTGGCTGGAGCGCCAGTTGAACGACCCCTATGTGATTGAAGCGAGGAAGCTGGGTTACCGCTCCCGCTCGGCTTTCAAGCTGATTGAAATTGACGACAAGTACAGGTTTTTGAAACCGGGAATGGTTGTCGTCGACCTTGGCGCCGCGCCCGGCGGCTGGTGCCAGGTTGCGGTCAAGCGCGTGAAAGCCGAAGAGGGGCGGGGGCGGGTTATCGCCATCGACATGCATGGCATGGACCCCATTCCGGCGGTGACGATTTTCAAGAAGGATTTCCTCGATGAAGATGCGCCAAAGCTTTTGATGGACGCGATCGGCGGCCGGAAAGTTGACGTGGTTCTGTCTGACATGGCAGCCCACGCCACCGGCCACCGGCAGACCGATCATCTGTTGATCATGTCACTGGCTGAAGCCGGATTGGATTTCGCTTGCCAGGTTCTGGAACAGGGCGGCGTCTATCTCGCCAAGGTTTTGCGCGGCGGCAGCGAAGGCGAAATGCTGAAGTTGATGAAGAAGAATTTTTCCAGCGTGCGGCATTTGAAACCGATGTCGAGCCGGGACGACTCGGCGGAACTGTTTGTTCTGGCTATGGGGTTCAGGGGTAGGGATGGCGGCGGAAATTCAGTTGGTGACCGCAATCTGGCCAAGATAAATGGGCGATAGAATTTAAAGTTTATCGGCAAACATTTTTTTATAATGATTGTACCAATCACTTGCGAATACCTCATCTGAATCGTAGCGGCGCTTGAGCCTCAGAAATTCAGTAATCTGCGGGTAGCATTTTTCGACCTGTTCGCGATCAGCCCAGCGGTGATAAGTAAGAAAATAGCTTCCACCAAGCTCAATGGCACGGGCAATAAGGCGGCGGAAATCCCCTGCGGCCTTGGCGATATTCTCAGCGGTGTGGTCAATGTGCAAGTTCATAACTATGCAAACCCATGGCTCCTTTGCCCAGGCCAGAAATGATTTATCATCCTTGGCAATGAGCCGGATGGTTCCGTAGATGAGCTTTACATCATGCCTGCGGAAGTCATCTCGCACCACATTGAAAAACTGTGCCAATGCGCCGCGGGGAACATAGAGTTCCGTTGTCATTTCTGAACCCTTGACGGATGCTTTGAGATGGCGGTCGAGTTCCAAGTGATAGTCATTGATGTAAACGCTGAGTTGATGCGTATCCGACCAATAGCGCTGGCCCGATGTGGAGAGATAGTAGGATACGTAGGATTCATATGCCTTTTTCGTGTCGGCGTGCGACAGATAATAGAGATTGCTCCAGTCGCTGTCATTCAATTCGCGGTGGCCCTCAGGCATTTCCGCATCGTCCGGCAGGGGCCGGTAACACGAAAATACGCCGGTATGGAGAAAATTGCCTGAAGCCATGTCGGTTGAGAACTGGCAGTCGCCGTAGAGGTAACCCCCTGCCATTCGGCTTTCAAATGCGGGCATGAGGTCTTCAATGCTGATGACATTGACCACGCGTTCAAGCTTGGTTCGTTGCATCAACCTGAGCTTGACGCGCGTCATGATGCCGAAAAGGCCAAACCCGCCGATGGCAAGGCGAAACAGTTCCCCATTTTGTCTACGGTCGCAGGCGATGAGTTTCCCGTCGGCATTCATGAGCGTGAATGACTCAACGTCGTCAATCATCGGCTTGAGCGCAAGCCCGCGGCCATGAATGTTAGATCCAAGAGCGCCACCGATGGAAAGCCGGTCGGCACCCGTCTGCTTCTGGATGATGCCAAATGATCTCGCGTTGCGTGTCCGCATTGTCGTGAGCTGGTCAATGAGTTCGGGCCACTGGATTCCGGCCTCAACTTCGACCATCCCCAAGTCTGCATCGAGATTCAAAATTCGATTCATTGAAGACATGTCGACAAGGACGCCACCGCTGAGAAATTGCTGGCCACCCATCGAGTGACGCCCCCCGGCAACACTCACGGAACGACCCTCATCGCGGGCACGGACTATCTCTGCCTGCAATTGGGCTTCCGATTGCGGTGTCACGATCCGCGATACGGAAGTCTGGTTTAGCTGCGAATGAATATCGTTTACGACTGTCGGCATGGCATGACCTCACAGCATGGTTGACGGAATCGGGCCCCGCGCGGCGAGAAAAATCAAGAAAAGCGCGATTGCCTGGATGACATGGTAGAATGCATTGTGGTCAAAGTAGCGCGGATGGAGCCTGACCTTGATCTGCTGGACTAGTGCCGCCACAAATGTCAGCAGAACCCCGGCCATGCCTAAAGCGAAATGCAACTCAGGGTTCCGCATATAGGCAACGCCAAATGCCAGAAGAAGAAAGGCCGCTGACGGCAAATAGTAAATGATTGGCACGGCAAATGACTGGCTCACCTTGATGACTATGGCCATATAAACCACCAAGGCAGCAATTGCGCCGATCAACACAATACGGACGCCAGCATCGCCGAAGATCAGCCGGGCACCGACAACCCAGCAGGCAACGGCGGCAAATCCTATTGCGGCAAATATCCCGAGCCACAAGACACGGTACAGCGCTGAATTTTGATCGGGGATAAATCCATGAGTAACGGCGCCGAGAAAAGCAGCAAGTCCCGTGGCTGCAAAGAAGGCGCAAAACCACGCCGCCAAGTTGCCGCTACCAGCGCCATATCCCGCCAGAAGGACTACGAACCAAGTGCATTCAACGGCCAGTCCGAGATCGGTCAGGGCCACATCAGGTTCGTGCAATTTCATGGTGCCAACCCTTTATCCAGTCCTTCCGGGCGGGTTGCGTGGAAATGGCCAAGAGTGAACAGAAAGGAAGCAAGGACGAAATGGACCCAAATCGGCGTAGTACCGGTGAACCAGCGCAATTCCGGATGCAGCATCATCGTCAAAGCGTAGCGCATTGCCATCACCGCGGCGTAGAGATAACTTAAGCGCATCATGATGCGTCCCGTGCGCCGTGTAAGCGCTGCAAAAAAAACCGTGCGCCCTCGCGATATCCCGCACAATTGCCAGCATTAATCCGAGCAGCAGAATCTGCACCGGAAGAAGCAATGGATAGGGAACAAGTCCTGAATACCAGTCCTTAAATTGTGGCAAGAAGCTCACATCAAACACCGCGGCGGCGAGCTGGCCTGCTATTCGCAATGCAAAAAGCGCCGTGAGGATACTCAGCAAAATGACGTACCGACGCGGAACCATCGGTAAGAATGCGGCATTTGCCTGGTGGATTTTCAACGGCTGCTACCTATCAGGTATTTCCCCATCGGAACAGAATCAATCGCTAGGCTAGCAAGGGTTTGATTAAAACTCCAATGGCTGCCTCTGGCATCGTGCTCCCCTGAATTCCTGTTTGCGCCGGACGTCATTCAAGTGTTAGAAGCCGGTGCCAACTCCACAAGTCCTGAAACACGAGAAATTTTGGCCCATAGCTTCTCATCAATTCCCTGAATATCCACTTTCGTTGAAATTCTGATGCAACCTCCCGCCTAATTGTCACTCACTACGCGTTACACGCCTTGACCGGGCCTCAGTTTCCAGCGCCACAAATCTCCGGCGGAGTTCAATGAAGAATTTCGGGGGCAGGAATCCATAGGCCACAGAGCTGTCGTCGCGGTCGGCGATGCGGCGGAGATCGGGGCCGGGCCAGGTGAACAGATTGCTTTCCGAGAGCACGGCCCATGAGCGTTCCGTGTCGAGGCCCAGGTGTTGTTTCACGACTGGAGGCAATTCAAGTGCTGCCATAGGACTTTCGGGCGGGCTGTGGGTGACCGGCACAACGAGTATTTGGTCACCATCCTCGTCTGTGTGCAGGGCAAGTATGATGGCGCAGGGACGGTCCTTGCTGCCATCCTCGCGGCCGACCTGATGTTCGCGCAGCCAAAGATAGGAATAGCGGATGACGAGGCCCGGTTCGGGCTTCGGCAGGTTCATGGGGTCCAGTCTTTGACGAGTTTATCGAGGTGGCGGTGGCGCGGGTCCATTTCGGTTCGAGCCACCGCTTCGACGATGGCATCGGGGAGCTCGCCAACAGCGAAGACCTGACGGTCCCGGCGCTTGAGCCGCTGATATTCCTCAGCCGAGATCATCACCGTGCGGTCACGCCCGTTACGGGTGACGACCACGGGCTGGGTGAGGGCGGAGTCCTGAAAGCGTCCGACTTCCTTGCTGAATTCTGTCGAAGTTACGCGGATCATAGCCATTATTCCTAAATTACGGATATTCCGTATTATAGCTAAAATCCTTAATGCATCAATAACATTGTTTTTGCATTGCCCTGCTTGCCTTAATGGCCCTGCCGGTGTTAAGGGCAACCGCCAACTCAACAAATCCTGAAATACCAGAAAGGTTGGCCGATGGCCCGACGCCAAATCCCGGAATATTTGACTTTCGACGATGTGCTGATGAAGCCCGGGGCCTCCTCGGTTTTGCCGGCGGAAGTCTCGCTCCGCACACGGATCACGCGCGATATCGCGCTTTCCATTCCGATCATTTCCGCGGCCATGGATACGGTTACTGAATCGAAGCTGGCGATCGCCATGGCGCAGGCGGGCGGGCTGGGCGTCATTCACAAAAATCTTGAACCCGATGCGCAGGCCGAGCAGGTGCGCCAGGTAAAGCGCTTTAAATCGGGCATGGTGGTCAACCCCATCACCATCAGGCCGGACGCGACACTCGCCGAGGTGATGCAGCTCAAGGAGCGCCACAAGATTTCGGGGATTCCGGTTGTCGAGGAAAACGGCAAGCTGGCGGGCATCATCACCAACCGGGACGTGCGCTTTGCCACCGACCTGAACACAAAAGTTGCCGATCTGATGACGCGGCAGCTGATTACCGTGAAGGCCGGCGTTGACCGGACTGAAGCCAAGCGGCTCCTGCACAAGCACCGGATTGAGAAACTCATTGTGGTGAATGATGACTATGAGTGCGTTGGCTTGATCACGGTCAACGACATGGAAAAGGCCGCCGACCATCCGCTCGCCGCCAAGGATGAGCATGAGCGGCTGCGCGTCGCGGCGGCAACCGGCACCGGCGACAAGGGATTTTTGCGGGCTGAAATGTTGATCGACGCCGGTGTCGATATCATCGTTGTCGATACGGCCCACGGGCATTCCATCCATGTGATCAACCAGGTCGCCCGCATCAAGAAGCTCTCCAACAAGGTTCAGATCATCGCGGGCAATGTGGCGACGGGCGAGGCGGTGAAGGCCTTGGTCGGAGCAGGCGCCGACGCCGTCAAGATTGGCATTGGCCCCGGCTCCATTTGCACCACGCGCGTCGTGGCGGGCGTTGGCGTGCCGCAGTTTTCAGCCATCATGGAATGCGCTGACGAGGCGCTCAAGTCCGACGTGCCAATCATCGCCGATGGGGGCATCAAGCAGTCGGGCGACTTGGCCAAGGCCCTGGCCGCAGGCGCGGGCGTTGCCATGATTGGCTCGCTGCTGGCGGGCACGGATGAAAGCCCCGGCGATTCCTATCTGTTCAATGGCCGGTCGTTCAAGTCCTATCGCGGCATGGGCTCTGTCGGGGCCATGGCCAGGGGCTCGGCGGATCGTTACTTCCAGCAGGAGGTGAAAGACAGCTTGAAACTTGTGCCCGAGGGCGTGGAAGGCCAGGTGCCCTACAAGGGGCCGGTGGCGGCTGTTCTGCACCAGCTGACCGGCGGGCTTCGCGCCGCCATGGGCTATGTGGGGGCGGGCACCTTGGCGGAGCTTCGCGAACGCGCCGAGTTCATCCGCATCACCAGCGCCGGCATGCGCGAAAGCCATGTGCATGACGTGATGATCACGCGGGAAGCGCCGAACTACCAGGGCCGTGGATAGGATGACGCAAACCCAACTGCTGCTGCTGCCAGCCTTTGTTCATGTCGCGTTGATTCTGTATGTTCTCTGCCGCGCTGGCAGCGGCCGCGTGGCCGCCGTGCGCAAGGGCTTGGTGAAGCGCTCTGAAATTGACACGAACAAGATGGCTTACCCTGAAGCCGTTCGAAATTTCGCGAATAACTATCAACACCAGTTTGAGCTTCCGGTGCTGTTTTACGCCGTTTTGCCTTTGGTGCTGGTGACGGGCCTTACAGATATTATTCTGGTTTTGCTCTCCTGGGTCTTCGTTGCCTCGCGTGTTGTCCACAGCTATGTTCAAACTGGGCGGAATGTCATTGCGCTGCGCTTCAAAGTGTTTCTGGCGGGAATGATTTGCCTGGCTGCCATGTGGACATGGTTTGGCCTTCGCCTTTTTGTGATTGGATAACTCATGCGCATGGCTGGCCGCGTTGCCGCGGCAATTGAAATTCTCACCGATGTTTTCACCCTGCATCGCCCGGCTTCCGAGGCCCTGAAGGATTGGGGCAAGTATCACCGCTTCGCGGGCTCCACAGACCGCCACGCGATTGGAACGCTGGTCTATGACGTGCTGCGCAGGCGCAACACGGCGGCGGCGCGCATGGGCGATGGCAGGCCGCGGGCGCTGGCGCTGGGTGTGTTGCGCGATGTGTGGCATGTCTCCGCCGAAGAGATTGAAAATCTGTGTACGGAGCAATATGGCCCGGGCGCCTTGAGCGGCGCGGAGAAAACGGCGCTGGCGCGGGAGATGCGCGGCGATCTGCCCGCGCACATCAGGGGCGATTTTCCGGAGTGGCTGATGCCATCCCTGACCAAGGTGTTCGGGGACCGGGCAGCGGAGGAGGGGGCGGCGCTTTCGCAGCGCGCTCCCATAGACATGCGGGTGAACACGCTGAAGTGCGACCGCGCCAAATTGCTTGAGACATTTGCCAAGCATGGGGCGGAAGCCGGGCCTTTGTCGCCGCTTTGCGTGCGGGTGAAACCATCTGACGCAAACATGCGCAATATCAATGTTGAGGTTGAACCGGTCCATGGCATGGGCTGGTTTGAAATTCAGGACGCGGCATCGCAGGTTGCAGCCCTCATGTCCGGCGTCAAGCCGGGTGAGCGGGTAGCCGATATTTGCGCTGGCGCTGGCGGCAAGGCTTTGGCGCTTGCGGCGATGATGCAGAACAAGGGCCTTGTTGTGGCCTATGACGCGGACCGGCATCGCCTGCGGCCAATTTTTGAGCGCCTGACGCGGGCGGGTGTCACCAACATCGAGGTAATTGCCGCAGACGAAGCCGAAAAGCTCGACCAGATGGGCGGCTTTGATTGCGTTCTGATTGATGCGCCGTGTTCGGGTTCGGGCTCGTGGCGCAGGAAACCCGACGCCAAATGGCGGCTGGCAGAAATGCAATTGCAGCAACGCATCAAGGACCAGGGGCAAGTTTTGGAGCGGGGCGCGCAACTGGTGAAGGCGAGCGGACGGCTGGTCTATGTTACATGCTCGGTCCTGCCTGAGGAAAACATTGAACAGATCGCGGCGTTTCTGGACAGGCACAAGAATTTCGAAATCATTCCCTACGCCAAGCAATGGGCATCAGCCATTGGAACGGAACCACCGAAATCGGCGGATGGCTCGGACAGCACATTGCTATTGACGCCTGCACAGCATGGGACCGATGGATTTTTCATCGCGGTGATGCGGCGGAATTAAAGGCTGGTTCCTTTTCCTCACAGCCCGACCCCCACGCACCCAGCTTCCCCATTGGAGGGAACTGTCGATCGCATTCCGCTCTTAGCCACCGTTCTCGCCAGAAACTTTGCCATGGCCTTCAGGGTTTCGGCGCTGACGTGGTGTTCGATGCCTTCGGAATCGATGCGGGCGGTTTCGCGGGTGACGCCCAGCGCCAGAAGGAATTTTTCCACAAGCGCATGCCTGCGCCTGCCGTCCTCCGCCATTTTCCAACCGTCGCTGGTGAGAAATATCGCGCGGTAGGGTTCCTGGTTGATCAGGCCGGCGATTTGCAGGCGGCGCATCGTTTTGACCACGGTCGCGTTGGCAACGCCCAAGCGGAGCGCCAAATCCGTGCAACGCGCTTCGCCCCGCTCATCAATGAGATCGGCGATCATTTCCACATAGTCTTCGGCCAGTTCGGCGGAATGGTCGGCGCGCACCCGCTTGAAGGCGGCTGAGCGCAATTTGGCGGACGCGCCTTTTTTGGTTGCAAATGCCATCCAACAGTTCCTTTTCGCAGTGCGAGATTAGCCTATTGCAAATAATTTAGCAAATGCTAAACTTTGCAATCGGCGATTAAGGAAACAGCTATGACAGGAACACCACCATCAATCGGCTTCGACCGGCGCAAATTCCTGGGCAGGGTGGCCGCAGCAACGCCCTGCTGCCCGCTGTCGGCGACGCAGCGCTGGCGCAACAGGCTTCCGGGCATGCCGGCCATGACCAGGGCGGCAACCGCTTGGTCGGTGAGGTTGACCATCAAGCCAATGGCTTCGATCCCCACGCGATGCTTTGGGACTTTGATGCCGGCACGGTCTCAACCCGGAGCGATGGGCGAAAATTGCGCGAATGGACAATTACGGCGGTCGATCACGAGTTTGAGGTGGCCCCGGGGTCAAGTTCGCGGGCTGGTCCTATAATGGGCGCGTTCCCGGCCCGACACTGCGCTGCACCGAAGGTGACATCCTGCGCATCCGCTTCATCAATAGCAGCAGCCACCCCCATTCCATGCATTTTCACAGCGTTCACCCGGCGCGGATGGATGGTGTTTCAGGGCCGAGCCTCGTGGCGCCGGGCGGGGAATTCACCTATGAGCTGGATGCCAAACCCTTTGGCTGCCATCTCTATCACTGCCATGCCATTCCGCTGAAACGCCACATCCACAAGGGGCTTTACGGTGTTTTCATCGTTGACCCGGATCCGGCCCGGCACCCGGAAGCCAGCCTTCAGGCGGAGTCACGGCTTATGGGTTCACCAGAGAACGCCAAGTGGCAGGAAATGGTGATGGTGATGAACGCCTTTGACACGAATTTCGATGACGAGAATGAATTCTATTGTGTCAACACCATTCCCTTCGCCTATTTCGACAAGCCGATCCGCATTGAGAAAGAGCGGCCCGTCCGCATCTATCTCGTCAACATCACGGAATTTGATCCGATCAATTCGGTGCACGTCCATGCGAATTTCTTTGACTTCTATGATCATGGCACGACGCTCACGCCCACCCACCGCACCATCGACACGGTGATGATGTGCCAGGCCCAGCGCGGCATCATTGAAATGTCGTTTGCTGATCATGAGCCCGGCATTTACATGTTCCACGCCCACCAGTCGGAGTTCGCCGAACTTGGCTGGATGAGCCATTTCGAGGTGGTGTGATGGGTTCAAACAATTCTGGCTCGGCGCTTCCCCTCGTTGTCATGGCGCTGATTGTTGCGCTTCTGCTGCTATGGCGGCCGCTTGACCGGCTGACACAGGAAGCGCCGCCAGTCGAAGAGGCAGCGATTGAGCGGGTGAATTTGACGCCGGGCATGATTTCGCTCGACGTGCGCACTGATGGGTCGAAACCAGTGGTCATTGCGCAAGCGCAGGTCGATACGGCTTACCGCGTGTTCACCGCGACGCCACTCGTTTCGGGCGCGCGGCTTGGCCTCACCCGCATTGATATTCCCTATCCGTGGATTGAGGGCGAGGCCCATCACATCGCCTTGCTGACAGCAACGGGCGCCATTATCGACCATACGATTGAGGTGGCCACCGCGACGCCCGTGCTGTCGGGCGCGTCCCTCGGGCTTCTGGCTGCGGTGGGACTTCTGCTGGGCGCGGTTCCCGTGGCCACGGGGCTGCTGGCCTGGCCTGCCATGCGCTCGCTGTCGCGGCCCACGATGAATTTTTTGCTGGCGCTCACGGTTGGGCTGCTGGCTTTCCTGCTGATTGACACCATTGGCGAGGGGCTTGAAGAGGCGGCGGAGACCATCGGGCGCTTGCGTGGAACAGCATTGTTCTGGGTGATGCTGGCGGTCGACGACACTTGTTCTGCTGGCCATGGGGCGGGCCAAGGGCGTGGCGCCGGAAGGCATGCGGCTGGCAACCTTCATCGCACTTGGCATCGGCCTGCATAATCTGGGCGAAGGGCTGGCGGTGGGTGCTGCCCTTGCCACGGGTTCTGCGGCGCTGGCCACTTTCCTTGTCATTGGTTTCACCATCCACAATGTCACTGAAGGCATTGGCATCGCCGTGCCAATCGCTGACGAGAGGCCAAAATTCATGCAGTTCGCAGGCCTTGCGGCGCTGGCCGGGTTTCCCGCCATTGTCGGCACGGTCTTGGCACGCAGGCGGTCAGCCCCTTGTGGATTGCCGTGTGCTTCGGGGTGGGGGCAGGGGCCATCCTACAGGTGATCATCGAAGTGAGCGCTTTGATCTTGCGCCGCTCGGGCCCCGGGCAGTGGCTCTCGCCGCCAATCGCCGCAGGTATCAGCGCCGGCCTTGGCATCATGTATGCGACGGCATTGCTGGTCTGAAATGGGTGATGATACGACAAGCGCCGCAGTTGTCGGGAAGACTACGGCGTCGATTGGATCGAAATGGCGGCGAGAGCGGGGCGAGCCTTCGCTCACCGAAGTTTTCCACTCGATAAAGATGCGCAAATCCGGCGGGTTGTTCCGGCGGGCGCTTGCTTTTGTTGGACCGGGATACCTGGTTTCCGTGGGTTATATGGACCCCGGCAACTGGGCCACCTCCATCGCGGGCGGGGCGCAATTTGGCTACACACTCCTGTTCGTGGCCCTGTTGTCCAATATCATGGCTATCATCTTACAGTCATTATGTGCCCGGTTGGCAATTGGTTCGGGCCGTGATCTGGCGCAGGCCTGCCGCGATGCCTTCCCCAAATCCGTGTCCTTCGTGCTTTGGATATTTGCCGAAATCGCAATTATTGCAACGGACATTGCGGAGGTCGTGGGTACTGCCATTGGCCTCAATCTGCTGTTTGGACTCCCACTTGAAATCGGGGTGATCATTACGGCGCTTGATGTATTCATCATTCTCTGGCTGCAAAAACTCGGGTTCCGCTGGGTGGAAGCGTTTATCATTTCCCTGCTGGGAGTGATCTTTGTAAGTTTCTTTTTCCAGATTGCCATGGCTGATCCGGAATGGGGCGGGGTGATCCGGGGGTTTGCACCCACAGTCGAAATCGTGCGCAATCCGCAAATGCTTTATCTCGCTCTTGGCATCATCGGGGCAACGGTCATGCCGCATAATCTTTATCTTCACTCAGGGATCGTGCAGACGCGGGCCTATGGTGACAGCCTGCCAGAAAAGCGCGATGCGCTGAAATTCGCCACTTGGGATTCAACCGTCGCACTGATGTTTGCGCTGCTGGTCAATGCCTCGATTCTTATTCTGGCGGCGGCTGTATTTTACAGAACGGGGCGCACTGACGTGTCTGATCTTGGTGATGCCCACGCCATGCTAGCCCCTCTCTTGGGCTCATTGCTGGCGCCCAAACTCTTCGCCATTTCATTGCTCGCCTGCGGCCTCAATTCAACGGTGACGGCTACTCTCGCGGGGCAAATCGTTATGGAAGGCTTCCTCAACATCCGCCTGCCTGTCTGGCTGCGGCGGCTGGCCACGCGCATGGTGGCCATTGGCCCTGCGGCAATTGTTACAATCTACTATGGGTCAAGCGGCACGGGGATCCTGCTGATCCTCAGTCAGGTTGTTCTTGCGTTCCAGCTGCCCTTTGCGATTGTTCCCTTGGTGATATTCACGCGGGACAAGGCGAAGATGGGGGCGCTGGTTGCGCCGGGCTGGCTGACATTCGTTGCCGCCATCATTGCCGCAGTCATTATTGCGCTCAACATGAAGCTGCTGTGGGATGTGGCGACTGGGTGAAAATAATTTGAATTATGTGGAAGTGAGTATCGCAACTTTTCCAGGATGCGCTGCCCCATCTTTTTCTCGCCACATGAACTCAAGTTCTACCCGGATTTTCAAGTAGCGAGCCATAGTAACAATTCCCCTGCAGGCAGCATTTGAATCTTGTCCCTGAATTGAAAGATTGATGTCTTCTAAGTAACTGTACCCTTCATCAGTTTTTTTCCCCTCTTTGACATTTATGCTGCAAATCCGCTGAATATCACTGGCCTTAAGCCCTGCCTTTCTTGCTCTGATCAGAGTTTCGTCCAACACAGAGTTCCACTTGGGGCGCGGAAATGCTTTCCCATTAAGCTTGGCCGATAAAAGTTTTGTATGGGTGAGGTTAGGAATATTTCTTGGATCAATGCTGAGATCAATCGAACTCGGCTGCGTAGTTGGTTGAACCCCGCGCGTGAGAGCTTCGAGAGCGTCGATACCACGTAGTAACACCGTTTCTGGAGTGTCAACAAATGGTTCGGCTAATTTTTTGAGCCTCTCAAGTGTTGAATTTTGAACATCAATTTGCGGCATTATATCTTCTCCACGGTTATACGGTTGTAATTATTATAACCGTATTTCTATTCTGTCAAGTCCTAAAAGTTTACCCAATAGGTCGTGCTTCTTCGTCTTGCAGACTCTGGTGACCTCCCTTAATGGCTCGCCATGACACAGGTTTTGCACGATCAGGTTCTCATTATCGATTTCGGTTCCCAGGTTACCCAGCTTATTGCGCGGCGGGTGCGCGAAATGGGGGTTTATTCGGAGGTTGTGCCGTTTCACGGCGCTTCGGCGGCTTTTGCGCGGATGAAGCCCAAGGCCGTGATCCTTTCCGGCGGGCCGGCATCGCCTGCCGAAGAGGGAAGCCCACGCGCGCCCCAGGAAATTTTCGAGGCTGGCGTTCCCATTCTCGGCATCTGCTACGGCCAGATGCTGCTGGCCGCGCAACTCGGCGGCAAAGTGGAAAGCGGGCACCACCGGGAATTCGGCCGGGCGGAAGTTGCGGTCAAAGCCGCCTCGCCCTTGTTCGAAGGCGTGTGGTCCGATGGCGGCAAGCACACGGTTTGGATGAGCCATGGGGACCGGATCACGGCGCTGCCAGCGGGCTTCGCCGTCAAGGGCGTTTCGGAGAACGCGCCCTTCGCGGTGATCGAAGACTCCGCCCGCAAATTCTATGGCCTGATGTTTCACCCGGAAGTGGTGCATACGCCCGAGGGCGCAGAGCTCATCCGCAATTTTGTCTTGAAGATCGCGGGCTGCGGGAATGATTGGACCATGGCGGCGTTCCGGCAGGAAGCGATTGCCCGCATTCGCGCGCAAGTGGGCAAGGGCCGGGTGTTATGCGGGCTTTCGGGGGGCGTTGATTCATCGGTCGCAGCCGTGTTGCTGCATGAGGCGATAGGCGAACAATTGACCTGCGTGTTTGTGGACCATGGGCTGATGCGCCTGAACGAGGCGCAGGAGGTGGTGTCCATGTTCCGGGATCATTACAACCTCAAACTTGTGCATGTGGACGCGGCAGATACTTTTATCTCCGCGCTCGAGGGCGAAGCAGACCCGGAAACCAAGCGCAAGACCATTGGCCGCTTGTTCATTGAGGTGTTCGAGGCGGAAGCCCGGAAAATCGGCGGCGCGGATTTTCTGGCGCAGGGCACATTGTATCCTGATGTGATTGAAAGCGTGTCGTTCACAGGCGGACCATCGGTCACCATCAAGTCGCACCATAATGTGGGCGGGCTGCCGGAGCGGATGAACATGAAGCTGGTGGAGCCGCTTCGTGAACTGTTCAAAGATGAGGTGAGATTGCTTGGGCAAGAGCTTGGCTTGCCAGCGCATTTTGTCGGTCGGCATCCGTTTCCGGGGCCGGGCCTTGCCATTCGGCTGCCCGGCGGCGTGACGCGCGAGAAGCTGGATATCCTGCGCAAGGCCGACGCGATTTATCTCGATGAAATCCGCAAAGCCGGACTCTACGACAAAATCTGGCAGGCCTTCTCGGTTCTGCTGCCGGTGCAGACGGTGGGCGTGATGGGCGATGGCCGCACCTATGACCGGGTGCTGGCGCTCCGGGCCGTCACCTCCGTTGATGGCATGACGGCGGATTTCTATCCCTTCGACATGGCCTTCCTCGGCCGCGCGGCGACCCGCATCATCAACGAGGTGAAGGGTGTTAGCCGCGTGGTTTACGATGTGACAAGCAAGCCGCCGGGGACGATTGAGTGGGAATAATCAAATAGCGCCTGCTGCCCGCAAGCGGATTTTTTAGCGGTAGTTTGGACGGCACTGCGCAGCCGCCCGTCTCGCAAAATTTGATTTGCAGCCTGGCAAATTGTCCCATTGGCGTTGAACCCGGACATGATGCGCGCCAAAAGTTGCAAATGGAGAAATGGCCGGGCAGGTTTATACAGTTCATTGTCCCCGCGCAGATTGCGATCTGCCTTAGCCAAGCATGCCGAGGTCCTGCCTGGCGATCGTGCGGGGCTCGATTAGCTCGGGTCGCACTTCATGCATGATGGCGGCGGTCTCGCCATGGTCGAGGAGTTCGTAGGCCTTGGCGATGAGACCGTGCGCGTCCTGTCGGATCATGTAGACGGGAAACTGCAGAAAGGTTGCGAACGGGTCATAGTCGAAGCAGCCGATCGCTGTATTGGCGAATGCTGAAGGCGGCAGGGTGACGAAGTGGCTCATGACGCCCTCGAAGGCCGTGAATGAATTGACGAACAGCCCGGCTGGCAATCTGCCAATCCGCTGGCAGAGCGCGGTGATGGCGCTCGCCGCATCGCGCGGCGCATAACCGCACTGGATGATCTGTTCATCCAAGACCACGCCACCTGAGTCCGCAACCGCTTGACGGAACGCGGCGAGGCGCCGCGCTGTGGCGTAATCGCTCACCGAGCCGCCGAGGAAATAGGGCCTGCGTCCGGCGTCGGCTGGCGGCATAGCATCCAGGATCCGGTGGGTGAGCAATTGGGCGCCGCTGAAGTTGTCTGTCAACACCGAGGGCGCATTGAGGCCGGGCAGGTCGACGAAGATGTGTTTCAGCTTCGCTGAGGCACAGAGCTCGCCGAGCTGGGCTGGGTCAGTGGACCCGGCGATGAAGATGGCGTCGACGGCGTAGGAAATGAAAGTCTCGACGATGCGCCGTTCTTCGCTGGGGTTGCGCAGCGTGCTGGCGATGACCGGGCACAGGCCGCGCTCGCGCGCCAGCGTGTCAAAATTCTGGCTGAGCGACGAAAAGAAACGGTTGTCGTGAATGGGGATGATCATGCCAACGAGGCCGGAGCGCGCCTGGCGCAGGCCGCGGGCCTGCAAATTCGTGGCATAGCCCAGTTCAGCGGCGGCTTTGCGGATATTTTCCACAGTCGTTTCGCTGATGCGCCGCCTGGTCCACGACCCGTTGAGCACCGCGCTCACGGTTGAAGGCGAGGCGCCCACTTGCTCCGCGACATCATAGATTGTCGACTTGCCACTGGGCCGGTTCATGCCACTGTCACGCCGCGCGAGTTTCGGAATTTTTCGCACACGTCCTTGACTCTCCTGCGCATTTGTAATTTCATGCCCTTCATCGATCGAGCAGTGTTGTAGTTGATTGCGCGCAGCGCAACGCGAAGGTGGCATTATCGTCCTTTCGCGGTTTTTCTATAAAGTCCTGCACAATCGATTGTGCAATTAACATCGCCCACAGAGGGCGTCAATGGGAGATCAAAATGCGTCGCAGAGAGCTACTTGCTTTGGGGGCTTCGGCCCTCACCGTTACCCTCACTGGAACAGGCATTGCGCTGGCTCAGGCCAAGCCAACCATGGGCGTTGTCGTGAAAATCGGCGGCATCCCATGGTTCAACTCCATGGAAATGGGCATCAAGGAAATGGGCGAAAAGCTCGGCGTGGACGCCTCGATGATCGGCCCCACCAGCGCTGATCCAGCCCTTCAGGTGCGCGCCATCGAAGACCTCATCGCCAAGGGCGTGAATGTCATTGGCGTTGTTCCGAACGATGAAAAAGCGCTGGAGCCGGTGCTCGAAAAGGCCCGGGCGGCGGGCATCAAGGTCGTGTCCCATGAGGGCCCGGGCATTGTCGCCAAGGATTGGAATTTTGAAATGGCCTCCGCCAAAGGCTTCGGCGAAACCCATGCTGAACTCTTTGCCCAGAAGACCGGCGGCAAGGGCTCTTACGCCATGTATGTGGGCTCGCTCACTGTGCCGTTGCACAATGCCTGGGCCGATTACGCAATCGCCTATCTAAAAGAAAAATATCCCGATCTGAAGCTCGTCGGCGAGCGTTACGGCGTGGCTGAAAGCGTTGATGACAGCCGCAAGACGGCGCTCGATGTGATGGCCGCCAATCCCGATCTCGTGGGCTTCCTCGCCTTTGGCAGCCAGGGCCCCATCGGCGCTGGCCGCGCCATTGAAGAGCGCAAGCTGGTAGGCAAGGTCCACGTCATTGGCCCGTTCTCGCCGGGCCAGGGCCGCAAGCTGGTGAAGGACGGCGCCATTTCCGGCGGCTTCATGTGGAACCCCGCCGAAGCCGGTCGGGTGTTCGTGACCATGGGAAAGATGCTGGTCGACGGCGCCGAGATCAAGGATGGCACAGACATTCCTGGCCTTGGCGCGGTGAAACCTGACGCGGCCACCCGCAACATCATCACCGACAACCTGATCGCCATCAACGCTGAAACTGTTGATGGACTGGCGGACCTCGGCCTCTAATCCGATGATCCAACGCCGGGGCTGTCCAGCGGGCAGCCCCGGACATTTTCCGGTTCGCGGCGCGGGCTAAGTCCAAGGTATCCACATGGGTTCACTCTATGCGACAGCTCTGAACGAGCTGGCTGGTGTTTTTGAGAAAATTGCCGATGCCGATGTCGACAAGGCCCTCGACATGATCGCCAAGGCCAAGCGCATTGTCGTATTCGGCGGTGGCCGCGAACGGCTGCAGATCATGGGCTTCGCCATGCGGCTCTATCACATGGGGTTGCCTGTGGCGGTCGAAGGCGACATGACAACGCCGCCAGTGGGCAAGGGTGACCTGTTCATGGTCACCTGCGGACCCGGCGAAATTTCCACGGCTCTGGCATTGATGGGCGTAGCCAAGCAGGCAGGCGCCACAATCCTGTTTCTCACCGCCCAGCCAAAAAGCCGTGGTGCTGCCCTTGCCGATTTCGTGCTGGCCATTCCAGCCCAAACCATGGCCGACGACCAGGGTGAAAGAAAGTCTTCGGTGCTGCCCATGGGTTCGCTGTTTGAGGGCGCCTTGTTCGTGCTGTTCGAGGTGATGGTGCTCAAGCTCCGCGATACGCTGAAAATCGATCCTGCGGTGATGCGGGCCAATCACACGAATTTGGAATAGGCCGCGTCCGGGCGCTCCCATCATCATGACCCCAGCAATTCAGAACCCGGTCGACAAAGTTGGAGAAGGCGCGGAGCCCGCCATCCGCTTCCGGCATGTGTCCAAGGTTTTTGGCGGTGTCCGCGCCCTGGACGATGTGTCCTTCGAGGTGGGCCCGGGCGAGGTTCACTGCCTGGCTGGCGAAAATGGCAGCGGCAAGAGCACCCTCATCAAGATCATCACCGGCGTATATCAGCCCGAGCCCGGCGCCGAGATGGACTATTTCGGCGCCCGCATGCAGGCAGTGTCGCCGAACGCGGCGCGCCACCAGGGCATTGCCGTGATCTGGCAGGATCTGGCGCTGTTTGGCGAAATGACCGTTGCCGAAAACATTGCCTTTGAAACGCTGGTGGGCGGCAGGCCGCGGCTGGTGAGCTATGCCAGAATTGCCGAGGCGGCGCGTGGCGCACTGGCCAGGCTCGGGGTCGAGATGGATCTTGAGGCGCGGCTCAACACATTGCCCATTGCCCAGCGCCAGCTCGTGGCCATCGCCAGGGCGCTGGTGAGCAATGCCCGCCTCATTTTCATGGACGAGCCGACAGCATCGCTCACCCAGACTGAAACCGACCGGCTGCTGGAAGTGGTCCGGACGCTCTCCGCGGCCGGTGTCGCCATTGTGTTCGTCAGCCACCGCCTCGCTGAAGTCCTCGAGATCGCCAATCGGGTGACTGTCTTGCGCGATGGCAAGCTGGTTGGCGTGTTCCCCTCGGAAGGCATGACCCAGTCGCGGCTCGCCGAACTGATGACCGGCAAGATTTTCGCCAAGGCGGTATCGGCGCAGGATCGTTCGGCCAATCCGCCCGTGCTTGAAGTGGAGCATCTCACGCGCGAGGGCGAATTCCATGATGTGAGCTTCAGAATCCACAAAGGCGAAGTGCTGGGCCTCACCGGCCTGATCGGCGCTGGCCGAACCGAAATCGCCCACACGCTGTTCGGCATGACGCGGGCCGATGCCGGCGCTGTCAAACTCAACGGCAAGGCGCTGGCGCTGCGCTCGAACCGCGACGCGGTGAAGGCTGGCATCGCCTACGTGTCCGAAGACCGGCTGGCGCTAGGCCTCATCCAGCCGCAGTCGATCGCCGACAATCTGGTGATGTCGATCCTGCCGGAACTTTCAGGCCCGAACGGCCTCATCTCGGCCGTCAGGAAGGCTGAAACTATTTCGGGCAGCATCGCCGAGCTTGGCGTGAAAATTGGCGGGCCCGATGATCCCATATCGACGCTTTCAGGCGGCAACCAGCAGAAGGTGGTGCTGGCGAAGTGGCTCGCCACGAAACCGAAGCTTCTCATCCTTGATTGCCCGACCGTGGGCGTGGATGTCGGCGCCCGCGCTGGCATCTACAAGATCATCCGCAATCTGGCGGACCAGGGCCTCTCCATCCTGCTCATCTCCGACGAAGTTTCGGAAGTCCACTACAATGCCGACCGCATTCTGCACATGGCGGGCGGGCGCATTGTGCAGGAGATCGACCCCAACGCCACCAGCCTGGAGAAACTGGAGGAGGCGGTCTATGCATAGCCTGATCCGGGCCTATCCAACAGAAACACGGTTGCTGGCCGTGGTGGCGGCGATCTGCGTCTACCTCTCGTTCGCCTCGGACAGTTTTCTCACGCTGCCCAATATCGCCTCGCTGCTCAACAACAACGCCGTGAACATGATCTGGGCCGTGGGCCTGCTCGTGGTGCTCATCGCGGGCGGCATTGACATCTCCTTCGCGGTGGCGGCCTCGGTGGTGCAGTACATATGCTATTATGTGTTCTCGGCCATCGGCGGCGGCAACTGGCTGATCGGCTTCATCGTGGCCGGCGGCTGCGGCATCGCCATCGGCTTTCTCAATGCGGGTCTCATCCACTTTTTCCGCATCATCTCAATCGTCGTCACCATCGCCAGCTTCAATGCGCTGTTTGGGCTTTTGATGTTCATCACCTCGGGCCGCTTCATCTACGATCTTCCCGAGTGGTGGGTGGACCGTGTGCTGGTTCTTGAATTCCAGACAGCGGATGGCACCTGGGCCGACATCAACCTGTCGGTGGCCGTCATGGTGGTGGCCTCGCTTGCCACCTGGCTGCTGATCCGCTTCACCACCACAGGGCGGCAGCTTTATGCCTTTGGCGACAATCCCGAGGGCGCGCGGCGCGCCGGCGTCAACATCACCGCAATGCAGTTCATCGCCTTCGGCTGGATGGGGCTGATGGCGGGCATCGGCGGGCTGATGCAGGTGAACATCGTGCAGGAAGTTGTGCCCAATGCCCTCATTGGCCGCGAGCTTGATGTGCTGGCCGCCGTGGTGCTGGGCGGCGCCCGGCTCGGCGGGGGCAGAGGCTCGGTCATCGGCTGTTTCCTTGGCGTGCTGCTGGTAGCCATCACCCAGAACGGGCTCAATCTTCTTGGCGTCTCGCCCTTCGCCTTCAAGATGGTGGTGGGCGTGATCATCCTCATCGCCATTTCATCTTCAAGCCTGAACTTCGCCAGACTGATGGGAAGCGGGCGGGGAGGAAGCTGATGCTAACGCTTTATACCAGACTCGACGAGAAACTCGGAACCGGCGTCTTGGGCCTCGTTGGCTTTCTCGCTGTCGTATTCGTGGCCTTCAGCCTGGCGGTGCCACAGTTCTTGACCGGGGCCAACTTCAATTCCATCGCCTTCCAGCTTCCTGAATTGGGCCTTCTGACACTGGCCATGCTGATGCCGATCATTTCCGGCGGCTTCAATCTGGCGATCATCTACACGGCGAACATCTGCGGGCTGACGCTGGCCTGGATCCTGATTCAGCATGGCGGCGTTGACGCCCCGATTGGCGCTTTCATCCTCGGGTCTGCTGCGGCCATCGCGGTGGGGGCACTTTCGGGCTGCGTCATGGGCCTGGTCATCGCCTATGTGGGCGCGCACCCCATCCTGGTTTCCCTGGCGATGATGATCTTCCTGCGCGGGCTCGGCGAGTTCCTCACCCGCGGCGGCGATATTTCAGGTTTTCCACCCTATCTCAGCGGTGTCGGCCACGGCCACATACTCGGGCTGCCGGCGCCGATGATCCTGTTCTTGATCGCCGCCCTTGCCTGGCACATCCTGCTGACCCGCACCCGCCACGGCTTTTCTGTCTACATGACTGGGTCCAACATGCTTGCCGCCAGCTACGCGGGCCTGCACACCAAGCGCACTCTCACCCTCATATACACGCTCTCCGGCGCCATGTGCGCGCTTGCCGGCATTCTCATGCTCACCCGCTTCAATTCGGTGCGCGTCGGCCACGGCGAAGCGCTGCTGCTGGTCACGGTGCTGGCCTGCTTCCTGGGCGGCGTTGACCCGTTCGGCGGTTTTGGCCGCGTGGTGCCGGTGGTGCTCGCCCTCATCATCCTGCAGGTGCTGTCGTCGGGACTCAATCTTCTCGGCGCCAACCAGCATCTTTCGACCGCCGTATGGGGTCTCTTCCTCATCGGCGTGATGATCATCCGCTGGGCTGCGGCCCGCTATCGAACCACTCATATGAAAAGGAACTGACCATGCAAGGATTTGGCGTTCACACCAGCATGTGGACTATGAACTGGGACCGTGCCGGGGCTGAAAAAGCCATTGCCGCAGCCGCCCGCTACAAGATGGATTTCATTGAAATCGCGTTGCTGAACGCGCCAGCCGTCGATGCGCGCCATAGCCGCGAGCTTCTGGAAAAACACGGCCTCAAGGCCGTCTGCTCGCTCGGCCTGCCGCAGCAGAACTGGGCCTCCGTCAACCCTGACGGCGCCATTGAGCACCTCAGAGTGGCCATCGACAAGACTGCCGAAATGGGCTGCCTGGCGCTTTCGGGTGTGACCTATGGCGGCATCGGCGAGCGCACCGGCGTGCCGCCAACGCAGAAGGAATACGACAATGTCGCCAAGGCGCTGACGGCGGCCGCCAGGCACGCCAAATCGCGCGGCATCTTGTTCGGCATCGAGCCGGTCAACCGCTATGAGAACCACCTGATCAACACCGGCTGGCAGGCGGTGGAAATGATTGAGCGCGTGGGCGCTGAGAACATGTTCATCCATCTCGACACCTACCACATGAACATTGAGGAGAAGGGGGCAGGCAACGGCATTCTCGATGCGCGGAAATACATCCAGTACATCCACCTTTCAGAGAGCGATCGCGGAACACCAGGCTGCGGCACGGTTGACTGGGACGAAGTCTACGCAACGCTCGCCGCCATCGGTTTTACGGGCGGACTGGCCATGGAAAGCTTCATCAACATGCCTCCCGAGGTGGCCTATGGCCTCTCCGTTTGGCGCCCCGTTGCGAAGGACGAGGCCGAAGTCATGGGCAATGGCCTGCCATTCCTGCGCAACAAGGCCCGCCAGTACAAGTTGATCTGAGGCCATCTGATCTACGGCCTTTGCCAGGTGCGCGCAGCATGGGGAGGCCGTCAGCGCAATATCTGAGTGGATTAGTTGACAATTGGGCCTTATGAACTGACGAAACAGCGAGAGCCGACACTGTTGGCAATTGTGAGCATCCATGGCCTTGTCGTCCAGACGGTGTTCATCAAGCTGAATTGGGGAGCGCAGCATGCCAACGTTGATCCGATCTGACGACCCGCTGCTGCAACCCTACAGAAATCAAAAATCTGACGCTCAAAAACCGGATCATGTCCACGGCCCATGAGCCGAACTACAGCGAGGATGGTTTTCCCAAGGACCGCTACAGGCTTTACCATGTCGAGAAAGCCAAGGGCGGGATTGCCCTGACAATGACGGCGGGTTCAGCGGTTGTCTCAAGGGATTCAGCGCCGGTGTTCGGCAACCTTCTGGCCTACAAGGATGAAATTGTTCCCTGGCTGCGCAAACTCGCGGATGAATGCCACGATTACGGCGCGGCCGTGATGATCCAGCTCACGCATCTTGGCCGCCGGACTGTGTGGAACAAGGCGGACTGGCTTCCAGTTCTGGCGCCTTCGCCGGTGCGTGAACCGGCTCATCGGGCCTTCCCAAAGGAAATGGAGGATTGGGACATCGAGCGCGTCATCAAGGACTACGCCGACGCGGCGGAGCGCATGAAAGCGGCAGGTCTCGATGGCTTTGAAATTGAATGCTACGGCCATCTGATGGATGGTTTCTGGTCACCAGCGACGGGTCAACGCACCGACAATTATGGCGGCAGCCTTGACAACCGTTTGCGCTTTGGCATGCGTATTCTGCAAGCCATACGCAATCGCGTGGGTGAGGGCCTGCTTGTGGGGCTTCGAATCTCGGCAGACGAAGATTGGGAGAAAGGCCTGAGCCGCGAGGAAGGGCTGGCTATCTGCCAACGCTTCAAAGCTTCCGGCCTTATTGATTTTCTCAACATCATCAAAGGCCACATTGACCATGATTCACCGCTTGCCAATGTAATCCCGGTGGCCGGCATGAAATCTTCGCCCAGCCTCGACTTTGCCGGCGATGTCCGTGAACTGACGAAGTTTCCGGTTTTCCACGCGGCGCGCATCAATGATGTGGCGACAGCTCGCCATGCAATTGCCGAAGGCAAGCTTGATATGGTCGGGATGACCCGGGCTCATATTGCGGACCCTCATATCGTCAACAAGATCACGGACGGCCGCGAACAGGATATCCGCCCCTGTGTTGGCGCCACCTATTGCCTCGACCGCATTTATGAAGGACATGAAGCGCTTTGCGCGCACAATCCGGCAACGGGACGCGAGGCCACCATGCCCCATTCAATTCAAAAAAGTGAGGGCAAGCGCAAAATTATCGCGATCATCGGCGCAGGCCCCGCAGGGCTGGAGGCTGCAAGGGCATCGGCAGAACGCGGCCACAAGGTTACTGTTTTTGAGGCGGCGCCGAAGGCTGGAGGCCAAATTCGCCTGCTGGCCCAGCTCCAGCGCCGCAAGGAACTGATCGGCATCATTGATTGGCGGTTGAGTCAGTGCGAGAAACTTGGCGTCGAGATACACTATAACCGGGTTGCCGAAGCCGCAGATGTTCTGGCGCTCAATTCCGACATCGTGATTGTGGCGACAGGCGGCCTGCCGCAGAACCGCGCGATTGAGGCGGGGGGTGAGCTCGCGGTTTCCAGTTGGGATATCCTGTCAGGCGACGTGAAGCCCGCCGAAAATGTTCTGCTCTTTGATGACAACGGCGCGCATCCCGGCATGGCGGCGGCCGAGATGATCGCCGAAGCCGGCGGCCAATTGGAGCTGATAACCCCTGAACGCTTCTTCGCGCCTGAAATGGGCGGCCTCAACTTGGTGCCCTACATGAAATCGCTCACCCGCCAGGGCGCCAAAATCACGACAATGACCCGGGTACGATCACTCGCGCGCCATGGCAACAAGATCCGCGCGACGCTGTGGAGTCCATACACTGGAAAAGCGTGCGGCGAGCGCAATGTTGATCAAGTGGTTGTGGAGAATGGCACCGAGCCCCTCGCGGACCTGTATTTTGAGATCAAAGAACTTTCAGTCAATCGCGGCGAAGTGGACCACGTTGCGCTCACCGCAGGCAGACCCCAAACTCTCAAATCCAACCTAGCTGGAAAATTCCAGCTCTTCCGCATTGGCGATGCCGTGGCCTCGCGCAACATTCACGCGGCGATCTATGATGCCTTGCGGCTGGCCAAGGACTTTTAGCAACGCATTATCGCACTTTGCCGGGCGGGGTCCCAGCTTGCCAAGTTGCCCCCGCCCGGTGATTGAGAAGGGTGAGAAGCATGAGCTTCTTTCAGACGGCGTAATTTAGGATAAGAATAGGGCGATAAAAAAACGACCAACAGGGAGGCTAGGAACCTATCCGTAAATAATACCAACGGCCTTATCAATTGACCGTTGGCATGAGGTCAATATGTAGAGCGGAATAACTCTCGAATAGACCCCGAACTCCCCTCGAGGGGGAGGGAGATGTTTTGCTGATTCCATTCAACGTCACCGCGCTCTAAGTGATTAAGCCACTGCGCGGGAGATCAGCCTTGCGGCTTCGCCAGCGGAATGGCCGGCTGGATTTCGCGGGGGACCGTCATCATGGCGTGCGGATATCCGGAGCTTGGCGTGGTAGCGTTCGGGGAGGGGGCCGGACATCGCCCAGGATCGATGCGCGGAGAGAGAACCGCTGTCTTCGATGAGGGGCACGATGTCGCGGTCGAGGACAGCATGTCGAGGGTGAGGCCGTAAGCCTGC
>CAWFJW010000031.1:0-32540 GCA_963816305.1 uncultured Alphaproteobacteria bacterium
GTGGCGAATGGCGAATGGGGAAAGGTCATGCCTTGTCTTGAAGCGAACGGATCAAGCTTCGCAGCATTTTGCCTAGTATTTCCGATTTTTCGATGAGCGGCTCTACATCTCGCATCGTCACGATTTCGATCTTTGATGACAATATTAGGTGGGTCTCCACTTCCTTCAAAGACCCCTGCGCGATGCGAAGAAATTGAATGAATGAGCCTGTGCTTTCCCGCCCGTGCCCCTCGGCGATATTCGCCGCAATTGACGACGCCGCGCGTCGAATTTGCGAGGTCAGACCGAATAACTCGTCTTTCGGAAACTCTCGAGTCACCCGATAGCAGGACTCTGCCAGCGCCATGGCTTCCTGCCAGACATGCAGGTCCTTGTATGAATTGATCACCGGACCACTCATAAAATTTCCCCATTCGCCATTCGCCATTCGCCATTCGCTTACTTAACTTTCTCATCACCAGGCAAAACATACGTCGTCCCTTCCCAAGGCGACAAATAATCGAAGGAGCGGAATTCCTGCACAAGTTTCACGGGTTCATAGACCACGCGCTTGGCCTCGTCGTCGTAGCGCACTTCGACGTGGCCGGTCAGTGGAAAGTCTTTCCGAAGCGGGTGGCCCGAGAAACCATAATCTGTGAGAATGCGGCGCAGATCGGGATGATCGGAGAACAGCACGCCGTAGAGATCGAAGGTTTCCCGCTCATACCAGTTGGCGGCGGGAAACACCGGGATGGCCGATGGCACCTGCGTGTCTTCATCGGCCTGGATTTTCACCCGGATGCGGTGGTTCTTGTAGGGGGACAGCAGATGGTAGACCACATCGAAACGCTTTTCGCGGGCCGGATAATCCGCGCCGCAGATATCGATGAAGCAAACGAAGCGACATTCCTCGTCATCGCGCAGGAACGCCAGCACGGTGTTGATGTCGGCGGCGTTGGCATGAACTGTGAGTTCGCCAAACGAAACCCCCTGCCCTGTGATCACAGAACCCAGGCCTGCTGCGATGTGTTCGCCGAGCGCGTTCAAATTCCCGGCCATGATCAGCGCTCAATCGTTCCGGTGCGGCGAATTTTTTTCTGCAGTTGCAGAATGCCGTAGAGCAGCGCCTCAGCGGTTGGCGGGCAGCCCGGAATATAGATATCGACGGGAACAATGCGGTCGCAGCCGCGCACGACGGAATAGGAATAGTGATAGTAGCCGCCGCCATTGGCGCAGGAACCCATGGAGATCACATAACGCGGCTCCGGCATCTGGTCGTAAACCTTGCGCAGCGCCGGGGCCATTTTGTTGGTGAGCGTTCCCGCCACGATCATCACGTCCGATTGGCGGGGCGAGGCGCGCGGCGCAAAGCCAAAACGCTCCACATCATAGCGCGGCATGGATGTGTGCATCATTTCAACGGCGCAACAGGCCAAGCCAAACGTCATCCACATGAGAGAGCCCGTGCGGGCCCAGTTGATCAGGTCATCGGTGGATGTGACGAGGAAGCCCTTGTCAGCGAGCTCCGCATTGACCTCGGTGAAATACGCGCGCTGCTCCGTCGTTGCTGTCTCAATCAATCCCATTCGAGCGCGCCTTTCCGCCATTCATAGACAAAGCCGATGGTGAGCACCGCGAGGAACACCATCATGGACCAGAAGCCCAGCACGCCGATTTCCTTGAGGCTCACCGCCCAGGGAAACAGGAACGCGACCTCCAGATCGAAAATGATGAAAAGAATCGACACGAGATAGAAGCGCACGTCGAATTTCATGCGCGCATCGTCGAATGCGTTGAAGCCGCATTCGTAGGCCGAGAGTTTTTCCGGATCGGGATTTCTCACCGCGATCAGAATGGGCGCGATCATCAACGCCAAGCCAATGCCGGCGGCCACCGCCATGAAGATTGCTATCGGCAAATAGTCTCTCAAAAGCTCAGGCATTATTCCCCGTTCCCAGTTCGCGTGAAAGCGAGCAAGATTTGATTGTGTGGTAGCGCAGCACGCGCTGCATCGCAAGCATTTCAGGGGCCGGAACCGCCGTTGCGGCATTGTTTCACGGCTGTTTTAGCTGGTCAAACGGCGGTTTGCCTGGATACATAGCATGAAAAGCAAAAGGGCCGCCATTCAGCGACCCTTTTATTGCATTGAATGGCGCGAGAGACGGGGCTCGAACCCGCGACCTCCGCCGTGACAGGGCGGCGCTCTAACCAACTGAGCTACTCCCGCAATTCAACTTGGCGGTGGATAAAGTAGCCCTCTCCTCATGTCAAGCTAAGCGCTGGTCTTTTTGCCAGTAACCTCAATTTCGATCTTCATCCGAGGGTCAGCAAGGCCCGCCACAAACATGGTGGCGGCAGGCCGGACTTCGCCGAAATATTTTTTCAGAACGGGCCAGCAGGCGGGGAAGTCATCGGCGTTGGGCAGGATGTAGTGGACCCGGACGACATGCTGCAGGCCGAAGCCGGCTTTCTCCATCGCCGTCTTGATATTGATCAGGGTTTGCTCGGCTTGCTTGGCCACATCGTCCTGGATTTCCATGGTGGCGTAATCGAAGCCCGTGGTGCCGGAGACAAAGATCCAGTCCCCCTCAACAACCGCGCGGGAATAGGCCATTTCGGCTTCGAACTTCGAGCCGGAGGATATGAGTTGCCTTGCCATGCCGTACCTTTCCTTTCAAAAGAGATCGCCCCAGCCGAGCTTGCGGACGCGCCTGTGTTCGGCCTTGTCGCGCGTTGCCACACCATGCTGGCTCAAACCGTTTTCAGCGCAGAGCTTAAACCTAATTTCACCTTTGGTTGCAACAGGCGGCGCCAGGATGCGCGCGCCTGCGGGTTCAGCGTGACCGCGCGAGGCAATCAGATAGCTGTATTTTTCATCCTCGAAGGGCACTGTCGCCTTCTTGGCGTGCATGTGTTCGCGACTGCGGGGCAATCGCACGCTGAAATGGCACCAGTCGGGCGGGCGCAGCGGGCAAGCGTTCCCATGGGTGCAAGGGGCGATAATGTGGGCTCGGTCCGCCACCAGTGCGGACCGTGCTTCCATGATGCGCGCGTAGCCCTGTGGTGTGCCCGGCTCGATAAGCATCAGAACGTCCTTGCTGGCCGCCCATAGATTCCTCGTTGCCACCCCTATTCGGCCAAGGGGAAGCTCAGCTAGGGCATAGGCGGCGATGACCAGATCGGCGGCCGTAGTCGACAGGGATTGGCCAAAATCAGCGGTTTGCGCCATTGCCTGCCGCAATGCGATATGGTCGCTTTGTTTGGCTAAAGTTATAGCCAGGCTCAGAAATTCCTGATTGTTGTCGATGAAAGTGAGGCCTGACAGGTTCGGAAAGGCTTCGGCTGCCGCCCAGCCGGCGGTTCCCGGGCCTGACCCCACATCCAGCAGTGTTTGCGGGGCAAAATTTGGCTTGCGCAGCAAAAGCTCCGTGATGCAGGCAGATACACTCGCATAGGTTGCCGGAAGTCGGGCCACCAAATAGGCGTTGAAATCCAGGGTGGTATTGGAGCTGCCGCCCTTGCGAAAATGATCGGACATCTGGCGGGTCTGGGCGCCCAGTCCACCCGTTCCCGCCACCAGTTTTCGAACGGCGGCCTTCAAATCCGGGGGTAGCGCTGGAACCATGGTTAAGGTTAAGACTTTACTAAACGGTTGGATAGAACTAGTTTTAATCCTTAGACGGACTAGAATTTTCTCAATTGGCAATTGAAGTTAGTGTGTGAGCGTCAAAGCGCGAATAGCGGTGGCGCGAAGTTTGTTGTGGGAGCGTAAAGTGAAAATCAAGGGCGAAGAAAAAACCGAAAAGCCATTCGCGCGTCGGGGCAAGTTTGCAACCCATCTGAAATCAATCCCTTCCATGTTGCGGGCGCAAAGCGCCAACAAGAACCTGCCTGCGATCGATGCTAACAATTCCGATATTCCAAAGCTGCCGCCGCTTGAAGCGTCGACATTGATGACCAAGACCAATGTGTCCGCCATCAGCCAGGGCGTTCTGGATGCCTTGGCGGATGATCCCGATGCCGAAAAGTCGCTGGCCGACATCCGCCGCATTCTGGCCGGCCCCACGCGCCGCCTGCAGGATGCGCGGTTTGATGAATTTGTTTCCATCCTTGAGGAAATGGACCGCAAGCTGCAGCACTCGGTTGAAGTGATGAGCAGCCGCTGCAATGAGCTTTCCGCCATCAGCGACAAGCTCTTCGCCGCGACGGAAGAAACCCGCCAGCGAATGGACCACCAGACCGAACGCCTGAACGCCGAAGTCCGCCGCAACACGGAAGCGAGGCAGGAAATCGCCATTGAGCTCCGCCAGTTTTTTGAATCCAGGTTGGACAAGCTTGAAGCCGACATGAAACAGCGCATCGAAGCGCTGGACAAAAAAATCGCCCAGGATGGCCAGGCGCTGGCCAGTGATTTGTCGACACGCATGTATGACTACAGTGAGGCGACGAAATCCAGCCTCGACGGCATTCTTTCAGTGTTTGAAACGCGCCTCGAAAAAGTCGAATGGCAGACCGCCAACGACCAGCGCCGCCAGCTCGAAGTCTTCGCCGGCGGCCTGTCCGAAATCGCCGGACAGCTGCAAGGCATCAAGAAAACGAAGGGCAAGGCGAAGTAGGATCGGGCGGTCCTTTCTCCGCCCCAGAACTGCCAATTGCGACGCCTGTCAAACAGAGCGGGGCACCAGAATTCAGAACGTCGGACGTTCCTTTGAATACAGAAACATCCCCAACATCGTCCTGCCCGCGAAAGCGGGCATCCAACTACCTCATTGTAATTTAAGTTGGATTCCCGCTTTCGCGGGAAGGACGGGTGATGATGAGAACAATTCCAAACAATCACCCGAGGCTTGTCTTATGACTTTCTGTGGTGATCGGGCAAAATGGAACCGCTGGGAGAGGGTGACCGCCCTCTCGTCAGCGGCGGGGTCGGATCGTTCCGAGGCTGGTCGTCGTGGACCGAGTTAGAGTGTGATCGCCCCGTCTTTTTCTTTGGCCTGAACGGATACTCGGGGGAAAGCCCCGAATGACAAGCAGAGGCGTGGAAAAAGATGACACAGCATACCATCGGAATTGATGTTTCGAAAGACTCTCTTGATGTTCACCGCCAGTCGGACTGTGACGAGAGGCGCTTTGCCAACAGCAAGGCAGGGTTCAAATCACTGATGCGGTGGATCGGCAAGGTGCCAGCCCGCATTGTCTTTGAGCCAACAGGCCCCTATCACAGGGCGCTGGAGGGCGCATTGGCGAAGGCTGGTCATGCTGTCGTCAAGGTCAATCCACGCCAGGCCAGACGCTTCGCCGAAGCCACTGGCAAGCTGGCCAAGACAGATCGTCTCGATGCCCGTGTTCTGGCACGCATGGGTTCACTTCTCGATCTTCAACCAAGGCCTTTACGCGGCGAGCTGCTGAATAACCTGAAAGACCTTCAAATCGCGCGCGAGGCCTTGATCAAGGACAGGACCGCTGCCCAAAACCGCTCCAAGAACATCTCACTGCCCCTTCTCAAGCGCCAGAACAGTCAGAGGCTCGTCCAGATCGAGCGGGATATCGCTGCTGTCGATGCAGCAATCCGTTCTCTTGTTGAAACTGATGCAGCCCTCGCTGAACGGTTCAACATACTCGTCTCAATCCCTGGAATTTCCAGCATCACGGCGGCAGCGCTTGTCACTGAAATGCCGGAACTTGGAAGCCTCGACCCAAAGCAGGCCGCAAGTCTGGCTGGCGTGGCTCCAATGGCACGACAATCAGGCAAATGGAAAGGACATTCCCATGTCCAAGGCGGGCGTTCAAACGTACGGCAAGTTCTATACATGCCGGCTCTCGTTGCCATGCGCTTCAATCCTGATCTCAAAATCAAGTACAGTCAGTTCATCGCCGCAGGCAAGCCACCCAAAGTCGCAATTACCGCCATCATGCGAAAACTCATCGTACTCGCAAATGCCCTTCTCAAGGCAAATCGAAAATGGGCTGAAAAACTCGCTTGACCATCACGGATACTATAGCGTTGTCTGGTGCCACAAAAATAAATCGCTGATCTTGTTTATGAGTTGATGGTGGGAGATGAGAGACTCGAACTCCCGACATCTTCGGTGTAAACGAAGCGCTCTACCAACTGAGCTAATCTCCCGTTGGCCGTTTCTTAGCCAGATGGTTTCCGCTTTGCAAGGGCATAAAAAACCCCGCGCTTTTCTGAGGGGCGCGGGGCTTGGTTTACCTTGATCTGTTGCCCTAGGTTTTAGCCGTTGACCGCCTCCTTCAATAGTTTGCCCGCTTTGAACTTGGCCCGCTTGGAGGCGGGAAGCTTGATGGTTTTGCCGGTTTGGGGGTTGCGCGCCTCGCCCGCCTTGCGGCGCGTGACCGTGAAGGTCCCAAAGCCGATCAGGCGCACATCGTCGCCCTGGCGCAGCGCTTTCATGATGTTCTCGATGGTGGCTTCAATGGCCTCGCCAGCCTCGCCTTTCGTCAGGCGCGTGTCCTTGGCGACCTTGGCAATCAACTCGTTCTTGTTCATGTCTTCGGGCTCCCGGAGATCAAAAGGGGAAGAAACACCACATACGCACATTGCCCTCAGCGCAGGAAACGACGGAAAGGGTGGGATTCGCAAGGGTGTGGCCGGGAAATATTTATTCCGGAGTCAGATCAAAGAGTTGCGGCAAGCCGCAAAAAGAACAGGCGGAGAACCGATGCTCCGCCTGCGGATGATTTTGAAAAAGTGATTCGGAGCGGGAAAACAAGCGGCAATCCGCCCGCCTCGTTTCAATGCCTTCAATTCTGGAGAATGCCCGTTTCTACCCGATTGACCGCGCGGTGTCAAGGATTAAATTCCGCTATGGTTCGGAGCGCCGCAAATGAAAAAGGACCGCCAAAAGGCGGTCCCGTTGTGGTTGATCCCACAGGGCTTAATGCGCCCTGGCGCCTTCGCCCTCGCTTTTGCGCTCGGCGGCGGCCCTGGCTGCGGCCGCAGCTTCCTCGGCAACCTCGTCCCATTCGATGGCGACTGGCAGCCGCACCAGCGCGTGCTGGAGGACGTCATCCATCATGGCCACGGGAATAATTTCCATTCCGGCTGTCACCGAGCCCGGGATGTCCGCCAAATCCTTGACGTTGTCCTCAGGGATCATAACCTTCTTGATGCCGCCGCGAAGCGCTGCGAGGAGCTTTTCCTTGAGGCCGCCGATTGGCAGCACCCGCCCCCGGAGCGTGATTTCGCCCGTCATGGCCACGTCCTTCTTGACCGGAATGCCGGTCATGACCGACACGATGGCCGTCACCATGGCGATGCCAGCGGATGGGCCGTCCTTGGGCGTGGCGCCTTCCGGCACATGCACGTGGATGTCCTTCTTGTCGAACACCGGCGGCTTGACACCGATCGAAGGGGCGCGTGAACGCACGTAGGAGGAAGCCGCGGAGATCGACTCCTTCATCACGTCCTTGAGGTTACCCGTCACCGTCATCTTGCCCTTGCCCGGCATCATCAACGCTTCGATGGTGAGCAACTCGCCGCCAACCTCGGTCCAGGCGAGGCCTGTGACCACGCCGACCTGATCTTCGCGTTCAGCTTCGCCGTGCTTGAATTTCTGCACGCCGAGATACTGGTTCACCACGTCCGGGGTGACCCTGATCTTCTTTTTCTTGCTGATCATCAAATCCTTCACCGCCTTGCGGGCGATGGTGTTGATCTCGCGCTCAAGATTGCGAACGCCGGCCTCGCGGGTGTAACGGCGGATGGCCTCGTAAATCGCCTCGTCGGTGATTTCGAATTCCTTCTTGTCCAGGGCATGGTTTTCCATGACCTTTGGAACCAGGTGGCGCTTGCCGATTTCCATCTTCTCTTCTTCCGTGTATCCGGCGATGCGGATGATTTCCATGCGGTCGAGAAGGGCTGGCGGAATGTTCAGCGTGTTAGACGTGGTGACAAACATCACGTTGGACAGGTCATACTCAACCTCCAGGTAGTGATCCATGAAGGTTGAGTTCTGCTCTGGATCCAGCACTTCCAGCAGGGCTGATGACGGGTCGCCACGGAAATCCATGCCCATCTTGTCGATTTCATCGAGCAGGAACAGCGGATTGGATTTCTTGGCTTTCTTCATCGACTGGATGATCTTGCCGGGCATGGAGCCAATATAGGTGCGCCTGTGGCCGCGGATTTCGGCTTCATCCCTGACGCCACCCAGCGACATGCGGATGAATTCCCGGCCCGTCGCCTTGGCGATGGATTTTCCGAGCGAGGTTTTGCCTACGCCTGGAGGGCCGACAAGGCAGAGGATAGGCCCCTTCATCTTGTTGGTGCGGCTCTGCACGGCGAGATATTCGACGATGCGTTCCTTGACCTTGTCCAGGCCAAAATGGTCGGCGTCGAGGATGCTCTGGGCATAGGTCAAATCGCGCTTGACCTTGCTCTTCTGGTTCCACGGAATGTTCAGCAGCCAATCGAGGTAATTGCGCACAACGGTCGCTTCCGCCGACATCGGGCTCATTTGCCGAAGCTTCTTTATTTCGGCGTCGGCGCGTTCGCGGGCTTCCTTGGAGAACTTGGTGTCCTTGATCCTTTGCTCAAGCTCGCCAACTTCGTCGCGCTCCTCGCCATCGCCCAATTCCTTCTGAATGGCTTTCATCTGCTCATTCAAATAATACTCGCGCTGGGTCTTCTCCATCTGGCGCTTGACGCGGCTGCGGATGCGCTTTTCGACCTGAAGCACGGAAATTTCGCCTTCCATGAGGGCAAAGGCCTTTTCAAGCCGGGCCTGCACGGACTGCATTTCGAGGATTTCCTGCTTCTCGGCGATCTTGATGGCCAGGTGCGCGGCAATGGTGTCCGAAAGCTTGGCGAAGTCGGTGATCTGGCCAAGGGTCGCGAGGATTTCCTGCGGCACTTTCTTGTTGAGCTTCACATAGCTCTCAAACTGGGAAATGGCGGTGCGGGCCAGCGCCTCGGTTTCCTGCTCATTGGCGATGATATTGGGCAGCAGCTTCACTTCGGCCTGGAAAAAATCAGCATGGGGCGTGAAGCGCTCCACCTTGGCGCGTTCCGTGCCTTCGACCAGAACCTTCACGGTGCCATCGGGCAGCTTCAAAAGCTGGAGAACCTGGGCCAGAGTGCCCACCTCGTAAATCGCGTCAATTGACGGATCATCATCGCCGGGGTTTTTCTGGGCCACCAGCAAAATGCGCTTGTCATCGCGCATGACTTCCTCAAGCGCCTTTATGGACTTCTCGCGGCCGACAAACAGGGGCACGATCATATGGGGGAACACAACTATGTCGCGAAGCGGCAGAACCGGGAGCGTTTCGGTCACGCCTTCTGATGCCGGGGTCTTTGAAATTTTATTCGTCATCTAAATTCCTTTCACGGAGTCAGGCCACCTGTTTTAATCGCCTCCTTGCCTGAGCATCGATCAAATTTGGCGCCCATCTGGTACCGGAGCGACTTACGCAACACACCCTGAACCATCCCGACAGAAATGGAGGTTCGGCCTTAACTTTTCAATAGTCAATAAAAACGTCTGTTTTCAAACTCTTACGCGGAGGCGGGAGCCAGTCTTACATTACCCTGCTTGTCGCGATCGGCATAAATCAGCAAAGGTTTGGCGTCGCCATCGACAACTTCCTTGGAAATCACCACCTCTTCCACGCCAGTCATTGTCGGAAGATCAAACATGGTTTCCAGCAGGATCAGCTCCATAATGGACCGCAATCCACGGGCTCCGGTCTTGCGCTCAATGGCGCGCTTGGCGATGGAGCGGAGCGCCTCATCGGGGAAAGTGAGCTTCACGCCTTCCATTTCGAACAGGCGCTGATACTGCTTGATGAGCGCGTTCTTGGGCGCGGTCAGGATCTGGATGAGGGCTGCCTCGTCCAGGTCTTCCAGCGTCGCGATGACCGGCAAGCGGCCGACAAACTCAGGTATCAGGCCGAAGCGGAGAAGATCTTCCGGCTCCAGCTCACGCAGCAATTCGCCGGTGCGGCGGTCATCGGCGGACTTGACCTCGGCGCCAAAGCCTATGCCCGAGCCCCGCCCGCGCTGGTTGATGATCCGCTCAAGGCCCGCAAATGCGCCGCCACAGATGAACAGGATGTTGGTGGTGTCCACCTGCAGGAACTCCTGCTGGGGATGCTTGCGGCCACCCTGGGGCGGCACGGAGGCAACGGTGCCTTCCATGATTTTCAGAAGGGCCTGCTGCACGCCTTCGCCGGACACGTCGCGCGTGATCGAGGGGTTGTCAGATTTGCGGGAAATCTTGTCCACTTCGTCGATATAAACGATGCCGCGCTGGGCTCGCTCAACATTGTAATCGGCGGCCTGCAACAGCTTCAGAATGATGTTTTCCACATCTTCGCCCACATAACCCGCTTCGGTCAGTGTCGTGGCGTCAGCCATGGTGAACGGCACATCGAGGATGCGGGCAAGCGTTTGGGCCAGCAGTGTCTTGCCGGAACCGGTTGGGCCCACGAGCAGAATGTTGGACTTCGCCAACTCGACATCATTGCTCTTGGAGGCATAGTTGAGGCGCTTGTAGTGATTGTGGACAGCGACCGCCAAAACCTTTTTGGCATAAACCTGGTCGATGACGTAATCATCGAGAACCTTGCGAATTTCCTGGGGCGAAGGAACGCCATCCTTGGACTTGACCAGCGATGACTTGTTCTCCTCGCGGATGATATCCATGCAGAGTTCGACGCATTCATCGCAGATAAACACGGTTGGCCCAGCGATAAGCTTGCGGACCTCATGCTGGCTCTTTCCACAGAAAGAGCAGTACAGCGTGTTCTTATTGTCGCCCGCTCCTGCCTTACTCATGGTATCTCCTTGAACAAATCACCGGCCGCATATTCAACCAAAGCAATATACATGCCAAGCACTTAATCAGACTTCACCCAAATGTCACAAACAAGGCAAACCAGCCCAAATCACCCGATTCACTTCAGCATGCGCTTGCGGAGTTAACCAACAATTGATTTCCCGTTGGAAAAAATCCGCATCTCCAACGGGAAACCCGCATCAGGATGGCTCGTTAACTATTTGGAATCACTCGGTTCTGCCCTTTTATCAAGAACTTTGTCTATGAGCCCAAATTCTTTCGCCATTTCTGACGTCATGAAATTATCGCGCTCAAGGGCCTCCTCGATTGCTTTAATATCACGCCCGGTGTGCTTAACATAGATTTCGTTGAGTCGCTTTTTGAGACTTTCAACTTCCTTGGCGTGGATCAAAATATCGGTAACCTGGCCTTGATATCCGCCCGATGGCTGATGAACCATGACGCGCGCGTTTGGCAGGGCAAAGCGCATATCCTTCTCGCCAGCTGTCAGGAGGAGCGAACCCATGGAAGCCGCCTGCCCCATCACGGTTGTGGAAACCTTGGGGCGGATGAATTGCATGGTGTCGTAAATGGAAAGCCCCGATGACACCACGCCGCCTGGCGAATTGATGTACATGGAGATTTCCTTTTTCGGATTGTCTGCTTCGAGAAACAGCAATTGCATATTGACGGAGGCCGCGACATTGTCATCGATGGGGCCAGTGATGAAAATGATGCGCTCGCGCAGCAGCCTGGATGGGAGATCATAGACGCGCTCACCACGGGCTTCTTGCTGGATGACCGACGGCCAGAATGAGCCAGTGGTCAGATAGTCAACGGGATCGCGCATATTGGTCCTCATGTTCGGTGAATCAGCTAACCTATAGATAGGTGACGCTGGGGTCTTCTGGAAGGCCCATTGCAACACAAATAGACGTTGGGGGCATTAACCACCCCCCCACTATTGCGAGAATGAAGCGATTAGTCAGCCTTCTTGGCTTTCTTCGCAGCGGGTTTTTTCGCCGCCGCCTTTTTCGCGGCGGGCTTTTTCGGCTTGGCTTCAGCATGATCGTGATCATGGTTCGCGTGATCGTGATCAGCATGGTCATGATCATGCCCAGCGTGATCGTGACCGGAATGATCTTCTTCGTCCTCGTCCTGCACCATGGCCTGCAACGCTTCGCGGGTGACTGACTTTTCAGTGACCTTGGCTTTGGACACCAGGAAATCGACAACCTTTTGCTCGAACACGGGCCCGCGCAATTCAATCAGCGCACTGGGGTTCTTGCGGTAGTGATCGAACACCTGCTTTTCCTGGCCGGGGAACTGGCGCGCGCGCGCCATCAGCGATTGCTGAAGCTCCTGCTCGTTGACCTGAATGCCCTCTTTCTCGCCGAGGGTTCCAAGCACCAGTCCAAGCCGCACGCGGCGCTCGGCGATACTGCGATATTCCTTGCGGGCGTCTTCTTCGGTTGTGCCTTCGTCGGCAAAGCTCTTGTTGGCCTTCTTCATTTCATTGGCAAGAGCGTTCCAAATGCCGCTGAGTTCGGCCTCAACGAGACGCTCCGGCAATTCGAAGCTGTAAAGGCCATCGAGCGCATCCAGCACATCGCGCTTCAGTTTCATGCCGGTCATGGCGGCATACTCATTCGAGATGCGCGAGCGGATCATGTCCTTCAGCTTGGACAGATCTTCAAAGCCCATCTTCTTGGCGAATTCGTCGTCAACAGCGCCTTCCTTGGGCGATTCCACCGCCGCAACCTTGACGTCGAACTCGGCAGGCTTGCCCGCGAGCTCCTTGACGCCATAGCTTTCCGGAAACGAAACTTTCACAACCAGCTCATCGCCCGCTCCGGCGCCGATCAACTGGTCTTCGAAGCCCGGAATGAACTGGCCGGAACCGATTTCGAGCGGCACTTCCGCCGCCGTGCCACCATCAAAAACCTTGCCATCGACCTTGCCCACAAATCCGATGGTGACCTTGTCGCCCTTGGCAGCCTTGCCGGACTTGGCCTCCCAGGACTTGTACTGGGTGGTCAAGCGGCCCAACGCTTCATCCACTTGCGCGTCCGACACTTCAACCACGTGACGAACGAGTTCAACGTTGGAAACATCTTGCAGCTCAAATGACGGGATCACTTCGAAGGCGAGCGAGAACGCAAGATCGCTCTTGCCTTCCATGATGGCGGCGACTTCCGCTTCTTCCTGCGGCAGCACCACTTCGGGCTGGTAGGCTGGCTTAAGCTCACGATCAGACAGCACCTTCTTGCTCTGGTCATCAATGGTTTTCTGCACCACTTCGGCCATGACCGATTTGCCATACAGGCGCTTCAAATGGGGCAGCGGAACCTTACCGGGGCGAAAGCCCTTGATGTTGGCGCGGCCCGAAAGCTCATGGAGCTTGCGGTTCACTTCCACATCAAGTTCGCCCGCCTGGACCACAACCTTGAATTCGCGCTTGAGCCCGGAGCTCAGTGTTTCTGTAACCTGCATTGTCTCGCTCTTTCTTCAATTTCCATCGCGCAATTGGTGCGGGCGGAGGGACTTGAACCCCCACGGGTTTCCCCACAGGAACCTAAATCCTGCGTGTCTGCCAATTTCACCACGTCCGCGCAACGCGCTTGTTCGGCGCGGTCTATAGCAGAGGGGTTTAGGGGATGCCAGAAAAGAAAATGAAGGGGTAAAATGTGTCTAACTGGCGTCGAAATGGTCGCCAAATGAGCCAACTCTGCGACGTTTGCTGTTGAAATCAGTTTGGCCGTGATTCCATTCTAAACCCTCTGAAACTGCCCCAAGGTCGATAACGCTATCCCTGCTGCAACCACCCCTGCTCCAATCCATACATTCACCGGATAAGTCTCACCCAAATACACGACTCCAATCACCACGCCCACCGCTGCCGCCACATAACCGATTTGGCTGAGGTAGGTGGGGCCACCGATTTGCTGGAGGCGAAAGAACATGAGGAACATTATGGTTGAGACGATGATTTGGAGCGCGGCGAGACCGGGGATATTGGCCAGGGGCGCCAGGTTGAGTGTTCCGGTTTGGGCCACGGCGGCGAGCAGCAGAAGCGGCACGGCGGCGAGGTTGGTGAGGCTCGCGAGCTTGCGTGGTGACGCGCCCTGGGGCCACGCCATGGTGCGGTAAATGTTTCCAATGCCCAGAAAAATGGGGGTCAGGAGGGCGGCGAGAATCCACACATCGCTGTGCGTTGTGAAATCTGTGTTGCGCGACAGGATGATGATCAGAGCGCCTGCCAGTCCCGCCGCAATCCCCAAAACACCAAGTATGCTCGGCGGGCGAACGCGGAGAATGAGCGACAGCAACGCCGTGACCACAGGCGACAGGGCGAACATGATGGCCGTGAGCCCGCTGCCGATAATGGGGATGACCAGAAATGTGAGGAAGTTTGGCGCCACGTAGGAGAGGAAGCCGGAGATGAACGCGAATTGAGTTGTGGCAGCGACTGTGGATTCTGGTTCGGAAAGTTTCACAATGATCAAAAGCGCAAGCCCCGCGCCCATTGAAATCATCGCGGCCCAGAGCGCTGGATTCACATTCGCGGCCATCGCCAGTTTTCCGATGGGAAAATTGAGGCCGAGGGTGGCGCCGGTGCCGAGGAGGAGAAGCAAGGGGCGGCTCAAGCCAGATGCTCCAGCAGAGACTCTGCCGTGAGGCCCTCTCGCCCGTGCCTGTTTGCGGCATCGCCATGCAACCACACCGCCGCGCAGGCGGCCTTGAAGGGAGGCATGCGCTGAGCCAAGAGGCCCGTCACCATGCCTGCCAAGACATCGCCCGAACCGGCGGTGGCAAGAGACGGTGGCGCGTTGGCGTTGATGACCGCGCGGCCGTCAGGGCTGGCGATGACCGTGTCGGCCCCTTTGAGAATGACAATCGCACCGGATTGTTGCGCAGCCGAAACAGCAAGTTCGTGCTTTGGTTGGAAGAGTGGCAGCAGGCCATTGAAAAAACGGAAGAATTCACCGATATGAGGTGTCAAAACAACGGGCCTGGCTGGTTGTTCCGCTATCGCAACGAACAGCTGGCTTGGATCCTGGGCAAATGATGTAAGCGCATCAGCGTCGAGCACTGCAGCTGCTCCGCTGGCGAGAACGGCCCGGACCTTGGCGCGCGTTTCTGAGCCCATGCCTGCGGCCGGGCCGATGCAAACAGCATTCTTGCGCTTGTCATGGAGGAAATGTCCAAGCTCCTTGGCGCTGTCGGCTTGGGCCAGCATGATCGCGGTGGTGTGGCTGGCGTGAACGAGGAGCGCCGCCTCATCGCCAGTCAGGGTAACAAGGCCAGCGCCAATCCTCAGCGCGGCTTCGGCGGCAAGGCGGGCGGCACCGGTGTTGAGCTTTGGGCCGGAAACCACAACCGCGTGGCCCTTGTTGTATTTGTGGGATGCCGGGCCAGGGCGAGGAAGAATGCGGCTTCGTGTTTTCCCAAAGCTGCGGATTGATCGCGGTGAGAACGCTTTCAGGGATTCCAATATCGGCAACGACAATTTCACCGCAGAGCTCGCGACCCGGCATCAATACGTGGGCTGGTTTCTTGCGGAAAAATGTGACGGTGAGATCAGCCTTGACGGATGCGCCGCGAGGACAGCCAGTCAATCCATCCAGGCCGGAAGGCACATCAATTGAGATAACGGGAACGCCTGCGCCGTTGATCATATTCGCAAGCGCAATCGGAAAATCGCGCGAAAGCCCTGCCCCATACAGCGCATCAATGATGAGTTCGGCGTTGCTGATGTCTTCTGATATCTCAACGGGCCAGCCCCATGATTTGAGATACCGGGCGGCAACTTCGCCATCCTTGCCATTGTTTCCGGGGCCGCACAGAACCACCGTTCGCCTCGCGCCATAGCGTCTTGCGATTTCTTCGGCCACGGCGCGGCCGGCGTTTTCAATCAGTGCCGCAACTGAAACGCCGGAAGCCTTCGCAAGATCGTCGGCGCGGTACATTTGTCGCGGAGTCAGAAGCTCAATCATCGCCGCCGTGGCTGACCACAATCCGCTTAGCCATGGGCTGGCCAATGTCTTTCAGCAACCTGCTGAACCATTTCGCATCAGTGTCGAACACCTTGCCTCCCTTGATGCGCGGGAATTCGATGGTGCGCAGCGTGTTCTTTTTGCCTTCATCATGGCCCACGACACCGCTTTCGCCCTTGAGGCCGCTCTTCACGGCATGTTTCACCATCGAGCTGATCAACGCCAAATCCTGCTTGTTGGCGGCGGCTGACCTGGCGAAATAACCGGACTTCTGCACCAGCACTTTTTCAGCGCCAACCATTTTGGCAAAGCGCTTGGCGAACCAATCGCCCACATTGACCTTGTCGATTTTCACGTGGCCAAAGGCATCGCGCTCGGGCTCTTCGCCGCGCGCGCGCATCTCGGCCACGATATCGGCGACGCCAGCACCTTCAGACAGAAAGATGTTGACGCAATCTTTTTTATCCATGGCTGTTTTCAAGCGCGTGGCTTCGGCTTCAATGTCAATGGCCAGCTCGGGCACGTAAACGGCGTCAATGTCTTTGTGCTCCACGCCCAAATTGAACTCCGGGATGAATTTCTTTTGCTTCAGGCGCTGGCGATAGGCATCGGCCGTTGCCGCTGTGAGCCAGCCGCAGTTGCGCCCCATGACTTCATGGATGAGCAGCATGCGGGGGGACGTGCTCTGCTCGTTCACGACATTCTCAAAAAATATCGCGCCCTGCTCCGCCGCCGTCCAGGCGCCAAGGGTTTGCTTGATTGGGATCACATCATTGTCGATCGTCTTGGGGAGCCCCACGACGGTCAGCTCGTAATCATGCTTGGCGAGGTAGGCGGCGAGATCGGCGGCAGTTGTATTGGTGTCATCGCCGCCAATGGTGTGGAGAATCGTGATGCCGTCTTTCACCAGCTGGTCGGCTGCCACTTTCAGCGGGTCCTGGCCTTCCTGCACCAGGCCACGCTTCACACAGTCTTTCACGTTGGTGAGCTTCACCCGGCTGTTGCCGATGGGCGAGCCGCCATGGGCCAGCAGGATTTTAGCCTTGGCGCGGGCTTTCGGCGTGACCTTGATCGAATTTCCCTTGAGCAGGCCAGCATAGCCTGATCGATAACCGATGATTTCAGCCTTTGGAGCGAGTTTCGTATATTCGATGATCAAGCCGCCAACGGCGGCGGACAGGCAGGGAGCAAGGCCACCGGCCGTGAGCATGGCGATTTTCTGTTTTGGCATTTCAGGTCTCGCAATAGGTGAATTTTGCCTTAGTACAGGACAACAAGTTGCAAAACCAGAGTTCGCAAACTGCACTATAATCAGGCAAACAGCCTAATATTTAGGCATTTGCGAATTCACGAATTTCCAAACCCTCTTTAAGCCTTTGAAATCGCTCACTGAGCCATGTGGCACGACCCATGCAATCGTTAATGGACATTGAAACAAGGCTCATACCCATGAAAAAAATCGAAGCGATCATCAAGCCGTTCAAGCTTGATGAAGTGAAAGAAGCTCTGCAGGAAGTTGGGCTTTTGGGCATCACAGTCACCGAGGCCAAGGGGTTTGGCCGTCAGAAAGGCCATACGGAGCTTTATCGCGGGGCGGAATATGTGGTGGATTTCCTGCCCAAAGTGAAAATCGAGATCGTTCTCGCTGACGAACTGGTTGACCGCGCGGTGGAAGCCATTCAAAAGGCGGCGCGCACAGGGCGCATCGGGGATGGCAAGATTTTCATTTCCACAATCGAGCAAGCAATTCGCATCCGCACCGGTGAATCCGGCACGGAAGCGCTGTAATTCAAGCCATAGCATAAAGAGGAAAACAGAATGGCCAAGGAACCTTTGAACGTCGCGTCGGTCCTGAACATGATCAAGGACAAGGACGTGAAATACGTCGATCTCCGTTTCACCGATCCGCGCGGCAAGATGCAGCATCTCACCATGGATGTTTCCCAGATGGGCGAGGATGCCTGGGCCGAAGGCCTGATGTTTGACGGATCTTCAATTGCAGGCTGGAAGGCCATCAACGAGTCCGACATGGTGCTGATGCCAGACCCGGCGACGGCGCACATGGACCCGTTCTACGCGCAAACCACCATGGCCGTGTTCTGCGATATTCTGGAGCCATCCACCGGCGAAGGCTATTCCCGCGACCCGCGGATGATCGCCAAGCGCGCCGAGGCCTATATGAAGCAGACCAAGGTTGGCGACACGATCTATGTCGGCCCGGAAGCCGAATTCTTTATTTTCGACGATGTGCGTTTTGCCTCTTCGCCCTACAACACGGGCTACAAGCTGGACTCCATCGAGCTTCCCACCAACACCGACACCGCATACGAAACCGGCAACATGGGCCACCGGATGCGCACCAAGGGTGGCTACTTCCCGATGAACCCAATGGATTCAGCCCAGGACATGCGCTCGGAAATGCTGTCCGTCATGGGCGAGATGGGCGTAACCGTTGAAAAGCACCACCATGAAGTGGCCGCCGCCCAGCACGAGCTTGGCATGAAATATGACACGCTCACCACCATGGCCGACCAGATGCAGATCTACAAATACGTGATCCACAATGTGGCCCACGCCTATGGCAAGACGGCGACCTTCATGCCCAAGCCCATCTTCGGCGACAATGGTTCGGGCATGCATTGCCACTTCTCCATCTGGAAAGAGGGAAAGCCTATGATGGCGGGCAATCAGTATGCTGATTTGTCGGAGATCTGCCTGTTCTTCATTGGCGGCGTGATCAAGCATGCCAAGGCCTGCAACGCCTTCACCAACCCATCGACGAACTCCTACAAGCGCCTGGTGCCGGGCTATGAAGCGCCGGTGCTGCTGGCTTACTCCTCGCGCAATCGCTCGGCGTCATGCCGCATCCCGCACACCAGCAATCCAAAAGCCAAGCGTGTGGAAGTGCGCTTTCCCGATCCGGCCGCCAACCCCTACCTGTGCTTCGCGGCCCTGTTGATGGCGGGCCTCGACGGCATCGCCAACAAGATCCACCCCGGCGAGGCCATGGACAAGAACCTCTATGACCTGCCGCCAGCGGAGCTGAAGCAGGTGCCAACGGTCTGCGGCTCGCTGCGCGAGGCCCTCGCTGCCCTCGACAAGGACCGCGACTTCCTCAAGAAGGGCGGCGTGTTCTCGGACGACCAGATCGACAGCTACATCGACCTCAAGATGGAAGAAAACATGCGCACCGAAATGACCCCGCATCCGGTCGAGTTCGACATGTACTACAGCTGCTGACGCGGCGGGCTGCTGAGCCCGCGTCTCCCCAAACTGAAGGCCGGAGGGAAATCCGGCCTTTTTTGTTGCCTGTTGCCATTCAAGGCCATATTTCACCCAAAGAAGGGAGAAATGGCGTTTTTCCGGATACTTCCTGTTCACCATATGACTGTGTTGCCCGTCAAATTCGAGGCGAATTAGCCTGAATTAACGTTTGCAGCGCTAATTCTTTTGGCCATGGATTCATCCCTTCAGCTCGTGGCAGAGCCGAAGCGGGGCGACTTGCCCCTTTCGGAGCAGGCGCGACGGCGGCGCATTTCGGACTGCGTCAACGTCATTGACGGATCGACCGACCAGGTCTTCGACGGGATCACTGCTCTGGCGGCCAATATCTTCGACACCCCTATTTCGACGATCTGCGTTGCGGAAGAAGCCACCATGTTGTTCATCGGGCGTTGTGGTTTCAAGTCGCAAAGCGCGCCGCGCGCCGGCAGCCTGTGCAACCATGCGTTGGAATGCGACGAATTTTTTTGTGTGCCCGATGTTTTTCGCGACGAGCGCTTTTCGAAAAACCCGCTTTATACGAGTGGAAAAGGGATCCGGTTTTATGTCGGCGTTCCGCTAATCGATTCCGATGGGTTTAGGATTGGCGTGCTTTCCATAAAAGATACGAAACCACGCGATCCATTAGCCGCGCGCGAAGCTGCTCTTCTCAAGAGCCTTGCGCAAATCGTAACCGAGCGGCTTGATCGCCTCCGCATAGCTGACAAGTTGTCATCCGCGGAGGCCGCGGCACGTTCTGCCGCAGCCAAGGCAGCGGAAGCCAACGCAAGACTGCGCAACGCCATAGAATTCCTTCCCGAAGCAATCATCATGATGGATGCCGAAGACCGGATCATCTTGTGGAACAAACGCTACGAAGACATGTTTCCAGAAGTCATCGAATTGATTACGCCCGGGCTGACATATGAGGAATTGCTCAAGGCCGGCCTTAACAGCGGCAAGTACTTGCACCTGATAGGTCCTGATCGCCCCGAAACTTGGTTCGCCCGGCGCCTGGCCGAGCACAAAGCGAAATGTGATGCCACTGAGCATTTTCTGTCCGGCAACCGCGTGATCCGCTATGAACAGCATCAGACTTCTGACGGTGGCACCATTTGCACACGCGTCGACGTTACGGAGGCCAAAAGGCGCGAAGAATCGTTTCGATCGCTTTTCTCCGCCAATCCCCAGCCCATGGGTGTTTATGACCTCGCGGACCACCGGATGCTTGACATCAACGACGCCGCGCTGGCCCATTTCGGGTTCAGCAAAGAGCAAGCATTGGGCATGACAGCCGCAGAATTTTCTCCACCTGAACATCGCGAAAGAAATGTCGAGCTCATCACTTCAACAAACGAGATCGATTCCGAACAGCACGACGCAATACTCTGGAGAGCTGATGGCAGCCATTTTACCGCCATCATCCAGTCCAAACGAATTGACTACATGGGCAGGAAGGCTTGCCTTGCCGCCATCACCGACGTGACCGAGAAACGGAGGCAGGAGGAGCATATCCATTACCTTGCCCATCACGACTCGCTGACCGGCCTTCCAAACCGGTTCAGTTTTGACAAGCACCTCAGGTCACTTCTGGATGTTCCAATTTCAGAAGGCGCCGCGTTCGCCCTGTTGCTGGTCGATCTGGATGACTTCAAGAATGTGAATGACACGCTTGGCCATCCGGTTGGCGATGAGTTGATCGTCGCAGTCGCCAAACGGCTTCGCAGTTGTGTCCGCGAAACAGATTTTGTGGCAAGGCTGGGTGGTGACGAGTTCGCGCTGATCCTGCCAATGGTTGACAACGCCACGCAGGACATAGAATTCCTGGCGGATGTAATCGTCACGGAAATTGCGGAGACTTTTGATATTGGGGGACACCGGATCAATATCGGGGTCAGCGTCGGCATGACATTTGCGCCAAGGGACGGCGTGAAAAGCGCGGTGCTCCTGCAGAATGTCGATCTGGCCCTCTATCGCGCGAAATCGGTTGGGCGCGGCAGGTATCAGAGCTTTGAACCACAGATGCAGCTCCATGTCCTGGCCAAGCGCGCCCTGGAACTGGAGTTGCGGAGCGCCGTCAGAAGGAGCGAGCTCTCCCTGTACTACCAGCCACTGGTGGATCTGCAAACCGAAGCGATAATGGGTTATGAGGCTCTATTGCGTTGGAACCATCCGACGCGGGGAATCATCTCCGCTGAAGAATTCATGACGGTTGCGGAAGAAACCGGATTGATCGTCCCGATTGGCAACTGGATTCTTAAGGAAGCGTGCAGTGAAGCAGCAACATGGCAACCACACCTGATCGCCGCCATAAACTTGTCCGCCAAACAATTCAAAGACACCAATGTTATCGATATGCTCCGGCTCGCCTTGAGCCACTCGGGGTTGGTTGCTTCACGGGTGGAGCTTGAGATCACCGAAACAGCGCTCCTCGAAAATTCCGATGAAACGCTTCTGACACTTCTCCAACTCAGGGAGTTGGGCACTCTCATCGCGATGGATGACTTTGGCACCGGCTATTCCAGCATCAGCTATTTGCAGAAATTCCATTTTGATAAAATCAAGATCGACCGATCGCTTGTCACCGGCCTGTCCACCAATCCGCGCAACGTTGAAATTGTCCGCGCCATTCTGGCGATTGGAAAAAGCCTGAACATGCGCGTGCTGGCAGAGGGAATTGAAAACGAATCAGAACTGCAGACCCTGCGGGAACTCGGCTGCCACGAGGGGCAAGGCTATTATTTTGGCCGGCCAACGCCTGCGAAAGCCCTGTGGGGCGCGCGAGAACAGCAGCAAGAATCCGTCATTTAACGCGCGAACAGGTTGATCTTGATCCAAACAAAAAAGCCGGACCAACGGCCGGCTTTTTCGAATTCAAGATAGGCGCCAATCCTAGGATGCGCGGCAGTTGGCGTAGGCCCTGTCATAGTGCTTGCGCCATTTCTTGTTGGCGCTTACACCGCCGAGCACTGTTCCTCCGACGCCACCGATGATGGCTCCGTCCCTGACTGAATGACGGCCGCCGACGATGGCGCCAATTACGCCACCAGCAATGGCACCGCCTACGGCACCGCCTACAATCTGCTTGGCACCGGCTCTGTGATTGGCCACATCCTCGGCGTAGGCCCGGCAATAGCGCTTGCTGCGTGCTTCCGACGGTGTGGCAACTGAACCTAACGCCATGAGCGCGACTAAAGCCGTGACGGCCAATTTGCTTTTGATCATGATTTTGTTTTCCTTGTTGAGCCTCAGAGGGTTAACCCATAAATTGTAACACAACTATTGTTTATTTGTGGCAAAAATATCGTTGGAACACACCGGTTTTCCGCCCAAAAGAGTTGATAAAACCTCTGTTTTTGCAATTTCGCGGGGGTCGAAGGCAAAGATGTCCCGGTCCCGGACAATCATATCGGCCAGTTTTCCAATACACCTTCCAATTTCGGCGTGATTACTCCAGCCTGGCTGGAAAACCCGGCGCGCGAAGGTCAGTGTTCAGGGCATCTTCGAGCAGCTTTACAATCTGGGTAGACTGCGCTGAGCCGCCATAGGCCTCACGGCCTTTGACAAAGGTTTCATTTGTCAGGCTGGCAAGGTCAAGGGGCACGCCGAATTCCTTGCCGAAATTCATGGCAAAGCCCAAGTCCTTGAGGGCCAAATCCATTGTGAAAGCAATGTCGTAGCTGCCGTTGAGAATAAGTTGGCCTTCGGTTTCATGCACGAAGCTGGTGCCGCTGCTGGCCTTGATGGCGGCCCAGCTTTGCGCCAGGTCAAGACCGCCGCGCTTGGCCAGCATCAGGGCTTCGCCATCGGCCACGAGATGGATGAAGGCCAGCATGTTGGTGATGACTTTGATGATGGCGGCGGAGCCCAATGGCCCCATGTGAAAGAGCTGGCCGCCCATCGCCTCGAGAGCCGGCTTGTGCAGATCGAACAGGTCTTTGTCGCCACCCGCCAAGACGGTGATTTTCCCTTGGGCCGCAAGATGAACGCCGCCAGTGACTGGGCATTCCATTACACGGATGCCTTTGGCCTCGGCGATCTTTGCCAGGCGTTGAATTTCATTGCGGCCAAGTGTTGACATTTCGATCCAGGTCGAGCCGGGCTTCAAAACATCAAGAAATTGCAGCAATACTCTTTCCGAGACTGCGGGCGACGGCAGGCAGGTGATGACGGAATCAACATTTTCGGCAAGCGCTTTTGGTGTATCAGCCCATTTTCCGCCCATTTCCAGGTGACGGGCCGCGAATGACTTGTCGATATCGTTGACAGTGAGGTCAAGGCCCGCCCGCAACAGGCTGGCCGCCAAATGCCCGCCAAGATTTCCCAGACCTATGTAGCCGTACCTCACACATTCACCGGGTGGTTTGTCATTTCGAGGTGGAGCCGGTTGCCCGTGTAGGGATGCGCCAAGGCCACGTCCTCATTCAGCTCGATGCCAAGGCCCGGTTCGGTTGGCGGGATCACATAGCCCTCCTCCCAGCGGATCGGCTTTTTCAACAGCTTGGAATACATGCCGCCAAAAGTTTCGATGCTCTCGAGAATGAGAAAATTGGGAAGTGACGCGGCGTAGTGAATATTTGCGGCGGCCTCCACCGGCCCCGCGTAGAGATGTGGTGCGATCTGCGCATAGTGGGTTTCGGCCATGCCTGCAATTTTCTTGGCCTCCCAGATGCCCCCAACCCGGCCAAGCGCCATCTGCAAGATCGACGCCGCGCGACATTCCAGCACCCGGGCAAATTCGTATTTTGTGGTGAGGCGTTCGCCCGTCGCAATCGGGATGGAGGTCCCCCGCGCCACCAAGGCCATTTCCTCCGGTTTTTCAGGTGGCGTTGGCTCTTCAAACCACAAGGGATCATAGGGCTCAATATGCTTGGCAAAGCGGATGGCGCCAGCGGTGGTGAATTGGCCGTGGGTGCCAAAAAGAAGATCGGCCTTGGTGCCCACCGCTTCGCGGATAAGCTTGCAGAATTTGGCGCAGAGTTCCATGGAATCAAGCGAGGGCTGCCTTGGATCGAAACTGGAATATGGCGCGGCGGGATCGAACTTTATGCCGGTGAAGCCCTGCTTCACGTAGTGTGCGGCGCGCTCGGCGGATTGTTCGGCGTTCCAGAAGATGGTGCTGTCCTGGCCCTTGGCGGCATCGGGATAAATGTAAGTGTAGGAGCGCAATTTCTCATGCACACGGCCCCCCAGGAGCTCATAGACGGGTTTTCCGACCGATTTGCCGATAATGTCCCAAAGGGCGATTTCGATGCCTGAAAGCACGCCCATCAGCGAAACGTCAGGCCTGCCCGTGTAGCCCGAGCCATAGACCTTGCGCCACAGGCTTTCGATGTGGAAAGGATCCATGCCCTCGACATAGCGCCCGAACGTATCTTCAATCATGGCGGTCATGGCCTTGGGTCCAAAGGTGTCGCAATAGCATTCACCGACGCCGGAAATGCCATCATCCGTCGTGAGCTTTACAAAGATGAAATACTGCCCGCCCCAGCTTGGGGGTGGATTGCCGACAATAAAGACTTTCAGGTCGCGAATCTTCATTGGTATAGGTCTCCCGTTTGCTAGGGTTTACACGAGGATTTTGGAAATATGAATTTCGATTACGTCATTATAGGCGCTGGTTCCGCCGGGTGTGTTCTGGCCGACAGGCTTTCGGCCAACGGCCGCTCCACTGTTTTGGTGCTTGAGGCCGGCGGGTCCGATTATCGGTTTTTCGTACAGATGCCGCTCGGTTATGGCAAAACCTTCTATGACCCCGCTGTCAACTGGATGTACAAAACCGAGCCTGATCCAGGCCTCAACGGGCAGGCAAGTCATTGGCCGCGCGGAAAAGTGCTTGGCGGGTCAAGTTCCATCAACGCCATGGTTTACATCCGGGGAGCCCGCGAGGATTTCGAGGAGTGGGAGGAGCAGGGAAACAAGGGATGGGGCTGGGCTGAGGTGCTCAAGGCCTTCCGCGCCATGGAGGACAATAGCGCGGGAGCCAATGAGTACCGGGGCGTCGGCGGGCCGCTCCATGTCAATGACAATTCACGAGCCATGCACCCTCTGTATGATCCTTTTATCAAGGCATCGGTTGCCGCTGGCATACCTTTCAATCCGGATTTCAATGGGGAAACCCAGGAAGGCGTTGGCAACTATCAGATCACCACGAAGAATGGCCGCCGCAATTCAGCGGCGCGGGCTTTTCTGCGGCCTGCAATGAAGCGGAAAAATGTCAAGGTGGAAACGGGCGCCCATGCCACGCGCATTTTGTTCGAAGGCAAAAAGGCAATCGGGGTTGAATACGTGGTCAACGGGCAAACAAGGACAGCTTTTGGCGTGCGCGAGATTATTGTCGCCGGAGGCTCGATCAATTCGCCCCAGCTCTTGCAGCTTTCAGGAATAGGTCCGGCGGCGCTGCTGAAGCAGCTAGGCATCCCGGTGCTGCAAAACAACCCTAATGTGGGCGCCCACCTGCAGGATCATCTCGGCCTCAACTATACGTACCGCTCCAGGATTCCCACTCTGAATGACGAATTGCGGCCCTGGTGGGGGAAGCTGAAGGTGGGCGCGCGGTATTTGCTCACCCGCACAGGACCTTTGAGCCAGAGTGTCAATCAGGGCGGCGGGTTTTTTCGTTCCTCTCCCACGCGCAAGCGCCCAAATCTGCAGCTCTACATGCAGGCCATCACCACCGTCGTCCACAAGCCAATGGAGCGGCCCTTGCTCACTCCGGACACTTTCTCCGGCTTTTCACTAGGCCTGTCTTCGTGCCGGCCGACCAGCCGGGGCACCATTGAAATCCGCTCGGCAAATCCCTTTGAACAGCCGAAAATCACGGCCAACGCGTACTCCACCGCCGCAGACGTCCAGGAAATGCTGGAAGGTACGAGGATCATTCGGCGGATTGCGGCCCAGGAGCCGCTCGCTTCCCTGATTGCCGAGGAAATGATGCCGGGTCCTTCCTGTGTTTCAAACAAGGACGTGATCAATGATTTCCGCCAGCGCAGCTCAACAATTTATCATCCTGTCAGCACATGCCGCATGGGGCCTTCGCCCGGCGCTTCGGTTGTTGATTCCACATTGCGTGTGCATGGCGTTCAAAACCTGCGTGTGTGCGACGCCTCTATTTTTCCAAATCTGATCTCAGGCAACACCAATGCCGCGAGCATGATGGTGGGCTGGAAAGGCGCAGAGATAATTTTGGGCGCGCGCTAAGACTTTCCCGTCACAAGACAGCGGCGCTCCTTGCCTGTGTGCGAGCGGTAGGTTCCTGTTGCCTTGTTGAATGAAACGTATTTGGCGGCACAGTACTCATTCCAAGCGTCAGAACCCGGTTCAAGATTTTTGGATGGGGCTTTCGCGGCAGAGATTACTGTTTCAGGAGTGGAATTCGATCCGGGCGCCTTGATCGTTTTTCTTCCCACAGGCTTCTTGGCCACTTTTACAGCTTCGGACTTCTTTTCCGGTTTAACCGCAGGTTCAACCGCCGTGTACTGATCAATGCAGTCGGCGTAGGAACTACGATAGAGTTTCTGCCATTGATCCACATCGGTGGTCCGGCCATCCGCCACATCCTTGGCGAAAAGCTCGCAGTGGGACTTGCTGTCAGCCCAAGACTGGGTTGTGAAAACCGCACATGAAAGTGCTGCAAAAATGATTAATGTACGCATACGGACAGTTCCTATTCCACTACCGCATCATGACTCCGAATTATGGCAGCCCCGGGGCACAGTAAATCACGCTTTTTTGAGGTTTTCCAGACAATTTCGGGCCGCCATAACTGCCGTTGAGAAACAGGCCTGGAGCAGATATCCGCCGGTGGGCGCCTCCCAATCCAGCATTTCACCCACGGCGTAGCAGTGTTTGAATTTGAGCAATTGGAAGTTGTGGTCAACTTCAACGCGGGCTACTCCGCCTGCGGATGAAATCGCCCTGGCAATTCCGGCGGGTCGCAAAATGGTGACGGCAACGTCCTTGATCCCCTCGGCGGTGGCCGGCGTGTGTGTTTCATGCAACAGCGAAATGGCAACGGGCGGCAGGCCAACGGTTTTGCGAAGGTAGGTGGACAGGCTCTCCTTGCCACGGGGCTTGGCCAGCTTTTCGGCAAGGGCGGTGATCGTCATGTCGGGCCGCAGGTCGATTTGCAGCGGTTCGCCGGGAGACTCGCGCATGAATTTCGAAAGCGCATAGATGGCGCCACCCTCGATGCCCTCCTGGCTGATCATCAACTCGCCGCGCACTTTGTTGTTGGCATAGCTGAGGCCCACATTCTTGACGGGTGTTCCGGCGAAACGGTCACGGAACAGCGGCGTCCAATTGACGAGGAACCGGCTGTTGGCAGGCTTGAATCCGTTGACCCTGATGCCCGCAGCCCGCAGCACGGGCACCCAGGCAGCGTCTGAACCCAGGTGCGGCCAGCTTGCGCCACCCATGGCAAGAATCGTCGGCGCGCCGTCAAAGCCTTCCCAGCGCGTTCGGGCCTTCAGGGCAACGCCAAGGCTCTGCAAACGCATAAGCCATGCGCGCAGCAGGGGCGAGGCCTTCATCTGCTTTGGGAATACACGGCCGGAGCTGCCCACAAAGGTTTCGATGCCAAGTTCGTTGCACCAGGCGGTGAGGGCCTCCGGCGGGAAAGCGCGAATCGCCGGTTCCAGGAACTCCTTCGCTTCGCCATAGCGGGTGAGAAGGGTTTCGAGCGGCTCGGAGTGGGTGAGATTGAGACCACCCCTGCCCGCCAGCAGAAATTTGCGCGCTGGCGCTGGCATGTGGTCAAGGATCGTGACCTCGGCGCCGCCTTGCGCCAAGACCTCAGCGGCCATCAGCCCCGCTGGACCAGCGCCTATGACAGAAACTTTACGCTGCTTCACGGCGCAGCGGCTGGCACATGCAATGAACGCCACCGCCGGCCTGAACGAACATGCTCATGTCGGGATCGTAAACCTTGAAGCCTGCGGCCCGCATGTTCGCGTTCAGGCCAGTCGCTCCAAGGGTGGACAGCACGGCGTCATTGCCGAGCGCCACAACATTGCACCCCAGCGCCATGGTTTCCTTGAACGAGGCAGGAATGATCTCAATCTTCTTGGATTTCAGCCATTGGACGATGTCGTCCTCGGTGGTTTCGAGGCATACCGCAGCGCAGCGCTCATTCAGCATACAGACCATGAGATCGATATGGACGTAAAACTGATCAATGGGCGCAAACTTGATTTCCCAGCCCTCTTTAACGAACCAGTCGGCTACTTGGCGGGCGGCTACTTCTTCGGTTCGGTGGTCGGTGTAACCTACGAGCGCCACGCCGGGCTTGATGATATTGAAGTCGCCGCCTTCGAAGTTTCCGGCGGAAATCATGTCGTAGATTGGAATGTCGTTTTCGACGTAAAAGCGCAGCACGGCGGCATATTCACCGCGCCTGCGAGGGTTGGCCAATTGGCAAATCACGGCCCCGTAAGGCGTCATAAACGAGCTGTCGCGCGCGTAAACCTGGTATGGGTTGTTCATGTCCAAGGGCAGAAAATGCGTGGTGACGCCGGCGTCGTTATAGGCATCCACCATCTCGCGGTGCTGGCGCATGGCGAGTTGCTTGTCGAATTTGTAGCCTTTGCGCAGCGTGTCGCGCACCAGGGAAGACCAATGGGCATTTTCCAGCCCCATCCAGCGGAAGCTTTCCGACGGCCCCAGCAAAACATCCTTCAGCGGCCCGGTTTCCGATTTGAGATACCAGTTCTTCATGAGCGGAGTGCCGCCGCCTTCAAGACGGGCGCGGAGAGAAATTGCAGGCTTAGTCATAAAAAAAACCTCAGTAGGCGCGTTCAAAATACTCTTCTGATGTCATCGCATATATGTCAACAGCCTCAAAACGGCCGTCGCCAATGGGATAATCGGCGAAGGGTTTTTCGTGGCGCATGCCGATGCGCTTGGCCAGTTTGGAGGAGGCGACATTGGCGCACATGATCTTGCACCAAACCCGCTTTGCCTTCAGGCGTTCAAAGCTAAGACCCAGAAGGGCCTGGCCTATCTCCCTGCCAAAACCCATGGACCACATGGCAGGATGCACCCCCCAGCCCAGTTCATAGACCTGCCCCTGCTGGGCAATAATGAAACCATCGCCGATAGCCTCGCCGGATGAACGCTCCTCAGCGGCAAGGTGAAAAACGTTGCGGCGTTCATCGCCTTGACGGGCGATGGAGCGGGCGACGAAAACCTTGACCTCGGCGTCGGTGCGCAAACGAACCGCTGTGTAGCGTTGGTAACGGGGCTGCGTCATGAAGCCGGCAAAACCCTTGGCATGATGTGGAACCATTTCACACACCACAAGATTTGGAGTGTCAACCGCGGGCAACCTTGTTAACGTCTTCATTGTTCCAAGCTAACCGCAAATTGCCAGTCTTGAAAGCCCTCTTTTTTGTGCACCGCCATTGTAAAATATCGAATATCGGCACGGCTAACATCCGATGCAAATCCTCAGTTCATCATCTGCTTATTGATTGAATGTCCCAAGGAACTTAGTTTAGAATGACTCTATTCTCTAGCAAAACAGTGGAGACGATACCATGGCCAAGAAACCAACAATGACGACATCGGCGGGCGCTCCCGTGCCTGACAACCAAAATTCGGTTACGGCGGGTGCAAGGGGTCCTGTGCTGTTGCAGGATTACCAGCTCATCGAAAAGCTGGCACACCAGAATCGTGAACGCATCGCAGAGCGCGTAGTTCATGCCAAGGGCTGGGGAGCTTTCGGCACACTTACAATCACAAATCCTGAGGTTGCGAAATATACCAAGGCGGCCGTTTTTCAGGCCGGAGCCAAAACTCCAATGCTTGCGCGATTCTCAACGGTGGCTGGTGAATCTGGCGCTGCCGATGCCGAGCGCGATGTGCGCGGCTTTGCTTTGAAATTTTACACGCCTGAAGGCAACTGGGATCTTGTTGGTAACAACACTCCAGTGTTCTTCGTGCGCGATCCATTGAAGTTTCCGGACTTCATTCACACGCAGAAACGCCACCCGCGCACCAATCTGCGTTCAGCGACAGCAATGTGGGATTTCTGGTCACTTTCACCTGAGTCACTCCACCAGGTGACAATCTTGATGTCGGACCGGGGTTGCCCCGTGGCCCCAATGTACATGAACGGCTATGGCTCGCACACATACTCCTTCTGGAATGACAAGGGCGAACGCCACTGGGTGAAGTTCCATTTCAAGACCCAGCAGGGCCACAGGCATTACACCAATGCTGAAGCTGAAGCTTTGATTGGAAAGACCCGTGAATCTTACCAGGAAGAACTCTTCGGCGGCATCGAGAAAGGCCGGTTCCCGAAATGGACAGTGCAAATCCAGATCATGCCTGAAATGGATGCAGAGAAAACCTCTTACAATCCCTTCGATCTCACCAAGGTCTGGCCGCACAAGGACTATCCGCCGATCGACGTGGGTGTGATGGAGCTCAACCGCAACGCTGACAACTATTTCGCCGAAATCGAGCAGGCCGCCTTCTCGCCGTCGAACTCCGTCCCCGGTATCAGCTTCTCGCCCGACAAGATGTTGCAAGCCCGCGTATTCTCCTACGCGGATGCGCACCGTCATCGTCTCGGCACGCATTATGAGTCAATCCCCGTGAACCAGCCTAAGGTTGCGGTTCATCATTATCACCGGGATGGACAGATGAATGTCTTCGGGGGCATCAAGACCGGCAGTCCGGATGCCTTTTATGAACCTAACTCATTTGGCGGTCCGGTTGAGGACAAATCCGCTATGGAGCCGCCGCTGCGCATCTCTGGCGACGCGGCGCGCTACAACCACCGCGATGGCAATGATGATTACGTGCAGGTCCGCGCCCTCTTCAACCTGTTCGACGCGGGCCAGAAGCAGCGCCTGTTCAGCAATTACGCCGATGCCATGGGCACCGACCTTCCGAAGGAAATTTTTGAACGCGCCTTGGGCCACCTCGAAAAAGTCCATCCCGACTATGCCAAGGGTGTTCGCGCGGCTGTTGATGCAAAACTAGCCATGAAAACTGCGGCGGAGTAGGATTTAAGCGTCAGCGCGATTCAGGAAAGTCAGTAACCTCCCAAACGTAACAAACTGGGGCGGGCAGCAATGCCCGCCCATTTTCCTTCGTAATGTTAATATGCGAAATTATTGACTTCTGGGCCGAAAGCTCCTATTGGGCGGATCAGATAGCGCGCCCCCGGATGTGGCGATACGGCCCAGGGCGCTCCACGAACTCCCAATCGCCAGAACGGTTTTTCAACACTAGATGAATTTTACTGAACTCGGGCTTAGTCCCAAAGTACTCGAAGCCATTACGGCTGCTGGTTACACCACGCCAACCGCCATTCAGGCGCAGGCCATCCCCCATGCCCTGCAGCGCAAAGACGTGCTGGGCCTTGCCCAAACCGGATCCGGCAAGACTGCCGCCTTCGTGCTGCCCATGTTAACCATGCTGGAAAAGGGGCGCGCCAAGGCCCGGATGCCGCGCACCCTGATTTTGGAGCCTACCCGCGAATTGGCGGCCCAGGTGCACGAGGCATTTGAAACACTCGGCGCGCAGCACAAACTCACGGTCGCCCTGCTCATCGGTGGCGTGGCGTTTGAACCGCAGGCTGTCAAAATCAACCGCGGAGCAGATGTGGTCATCGCAACGCCTGGGCGTTTGCTTGATCACATGGAGCGCGGCGGTCTTTTGCTTACCGGCATTGAGATGCTGGTCATTGACGAGGCGGACCGCATGCTGGACATGGGCTTCATTCCCGATATTGAAAAAATCTGCAAGCTTTTGCCTTTCACGCGGCAAACCCTGTTTTTCTCGGCCACCATGCCGCCTGAAATTCAACGGCTCACGACCCAGTTCCTGCATAATCCGGTTCGCATTGAAGCCAGCGCCCCAAGTTCAACCGCCGCAACCATTGAGCAGCGCCTGGTGAAAGTGCCTCACGATGCCGCGCCTAAGCGCGACGCTCTCCGCAACCTTTTGCGCACACAAACCAATGTGAAGAACGCCATCGTGTTCGCCAACCGCAAGACCACCGTGGCGCTTCTTGAAAAATCATTGAAGAGGCACGGCTTCAGCGTCGGCGCCCTGCACGGCGACATGGACCAATCGGCGCGCCTCAAGATGCTGGCGGCATTCCGCAACAATGAGGTGACATATCTCATCGCCTCAGATGTGGCGGCGCGCGGGCTGGATATTCCGGAAGTGAGCCACGTGTTCAATTACGATGTGCCAATCCACGCGGAAGACTATGTGCACCGGGTTGGCCGCACGGGCCGCGCCGGCCGGGAGGGCCACGCCTTCACGATGGTCACCCATGAGGAAGCCAAGCATGTGCGCGCCATTGAAGCGTTGATCAAACAGGAAATTGAGTATTTCGACATCGGCACCGTCGAAGATGCTGGCGAAGCGCCAGCACGCGAAAAGCGCGCGCCGCGGACCCGCCACAGGGAGAAACCCGAAGCGGTCAAGCCTGTTGTAGCGCCAAGGCCCGAAGAGGCAAGGCCATCACGCGCACCGGAGCGGC
>CAWFJW010000032.1:0-6951 GCA_963816305.1 uncultured Alphaproteobacteria bacterium
ATATTTATGGCCTCGGCACCAACTTTTACCTGTTTGCAGCACTCAACTTGGCTGGAGCGGCCTTGGCGTTTATAAGCATGGACAGCATGTCGCCCATGGCATCGCCTGGACGGCAGAGTTCCCCCTGGCGAGCTGGGGCGAACACTTGCGCAATCCCGCATTGCGCGCCAGTTTTGGCATCGGCTTTCTCATCCTCTTTGCCTTCATCGGCGTCTTCACCTACGTGAATTTTGTGCTCGCCGGCGAACCAATATCGCTCAACCGCATGTCATTGGGCCTGGTCTACTTCGTATTCTTGCCCGCCATGTTCACCACGCCAATCGCCGGAAAGATCGCCGTTCGCATCGGAACGCGCACCGCGATCTGGGGTGGGTTGAGCGTCGCGGCCATTGGCTTGCCGCTTTTGATATTGCCCAACCTAACCATCGTGCTTGTCGGCATGGTTCTGGTGGGAGTTGGAACCTTCTTCGCCCAAGCCATCGGAACCGGCTTTGTGGGCCGTGCGGCCAAGAGCGACCGGGCAGCGGCCAGCGGCCTCTATCTCGCGTGCTATTATCTTGGCGGCCTGTTTGGAGCCGCAGTCCTTGGCCAGCTCTTTGACCGCTACGGCTGGTCTGCTTGCGTGGCTGGCGTTGCGGTTGCGCTGGCGCTGGCGGCGGTTCTCGCAGTCAAATTGAAGATCACGAACTAGACGTCGTTGCCGGTGATCAACCGGGCGCCGCGGCTGAATGTGAGGTAGGACCACGTCCAGTCAAGCATGACTGTCAAGCGGTTGCGGAAGCCAATCAGAAAGCCAACATGGACCAATCCCCAGAGCAGCCATGCCGGGAAACCGGTCAGTCTCACACGGCCGAAATCGGCGACCGCTGCCTTGCGGCCTATCGTTGCAAGATTTCCGTAGTTCTTATAGATAAAGGATGGCTGGGATTTGCCTCCCTCTGATGCCATAATGGCGCTGGCCACATGCTTTCCCATCTGCTTGGCGGCAGGAGCAATGCCCGGCACGACGCGCCCTGTGGCGTCGGTGATGGAAGCGGTATCGCCGATCACGAAAACATTGTCGCGACCCGGCAGTTTGAGATCGGAACCCGCAATGATACGGCCAGCCCTGTCCGCGCCAGCCTTCAGCCACTTTGCGGCAGGCGAAGCCATGACGCCAGCGCCCCACATGATCGTTGCTGTCTCAATCGCCTTGCCGCTCTTCAGGGAAATTCCATTCGCATCACATTGAACAACCGGATCGCCTGTCAGAACTTCAACACCCAGCTTGCACAGCTGGGCCTCGGCAGACCTGGAGAGCGACTCCGGAAATGTGGGCAGGATGCGGGGCCCAGCCTCAATTAGCACAATGCGAGCGGATGATGGATCGATGTTGCGGAAATCGCGGACCAGGGATTTGCGGGCCAGTTCGGCGATGGCGCCCGCCATCTCAACGCCCGTCGGCCCTCCACCTATGACGGCAAATGTCAGAAGCTGGCGCCTGCGGCTGATCGTCCGCCATCGCTTCAGCTTTTTCAAACGCCAAAAGCAGACGCCTGCGAATTGCGGTGGCCTCGTCAATTTTCTTCAAACCAGGCGCCACGCTCTCCCAGTCATCGTGCCCGAAATAGGCATGCCGCGCGCCGGTCGCCACAATGAGATAGTCAAAATGTGTCCTTCCGCCAGCAGTGACTACCTCGGAGCGCCCGAGGTCCACATCGGTGACGGCGTCCATCAACACTGTGGCATTCCTGCACCGCGAAAGAATTTGCCGGATTGGCACGGCTATCTGGTTTGGCGAAAGGCTCGCCGTCGCGACTTGGTACAGCAAGGGCTGGAACAGGTGATAATTGTGCTGGTCGATAATTGTCACATCGGCTTTGGCGTTACTGAGCGCCAATGCCGCGTTGAGGCCACCGAACCCTGCGCCCAATATGACAATCCTTGGCCGCCCCTGCTTTGTCTTTGCTGTTGACTGGTGAAAGTTCATTGGCGGTCCATACATTTGTCATTTGTCATTTGTCAGACAGGAAATAACGGCGGGCCAGATAGTCTATTGAAATGCTCCCAGCGCCACGCGCCAGAATAAAAAAGAGCAAGCTTGCCCAGAGAAAATGCTCACCCCAGCTTCCAGGGAACACAAAAATCTGAATCACAGCCACAACGCCCAGCAACGCCAAGGCGCCAAGTCTCGCAAAGAGTCCGAAGAACAGGAGCACGGCGCCGCCAAGCTCAGCCGCTGTCGCCAGCACCGCAGCGATATCAGGCGGCAGGATTGGCACCTGATATTCCATGGCGAAAAGCTGCTGGGTGATTGGCCAGCTTGCGAGCTTCGATTGGGCTGAGTTCCAGAAAACATGGGCGACCGCGACGCGGCTTGCAAGCTGGGCGATGGATAATGGAATCTTTTCGGCCAAATTCAGCAGGCCGCCATACAGGGCGATCACAGGATTGCCGCTCGATGAGCCGGGGTTAAGCGTGGTGGAAGTCATGGCCGTGTTCCTTTTTCCGTGGGTGTGAAAACGCCGATCACAAGCTGTGAGCGGAATAGCGCTATGGTTTCGCGGACAAGGTCGAACAGTGGATCGCGCGCCAGCGCCCGGGCTGCGGCGGCTTCAATCGAAAGCCCGCGTGACAGCGCGCGCCAGAAGGCGAAGCGTGACGGTTCAAGCTCCAGCAACTGGATGTCGTCGCCACGCCTTGACACCGCCACGCGGCTGACTTTGCGTTTCAGGGGGCCAGTGATCACCACAGCTTCCTTCTTGTGGTCCGACCAAACGCCGAGAAGCGGCCACCGCGCCACCGCAAAACGAAGGTTGGGTTGAAGGCAAAGGCCAATCCTCCCTCCGTCAATGCCGGCCTCCCTGATAAGAGATATGGGAGTTGGCGCCTCTTCCGCTTCGTTCAGTGTTCCCGCAATGGCCCATTCCAGCGCCGCCATTTCGGCGATCACCGGAAAATCCTTGCAGGGCTCGAACTTTGCCAGAAACTTTGGGAACTCTCCGCCATAGCTGGAAAGGCGGGCCTCGCGCGGCGGCCGCTTGGCGATGAACTCATGGGCCGCATAGGCAAAGAACCTTTCATCCGACAATCGCACGGTGACGGGAAAAACCGCCTTCAGGCATTCGGTGAGGGATGCGAATGTATTGTTGCGGAATATATTGAAGCGCGCGGCGGCGTAGGCCTGGCCCGCGCGTATTTCATCGGCGATGGCGCCGGTGTCGCCGCTGAGAATGGCAGCAGCCATCTTATCCTGTAGCACGTGCAAGACAGGCATGGTTTTCCTCTCAGTTTTTTTGATCCGCTTGAGCTGCTTCCCGCCCATTGATGGCGGCGATATTCGATAAACCGCTGTTTCTTGGCGAACGATGTCCCATTGGACTGCGGTGCATCAGCCGATCCATCTCCACAGCGCCAGCCAGCAAGTCAGCCCACATCGCCTCGCCCAGCAGCGTGGTCAGTGGCGGCAGGGCCGAATCCCATTCGATGAGGGTGGGTCGCCTGCCAATCTTGGCAAGCGTTGATGCGTAGAGCGACCACACCTGGTGGGCCACCTGCGAACCATGATTGTCAATGAGCACCGGGCCGTCCGGGGTTTCATTTTCGGCGTGTCCCGCCAAATGTATTTCCATGATGCGCGAAGCGGGGAGCGCGGCGATATAGGCCTCAGCGTCAAAGCCCATGTTTTGCGCCGACACATAGACATTGTTGATGTCGAGGAGCAGGCCGCAGCCCGTGCGCCTGGCAAGTTCGGAAAGAAATTCTGGCTCCGCCATTGTCGATCGGGCAAAGCCCACATAGGCCGACAGGTTTTCAATCAGGATGGCGCGCTTGAGCGCATCTTGTGTGCGCGAGATGTTGCCCGCCACAATATTCAGCGCTTCCTCGTCATAGGGCACCGGCAGAAGGTCGTTGAGGTAGATGCCATCGCCGACGCTCCATGACAGGTGCTCGGAGACCATCGCAGGCTCGAAGCGGCGGCAAACTTCCTTGAGCCGGTCAAGGTGGCTGTTGTCGATCGGACGGGCGGAGCCGAGCGAGAGCCCCACGCCGTGGATGGACAAATGATAACTCCCGCGGATGTCCTCCAGCATGGCGGAGCCAATGCCGCGGTTCATGAAATTTTCGGCGTGGACCTCGAGCCAGCCAGCGGAAGGACGGCGTTCCAGAACTTCACGCATGTGAGGCGAACGGAGGCCTATGCCCGAACTCACGGGCAATGGTGAAATATGCGTTTGCGCGTTCAAAATCGCCTCCTTCCGACTGACTGAACCGGGAAACAGAGCTTACGCTTTGGGGTCGTTGCTGCCGCCAGTGAGCTTTGAGCAGGTGCCGGCTGGCACATAAATCCAGGCATCTCCCTGATTGTCAGCGGTGGACGTGCCGGCGCAGGAATGCGTTGACGTCTGGCAATCATTCAGACCGGCCTTGACGATTCCGTAGCATTTTTCAAATGTGTAGCCGGGCTTTTCCGCTGGGCCGCTTTGGGCCAAGGCCTGAGTTGCCGCTACAGTGGCGAGGGCTGCGATCGCAGAACTGACCAGTAATTTTGTGTTAATCATGAGGGGCTCCATGGGTTTTTGATTGACTTGGCGAGAGGCCTTTGGCGGCCTCGTCTCCGGCACTTTCGCCGCCGGGAGCCAGGAACTGAAATGCCTTCTGGCTATGGTATTCATAGAGCGACCGCATTGGCAGCCGTTGACGCCGCGATGCTATGTTATCGCGAAGGCGCGGCTTTGTGACAGAATTGCGCGCCTAGCAGCAAGGTTAAGGGGACAAAAATGGACATTCATCATTTGCGCTATTTTCTCGGTGTGTGCGAAACAATGAACTTCACCAAGGCCGCCGAAAAATGCAACGTATCGCAGCCCGCATTGAGCCGCGCCATCCAGCAGTTGGAGGAAGAAGTTGGCGGCCTGCTATTCCGCAGGGAACGCAGTCTGACCCACTTGACGGATCTCGGCCACCTCATGAAGCCTCATTTTGAGAAAATTATCAGTGAGCTGGGCGACGTGAAGCGCGACGCCAAGAAATTTCTGACGCTTGAGGAAGCAAACTTCAACCTCGGCATTATGTGCACGGTTGGGCCCACCCGGTTCACCGGAATTCTCACCAGATTTTCCCAATTGTATCCCGGCATCAGCATGCAGATGTCGGAAGGCACGCCGCCAAGATTGAGCGAAAGGCTGGAGAACGGCGAAATTGACGTGGCCCTGATGGCCGCCGCCGACGGATTTCCAGAGAGGTTCAATATCGAGCCACTCTATCAGGAGCGGTTTGTTGTGGCTTTTCCGGCCGCCCATAGATTTTCCAAAATGAACGGTGTCCCAATTGCCGAAATTCATGGCGAGAACTATTTGCGGCGAATTAATTGCGAGTATCGTGATCGCCTGTCGGACATAGCCGATTCCTGCGGCGCAGTTGTGCACCTGGGCTATGCCAGCGAGCGCGAAGACTGGATTCAGAATATGGTCGCGGGCGGATTGGGGATATGCTTCATCCCCGAGTTCAGCGCAGTGGTCCCTGGAATTCAGGTTCGCCCGCTCATCGAGCCCGAGGTTTCACGCGATGTTTGCGTGGTGACAATGGCGGGGCGGCGATACTCGCCGGCCGTCACAAGCTTTGTCAAAACTCTGCGGGCATTTTCGTTCTCCGACAGCCGCTTCGCGAAGCAACTGCAAGCGGCGTGAACTGAATCGATGATTGAGGTTCAAATTGGACATTCACCACATCCGATACTTCCTCGCTGTCTGCGAAACCCTGAATTTCACCAAGGCGGCCGATAGCAGCAATGTCTCACAGCCCGCCCTGAGCCGAGCCATTCAGCAACTGGAAGACGAGGTGGGCGGATTGTTGTTCCGGCGTGAACGCAGCCTCACTCACCTGACCGATCTTGGCCACCTCTTGCGGCCCCACTTCCGGCAGATCATTGATGAACTCGGCGATGTGCGCCGGGAGGCGAAGCGCTTTCTCACCATGGAAGAAGCAAATTTCTCGCTTGGCATCATGTGCACGATAGGCCCAACCCGGTTCACCGGGCTGCTTGGGAATTTTCGCAACGTCTTTCCCGGGATTAGCTTGAGCCTGGTGGAGGGGACACCCCAAAGGCTAGCTGAAAGACTGGAGAACGGCGGAATTGACATTGCGGTCATGGCCCAGGCTGAAGAATTTCCTGATCGCTTTGATATTCTGCCCCTCTATTCGGAGCGGTTTTTGGTGGCTTTCCCGGCCGGCCACAGGTTTGCAGCTCAAAATGCGGTGGCAATGGCGGACATGGACGGCGAGAACTATCTTGAGCGGCTGAACTGCGAATATGCCAGCCATATAGAAGGCGCGATGCGTGACGGCCAATGCAGGGTGAATACAATTCATCGGAGCGAGCGCGAGGACTGGATCCAAAACATGGTCGCCGGAGGACTGGGCATAAGCACCCTGCCGGAATTCAGTGTTGTTTCGCCGGGATTGCAGGCGAGCCCATTGGTCGAACCGGAAGTCTGGCGTGAGATTTGCCTGGTATCAATGGCTGGAAGACGTCACTCACCCGCCGTCGCAAGCTTCGTGAAAACGCTGCGGGCATTTCCATTTTCTGATAGCCGCTTTGCCACCCAGCAGCCGAAAGCCGTAAACTCGCCATAGCCGCAGACTATTGATTCAGAAAGCAAGCGGCATTTCATTTTTGCGTTCCGATCTGCGATCCTTCACCATATCAGCCGCGCATCATGAAGAAGGGCGGCAGCAAAAGGTGACACGCAGATGAAAATGATCTTGATATTTGGTCTGGCCGCGCTTTCTCTTCCCGCGCTCTTGACCAGCACGAAGGCAGCGCCACAATGTGGGCCGCACGAGAAAATCACTGAAGCGCTCGACAAGCGCTTCCAGGAAAATCGCCAGGCCCTTGGCCTTTCCGGGCAAGCCTCCGTCGTCGAACTCTTTGTTTCGAGCGAAGGGAGCTGGACACTGACAGCAATACAT
>CAWFJW010000033.1:0-7336 GCA_963816305.1 uncultured Alphaproteobacteria bacterium
TTGGCGTCATCGTCTTTCGCGCCATCCTGATCGGCTTTGGCGCGGCGCTTGTGATGTCTTTTTCCTGGATACTTTATGTCTTCGGCCTGTTCCTTGTCTTCACCGGGGTGAAGATGTTCATGAAGAGCGATCACGCGCCAGACATTCAAAACAACGTAGTGCTCAAATGGCTGCGGCGGCATTTCCGCATCACCAAGGAGCTGCATGGGCATGATTTCACCGTGAGGCTGCCCGATCCCAAGACCGGCAAGCTGGTGACCTGGCTCACGCCCTTGCTGGTGGCACTGATTCTGGTCGAAATTGTGGATCTGATTTTCGCCGTTGATTCCGTGCCTGCCATTTTCGCGATTACGACGGATCCTTTCATTGTCTATACCTCCAACATATTCGCGATACTTGGTCTTCGCTCGCTCTACTTCGCGCTCGCCTCCGCGATCAACCGCTTCGCCTACCTGCCCTATTCGCTCGCCACCATCCTTGTATTGGTCGGCATCAAGGTCTTCCTCGTGCCGATGGGCATCAAAATCCCCACTTCGCTTTCCCTTGGTGTGACCATTGCGGTGTTGGCGGCGGGGATAATCTACTCCCTGTGGAAAACCCGCGGGCAGCCAGCTTCCAGTCAGCATTAAGTCGTGCTAGGCAGCAGCCCTTCAAAAGAAAGACACCCATGCGCTGGCTCGAAAAACTGATCGAAAACCTGATCCTCGCCAGCCGCTGGCTGCTGGTGGTTTTCTACCTGGGCCTCGCCGTGGCGCTTGCGATCTACGCCTTCGCGTTTACGCTCAAGCTCGGCGGCTTCTTCGGCAAGGTGATGTCTCTTGGCGAAACCGACTTGCTGCTTCAAATGCTGGCGCTGATTGATGCGGCTCTTGTCGCCAGCCTGATCGTCATGGTGATTATTTCCGGTTACGAAAATTTCGTCAGCAGCTTCGATGACAATGAGGCCCAATTGTCATGGCTCGGAAAAATTGATGTGGGTTCCCTCAAGATCAAGGTGGCGTCGACAATTGTCGCGATCTCGTCAATCCATCTCTTGCAGGTGTTTCTCAACTTGCCGCAATACACCTCCACGCAGCTGATGTGGTTCACCATCATTCACATGGCTTTTGTTGTTTCCGCCCTGTTCCTGGGCCTGATTGACAAGATCATGAGTTCAACCAAGAAAGAGAAATAGGCGGGAAGCTACCGCGCGGTGATTTTCAGACCCGCGATGGCGCCCGCCTGAAACAAGCCTGCGACCGTGCCATAAAAATCATCGAGGCCGTCGACGATCGCCGCCCCGTGAACTCCTATATTGCGCGCCCGCTGGCTGCGAAACATGGCGAGCCGCGAAGCGGTGAACGCCCTCCAGCTCTCCGTCACATCATCCATCGTGACGTCGGCAAAGCCCGCGTCGCGCAAATGGGCTTCATATTCACCAGGCTTCGGAACAAACGGGCATTGCACCTTGACCAGCAAGGCTTCGGCTTCCGCCGCTGAAAACGCCCGCGGCTTCCCATAATCCTCGATGTACATCGCGCCGAAAGGCTTCAGCGCCGCCCGGCAAGCCGCGAGCAGTTTCCTGCGGTCCGGAATGTGGAGAAAACACAGGAACGAAATGATGGCATCATAATTTTGTGCGTCTGCGCCATCAAGAATATCGCCACAGACATGCTCAACCCGGGAAGAAAGCCCGCATCGCGCCGTCAAATCCCGCGCAACCTCACTGAGATCAGGCTGGAGTTCGAGGGCTGTCACATGGGCGCCCGTCTTCGCAGCGATATAGCGCGCCGGCCCGCCAATGCCTGAACCAATATCCAGAACCCGCGATCCGGGCTGGAGATCAAGAGCTTCCAAAGCCTCATCCACCGCGTCCGTGCCAAAATAGTGATACTGGTCAAAAGGCGTGAGCTGGTCCACCCGAAGCGCCGCATCGGGCGAAATTCCAAGCGCCGCCAATTCATTGTGAATGCGGCGCACATTGTCATAGAGTTTCATGGATTTCATCTGGACACGCGCTCCCAAACACTATTATCGCTACAACTCGCAACGAAGGGCAACTGGGTAATTGAGAATGTCTGGTAAAACCATCCTGATCACCGGCTGCTCCTCCGGCATCGGCTACACCTGTGCATTGGGCTTGCGGGAAAGGGGCTGGCGCGTCTTTGCCACAGCGCGAAAAACCGATGACATCAACCGTCTGCAATCCCTGGGACTCGAAGCCCTGTACCTCGACTACACTGATCGCGCCTCGATTGATGCCTGCGTAAGCGAGGTTTCAAAACGCACCAACGGCAAACTCCAAGCGCTCTTTAACAATGGGGCTTACGGCCAGCCCGGCGCGGTCGAGGACTTGACCCGCGACGCGCTCGAAGCCCAGTTTCAGGCCAATGTCTTTGGCTGGCATCAATTGACCACGTCTTGCCTTCTCCTGATGCGGGCAAATGGTTCCGGCCGCATCGTGCAGAATTCATCCGTCCTCGGATTGGTCGCCATGAAATGGCGTGGTGCCTACAACGCCAGCAAATTCGCCATTGAGGCCCTGAGTGACACCATGCGGCTGGAGCTGCGGGACGCCAACATCAAAGTTGTCCTCATCGAGCCGGGCCCAATCACCAGCCGCTTCACCGAACATGCCTTGCAGGCTTTTGACCAGAACATCGACGTAGCCGATTCCCATTACCAGGACGCCTACGAAGCGCAGCGCGCAAGGTTGGGCAAGGGCGGCAGCAACCGCTTCAAATTGCCGCCGGAAGCTGTCTTGAAAAAACTCATTCATGCCCTTGAGTTGCGGCGGCCCCGCGCGCGCTATTATGTGACCACGCCGACTTACATAATGGCTGTCGCGAGGCGATTGCTTCCCCAGCGCATTCTCGACTATGTTTTGAACAAGGCTTCGGATCAATAGCAGGCAGGTCACCATGTGGGATTTTTCGATTGCGCGCGCGCTTGCGATGATGGCTCAAACCCTGCCCTACATCCTGCTGCGGGTTGCCGTCTATTTTTCCATCACATTCGCCTACATCATTGCCACAGGCGTGGGCGCCGGCATTGGTTACACGCTGGGGCTTGCCGGCAGTGATGAATTCCAGGGGCAGGCAACCTTTGTTGGCGGCATTCTGGGTTTTGGTCTGGTTGGAGGCGCTGTTTATTTCTTGCGCGAGTACCTGCTTTACATGGTCAAGGCGGGCCATATTGCCGTCATGACCGAACTGCTCTCTGGCCAAGGCATTCCAGGCGGACAGTCACAGATTTCCTATGGTGCGAAAATCGTCAAGGAGCGCTTTGTCGAGGCCAACGCACTTTTTGTGCTGGACCAGCTCATCAAGGGCGTGGTGCGGGCGATCACCGGCATTCTCAGCGCCATTTCGGCGATCCTGCCAATACCGGCGCTCCAGGGTCTTATGCGTTTTATCTCAACCATCATCCGCATCTCTGTCACCTATGTTGACGAGGTGATTCTCGCCTATAACATGCGCCTGCGATCAACCAATCCATGGGTGACCTCTCGCGCCGGCCTCATTCTTTATGCGCAGAATGGCTGGGTTATGGTGCGCAACGCCATCTGGCTTGCCGTCATCAGCTGGATTGTGACGATCATCATCTTCCTCTTCATGATAGCTCCTGCGGGCGCCATATTGTATTATTTTCCGGGCGAGTGGGGCGGCTATGGTTTTGCCGCGGCCATCATTTTTGCCTGGGCCTTCCGTTCGGCTTTGCTTGAGCCGTTCGGCATCGCCTGCTTGATGCAAGTCTATTTCAAAACCATTGAAGGGCAAACTCCCGACGCTGAATGGGAGGCGCGCCTCACCCAGGTCTCCGACAAGTTCCGCAAACTCACCGGGCGGGCCCAAACAGCCATGGGCATGGCGCCCGGGCCCGCTGCCGCCTCAGGAGCATAAATGAACATCTTCCAGTATCTCGTTCCTCTGGCCGTGGTCGCCGTGGCCATCGTGCTGCTCATGGGCCTGTGGAACATGATGCGCGGCGGCTCGGCGAATCGCTCGCAAACCCTGATGCGCTGGCGCGTCGGCCTGCAATTCCTCGCCGTCATTGTCCTGATGGCCGCCCTGTGGTTCGCCAATAGATAGCTCTTGAAATCGCCAAGGCGGCAACCCATATCGCCTGATCGACAGGGGTTAATCCATGGCAGCCAATGAAACCAAAGTGACGACGGAATTCTGGCCAAAGCTCAAGAGCTCGCTTGGCAAGGTTCCCTTCGCTGAGGACGTGGTGGCCGCCTTCTATTGCGCCTTTGATCCCGCGACGCCGCTGCGCGTGAAAGGCATTCTGCTGGCGGCGCTGGCCTATTTCATCATGCCTGTCGATGTCATCCCGGATTTCATCCTCGGTCTAGGCTTTACGGACGACATGGCCGTTCTCTATGCCGCCTTCACGGCGATTAGAAATCACCTGCGCCCGGAACATCGCGACAAGGCAAGGGCTGCGCTTGAAAAGCTCAAGGCGGAGAAGCCCTAGACGCTTTGCGCGTGACAATGAACACGGCCCCGGCGCACACCACCATGCCCAACATCTGAAGCGGCGCCAGTGTTTCGCCAAAGATCAGGAAAGTGGACAGCGCTGCCACAGCAGGAACCAGATAAATCAAACTGGATACCCGCGACACCTCGCCATGCCTGATGAGGATCATGAGCAAGGTGATGGCCCCAAGCGACAGCACGATGACTGACCAGCCCAGCGCCATCCAGGCGCTGACACTGCCATCGAAACCAAAGTCCTCCATCGCCATGGCGCCGATCAGCACAACAAGAGTGGCCCCCGCATATTGCCACGCCCCACCGCTCGCCAAATCAAGCCCCGTGGCGAATTTCTTTTGATAGACCGTCCCCAGCGAAACACTGAAGGCTCCCAGGACGCAAATCCCGGTGGTCAGCGGCGTGATGCCTCCAAGAGTGTCAAGCGTGAGTTTTGGCGACACAACCAGTCCAACGCCCAGAATGCCGACAGCGAGACCCAGCCAATGACGGCTGGTGATTTTTTCGCCCACCATCAGGCTCGCCAGAATAGTTGTTATCAGGGGTTGCAAGCCAACGATGAGGGCCGATACACCCGCCGGCATCCCATGCGCCACCGCCCAATAGACAGGCCCCAGATAGCCCGCATGCAGCAGCGCGCCAGCGACGCCGGCATGCATGGCCAATCTTGCCTTAGGCCAAACGGCTCGCTGCCCAAGCGCGATTGCGACAAGGATCAACCCCGCGATGGGGAAGCGTATGGCCAGGAAGGTGAGTGGTTCCACATGGCCCGCCGAAAGCCCGGCCACCACAAAGCCCGTGGCCCACAACACCACGAACACGGCTGGCGCGATCGCGATCCAACTTGGGGGCAGCCTGGTGTTTTCCATGGGCCATCCCCTTGCCCAAACTTCAAATGAATTGCGAGTGCTATCTTGAGTGCGGGAGAACATATCGGCTATGCCTGAGTTCATGAGCAACGGCCAGCCCACCATCATGTCCCTCAGCTATGAGGCGATCCGCCGCCTCTTTGCCGATGAAGCCATTCCGCTGGCGGGAAACATCGCTTTCCGGACGCTTTTTTCCGTCTTTCCGTTTCTGATTTTCCTGACCGCCCTCGCGGGTTTTTTCGGCAACGAGAATTTGGCCGAGCAGGCCGTGAATTTTCTGTTGAGCGTGGCGCCGGAGCAGATCGTTCGTCCACTCGCATCGGAAATCCGTTCAATCCTCACAGTGCCGCGAACCGACCTTCTCAGTGTCGCGGCCCTGCTCACAATCTGGAGCGCCATGGCAGGCGTCGACAGCGTGCGCGTGGGCCTGAACCGCGCCTATGATCTGAAAGAACATCGCAACATGTTCTGGCTCTATGGCCAAAGCATCATCTTCATCATCGGGTCTGCGGCGGCCCTTCTCGTGGTCGCTGTCCTGATCGTGTTTGCCCCCGTCGCCATGGCCGCCATTGACCGCTTCGCGCCTGCCTTCAACGACAATATTTCAGCGCTCCGTTATCTAAGGTTTCCCATCGCCATCATTTTATTGACCGGCGGCCTGCTCCTAAGCCACCGCATTTTGCCCGCCAGGCGCCTGCATACGAAAGAGTTGTTGCCCGGCGTATTGCTGACAGTCGCCGTGTGGCTGGCGCTTGCCGGGCTGTTTTCTGTCTATCTCGTGAATTTCAATTCTTTCGCTTCCACCTATGCTTCGCTCTCTGGCCTCTTTGCCTCAATGTTCTTTCTCTATCTCGCTGCTCTGGTCTTGATATTGGGCGGCGAGGTGAACCGTGTCTGCAAATTCACCGGAATTTCGATTAACGCCCAAAATTCCTGATCTCGAGACGAAGTGAGGTTTTTTCTTCTGCCAATGTCCTGCCAGTGGCGATCATCAAGACCCGCAGCCAAAGCCCACAACAAATTGAGCGATGCCCCCTTGGGGCGCAGGGCCTTCACCCGAAGATAGGCTTTGACAGCCCCCAGCTCCCGCAATTCATCCAGCGAGCCGATGCCGGCTTCCGCCACATCATGGCCGACTTCGGGCCAAGATTGCGCAGCACCGAAACCGGCTGCCTATTTTGCTGCTTCCAGGACATCATCAAACGTCTTCAATCCCGGGCGCGGCGCCGAAACCAGAACCGCCATGTTGCCCGGCCGGTGTTCATTCTTCCACATTTTCATGTGCGCCTTTGGAATGTCGTGCCAGCCATAGACTTCCGACATGCAAGGATCGATGCGCTGCGCCTGCACCAGCCGATTGGCATTGGAAGCCTGCATCAGATTGGCGAAATGCGAACCCTGCACCCGCTTCTGGTGCATCCAGAGATAACGCGCGTCGAGCGTGAGATTGTATCCCGTGGTGCCGGCGCAGATCACCACCATGCCGCCGCGCTTCACCACCAGCACGGAAACCGGAAAAGTTGAGTCGCCCGATGCTCAAAACGATGTCGGGGCTGCTCCCTTGCCGGTGAAATTCCAGATCGCCTTGCCAAATTCCCGCGCCGATTTGAGCCAGTCATTATAGGCAGGCGTGCCGACCTTTGGCATCTGCCCCCAACATTGGAAATTCTTGCGGTTGATCACGCCGCGGGCGCCCAGCTGCATGACGAAATCGCGCTTGTCATCTTCTGAAATAACCCCAATCGCATTGCCGCCCGCCGTGGCAATAAGCTGAACCGCCATGGAGCCCAATCCGCCTAAAGCTCCCCACACCAATACATTCTGCCCGGGCTCAGCGTGTGCGGACGATGCCCAAACAGCATGCGGTAGGCGGTGGCCAGCGTCAGCGTGTAGCAGGCGGATTCTTCCCAACTGAGATGCTGCGGGCGCGGCAACAGCTGGCGCGCCTGCACCCTGGCAAATTGCGCGAATGACCCGTCAGGCGTTTCATAT
>CAWFJW010000034.1:0-13263 GCA_963816305.1 uncultured Alphaproteobacteria bacterium
TGAAAGCCGCAGACTTCGCCCGAGGCTTCGCCCTGATGCAGCAGGGCAGTTGCGGCAAGGTCGTTCTGGATTGGGAGTAAGCGGATGAAGGCAAAACCGGCCCTTCTCTCTGGCGGCAATCCGCAAGTTCCGAAGGGCTACGGCGATGCTCCGGTGCAGGCCTATATCGCCGCCATGACGGGCTGGAAACGCGGACATCGGCCGCCGCCTCGACGCCCTCATCTCCCGCAGTATCCCCGGCGTTCACAAGGCGGTCAAATACAATTCGCCGCTTTACGGAATCGAAGAGCAGCGCTGGTTCCTCGGCATCCATGTCTTCACGAAGTACGTGAAGGTGGCTTTCTTCCGTGGCATGTCGCTGCACCCTGTCCCGCCCGGAAAGTCCAAGCAGAAAGAAGTGCGCTACCTCGACATCCACGAGGACGAGTGGCTCAACGAAGCCCAACTCGCCGACTGGGTGAAACAGGCGAGCAAGCTGCTGGGGGAGGGGATGTGACTTGGATTGTGCGTTTGCTAAAGAGCCAATTCGCGCGGTTGGCCGCAATTGCCAACGTGACTACTCAACTTGGTGTAGGTTTCTGCGTTCAACTTCGGCGCGGCCACGCGTTGTTATGAAAAATCGCCCGGTTCCCTCGTGGACGAAGACATCCTCGTGAACGAGTCCATTGAGTGTCCGCCGCAAGTTGCTACGCATCTTGGGTTTTACCCAGGAACGCAACTCTTCACCCGTTGCGCCTTGCGTAGCGCGCTCATACAGAAGCAGCAAGACATACTCGCTTGCTCTTCCTTTGGGTCGTAGGATCTTAAGGAATCCATCGAAGTCCTCTACCGCTGGCACCTTGCGAGTGACCAATCCATCGACAAGCTTCTGTGCTTCGTCAGCGGAAACACCATGGTATAGGCGTACAAATTCTGCCAACACCCAGTCAATGCAAGATATTACAAGTGTTGCGTCCTGCAGGTTCGGGTCAACGTCACCAGATAAATGAGCTGCGTCCCGCTTGTTTCGTATGTCGTAGATCACCCGCAGGGCGCGTGGAATGTGTATCCGAACAGAGTCCGGCGTCTTCGCGGGGTCAGCGCCCAATACGGCCTTAATAACTTCCTCGGTTTTGAGAGTTTTCCCTAATGCAGTAAAGCTCTTGGTTGTTGCTTCTTGTAGCATCCGAAACGCAGCCTCGCAGAATCGACCTCCCTCAACTGCGCTCAATCGTAGGCCCCCAAGGTAGTAATTGTGCGTTGCTTCCTGGTGCGCGGCCAATAGTTCGTCGACCAGTTTCTTGTCGAAGTGCTTTTTCAGGTCGGAGGCAATTTCCTGCAACATTATCGTGCCGACCTACCAGACATAAGCTACTTTTTTGCGTTGACCGACACTCTTCGAAGTCTTCCGCAGTAAGCGCTTCTTGTGCAGTCTTAGCATGGCAACTTCGACGCGATTGACATCACAATGATAACTGGATTGCAGTTTGGCGTGAACCTCATCGCCAGTCTTGGGCTGCTTCATAAACCCAGAATCTCTCAGGACCAAAATGTGGTCTGGCAACTTCGAGGGAGCGGTTGACCGTGAAGATTTGGCCGAAGGCTTGCTCTTCCGCGTTCGGCTCGGATTTTTTGTCAACACTTGGTCAATGATCGCGCCAATTTTCTTCAATGCGTCAACTAGTGCTTGATCAGTCATGCCACTCTCCTAGCAGTGTCTATTTCCCATAGGCCCACTTTCCGTCAATTCTTTTGCGACGCAGTTCTTGCTTCTTGACCAATCCTAGAACCACCCCTGAGAGTGTGGTCACAGGATAGAGGAAGCCCTCTTCTTCTAATGCGTCAGAAATTTCAGAGAGCGATTTCGGCTTGGCAAAGAATCCACGCTCTCGCATGCCGATAATGAGGTCTGATGCGGCCAGTCGTTTCTTTTTCGTACGTGTCGTTGCTTGCTGTTTGGCGACGACGCCTCTGGCCTTGCCGACGACGGCTCCGCGTTCGTAGGTCGATAGTATGATTGAAACCTCAGCCTCCGAACCTTCCACCGTGATGATCGCTCCCGTACTAGTTTTGATTGTTGCTTTTGCCACCATTTGCTCCACTATTATTCAATAGTTATTGCGTATTATTGCTACTCTACAGCCAATTCGGTCTATGGAGTCAATGGCAAATAGTTATATCAACAGATTGCAATGCCGTGGGGCTTTTCGCGGTTTCTAGGCTGCGGCACAGGAGATTCGGCGTAGGACGGACTTAACTCTGGACCTACTGTTTCAATTGCTGGCCCGGCAGACCTAACGTAGTTGGATACTGGCAAAGTGCAGAAAATATGGAACCTAGGACTAGGAGGAAGGCGAAAACGGCCATAAACAAAGTGGGAGCGGATTTGAAGAGAGCAAATGCGGAAAGTTCTCCCACCAAACTCATCGCCTCCCGCATCAAGGAGCTGGGCGATTGATTGGCGGGGCGAGACGCTGGCCCGCATCCGGGCTCTCATCAGAGAGGCCGACCCGGAGGTGGTTGAGGAGTGGAAGTGGGGGATTTCGGTGTGGTCGCACGTCGGAACTATCTGCACCGGTGAGACATACAAGAATGCCGTGAAGACCACTTTCGCCAAGGGCGCTTCGCTGGAGGACCCTTCAGGCCTCTTCAACGCCAGCCTCGAAGGCAACGTGAGGCGCGCCATCGATTTCCATGAGGGCGGCAAGATTTTTCCATGAGGGCGGCAAGATTGATGATAAGGCCTTCAAGGCGCTCATTCGCGCCGCCGTGACGCTGAACAGGTCGAAGCCAGCCGCCGCTGGCCCCGTCCGCCCCCGGAAGAAACCAAAGAGCACTTGAGGACCGGGCAAACGCCGCTCCGCTTCGCTCGGTGAACAGCGCCTGGAATGTCCCTTCAAAGCTTGATCGCATCTGCTGAATTGGGCAAGATGGTTCTGGATTGGACTTGAGGTGCGGCCATGATTGCGCGATTTATTGTCATCATTTCCATGTTCCTTTGCCTCGGATTGGCGCCCGCTCTCGCCGAGGACACCTATGAGGTGACAGGCGTTAGCGCTGATGATGTCCTCAATATTCGAAAAAACCCCAGCGCATCGGCTCCGAAGGTCGGCGAGTATCGCCCGGGAGAAAGCGGCATTCGCATCTATCGCCGCAAAGGCAACTGGGTCCTGACCGGCAGGTACGATCCGCAAACTCCCGATGGCTGGGTTCATACGCGCTATCTCAGGCTCACCGCCGCCGCAGCCCGCTTGCGACTTCCCATATCATGCTCCGGCACCGAGCCTTTCTGGACCATCGTCATCAACACCTCGGACAGCGCCACCTATTCCGAACCTGATGGAACGCCCCAGGATTTCACAGTCCGCGGGTTCAGCCGCGCTGGACGCAACGCCTCCATGCTTCTGGACGCGGGTGGCGGAGCGGCAATAAAGGCCGGATCCTGCAGCGACGGCATGTCGGACAATATCTATCCCTACGCGGTTCAACTGCGCCTGCCTGATGGACGCCAGCTCAGCGGCTGTTGCGATTGAAAGAGGCATCCATCGCCAAAGGTTGATCCCATCGATTTAATTGGGCAAGGTGGTTTTGAAGTGGAATCGAGAGTAACGAAATGCTTTCTGCCTATGGCACTGACAAGGGTTGTTTGACTGAATTTCCGGCGACCGCTGGCGCAGTGCCGGAAGGCGTTGTCTGGCTCGATATGGTGGAGCCTTCCGCTGAAGAAGAGAAGGCCGTCGAGGCGGCGTTGCAGATCGATATTCCAACCCGGGAAGAACTGGCTGAAATCGAAGCCTCGAGCCGGCTTTACCAGGAGGATGGCGCTGCCTTTATGACCGCCAACCTGATCAGGCGGGGCGAAAATGACAGGCCGAATCGTCGCCCGTCACCTTCATCATCAAGGGCAACCAGCTCATCACCATCCGCTATCACAACCCCCAGGCTTTCCCCGCCTATGTTCACCGCGCCATGAAGCCGCAAACCACGGCCATGACCGGCTGGGGCATATTCATCAGCCTGGTGGAAGCCGTGGTTGACCGGGCCGCTGACCACCTGGAGCGGGTCGGCGTCATCGTTGAGGATACGTCGCGCAGCACCTTTCACTCCGCGCGAACGCCGTCTGGAAAGCGGATTCGCAAGAAGCCCGTGAACCTGTCCGACTTGCTTGAGAAAATTGGCGAAGAGGGCGACTTCAATTCAAAGATGCGCGAAAGCCTTGTCTCCATTGGCCGCATGGTGACCTTCATGCATGCGATCATTGACCAGATGCGCCTGACAAAGGAAATGAAAGACAACCGCGCCCGCGTGAAAGTTTTGCAGCGCGATATTCAGTCGCTGACGGATCACTCAACCTTCCTGTCTGGCAAAATTGGCTTCCTGCTCGACGCGGTATTGGGCATGAGCGCTATCGAGCAGAACGGCATCATCAAGATATTCTCCGTTGCCGCCGTGGTGTTTCTGCCGCCAACCCTTGTGGCCAGCATCTATGGCATGAACTTCCGGTATCTGCCCGAGCTCGAATGGGCCTACGGTTACCCCGCCGCAATCGGCGTGATGATCCTGTCAGCTTTCCTGCCGTGGCTGTATTTCAAGCGGAAGGGCTGGCTGTAGTGCCTCTGGTGTTGTGGATTGCGGCAGGCGGAGCCCTGGGTTCAGCGGCGCGCTATGGCGTGAATGTCTGGTCGGGGCGCATGTTCGGTTCCGAGTTCCCTTGGCACACATTTATCGTCAATGTTGTCGGCTGTTTCGCCATGGGCGCCGTCGTGGCGTTGATGGCGACGCGGTTGAACGTGGGCCATGAGGCGCGCGCTTTTCTCACCACGGGCATTCTCGGCGGCTTCACCACCTTCTCCGCCTTCTCCTTCGACTTCGCCCAATTGGTGGAGCGCAAGGCCCTTGGCCCGGCCCTGGCCTATGGCGCAGGCTCCGTTGCCCTGTCGCTAATCGCTGTCTTTGCAGGATTGTATCTGGTACGCAGCCTCGCATCATGACTGAAGTCAAACGTTACATCGTGGCTCCTGATGAGGATGGCATCAGGCTGGATCGCTGGTTCAAAATCCATCTTCCACAAGTGACATTCGCCTATCTGAACAAGTTGACGCGCACAGGGCAAGTGCGGGTGCAGGGAGGGCGCGCCAAAACCAGCACCAGGCTGCAGGCCGATCAGGAACTTCGCATTCCGCCCCTGATGTTTGATGCGCGCCCCGCCGATGCGCCCAAGGGCGATGTGAAGCCGCTCACCAGGGATGAAACCGAGCTTTTCGAAAGCATGGTCATTTTCGAGGACAAGGATATCTATGTTCTCAACAAGCCGCCGGGCTTTGCCGTGCAGGGCGGCAGCAAGACCTTTCTGCATCTCGATGGCCTTCTGATGGGCATGGCCAAAAAATCCGGCGAGCGGCCCCTGCTGGTGCATCGGCTGGACCGCGACACCTCGGGCGTCATCGTGGTGGCCAAGCGCCGCTCGATTGCTTCGGCGCTGGGAAAACTCTTTGCCACCCGCGCTGTCAAGAAAACCTACTGGGCTGCCGTGAAAGGCGTTCCCAAACCGCCCCAGGGCCGCATCGATGTTCCGCTGATCAAGGCACAGGGGCCGGATGGCGACAGAGTTCGCCCTGGAAAGAAAAACGAAGAAAACGCCCAGCACGCCATCACCTATTATTCGGTCACTGACCAAGCACCTCCGATCACCGCCTGGGTTTCGCTAAAACCGGTCACCGGCCGCCAGCATCAACTTCGCGCCCACATGGCTTATATTGGCCACCCCATATTGGGTGACGAAAAATACGAGGGCAATGCGGATATGCCGGAAGGCATTTCCAGGAAACTTCATCTCCACGCCCGCCGCATCATATTCCCGCACCCCCGTGAAGGCATCGTCGATGTCACCGCCAAGCTCTCTGAGCATATGCGCGAGACCTGGAATGCCTTTGGCTTCGACCCCGACAAGTATGAGCCTGACACCGAATGACCGCCGAAACAGAAGACGAAAGATTTGAGCGCCTGTCGCGCGACCGCATTGTGCGGCCATTGCCGAAGCGCTTTTACAAGAAAGTTTCCGTGACCCCTCAGTTGGGCATCGCCCTCGATGGCCGCAATGTAAAAACTCCGCTCAAAGCCCCATTGGTTTTGCCCAACAGCCCATTGGCCGCGGCCGTTGCCGAAGAATGGGAAGCCCAGAGCGAGTTCATAAACCCTCATGCTATGCCGCTGACCAAGCTGGCCAACACGGCCATCGACAGGGCAAGGGCTGAAAAGGCGAATATTGCCGCCGAAATCCTCGAATTTGCCGGGAGCGACATGGTTTGCTATCGGGCCGAAGCGCCGCAAGGTCTTGTGACCAGGCAGGCAACGCACTGGGACCCGGTTGTCGCCTGGGCTGAAAGCGAGCTTGATGCCCGCTTTGCGACAGTCAGCGCCTTGACCCATATCCGCCAGTCCGATGCGGCCCTTGCGGCCATTGAGAAACATGTTCTGGCGCTTGATGCCTTCACATTCACCGCGATCCACAACCTCACGACCCTTACCGGCTCCGCGCTGCTGGCCATCATGCTTGCAGCCGATGGCGTTTCCGCCGAAAATGCCTGGGCTGCGGCGAATGTCGATGAGGACTGGCAGATTGAAACCTGGGGTCAGGATGATGAGGCCATGGCGCGCAGAGCAGGGCGCCACGCCGAGTTTTCCAGTTGCGTGAAATTCGCAAGGCTTGCGGCGAATCGCGTTTGATGCTGCCTTACAGCCGACACGATCTTCAACGATCACTACGGGCTGACGCTTAAACCAAGGACGGTGCGATGAAATTCACGGCAATGCTTTCCACCCTGCTAACGGCCGCTCTGGTCAACGGACCGGCGATGGCCCAATCGGCGCCTGCGGATCTGGTTTCGGCCTATATGGCGGGGGTGGCCGCCGAGAAATGCGACCTTGGCCTGGACAGTGGCAAATCCAGCCAACTGGGGGACGCGGTTCAGCGCGCCGAGCAGCGCAGCGGATTGGCCCAGGGGGATTTGGACGCCCTGTGGACCAAAACCCAGGCTGACGCCGACGCCGACAATGCCGGTTTTTGCGCCAAAGCGACCGCCGAGGTGGATGGTGTGATAGCCTCGGCACAATAGGCAATTGACGAGGAACCTTTTCCCTGCCTAGAATTAACTTAACAGGCGGGGTCTAATGCAGGAAATCATTGAGAAATTGGAAGCCCGGCGGGCGGAAGCACGAGCCGGAGGCGGGGCCAGGCGCACCGCCGCCCAGCATGCGCGGGGCAAACTGACCGCGAGGGAGCGCGTCGAGATTTTCCTCGACGATGGTTCCTTCGAGGAGTTCGACATGTTCGTCGAGCACCGCAGCACTGATTTTGGCATGGAGAAGTCCAAAATCCCCGGCGATGGCGTGGTGACCGGCTGGGGCACGGTGAATGGTCGTGTTGTCTATGTCTTCGCCAAGGACTTTACCGTGTTTGGCGGTTCGCTGTCCGAGTCCCATGCGCGAAAGATCACCAAAATCCAGGACATGGCCCTGCAAAACCGCGCGCCGATCATCGGCCTGTTTGACGCCGGAGGCGCCCGCATCCAGGAAGGCGTGAATGCGCTTGGCGGCTATGGCGAAGTTTTCCAGCGCAATGTTTTGGCATCCGGCGTGATCCCGCAAATCTCCGTCATCATGGGGCCGTGCGCCGGTGGCGATGTCTATTCGCCTGCCATGACGGATTTCATCTTCATGGTGCGCGACACCAGCTACATGTTCGTGACCGGCCCTGATGTTGTGAAAACCGTCACCAACGAAACGGTGACGGCGGAAGAGCTGGGTGGCGCGTCGGTTCACACAACCCGGTCGTCAATCGCCGACAAGGCCTTTGACAATGATGTTGAGGCGCTGCTGCAAATGCGCCGCCTGATCGATTTTCTGCCGGCCTCCAACACCTCCGCCATTCCGGAAATTCCCTGCCTCGACGACGCCGAACGCATCGACATCTCGCTCGACACGCTCATTCCGGCAAACCCCAATCAGCCCTATGACATGAAGGAGCTGATCCACAAGATCGCCGACGACGGCGATTTTTTCGAAATCCAGGAGGCCCACGCCCGGAACATCATCGTCGGTTTCGCCCGCATGGGTGGGCGCTCCATAGGCATCGTCGCAAATCAGCCCCTGGTTCTGGCGGGCGTTATTGACAGCGACGCGGCGCGGAAGGCCGCGAGATTTGTGCGCTTCTGCGATTGCTTCAATATTCCAATCGTCACATTTGTGGACGTTCCCGGCTTTCTTCCCGGCACTGCCCAGGAATACGGCGGCCTCATCAAGCATGGCGCCAAGCTCTTGTTCGCCTTCGCCGAGGCCACCGTTCCGAAAATCACCTTGATCACGCGCAAGGGCTATGGCGGGGCCTATGTGGTCATGTCGTCCAAGCACATCAGGGGCGATTTGAACTATGCCTGGCCCTCGGCCGAAATCGCCGTCATGGGATCGCGCGGCGCCGCAGAAATTATTTATCGGAGCGAGCTGGGCGACAAGGATCTCATTGCTTCACGGGTGAAAGACTATGAGGACCGTTTTGCCAATCCGTTTGTGGCAGCCGAACGCGGCTTTCTCGATGAGATCATCACGCCTCACTCAACCCGGAAACGCATTGCCCGGGCGCTCGACATGCTGCGCAACAAGGAACTGAAAAATCCGTGGAAAAAACACGACAATATTCCGCTTTAGGGAGAACATGATGTTTCCTCTCAAAACACTGCTCAATCGTTTTGTGCAGGCCGGCAGGCTGAATGTCCGGGACGCGGACGGCAAGGTGCATGTTTTCCAGGGCGCTCCGGGCCTTGAAGTCAGCATCCACCTGAATGACCCGAAACTCTATAGGTCGCTTTTCTTCCATCCGGAGCTGCATGCCGGCGAAGCCTACATGGATGGAACCCTGACCATCGAAAAAGGCACGCTGCGGGATTTTCTGACGCTTTTCATGGTGAACAGCCGCAGCCTCAGGAAGCATCCCCTGCAGAGAATTCTGAACCGCGCGCAAAAGCAGTTCCGCCGGTTCCAGCAACGCAATGACACCGAGGCGGCGCGCGCGCATGTGCAGCACCACTACGATCTCTCGAATGATTTCTACAAGTTGTTTCTCGACAAGGACATGAATTACTCGTGCGCTTACTACACCAGCCCCGGGGACACAATCGAGACGGCCCAGCAGAACAAGCTGCGCCATATTGCTTCCAAGCTTGACTTGAAGCCGGGCCAGCGCATTCTCGACATTGGCTGCGGCTGGGGTGGCATGGCGCTTTATCTCGCGAAAGTCGCCGACGTCGAAGTTGTGGGCGTGACGCTTTCAACCCAGCAGCACGCCCTTGCCCAGGAACGGGCCAGGGAACGCAAGCTTGACGGCCGCGTGAGCTTTGAGTTGAAAGACTACCGCCAGGTGACCGGGACGTTCGACCGGATTGTCTCCGTGGGCATGTTCGAGCATGTGGGCGTCATCCACTATGACGAATATTTCAGCAAGATTCACGAACTTCTCAAGCCCGACGGCGTGGCTCTTGTGCACTCCATTGGCCGCCACACCGCGCCAAGCTCGACCGCGTCATGGATCAGAAAATATATTTTCCCCGGCGGCTATTCGCCGGCGCTTTCAGAAACCCTCGCCAGCGTCGAGCGCTCCGGCCTGTGGGTGACAGACATTGAGATATTGCGGCTGCATTACGCCAAGACGCTGCGCGCCTGGGAGGAACGTTTTCAATCCAACCGCGCGAAGATCACCGCGATGATGGATGAACGCTTCTGCCGCATGTGGGAATTCTACCTGATCGGCAGCGAGGTGACTTTCAGCCACAGCTCCCACATGAATTTCCAGATGCAATTGACAAAGAGCGTTCACACCCTTCCCCTCACCCGCGATTATTTGAACAAGGCGGAAATGGACCTAAAAACCCAGGCTGGCCGGAACGGCGCATTAACTAAGAATTAAGCCGCCCTTTGATAGGATGAGGCCTCATCTTGCCAGGGAAAATCCGATGTCCAACAGCTTGCCCGAAGAACTCCAAGCGGTCCTGAACTCGGGAATCATCACGGCGGCGAATGCCCACGATATCCGGGCGAAATTCTACACGGATGCGAAAATAGGCGTCGAGGAAGCAGGCTGGCTGTTCGCCCTGAACGGCGGCTGCAGAAAGAAGGATGTTTTCTGGGAAATTCTTTTCGTCGAGGCGCTGACCGACTTTCTGGTCTTTCATGTGCAGCCGGAAGGCCATGTTGACGAAACCACAGCGCAATGGCTGATTGCGCAGATAGATGTCGCGGGCGCCGTGAAATCAATCAGCGAATTCGAACTTCTGATAAATGTTCTTGAAAAATCCAATTCAAGCCCGCCTTTCCTGGTCAATTACGCGCTCGAGCAGGTCAAGCTCGCGATCACCAGCGGGCAGGGACCGCTGCGCAACAGCAAGAGGCCTGTTCCGGTCCGCACCGTGACCGCCGATGATGTCGGTATATTGCGTCAGTTGATGCATGCCCCCGCAAGTTCGGGCAGCATAAACATCAGCCGCAGCGAAGCCGAAATCCTGTTCGACATCAACGATCTCACAGCCGCCTCGGAGAATGATCCTGCCTGGGTGAATTTCTTTGGCAAGGCCATCGCAAATCACATGATGGCCGACGAGGCCTATCTGGCGCCGAGCCGCGCTGAAGCGCTGCGCGTCGAAAAATGGCTTCAGGACCCGAAGGCCGATGTCGGCGGTTTCTTCTCCCGCATGGTTTCCGGACTGCGGGGCATGCTGGGAGTCAACACGGTTTCCGGCCGCACCACCAAGGCCAAGCTGCTGAAGCAGGTGGCGGCTATTGGCGAAAGCGAGAATATAGCCGAGGCCGAGGCGCTTTGGTTCATGCAGCGGCTCAACCGCGATGGGCAGATGAGCGAAGCGGAGTACGCCGCCCTGTCGTTCCTGAAGCGTGAATCACCGGATATTCACCCTTCCATGCTTCCGCTGCTGCAGCAGGTGGCCTAAGAAATCACTTCGCCGACGAGGTCGTATTCCTCCGCCTCGACAATCCGGACGCGGACCATGTCGCCGGGCTTGAGCGAAGTTTCTCCCGGCAGGAACACATTGCCATCAATCTCCGGCGCATCCCATGGCGAACGCGCCACGGCCTCGCCGTTCTCAAGATCGATGGCGTCGACCAGCACATCAATCTCGCGGCCAACTTTTGATTGAAAGATCGCGGCGGATATTTCCTGCTGCGCTTCCATGAAGCGGTGATAGCGCTCGGCCTTCACCTCGTCGGGCACCTGCGGCAAGCCCAAGTCATTGGCCTTCGCCCCAGAAACAGGCTCATACTTGAAACAGCCCACGCGCTCCAGCTTCGCTTCCTTCATCCATGAAAGCAGATAGTCAAAATCCGCCTCCGTCTCGCCGGGGAAACCTACGATGAAGGTCGAACGGATGGCGATGTCCGGGCAAATCCTGCGCCACGACGCCAGCCGGTCCAAAACCTTCTCCTGGTTGGCCGGCCGCTTCATCGCCTTCAAGACGCCAGGCGCCGCGTGCTGGAAGGGAATGTCGAGATAGGGCAGGATCTTGCCGTCCGCCATCAGCGGAATCACGTCATCCACATGGGGGTAGGGATAGACATAATGCATGCGCACCCAAGCGCCCAGGTCGCCCAGCTCCTTGGCCATGTCATAGAACTTGGCGCGCACTTCGCGGCCATGGAATTTGCTGGTGGCGTATTTGGTGTCAACGCCATAGGCGGAGGTGTCCTGGCTGATCACCAGCAGTTCCTTGACACCCGCCTTCACCAGCCGCTCAGCCTCATAGAGCACCGAAGCCACGGGCCGCGACGCCAGGTCGCCCCGGATGGACGGAATGATGCAGAACGAGCAGCGATTGTTGCAGCCCTCTGAAATTTTCAGATAGGCGTAGTGCTTGGGGGTGAGCCGCAAGCCCTGCGGCGGCATGAGATCATATTTGGGATCATGCACAGGCGGCAGCGCCTTGTGAACCGCGCCAACCACGGCCTCATACTGGTGCGGACCCGTGATCGCCAAAACGCCGGGGTGCGCCGCGCGAATGGCGTCCGCCTCCACGCCGTAGCAGCCGGTCACGATCACCCGGCCATTTTCTTCCATGGCCTCGCCGATGGCCGCCAGGCTTTCGGCCTTCGCGCTGTCCAGGAAACCACAGGTGTTCACCAGCACCACATCGGCATCCGCATAGCCCGGAGCGATCAGATAGCCCTCGGCCCGCAACTGGGTCAAAATCCGCTCGGAATCCACCAGCGCCTTGGGGCAGCCGAGGGAAACCAGGCCAACTTTGGGGACATGCTTGTTCATGGGGCGGGGTGTAGAGGAATGGCAGGCAAAGGGCAAATCAGAGTTGCGCATAAACCAAACTGTGAATTTAGTCCTTGACACCGCGCGGTGAAAACGCTATATATGGTTATTCTCCACAATTGGGCCAAGCAACATGAAGTCTATTTCATCTATCCCGCTATTGGTCACTATTGCACTGGTGATCGTTTTGAGCTGGACGCTGGTCGGGATATCCGTTCCGCCGGCTGCGGCGCAGGGCGTCCAATTTTGGAACAAGCCCTGCAAGAAAGCCTTCAAGCAGTGGCAAAATGCCGAAAAACATAAGGCATTTGCAACCAGTAATCCTGACGCCAACCGTGGCGGACAGGCCTGTGGATCTGCTTGGGGCCATGCTTCAAAGTCCGCGGCAGAGAAGGCCGCAATCACCTTTTGCCGAAAGGGAAACTACGGGACGTGCTGGGTCATCAGGTCGGAGTGATGTTTCCCGAACTTCCGTCGCTGTTTCAGTAAATCGTCCGCTTCATCCGCTCCGGATATTCCGCGTCATAGGCCTTGCCGTCGAAATTGCCGGGGGCGAGGCGCTCCATCATTTCGCCGATTGTGGGGAGGCTGGTTTTGTCGACATGGCTTTCAGCGTCCCAGAGCCGCGAACGCGCGATGGCCTTCTGGCATTGGGGATAGGTGCGCTCGACGCTGACGATGATGACGCATTTCGGGTTTTTGCCCTCCATGGCGAAGGAGGCGCAGAGGCCGGGGTCGGTTGAAAGCCGCGCCCTGCCGTTCACCCGCATGCTGGCGCCAATGCCTGGAATGAGAAACAGGAGCGCCACGCGCGGGTCGCGCACGATGTTTCGCAGCGAGTCGATCCGGTTGTTGCCGCGCCGATCTGGAATTATCAGGGTTTTCGGATCGGCCACCCGCGCAAAGCCATGCGGGTCGCCGCGCGGCGAGCAATCCAGGCCCTCCGGCCCGACGGTTGCCAGAAT
>CAWFJW010000035.1:0-21246 GCA_963816305.1 uncultured Alphaproteobacteria bacterium
CCACAAAAACGTCGTGCTTGGCATACGCCCGGAAGACATCGAGGTGAGCGCCGCCAAGGGCGCCAACATCACGTCAACGCTGTATTCCTTGGAGCCCACCGGCGATCTCACGCTGGTCACGGCCTGGGCCGGCGAGCAGCTCGTCGTCGCCAAGGGCCAGCGCAGCTTCCGCCAGGCGCTGAACACGCCCATCTCTTTCACCTTCCTCAAAGACCGCATCTATCTCTTCGATGGCGAAACCGGCGACCGGCTAAGGTATTAGAGCGTCGCACTCTCAGTTGAGTCCATATCCTGCTGCGGCGAAGTAGTTTGAGCATTCGTCTGGCGTGAAGAGCGCGCAGATGTTGCCGATGGCTTTCCAGAGGTCGTCGATGGTTCTGCGCGGCCATTGCCCGGAGCTGGGCTTTGAGCTTTGAGAATGCCATCTCGATGGGGTTGAGATCGGGGCTGTAGGGCGGCAGGAAGAGGAGCCATGCGCCCCGGCTTCGTATGGCCTTCTCGGCCCGTTCGCTTTTGTGGCTTGAGAGATTGTCCAGGATGACGACGTCGCCGTGCCTGAGCGCGGGGACGAGCTGGGTTTCGACATAGGTGTCGAAGATGATCCGGTTCATCGGCGCGTCAATGACCCAGGGGGCAATGAGGCCATCGCATTTGAGACCCGCCACGAAGGTCTGCGTGCCCCAGTGGCCGAAGGGAGCCTTGCTGTTCAACCGGCAGCCCTTCGCTGAGCGCCCGCGCAGCCGGGTCATCTTGGTCGTGGTTCCGGTCTCATCGATGAAGATGAGCCGGTGGCGCTCGCGGCGCATGATGGGCTGGCGGCTTTCTCTCCACTCCGCCCGGGCCTTGGCCAGTTCAGGCCGGTCTTGTTCGGCTGGCCCGAAGTGTTTTTTTTGAAGCTGAAGCCCTTCTTGATCAGCCAGCGCGACAGCGATTGCGGGGCGGCCTTGATGCCCTTCTCCGCAAGCAGCGCAGCGGCAAGCTCGGGCATGGTCACGTCAGGCGCGCGCTGCGACAAAAGCCAGCAGGAACGCCTCGGCCGGGTCAAGCTTGCCATGCCGCTTGCCGCCAATCGGGCGCGGCTCGACCGAACCCGTTTCGCGCAACAGCGCCATCAGGTTCACGGCAAAGGATACCGACGTGTCAAAGCGCCGGGCGGCCTCATTGCAGGAGTTTCCGGCCTCGACAAACGCAACAACACGCTCACGCAGATCGTTCGACAATGGATGCGGCATGGCAAACTCACCTCCGCAAACCTTGAATCACATCTCAACTGATTTGGGAATCCCAATTCAACTCCAACAGACAGCGCGATGCTCTAAAGCCTCAAGCCGCGGGAACTGAACTGCGGGGTTCTTCTCTCTCACCCATGTCATGAAATCCTTGGCGCGGCGCTCGATCTTGATGGCGTGATTTTCAAAAATATCGCTGATGCGATGATCGAGGTAGGGGTTGTCAAAGCGTTCAAGCGTTCCCGCCATGTAGCGCCGGGCTTCATCTTCCATGCCCCGCGCCGCAAATCCCGGCATTATTTCGCCTTCGTACAAATCGAGCAGCCGGCCTCTAATGCTCCGGTCCGACAAAATCTCCCGCACAAATTCGCCCTGTGGCCGCCCCTCTGATTTCCAAATTCCCGCCAGATAGGTGTGCCCGAGATTGAGGATATGCAGCTTGAGGCGCAGATAGGGCTCCAGGTCGTCGGTGATGATCACGGCGGGATGCGCGAACGGCGCTTCGAAGCCAGGCTCGCGCTCGATGGCCCATAAGGCGTAAGGTTCGCCGACCGCTCCAATTGGCTCAATCGCCTCCGACACAATGCGGTCAACCAATGTATTGCAAATCACCGAGCCCGCGAGCCAGGATTTGAATTCGGCGCCCAGCGACCAATCATCCGAAAGACCGTTCAAAAGTTGACGCAAGACACGCCCATTGTTGCTGATCAGCTCGCATGGCAGGATCACCGGCGGCTTTCCTCCCGTTTCAAAACGCAGGATGAGAAGGCCAAGCAGCTTGGAAACAAATCCGGACGGCGCAGTCTCGGCAAAATTTGGCCGAATACGCTCACTGGGGTGAATTGCATAGCCGGCGTCGCCAACATTCGATACGACGATTTCGGTATCATGGCTAAACACGTGAACGATTGAAGCCCAGTCATGCTCCGCCGCAAGCGCCCGGCCAACACTTCGAACTGTCACGGCCTCATCGACAGCCACGCCGTTTCTGAGGCCCCTGATGCGAACCGGAAAGCCTTCAGGCCCAGCCAAAGCCTGAACGCGCGCCGCTCGCAAGATCCCGGAAGTTGTTTTGACAACCGTGATCGGGCCGACATCCTGCCCGGCGGCCCTCGCCTCATGCACAAACAGATCCACATGGGCCTGCAGAAACCGGCTCGTGCCAAACTGTAGAATCCGCTTTGTCATTGCATTCTTCATATCAGCCTAAAAAGGAAAATCCCATGCCGCATCACGGCCCATGCCATGCTCTTTGCCGCGCATGAGCAAAACACGTCCGTCACTACGCCTGCGCCACCATTTCACTCGACAAACCGCAAAAATAAGAACAAACCTCCGCCAAAGCAAAACCCGAACCTCAAGCCAGCGACCAAGATCGTGACAGGCCGTGGGCGTCAGAGGAGCAGATCATATGGCCAAGAAGAAATCCCGCGTGGACGAAAGCTTTGTATTTTTTGACATCATCTATGAGGATGGCGCCAGGAGCTCGCGCCGCAAGGTTTCCGCCGCTGAATTGGCCCAAGGAGATGGTGATGACCATGCCAGGACCGTGATCATGGCGCAGGACCGCAAGATCGCGGAAATGTCGGATCGGCATCGCGGGGCCATCAAATCCATGGTCCGTTCGCCCGCCTGAAGACTATTAACCATTGGGGCTTGCAATTGGCGGCAATTGCGCCCATATAGCGGATATCGAGTTTCGGCCTATTGGCTAGGCCATGTATCTTCCAACACAAGATGCGTTAGCCCTCAACCTTACATCCAGAACTTCGACAGGTTGCGCCACGCATGACGCGTGTTTCCACCAAAACGCATCTTCATCTTGAAAGGAAGAACTATGCAAACAGGTACAGTAAAATGGTTTAACGCCCAAAAGGGCTTCGGCTTCATTCAACCCAACTCCAGCGGCAACGATGTGTTTGTTCACATCAGCGCAGTTGAACGCGCCGGCTTGAGCGGCCTCAACGAAGGCCAGAAGGTCTCCTACGAGGTTGTAACGGATCAGCGCAGCGGCAAGCTGTCGGCCGATCGTCTGCAAGCCAAGTAACTTTACGAAATCTCGTTCAGGCCTGCCGACCGCGGATGTACCGGCGGCGGGTTTGAATTGAAATTGAGTGGGTCTTTGGCCCATTCGGACTGAGGAGTGCGCCAATGCCCGTCACGTCCAATCTATTCATGTTCAGATCAAGCATTTCAGAATCGCTCCATGGCTTTGCCGGTAAATCGTCTGGCAAATTGCTTCCATTGAAATTTGGTCCCTGGGATGGCATCGGTGTATTGCGCGCCGATCAACGCCCGCCCCATGGCCTTCGCCGCGAGGCAATTGAATTGGGTGTCAGCCAAAACGGCTATCAACTCTGGCGCAAGAAAAAACCGCTTGCCTCATGACAGGCTGAAATGAAACGGGGAGCTTCAACAGGAAGCTCCCCGTAAACATTTTGGAGTCCGGGTACGCATTACCCAATCCCGGACCGGCCCTGACGCATTGCCTTGAGGCTGCTGCATGTCATGGTTGCAATATGGGCCAACAGTGTTTCGAAAGCGTTTCCAAAAAATCGAAATGTGCTTAACAGGTGGTGTATTCACTGTGCCGCTTCGATAACTTGGCTTCTTTTTTCAGTGTTTCCGCGTGTTTGCGCCAGCCAGCGCCGCAAAAATATCGCAAGCCAATTTTTCACGGCCCCATCATGAACAATCTGGTGATCGAGATGCTCATGGCCTTGCTGGGCGCCCGGAAGGGAAAACCGGTGGGCGCCTGACACAACCCAGCGATGCATCGTCAGCCGGGTTACCTCCGCGTGAAACTGGATGCCATAGGCGGCGGAGCCATAGCGAAACGCCTGGTTCTCAAACCGCTCGCTGCTGGCGAACAATTTTGCGTCTTTCGGCAGCGTAAAACTCTCGCGATGCCATTGATAAACCATCTGCGGCCAATCCACGATGCCGTCGCCGCCATTCACCGGTTGAATGGGAAAGTATCCGATCTCGACCAGCCCGCTGGCGCAGGGCCCAACCTCGCCGCCCAGATGCATCGACAGCATCTGCGCGCCCAGGCAAATTCCAAGAAATGGTTTTTCCTCCTTGAGCGGAACGCCAATCCAGTCAATCTCGGCGGCAATCCAGGGTTCCTTGTCGTTGGCGCTCATGGGGCCACCGAAAATCATGGCACCCGCATGGCCTTCCATCGTTTCAGGCAGCGCGTCGCCCAGGCAGGGCCTGCGGATATCAAGGTCATAACCCATGGCCTTCAGCATCAGGCCGATACGCCCCGGCGTGGACGTATCCTGATGCAGGATGATCAATATTTTAGGCGGCAGCAATCCTATAGACCCCGCCGCATGAAGAACTTCAACAGCGGCAGGCCCAGCGCGCGCGGCGTGCAGCGCAAAGCATGGGCAGAAAGTTTGTTGAATACTCCGGGAATGACGACCCGGCGCTTTGCCTTGAAACCGTCCCACGCTTCCTGCGCCACGTCCGCCGATGTCTTGCCGCCGCCCGCCAATGATTTGGAGTTCGACATGCCAGCGCGCGCCTGAAATCCTGTCTTCACCGCGCCGGGGCAAAGCGTTGTGACGGTCACGCCGGTTCCTCTCAATTCTTCGTGGAGCGCTTCGCCAAAACTCAAGACAAAGTTCTTCGTCGCGAAATAAACCGCCATGGTGGGGCCAGGCATGAAACCCGCAACCGATGATACATTGATGACGCCGCCCGATTTGGCGGCGATCATCGCTGGCAGAAAACGCAACGTGAGATCAGTCAGCAAACCCACGTTCAAGTCGATCATCGCCAGTTGATCGGTCCGCGGCAACTGGGCGGCATTGCCCGCCAGGCCATAGCCCGCGTTGTTGACAAGTAGCGAGGGAACCAGGTTTTTCAAGGCCAGCTCTCCGAGCAGTGTCTCAACTGCGCCAGGCTCGCCAAGATCAAGGGCGACGATATGGATCGGCACCTCGTGTTTCGACAGGACAACGCCTTTGACCCGGTGCAATTCCTGGTCGCGCCGGGCGACCAGCACCAGGCCATAGCCATCAGCCGCCAAAACATGGGCAAAGGCCTCGCCGATGCCCCCCGATGCTCCCGTGATAAGCGCCAGCTTATGGTCCATGATTCCCCTCTATCAAGACATAATGTGGCAATTTCCGCCGTTTGTCATCAAATCGCAAATATTCTGTGAATAGGGGTTCCCAAGGCCACACAGGGTTGCTACACACCGCCAGCGTCTTGACGCGGGATGGAGCAGCCCGGTAGCTCGTCAGGCTCATAACCTGAAGGTCGTCAGTTCAAATCTGGCTCCCGCAACCAAATAAAAGCCCGTTGATCCCCGTGATCGGCGGGCTTTTTCTTTTCGCTGCTCCGCGGCTCAGTCGGCCCAGCCCATGAGTTCCTGCCGCGCCAGCGCTTCCAGCATATCGATGGACTCCGGGCTGTCGTTCAGGCAGGGCACGGCGTAGAAATTTTCCCCGCCCGCATGTTTGAAAGTCTCTTCCAGGCCGATGGCCACTTCTTCCAGCGTCTCCACGCAATCCGCCGAAAAGCCCGGCATCATCATCACCAGGTTTTTGACCCCCTTCCCGGGCAGGCATTCCACGGTTTCCTGCGCATAGGGTTGCAGCCATTCAGCCTTGCCAAAGCGTGATTGGAATACAAGCTGCAGCTTGTCGGCAGGCAGCTTCATCTTCTCGCGCAACAGCCGCGCGGTTTTCGCGCAATGGCAATGATAGGGATCACCGCGATCAAGATAGGCTTTCGGCAATCCGTGAAAGGACGTCAGGATCAAATCCGGTTTCCAGGCCAGCGCTTTCAAATGCCGCCGCAGGCTCTTTGCCAGGGCGTCAATATGGGCGGGATGATCAAAATAGGGTGGCACGCTGCGCACCGCCGGCTGCCAGCGCATGGTCTTGAGCGCGTCGAAACACTTGTCCAGAGCCGTGGCCGTAGTCGAAGCGCTGTATTGGGGATAGAGCGGAAACAACAATATCCGGTCGCATCCCTGCTCCTTGAGAGCGGCGATCCGCTCGCCCGCCGCTGGCAAGCCATAACGCATCCCCCAATCAACGATAATTTCGGGGTTTGCGTCCAATGCCTTCTGCAGCTTTTCGCTTTGCCCGCGCGTGATGGTTTTTAGCGGCGATTCATTGAGCTCCTTGTTCCAGATTTGCGCATAGGCCCGGCCGCTTTTCTGCGGACGGAAACTCAGGATTACGCCGTTCAGGATGACCCACCACAGCGCCCGGTTAACCTCGATCACGCGGGGATCCGAAAGAAACTCCTTCAAATAGCGCCGCATCGGCCAATAGGATGTGGCCTCCGGAGTGCCCAGGTTCATGAGCAAAACCCCTATTTTCCGGCGCTTCACCACCGGGTGCTGGGGTGGCAGGAAATCCTTGCTCTGATCGCTTTTCATGGGTGGCACTCTATGGAGGGGACTGTTAACACTTCGCATACTTCATTCGAATATGGTATTTGCGCGACACTGCTGCTGGGACGTTTTTCAATATGGACAGGTTGGACACGGGGCGAGGGTCTTACTTCGCCCAGCTCTACAAGAATGGCCAACGCACCACCAGCCTGGCCTTTACCGACCTTAGCAAAACAACGCACATCCCGAACATTGATCCGGAATTGTTTCGGGGCTCGCAAATAGCGGCCCTTTGCGGCGCGCTGCCTCTATTTGTTCTCCCGCATGTCATTGCCGCGTCAAGCCTCGCCAAAATCCTGTACGACTACCACCATATGCCGCAAATCCTGTGGTGGCTCGCCTCTAGCTTTGTTCCCCTCGGCTTGCTCGCGGTTCTTTGGATCAAGAACGACAAAAACAACTCTTATTCCAGCATTGCAAATTCCAGCATTGCAAAAGTCCGCTGGGTTGAACTCCTGGCCATACTGTTCGGCGTCTCCTGGGGCCTTTGCCCAACAATATTTTTCGCATCCGCCGATCCAAGCCTTCGGGTTTTGATCATCGGCGTGACGCTTGCCATCACCGCGGTCGGAACTTTTGCCCTGAGCAGCATGCCGTCCGCCGCCATACTCTACTCCGGGATCATCACCGTCTTGCTTGCGGTGTCATCAAGCGCGCTGGGCGCCGCCATAGGCATCGTCTTCGCGGCCTTCACAATCATCTTTGGCGTCGTTCTGGCCAGCATGATTCTCAACTTTCATCGCGGCCAATTGCAGAAAGCCATCGACACACAGGAATTGCGACAGCAGAATGAAATCATTGGCCTCCTCCTCAATGATTTTGAAGAGGGCACAAGCGACTGGCTATGGGAATGCGACGCCAGCGGACTGCTGACCTACGCCTCCCCAAAACTGGGTGAGATTGTTGGAAGGTCATTGCCAGAGCTCCGGAACATGACGCTTCTGCAGGCCACCAATGCAAGCGGTTCGCAAACGGGCTGGCGTTTGCTGCAAGATAAAATGGAGTCCCGCCAGCCTGTTGTCGCCTGTGAGCTTGAAGTCATCAGCGCCGGCCGGACTACCCATTGGTCAATCAACGCAAGACCCCTGTTCGACAATGAGGGTGGCTTCAAGGGCTACAGGGGGGTGGGCAGAGACATTTCGGAGGAATGGGAGGTTGACCGCAAATTGATCGAAGCCAAAGACATGGCCGAAGCGGCAAGCGCGGCAAAATCGACCTTTCTTGCGGTCATGAGCCACGAACTGCGAACACCGATGAATTCCATTATCGGCTTTTCGGAAATTCTGGCCTCACGCGGCGAAAGTTCGCTGCAGTCCGATGTCAGGCGGGACTACGCCCAAACCATTCTCGAAAGCAGCAGGCACCTGCAAACCCTCATCACCGACATTCTGGATGCGACCCGGATTGAAAACAACAGCATTACGCTGGTTGAACAGGACATCGATGCGGCCGAGCTTCTCGAAATCGCGGTCAAGATGTGCCGCGACCAAGCCGAAAAAGCCGACGTGACCCTGGTTGCAAGTCTGGTCGACGGGATTGAAATTACCGCCGACGTCACACGCTCCAAGCAGATAATCCTGAACTTGCTGGTCAACGCCATCAAGTTCTCGAGTCCGGGCGGCACGGTTGACATCGAGTTCCTGCGGTTGAAGAATGATGGCCTGGCGATATCCATCCGCGACACGGGAGTGGGCATAAAGCCAAAAGATCTTGCGCGCGTTTTTGAGCCCTTCGTGCAGGCCGAGGAAAGCATCTCGCGGCGCTTTTCCGGCATTGGCCTGGGGCTTTCCATCGCCCGAAAAATCGCGCGCCTGCATGGCGGCGATGTAACCCTTGAAAGCCGCTTTGGCGAAGGCACCACCGCCCGCTTTGAATTGCCGCCATCCAGGGTGATTTGGCCGGCGAAGTCAGAAACTTCGCGCGACGGTGTTGCGGCATGACCCCGGACAGGCCAAACTAGCCCCATGCAGAAGCCATCTCGAAGTCCCGCTTTCATGGGCGCCAAGCGCAGCCGCTCGCCAGCCGGTTTTCAGGCCGCGATCTTTGGCGCGCCTCACGGCACACCCTACCCGGGCATAGACAACCGCGTTCATGCCACGGCGCCCAATGCGTTCCGCCAGGCGCTGGCCGAGGATAGCGCCTGGCTTGAGCATTGGGATTTCGACTTGAACGGCCCGCTGCTGGGCGATGGCAAGTTGCGGCTCGCCGATCTTGGCAACCTGCCGACAAAATCCAAGGACGGCGCCGGAAACCGCAAGCGCATTGAGGTCCAGACCCGCAAGATCCTTGAATCCGGCGCCGTGCCGATCATGTTCGGCGGCGATGATTCCGTTCCTATTCCATTCATCACGGCGTTTTCCAAAAGCCCCCCCATCACAATCCTGCAGATTGACGCCCACATCGATTGGCGCGAGGAGCGCTATGGCGAGAGGTTCGGTTTTTCCAGCACCATGCGCCGCGCATCCGAGCAAGCCCATGTCTGGCGCATCGTGCAGGCGGGGGCCCGGGGCCTTGGCAGCGCGCGCGAAAGGGAGGTTGTGGCCGCCAAGCAATGGGGCGCCCATATCTTCACCTCGCTCCACATGCACCGCGACGGCCTCGCCGAAATTCTGGAAAACATTCCGGAAGATTCAGACTGCCTCATCACCTTTGACTGCGATGCGATGGACACCGCCGAAATGCAGGCCGTCGCCCACCCCTCGCCCGGCGGGCTCACCTACTCGCAAGTGACCAGCCTGATCGCGGGCGTCGCCGCCAAAGCCCGCATCGCCGGATTTGCCATGGTGGAGTTTGTGCCCAAGAAAGACATCAACGGCGCGTTCGCCTACACCGCCGCCAGAATTGCCGCCAACGTCATCGGACATATCGCCCGCCAGATTTGACTCTGGCGCTGCGTCTGCTATTTATTGCCTCAGGGGATGGCGATCTCCCCTCAAGGCGTCAGGCCCAAAAATCGCGTCCCATCAACATTCAGAGGGCGCATGCCATGGCCGCACCAAATTCCATCAAAGCCGAAAAACTGTCACGTCTTGTCGGAACCCCTTCCGCGCCCATCATCATTGATGTCCGCACCGATGAGGATTTCGCCGCTGATCCCCGGCTCATCCCGGCGGCCCGCAAGAAAAGCCACAAGACCGTCGCCGACTGGGGCAAGGCATTGCGCGGGCAATCCATTGCTGTCGTTTGCCACCATGGCGCAAAGCTCAGCGAGGGCGCCGCCGCCTGGTTGCGCCAGCTCGGCGCCGACGCAATCAATCTGGAGGGCGGGTTTGTGGAATGGGAGCAAGCCAAGCTGCCGCTGGTGCCGGTTGCGAAAATTCCGCCGGCCAATGAAGATGGCAACACAGTTTGGGTCACCCGTTCGCGGCCCAAAATTGACCGCATCGCCTGTCCCTGGCTGATCCGCCGCTTTATTGACCCCTCGGCGGTTTTCCTGTTCGTGGCGCCCCAGGAAGTGGCGGCCGTGGCCGACCGCTTCAACGCAACGCCTTTTGATATTGAGAATACCGAGTGGAGCCACCGGGGCGAACTCTGCACCTTCGACGTCATGGCTGAAGAGTTCGGCTTGCGCTCAGAACCGCTTCTGCGGCTGGCAAAAATCGTCCGCGGCGCTGACACCGCAAGGCTTGATCTGGCGCCTGAAGCCGCCGGACTGCTGGCGGCTTCCCTCGGCCTGTCGCGCATGCATGCCGATGACCTCGAACAGCTTGACGCTGGCATGTCCCTTTATGACGCGTTTTACCGCTGGTGCCGGGACGCCACCGAGGAAACCCACAACTGGCCGACCAACAAGGTGAAGCCGTGAACGCTTCGCCGACGTTTGGCGAGGCGGTGAAGGTCTGGGGGCGCATCGGCTGTCTTTCCTTCGGCGGGCCCGCTGGCCAGATCGCGCTCATGCACCGCGAGATTGTCGAGGAGCGAAAATGGCTCACCGAGCAGCAATATCTCTCGGCGCTGAATTTCTGCATGCTGCTGCCCGGCCCCGAAGCCATGCAGCTCGCGACCTATGCTGGCTGGCGGCTGCACGGCGTCAAAGGCGGTCTGGCAGCGGGACTTCTCTTTGTGCTTCCGGGCGCGGTTGTGGTGCTCGCGCTCTCCATGCTCTATGGCGCCTTCGGAAACCTGCCGTGGATCGCCGCGATATTTTACGGCGTGAAGGCGGCGGTGCTTGCCATCGTCATCGAGGCCCTGCTCCGCGTGGCGCGCCGCGCCCTCAAGGGCAATGCGGATTGGCTCATCGCCGCCGCGGCATTTCTGGCTCTCTATTGCTTTGACGTGCCATTTCCGCTGATCATCATCGCCGCCGGGCTCATCGGATTTTTTCAGAGCAGCGATATCCCGCACGTGGCGTCTGCCAGCCGGCCCACCTTCCAATCCCTGTTTTCAACAACTTTGACTTGGGGGCTGATTTGGTTAATTCCCCTGGCGCTCCTCATCATCACGCTTGGCCCCGACCATGTGCTGGGCAAGATAGGCATCTTTTTTTCACAGCTTGCAATTGTCACCTTTGGCGGCGCCTACGCGGTTCTCACCTACATGGCGCAAGCGGCAGTTGAGCAGCACAACTGGCTCAGCCCCCACGAAATGATTGACGGCCTGGCGCTGGCTGAAACCACGCCCGGTCCCCTGATCCTCGTCACCCAATTTGTGGGTTACCTCGCCGCGTCGCGGGAAATGGGCTCTGTCTGGGGTGGGCTGGCGGGCGCCATCATCACCCTGTGGATGACCTTTACCCCTTGTTTTTTATGGATTTTCGCTGGCGCGCCCTATATCGAGCATATCGGCAGGCTGCCCCGCCTTTCCGGTGCCTTGGCGGCCATCACCGCCGCCGTCGTGGGTGTCATCCTCAATCTCTCCCTATGGTTTGGCCTGCACGTTCTGTTCGGAAAAGTTAACCGCCTTGACGGAGCCTTCCGGCCCTGGCTGCCGGACTGGCAAACCCTTGACGCGGCCTCTCTCGCCATCAGCATCGTTGCAGCCCTTGCACTGCTGCGCTTCCATCTCGGCATTCCCAAAACACTAGGATTTTGTGCCATACTTGGCCTGATCTGGAAGCTAGGATTCTAAGGATTAATTGATGACCGCCATTTTCCCGCTCGTGGGCCTGCCCGCCGACACCTATGAAAGCCACGGATTTTTGTTTCATTCGCTCGGCGATAAATATGTGCGCGCCGTCGCTGAAGTTTCAAGATGCACGCCGCTGATGATCCCCTCGATGATCGATGCGCTCCACCTCGACCAATTGCTTGATCCCTTCGACGGCATCCTGATGACCGGCGCCGTGTCCAACGTGCATCCCCCGCATTATGGCGAAGACGCAACCGCCGATCATGAGCCCTATGATCATGCCAGGGATGCCATCACCCTGAAACTCATTCGCGCCGTGATTGACCGGGGCATTCCACTGTTCTGCATCTGCCGTGGCTTCCAGGAATTGAACGTGGTTCTCGGCGGCACATTGGAAACCGAATTGCAAAAGGGCGAAGGCAGGCTCGATCACCGCGCTCCGCAATCGCCTGACACCGATGTGCGCTATGCGCCGGCCCATTCCATTGCCATAGCGCCGGGCGGCATGCTGGAACGCATCCTTGGCAAAAGCGAGACCCGGATAAATTCCATCCATCGCCAGGGCGTCAAGAAACTGGCTCCTGGCCTGCAAGTGGAAGCGACAGCGCCCGATGGCGTCATCGAAGCCGTATCGGTCAAAAACGCCAAGGCCTTCGCCTTCGGCAGCCAATGGCACCCGGAATACAAGGCCGCCGGCAATCCGGATTCGGTGAGGCTTTTCACCGCATTTGGCGATGCGGTGCGCGCCCACAACCGGGACCGCGCCAGCACGGCGTTCGACACCCAGCGCTACGCCTGATTAGATTCACGTTTCAATCAGCGTTGGGCTGCCCCGAGCCGTATTAGTCCGTAGACGGACGAATTATGCTTTTGCGAGGGCCGCGCCTCAGCTTGTGTTGGGCTTGAGCGCGTCCCAGGCGAGGGCATGGCAATCCTTGAGGACGTCATCGACTTCGTGAATGGATCTCTTGCGGTGCCCGGGCGGACGGCCGGGCCGCATTGGCGAGGTGAACTTCGGGTCTGGCATCTTGGCCTGCTTCAGCCGCCAGCGCGCCAGACGCCTGGCCTGGCGCGGCAGATCGTCGAGCGCGGATTTGAGGGCCTGGAGCCTGCGGCTGAGGCGCTGGGCGCTGACCAGGCCATCGGGTGGTGGCGCAGGAGCAGGCTGGGGTGATGGCCACAGGGAGTCGACCCGGGAATCATCTCCGAAGAAAAGGATGCGTGGAGGACAGCGCCTGAATTTCGGGCCGCGCAGGGCTGCGAAGATTTTCCGCTGGTCAAGGAGCGGGAAGGAGAGACGCGAACCGCCGCCGCCCTTCCCGATGATCGGCCCCAAAGGCTTGGATCGCAAGATAGCAGGCTTCACCACAAGCCCCCGCGCCACAATGACAATGAGGCGCCGCACGGCGGATTCAGCAGGCCGCAAAACCCGCAGCACGGCCAGGTGCAGGGACGCCGGAATGCGCGCAACCGCAACATCGCCCAGCAGGACGAAAAGCGCCGCGACAATCCCGTTGAGCGCTTCGCTGTTGCGTTTGATGGCCAGTTCCCAGTGCCCGTCCCAGTTCATGTGGTTCCCTATGCAGTCAAAAGAACATAACAGGAACACAAATGGCATGCTAGGAATATACTTGTCAAGGGGATTTATTCTATTTCCCTCTTTCCGCCTTGGCGGGGGTTGTCATCTAGCCCGGAAAGAGCGCGGGCAGGGCAAGAGCGACGGTTGCGCTGGCAGGAGTTGCGGCGCCATGCGCTGAATTTCAGCCCATTTCCAAATCCTTGGCCACAACAGGATTTTTCAACAGGTCATCAATCCTGGCCGCATACTCGAGGGCCGTGCCGTATTAAGATGATGGGGTGGATGGAGGTTCAAAAGTGGCGGTGTTGCAGACCCTGAAGCTGACGTTAAGCCCTTGCTGCCCGGATGACCGCGCTGACTTCATGGACCTTGAGCGTGATCCGGAGGTCATGCGTTTTCTAAACGGCGGACACGCCATCGATCAAGAACAGAGCGATCCGGACTCGGTATTTCTCATGCCCAGAGGAACAGAGCCCTACGTTTGGACGGCGCGCCGCACAACCAGCGGTGCGTTTGTCGGGTGGTTCTGTTTGTTTCCAGAGAGCGAGACGGTGGCCGAACTCGGATATCGCCTGCGCCGGACGGAGTGGGGACAGGGGCTGGCCTCGGAAGGGACTTCTGCCCTGATCAACTGGGGGTTCAGAAACTGTGGGTATGACAAGATCTTTGCCTGCACCATGGCGGTGAACCACGCCTCGCGCCGCGTGCTCGAGAAGATCGGCCTGAACTACGCGCGCACGGTCCACGTCGACTGGCCCGATCACTTTTCCGGCATTGAGGACGGCGAAGTCCAGTACGAGTTAATGCGCGCGGGATGGAACGGCAGCTAGCTGGCGTTCCATATTGTCATTCCACTCCACTTCCAATAGCCTTTGAAAATCGTCCTAACATCGTGTAGCGATTCTTTATCTCTGAACGGATGATTTTGATGGCAATCTCCGAGTTAAGTGCCTGCTTTGGATTGGAACTTCTGGGGATGTGTAAGTACGATCCCCAAGCGCCATCGCCATCCTATTTCACGATTGGTGATGCTGTCGCGGCTTTGGCATTCACCCTTGCCGTACAGCAATTCCTTAAACCTATTTACCAGTTTAGGCTCCGCGCGATGGGGGTCAGGTTTTCCTATGTGGTTTGTGCTGCGTTCATTGGCGCCTTTCTCACAGTCATCGCAGCTATAGTGCCCAGTGTAGTCTTCTTACGCGGGACAATGCTTGGCCATCCCCTGAACTGGGAAATTGCTGGTGGGCTCATCATTGGTGTCGCTTACACCATCGTCACTATCATTTCCCTTCGATCAGCTGTTGTAAGCAAACGTAATATTGATGACTTCACTTGGGCCGGAGCCCAATTGCTGAGTGAGGCAACAGACGAAGATCGGTTGAGTTTTGCAAAAGACGTTTTGGGTGGGCGGAACATCCAAAGGCTTGTTGAGATTTCCGCTGAGTTTCAACGTGCTGAGGATCATGCAATTGTCATCGAGTTAGAAAAGCTTCGAGAACAAGGCCGAGAAAATGTGGGTTTTCGGGGGCGACCACAAATCACTGCATTCTATGCCTTTGCTCGACGACGTGAATTGGAGTGGGCTAGTCATGCATTGCATTTCCTTCAATTGTTATCAGATCGAGATTTTTGCCGTGTGGTAATAACCCGCCATTCGTGGGGGTTCCTGCGTGCGATCATTCCATTGACAGAGACGCATTCGTACACGGAGGCGGCGAAGACTTTCGTTCAGGCCGTCGCATGGCAGACTCTGGTGCAGAATGATGGAATGCTGGCCAGAGAGGACAGCTATGAGGGGTTTGGTTGGACTCGAACATTTGCGAAAGAATTCTTTGGAAACCACAAATGCGTGTTTTCGAGCCGCTGAATGGGATTACTTCTATTGGCATTGGCGTACCCAGCGAAGGTTTTGTTTCGCGCTTGAACATCGCAGCCGAGCTGATGGTTAGTTCAGAAATAAAACATGGAGGTTATTGGGACGCCGGTTCGACTAACAGCGTCGTAAATATCTACGATAACATTTCTCAGAGTGTCATGTCCGAACGCTCGGAAAACAAGCACCCTGCTTACCTTTTCGAGTTTCGTCAGGGAATAACCAAATTGTCTAAAGTTATGACCGATTCATTGGAGGAATGTGATCCCCGAGTTCACAATATGCTTTTTGCGACAGACTTAGAAGAATATCGCCATGACTCAGTTGATGCAATTGCAAAGCTAGTTTGCGATGGTTTAACTTGTGTATCAAACCAATTCCAAGGTTTTGATGATTCTGCTTGGTTATTCGCACACGACGTTTTCCGCAAGGTATTCGAGCGCTTTGGCGACGTCCCTATTGGACTTTCGCCTTTCCAACAAGCAGTAGCAATCGGACTAATCCACAAACTCAAGGAAAATATGGATGGATACTACCCTACGCTTTCGCGCGTTCTTCTCGCTGTAATCGGACCATACGAAACTAGTGCACCAGAAAAGCCAGGGTCCGCTGTTGCGATTCTCAAAGATGCAATTTATTTTGAGCTCAAGCGCCTGCCAGATTTATATGATAAAGATCCCAAAAAAGTGGCGGAACGCCTTCCACTGAATGTCACTTACGACCACACCAAGCGATCATTGACACATACGTATCGTGGCGGGCAGCAGGTAAGAACAAACCTGGATGATCTTCATCTCGGCCCGGTCGACCTCCTAGCCGCGAACATCTTGCGCCGTCGAAACTGACATGATGCACTAAACCAACGCCGCCAATTCACTCAACGACTTAATCTTGGCTGAAACCTTCCCCGGAAGCCTGTCATCCTGCCCGCCGCTGCGGGCCAGCCTGACGACCTGAAAACCAAACTGCGCCGCCGCCTGTGCGTCCCAGCTGTTGGCCGAGACGAAGCAAATGGAAGGCGCATCCTGGATTTGCATTCTCTGCATGGCGTGGCGGTAAACCCGGCGGCTTGGCTTGTAGATGCCAACATCCTCAACTGACAAAACCATATCAATGGTCTTGTCCAATCCAGCCGCCCGCACCGCGCTGTCCAGCATGGAAGGACTGCCGTTTGAGAGAATAGCCGTGCGTTTGCTTCGGGCCTTCAAGGCAGTCAATGCATCAAGAACATCGGGATAGGCGTCAAGCTTCAGATACAAGGTCATCAACTCGTCGCGCAGGCCCGACTTATTGATCCCAAGAGCCTCCAGCGCGAAATCCAGGGCATCGCCGGTCACATGCCAGAAATCCGCATGGGTTCCCATCAGGCTGCGCAGCCAGGTATATTCCAATTGCTTCTGCCGCCAGAGCCTCGACAGGTCGGCGGCTTTGTCGCCCAACTCCGCCGCCAGCTTCGAAACTGGCGACCCCACGTCAAACAACGTGCCATAGGCATCAAACACGCAGGCCCGCACACCTTCAAGTTTTGCCACAGCCACTTCTCCAGTTCGTGTTTTGCCCCTATACTTCTTTATAGCAAATAGGAAACCCATATGCCACACGACGGACACGATCATGAACATGGGAATTCGGAGCTTTCACCCATAGCTCTGCGCGTCAAAGCCCTTGAATCACTGCTGGTGGAAAAGGGCTACGTCGACCCGGCAGCGCTCGACGTTTTGATCGATACCTATGAAACCAAAATTGGCCCCCGCAATGGCGCGAAGGTCGTGGCCAAGGCCTGGACTGATCCAGCATTCGCGGACTGGCTCAAAAAAGACGCAACTGCCGCGATTGAAAGCGTGGGTTATTCGGGCCGCCAGGGCGAACACATGGTGGCCGTGTTCAACACACCTGAAATTCATAACATGGTGGTTTGCACCCTGTGCTCCTGCTACCCGTGGCCCGTGCTGGGCCTGCCGCCTGTGTGGTACAAGTCCCCGCCCTATCGCTCGCGCGCCGTGATTGACCCCCGCAGCGTGCTTGCCGAGTTTGGCGTGACACTGGTTGAAACAACCAAAGTCAGCGTGTGGGATTCAACCGCCGAAATCCGCTATCTTGTCATTCCCATGCGGCCCGCCAATACCGGAGGCATGAGCGAGGAACAGCTCGCAGCCCTCGTCAACCGCGACTCGATGATTGGCACGAGGCTGGCTGGATGAACGGCCCCCAGGACCTCGGCGGCATGATGGGCTTTGGCGCAATTGCGCCAGAAGTGAATGAGCCTTTATTTCATGCGCCCTGGGAAAAACGGGCCTTGGCAATCTCGCTTGCCATGGGATCAACACGCCAGTGGAACATCGATATGTCGCGCCATGCCCGCGAGAAAATTCCACCCGGCGATTACTGGTCGCTGAGCTATTATGAAATCTGGATCGAAGGCCTGCTGCGGCTGCTGGCGGAGCGCCGCCTGCTCGAAGGCCCGCCCAAGGCCTTGCCTCGCCTTGAGGCACAAAATGTGGCCCCGGTTCTGGCAAAAGGCAGCGCCTGCAATCGCGAATCACCTTTGCCGCCGCTCTTCAAAATTGGCGACCGCGTGAGGGTGCGAAACCTGCAGCCGATGGGCCACACCAGATTGCCCGGCTATCTCAGGGGCAAAACCGGAGAGGTCGCCCTCTATCACCAGGCCCATGTGTTCCCCGATAGCAATGCCCATGGCCGTGGTGAAAATCCGCAGCATCTCTATGCGGTCCGGTTCGCGGCGCGCGATGTCTTCGGAAAAAATACTGGCGATGTCCTGCAGGCCGATCTTTTCGAGCCCTATCTGGAGGCCCCATGAACGGCGCCCATGATTTAGGCGGCCAGATGGGCTTCGGCCCCATCGACGCGCCGGCGACCGAGCCTGTGTTTCATGAAAATTGGGAAGCCCGCATGGCGGCCTTGATGATGGCGGTGGGCGATGTCGGCGGCTGAAATCTCGATCAGGACAGATCGGCCTGCGAATCCATGCACCCGGCGAAATACCTCAAGACCACCTACTACGAACATTGGCTGCACGGCCTCGAATGCCTGCTCACGAAATACACGCCAAGGGCCAACCCAACGCGCCCGCAGGATGTCTGGGCGGCGGTGACGGCGCGCGGCAGCTACATCCGCCAATCTGGGCGGCGGCGCGCAGCGTCCATTCCAGAATCCCTTGTGCTCGCCGGTCAGATAGTGCGGGTGGTAGGCGTTCACATGCACGACGTCAAAGCCCGCGTCCTTCGCCCACGAGTGGACCCGGCGACCTCCTGTGTAGTCGACGCCTCGCCGGGGGCCTGCTGCCACGCAGATGTCGCGGGAGCTCGACATAGGCGGGGGAGCTTGGTTCCGTGTAGACCGCGCTCACGTCGGCTTCCTCGCACACCATGACGCCGCCCGGCTCCAGTGCGGCGTAGATGGCGCGCATCGCGTCTACCGGTCGGGTTCAGATGCACCAACAGCCAGCGCGGGAGTAGGACACATCCATGCTGCCCGGCTCGATCTGGGGTTCGTAAGTGCTGCCACGCGAAACTGCGCGGACTGCAGGGTTTGGCATCGCGCGCCAGGTCATTGGCGACAGCAATCTGTTCAGGGTTGAGGTCGATGCCGGTGGCCTGCGGCCCCTTCTGAGCGGCAGCCCAGCGGGCGACGTAGCCGAGCCCACATCCGAACTCGACGAAGCGGTGGGCCGGACACGAACCCGGCGAGCTGCAGCAACTCGCGCGTGCGGCCGTCGTGAATCCCGCTGATGACGCGCAACCGGTCGTGGTCGCTGCGCCCAGTCCCGGTCAGGATGTCCCTTCTCGCCGATGGTGGACATCGCGCGCCAGGATACATGACGTCAGGGCCGGCTTGCCGGCGGATTGCCTCAGAGGATGGGTCCTTCCAGGTCCTGGAGTTTCTTCCTCCCAGTTGGGCACCGTCTCGTCCTCGGGCAGGTCGAAGCAGCCCGTGTCCCAGTGCTGCCCGGACCTGGGCCTCGTCCCCCAGCTCCACAAGGCACCTGCAGACGATCGCCGAACAGCCCAGTTCCTGCGGCGAATCTGGTGGGGAAGGCGGACGCCACATCCCAAGGAAGCGGTAGGTGTCAGGGTCGACCCAGGGGTGGTCCTTGACCACTCCGTCGACGCGAGACTCGCCTCTCCAACTGTCAACGCCTCAAGTGCCGTATCCCTCAAGCGAAGACCGAGCGCTATGCAGGGCTTTGTGGATGTCGTGGGCGTCCCCCTTCTTCAGGGCCTCCGCGGCCGCCTCAAGGTCCCGCAGGGCACCGTGCGGCTCGAGCCTGAACTGGTACAGCATTGCCCTCGCGCGGGTATGGGCGCGGCGGGCAACCGTCAGATCGTCCCGTGTTGTCTCAGGTCGGGGAGTGCTCATGACGCTTCTCCTTGTCGGGCCGGCGACGCACGCGCCCTATAGCTGATACACCAGGAAGGCTCCGGGGAGGTTGGCGTTGCTCCCGGGTTTCGTCATGGTTGGATGGTGACCAAAGGCGTACACGAACTTCGCGTTCGCGACGAAACACGCCTCGCGCCAGCCACTGAAGCGCCCGAGGGCGCAGCCCATGTCGGCGTAGAGGTCGAGCAACTCCGCTTCGCCGTGCTCCCCGCCGATGCGCACCCCATAGGGCGGGTTGAAGCAGAAGACACCCGGCTGCATGTTGCGCACCGCAGGCAGCAGGCGCTCGATGTGTCGGGGTCAGCCCTCGAACGTCCTGTTGCGCGAGACGATGGAGGGTCGTACGCGGCACCGGTCAGACCCGCGGCGCGCAGGTTGCCCACCATCGCGGGAATGCACTCGGCGTCGGCGTCGAGCGCGACAGGTGGCGACGGTCCCGGGAACAGGTCGGGCGTCTCGTTCGGGAGCCCCTTGAACGCGGCGAAATGCCGGAGCGGGAAATCCGCCGGGTGACGAATGGCCGCACCCACGGCGAGGCCGGCCGCCTCGATTGGAATCGTGGCGCTTCCAGCCATCGGATCGACGAGCGGCTCGGTTCGCGCGTCCCAACGCGACAGCATGATCAGCTGCGCCGCGAGCGTTTCGCGCAGCGGCGCGAGCCCGGTGGCCACGCGCGCGCCACGTCGATGACGCGCCCGCCGCCCAGTCGATGCCCACCACGGTACGCCGCGCGTCAGGTGTCCCCGCGCGGCGCACGACGAACACGCATCCGGCGCGTCGCCGTCGACGTCGGATGCGACGCCTCGCGACGCCAGCGCCTCGACGAGCGCGTGCTTGACGACGCCACGAAGCTGGAGCGGCGACGCTTCGAAGTCGGACGATGAACCGACCTCGACCGAGAAGCGGAGGTGCTTGCCGTCCGGGAGCCTGTCGTCCGACGAGAGCGCGGGCAGCAGGTCGGCGAAGAGCGGCTCGAGGCGCACGGCCGGACTGGAGCCAGATCCCAGCAGATTCGCGACGACGTGCGGTGATGGCACCCCGCGACCCACGCAACGCGCGCGTCGAAGGCGTAGAGCAGGGTCTCCTCCCCCTCGCGCTTCGGCGTGTCGAGGCGCACCTCGAACGGCGACCGCATCACAAGGCGCTTGAGCTCGCCTTCCATGACCCGGTTCGCGCCGCCCGAACCGGTCAGTCGCAGGTCGTCGCAACGCTCGCGCTCACGCGGCGCACTCTGGTGTCATGTCTTTGGGGTTCCGGCCGATGAGGTCACGTGAGATGAATGCGATGAAGGGTGATTGGTGCGCCCGCCGCGACTCGAACGCGGGACCCCCGGCTTAGAAGGCCGGTGCTCTATCCAGCTGAGCTACGGGCGCGTGAAAGCCAGTGTAGCCCAGCCCAGCGTTCTATCTAGTCCCTGCCGCCTGCCGGAAGAAGTTGACGCGCTCGTCGTCCGCTGGGTGCGACGCGAAGGCGATGGCCATGCCGCCGTTCGCCGCCAGCTTCTTCTCCTTGAGCTTGTCGAAGAACACGATCATCGCGGCGGGGGAGTAGCCCCGGCCTTCAGGACGCGCACGCTTTCGGCGTCGGCCTCGCGCTCGGCATCGCGCGAATAGGCCTGCTCGCCCAGCACGGCGGGTGCCCCGGCCAGCAGTCCGCTGACGTCGCCGAACAACGCGCCGAT
>CAWFJW010000036.1:0-70301 GCA_963816305.1 uncultured Alphaproteobacteria bacterium
CCAACGAAGTATTTCACCTGACCGAGGGACAGAACCTTTCTGATTGGAAAGTCATGGCTGTGAGCGAGCGTGAAATCACATTGGGCCAAGGGGAAAAAACATTTCAGCTGAAACTGTTTCAAAACAACGCCGCGCAACCGCTTGTGCAGTAGATCGCCGCAATCCTAATTCAGGCCAAACAGTTTCATTTTGGCGCGCAGTTCTTCGGATACCCGGCTTGCGTCTTCGCCATCCTGGATAATCTGCGGCGTGATGAAAACGATAAGCTCGTTTCGCTTGCTGCTGTTGTCGGTCTTGCCAATCAGGCCGCCCAGCAAGGGAATCTTGTTGACGCCGGGAACGCCGTTCTTCTCGCGGCTGTCCTGGCCGCTGATGAGGCCGCCAAGCACAACTGTCTGCGTGCTGTAAACCGAGACTTTGCTGGTGATTGATCGCTGCGAAAAAGTTGGGTTTTCACTTTCAGTTGTCGAACTCCCCGAACCCGCCGTGACCGAGGAAAGCTCCTGGCCAAGCTCCATGGTGACAAGGCCCGCCGAATTGACCCTGGGTTTCACCTTCAGGATAACACCCGTGTCACGGTATTCAAACGAGTTGACACTGCCGCCCGCATCCTTTTCCAGCGTCTGTATCTTGACCGGCACCTGATCACCCACCTTGATCGTGGCGGTCTCGTTTTCAAGCACCAGCAACGAGGGCGACGAGACTATCCTGACATTGGTGACAGCGGAAAGCGCATCCAGCACAAGTTTGGGATTGCTGGTGCTGCCAAGCAGGAAATTCAGCCCCGGGAAGCTCGGCCTGAGCAGCAGGCTGTCACCGTTGAAAACGCCGCCCGACGCCTTGTTGTCCCTGAAATAGGCTTGCACGCCATAGCGCAGGTCGTCATTGAGCGAGACCTCGGCGATTGTCGTGTTGATCAGAACTTGCACCGCCGGTGAATCAATCCGCCGCAGCATCGAAAGTATCTTGCTGTATTCCCGCTGGCTGGCGCGAATGACCAATGTGTTGTTGGCGACATTGGGGGTGATCCGAATGCCCGGCGCAAGGCTGGGCTCGGATTGGCCCTGGGCATTGTCCGGAGGCGGGGAAACAGCATCGGTTCCCTGCAGATCGGCTTTGCCACTCTGGTTGGCCTGTCCGCCGGCAGTCTGCGATTGATCTGGACTTGCCTCTGTCGACAGCTGCACGGTGGCCTCATCGGGCGCGACTTCGGCCGTGAGCCCGGGTGCGTCGCTCTTGTCCACGAAGGTCGCAACCAGGATTTTTGCGATATCCTCAGCATTGCCGTTCTGCACGGCATAGACGAAATAATTGGTGTCTGTCACGCTCGCCTTGTCGAGCCTGCCCACCCAGACAAGGGCGCGCCTGACTTTTTCCTGGCTGTTGGCGATGACAACCACGCCATTCAGGCGCTCAAGCGGCACAACCTTGACGGCGTTGTTGCCCGATGTCGCGGTATCCTGCTCGAAGATGGCTTCCAGCTTGGAGACCATCTCTTCAGGCGAGCTGTTGGCAAGAATGGCAAGGCTCGCGGTCTGGCTCCGCATCCAGTCAACATCGAAAGAAAGCACAACATCAATGAGCGACCGGCGCTCGGAAGCAGGTCCGCGCACCAGAATGAGATTGCCGATGTTGGAGGCCCTGACCGAGCCGCTGCGGGCAACGAAACTGTCAATCAGCTCAAGCATGTTGGCAATGCTGATGTAGCGTATGGGAATGGCGCTTACGCCATAGCCTGCGGAAACTTTCTCAGGATCAAGATCCGCAGTCCCCATTTCGCCTTCCAGCAATTCCTGCAGGGCTACGATTTTAGTGACGTTGCCATCTTTCACCAGGCCCGCGCCATTGAGGCGCAACGCGGCCTCGAAGGCGTCCAGCACCTCTGGCCCGGTCAGCGGCCTGCTGCTTGAAAGCGTTATCGTTCCCTGCACCCGGGGATCCAGAACATAGTTCAGCCCAAGCGTTTCGCCGAGAACCAGTTTTGCCACTTCGCTAATTTCCGCCCGGTCAACATTGATGGTGTAATTGCCCTCTGCCGCGACAACTCCCGGCGGCGGCTCAAGCGAGCCTTCCAGGAGGCTCTGCGGCGTGCCTTGAAACAGCTGGTAGCTGGTTTTTCCCGTTTTCGTGTCTGCTGCGCTTTGACCGCGCGAACCCACGCGTGTTGGACCCTTGGCGCTGAGATCAAGGTTGCCCGGATTTTCAAGGCTTGTGCCGACATTGCTGGAGCACCCCAGGAGGACAAGGCAAAGCCAGCACGCCAGCAGACGGCATATCTGCGGAATAGCAGTTAATCTGGCCGTTCCTGCCCCATATACAAACGTCACAAAATCGCCCTCAAGCTTTAACCCGCCAAGCCCGTGTCGGCTGATTCGTTGCCAACACTATAGCAGTGTTAAAACATCGCTAAGAAATAAGCATTCTGGTTAAACCGGGAGCAAGTTTCAAGGGACTTCGGTCGCAACTTGCCAAGTGTAACCCATTGACCACAGCTCCCGGAGGGGCCCTTGTCGCTTGCAAAAGCTAAGGGCGGCCCATGACAGGCCGCCCCGGCATTTCAGGTCAAACAACCTTAACGCTGCAGATGGCTGCCGCGATACATGAGGCTGTCGGCATCAACACTCTTGATGGCCTGGTCATTGGCTTTCGATGTGCCTTTGACGGCCGAAGTGGTCATGGCAAATTGCAACACGGCATCGGCTGCGGCGTCACTCATTTGGTCAAATGCCTCAAGATTGTTGTTGGCAAAATTATCGCAGGCCTGATGATAGCAAGGATCAAGTGCTGCGCCAGCCGTGCCACCATAGATTGCCGCTTCCGCTGCGGTTTTGAGCTCTTCGGCACCAGTGAACAGGCCGCCGGCCGGGATGCCCGCATCAATGAACGGACCATAATCTGAGCGGCCATCAAAGGCGGTCGCTTCAAAGGGCAAGCCTTTGCTTTTGCAAAGTATTTTGCAAACACATCCTCAATTGTGGCCGAGCCATTGGGACCGGCATCGGCCGTATCCGAACCATCGCCATCATAGACGAAGCGCACATAATTGGGCGAGGCGATCATATCGAAGTTCAAATTGAGCGCGATGTCCTTTTTCTGACGCGCAGTCAGGGAAGCAACATAATTTTCCGAACCAAGCAGTCCGGCTTCTTCGGCGCCAAACCACATGAAGCGGACCTTGTTGACCGGCTTGATATTGAGCTTCTTCATTTGGAGCGCGATTTCAAGAATGGCGGCGCTTCCGCTGCCATTATCCTGAATGCCTGCGCCACCTGGAACGCTGTCAAGATGGGCGCCAACAACCACAACACGGTCGCTGCGGCCCGCAGCGGTTTCCGCCACGAGGTTTGAGGTATTCTTGGTTTCGACGGTAGTATCCGTCTTGATGTGGACAGTTGGTCCACCAGTTGACAGCGCCACACCAAGGGCGTGCGATGCCGATAGAACCGGGATGCCTACTTCGCCGCCAAGAGTGCCGCCAAAATTATCGGTGCGCCCAGGATTTCCCTCGTTAAAGATAATCACTGCTGCGGCACCTGCATTTTTTGCGTTCGTGGCTTTATCGAAGAAAGTGCACGTTCCACGCTGGACTAAGGCAATGCTGCCTGTCGTAAAGCCAGCAAAATCGGCTGCCGCACATCCGCTGGTGCTGCTTGGATCTGGTGTAGGCGGAAGCACGAAGCCTGCCGCATTCCGCACGAGCGCAGTGACATTGCCGCTGCCCGAATATTCCATGGTCGAAAAGTCAGGCCTTCGACAAAAACCTCACCTGGCAATGGAGCAGTGCGCTCAAAAACTGGTGGCGAGTTTTCCTTGAAAAAAGGAAATGAGAAAGGAATTTGGGTTACCGTGTAACCTGCGGCCTCCAATGTGTTTTTTACATACGCCGCCGAAGCATCAAACCCTGATGTGCCCGATGTTCGCTCGCCATTATTGGCATCAGCAAAGTCCTGCAGCGCCTTCTGATGCACCCGGATATTTGGCACCGTTACAGCATTTCGCAGCTTGCTGCTGTCAACACCTACGGCTCCCCACACAAAAGTCCCATAGCCTGCCGATACTGCCAACGCGACACATGTCGCGGCAATCAAACTCTTACGCATTTACATCTCCCTTGTAATATAGTTTTGCGGCCAAACACTTATTGGCAAGCTCAACCTGTCATCCAAAAGGAATATTTACAAGTTCTTTATCCTTAAGGCGTTCGCACTTTCGCCACGATCTGCTGCTGGTGAAAGAAGGGATTTTCTCCCCCATGATTGTAAGTGGAAACCGAGGTCACGAAAGTGGATCCGCCCGCCGAATCAATGCCGAAATAATCCCCGATAAAGGTGGTCGTTCCTGTTATCGAACCGGGATGCAGGGCCGAAAGCTGCGGATCCCAGGTCTGCTGGGAAAGCCTGATGTTATGGCCAATGGGCGTGAGATTGGGCTTGTAGAATTGGATCGCCGTATTGACGCAGTAATTCTCCCGTCCCCAAGGCGCACCCGGTGAAGCCGCCGTTCCCGGATCATAGGCAATGCCCGAACCCGCAGCGGCCGGATCGCTGGCAAGCGGACATGCCAGACGCCGGTCATAGAATGCGACCGCCACCGTGCCATTGGGCGCCACATCGAGATTGGGCTGCATCGCTTCCGTGCCAATCCCATTGTCATTGATCAGGATCGGCGCTGTCCAATTCTGCCCGCCATCATAGGATGCCTTCAGATATAGATTGGAAAGGCCCGCTGTGCCGTCTTCGAAGGCCACATAAAGAGGATAGAAATTCCCAATCTTGATGGATCCAACAGCAAACGTGTTGACGATGCCTTCGCGGAACGTGGTATTCTTGAAGGTGGGCACATTGATGTTCTGGTGCGCGGGCAATGGGCCCTGCCAGGTGACGCCACCATCCTTGGACCAGATGAGGAAAATATCCGCGTGGGAGTAATCCTGCTTCACTGGATTGTTGGTCGTCGTCGTCCACACCGTGCCATCGGGAGTGACCGTCGGCAGCATATAGGTGTCCCAACGCTTGCCAGGGATGGTGGGCAAGACTTGTGGCGTTGACCAGTCCGTATGCGTGCCATCAGGCCTTGCATCCGCGTGGGATTCAAAAATCACGGAGGGGTTCAGCACAAACAATGTCCACATAGCATAGATGCGCCCATAATGGGGACTGGCCGGATTGGTGTCCGATGTGAGCCACTGCTTGTCAGGAACATTGGTGGTGGCATTGGTTGTTGTCATCAAATAGTCGGGTTGGCCCTTGTGGGTCACAATCCAGCTTGCAGCCGCAGTTTTGCCCGGCAAGGCTTTCGCCGGGTGAACCGCCATGGCTATGGCTTCGGGCGGAACCGTGGGGTTCGTCTGGTTCGTGCCATTGTTGAATTGCTTGCCGCCAAACTTGTCGTAGTAAAACTGGTAAGGAAGAACCAGCGAATAGAAATTCCCCCAGGGGTCAAATGCGCCGATGGGATCCGTATTGTCGGCCCAGCCCTCATAACCCGGCACATGGCCCTGCACCGGCCAGGTCTTGCCGCCATCAAAGGACTCATAAAAACCCAACAGGTGATTATACCCTTCCGCGCTGATCGCCCACTTGGATTGCCCAATAAGGTGTTTTGAATTCGTGGGGTCAATGCGGATATCCGATTCTGACATGTCCTTCACCCGCATGGGAGGATTGACCACATTCTGCGTGGCATAGGGCCCAAGCTCTTCGCCTGTGGTCGCCTTGCCGTTGCAGGGCGACATGCCGCCATCAAGGTAGCCGTCGCTGGCAGTCAACGCGCCAAAATAGGTGAGCTGCGGGCTATAGCAGCTCACCCGCTGGGTGGTGGCTGAAACATTGGAAACACCGCTTGTCGCATAGCTCGTGGCGAATTGCAGATTGGATTGGCGGCCCTGCGGCGGCGTTCCGGGGTCAGCTGCGAATGCCAGAGTGGTGGCGCCCATCGTGAGAGCCAATAATGACGGCAGTCCAATGCGGTATTTGTTCATGATTTCCCCACATGAGTTCACCCGCATCCTTGGCAATTCAAAATGGGCCGTCGGTCTCGGACGGCCCATGGGAACCATACTCTTCGGTTTTTCCCTTGTCGAGTTGCGGCAAAAAAACGGGCGGGCTGTTGAACCGCCCGTCAGTTTCCAGTTTTGTTTAAGGAACCGTCACCGCGAACATGTCATTGACGTTGTCACTTACTGCCTTGCCGAAGACCGCCTTCACGGTGCCCCCTGCATTCACCAGTCCCTGGTAGTCGCCAAGGAAATGGCCGCGCGCAACGGGCGCGTCCAGCATGTCGAAGGAACTTGACGTCAGACGCGTCTCATTCCCCCAGGCTGATTTCATGCGGCAATTGGCGCCGGCGGCAGGATCACACGAAATTGCCCAATAATCCGTCAATTCCTGGCCATTGCTGGTGTCATTGCGGAAATCATAGTAGGTGACAAACACTTTGTGGTTGGCGCCCACTTCAACTGAGGGAATGAATGCCTGCTCACGATACTTGCTCTTGCTGGCTGGCGTTGCATTGACCTTGATTGAAGGCGACCAGCTGTTGCCGCCATTGGTTGACATGGAGAAGTGCACCCTGTCCACATTGCCAAGGCTGCCGTCCTGCCAGACGACATAGAGATTGCCGTTTTCCCGATCAACCGCCACATCAAACAGAATGTTGGCGTCACGCACCGGTTCCCTGGCGTCGGGCGTCAGCGTGCCGGTGTTGGTCACGACCATGCCAAAGGCATGGGAAAGCGGGCCGAAATGTGCGCCGCGATCATTGGATTTTACCATGCCAAGTTTCACGCTGCCATTGTTCAGAATATGGGTGAAGAAATCGATGACCGTGCCATTGGGTTGAACCGCGATCAGGTTGTTGATGGTCTGGGCATTGCTGCCCGGATCGAAGATCATCTTCTCCGGTTCCCAGGTCGCTCCGCCGTCCGTGGTGCGTGAGAAGAAAGTGGGGCCCGTGAATATCGTCGCCGGATTGATCGGGCCACCTGACCTAAGTTTACGCAGGCGGTCACGGGCATTGGCAACACCATCGCCGCTGCGGTTGGCATTGGCGACCCTTGCCGTGCCGCTGGTGCATGAGGACGGCACGGTGAAGTCGATGAGCTTGTCCCACACTGCATAGACATGGGCATTGCTGACAGGATCAGCAGTCATCGAGTTCTTGTCGTTGAACAGTCGCCCGTCAGTATCGGTCACAATCGAGATGGGGGGGCCCCAGGTAACGCCGCCATCCGTCGATTTGTTGACTACTATGGCATTGTCGCCACCCGTGTTGCAGGGCTGCTCGTTGTTCTGGAATGGAAGTGAATTGAAATAGGCCGTGCCATTGGGCGAAATGGTGACCCACGGATCACTGGCGCGCTCGAAGGTGCCGCCGGTGCATTTGGTGATGCCTGGCGGCACGGAGGTGGCCCAGGTGGCACCGCCATCAAACGAATATCCCGCCACATCGCCGCGCGAGCCGCCATCGGACCAGCGGTCCTGCTGCCAGCCGGCGATGAGATTGGCGGGATTGGCGGGATTGGCGTCAACCCATGGCTCAACTTCAGCCTCAGGAAAATTGATTCCGGGCTGGCTCGCGACATTGTCCGCAACGCAGCCCGCGAATGGGCTTGGGCCGGTGACCAGCACTTCGGCCTGCGCGGCGCCAGTCATGGCAAATCCAAAGCTCGCCAGGAACGCGCAGCCGCGTAGTGCGATCTGAATATTGCTGGAATAAACGCTCAATAATCTATCTGATTGCATGATAACTCTCCCTATCGAACAGCGGGCGCGATACGACACACCCGTTGGTTAGCCGACGCGCAATTCAAACACGAAACTTCGCCTTCGGCAAGCTCTGCCACGCCTAAACGGCAAGCAGCCTCGTGGTCCACATGATCACAATCGCCGGAGCGATGAAGCTCCCAAAGGGGATCGCGGTTGTCATCGTGGTTTCGCCTGCGCGCGTAAATGCGCTTCTGGCCAGAACCGCAAAAAGGGCGGCGCACGTCGCCAGAAGGCAGGTCATTGGCAGATAATCAAGGCCCACCCAAGCGCCAGCAGCGGTCGCCAGCTTGACATCGCCCAGACCCAACCCCTCGATACCCCGCACCCTCCGGTAGACCACCCGGACCGCATAGAGGCTTGAACCCGCAGCCAGGGCTGCCAAAGCATGATCGAGCAAAACCGGTTCCGGGAACGCGCTGGTGGCCGCGGCCAGCCCCAATGGTATGGCAGGCAGCGAAAGCACATCTGGAATGATGAAATGACGGTAGTCGACAAGCACAACCAGCGCCATCGTGAAAACCAGATACCCCGCCAATACGGCGGCCAATGGCGGCGTTACAAAAAACAGAAACCCCGCAAATAGAACTCCGAGACTAAAACAGGCAGTCACTTCCCGCCAGCGCAATGCATAGCGCGCGAAGAAATCGAAGCCCCGCAGATATGGCAGCAGAAATGAAATCATTCCAGTTGATGCGTGTTTGCCAATTTACCTCACTCCTCCCCTAAATCCCCGTCCGCCCCAGGCCTCCAGAATGCCCATTCAGAACTGAGCAACGACCGATGCAGACAGCGCGCTCATGCATTTAACGACGCCAGCGAAGCGCTGTGGCCGCCGGTAGCACAGCCAGCAAAAGTGTAAAATTATACCTCGTAAAACCAACAAGATTGCTCAAATCTTTGGCGGAGACGGAGGGATTCGAACCCTCGATACGCTTAACACGTATGACGATTTAGCAAACCGTTGCCTTCAGCCACTCGGCCACGTCTCCGTTGGCCGTGGCTTTTGCCGTGATTTGATAGATCATGCAAGCGAAGTTGAGCAATTTAAATACCCGACTATTTTACTAGGTTTCTCTTGACACCCAAATTGGCGACGCTTATTCATGCTGAAAGTCAATCCTGGGAGACACTCCGATTATGTTTTCACGCCGTAGCATTTTTGCCTTTGCGTCAATTTTGGTTCTGCCCTCTCTGGCGCAAGCGGCGGAGGTGGTGAATGTCTATTCGTACCGCCAACCGGAGCTGACCACCCCCCTGTTCGCCGAATTCACCAAGCAAACGGGCATCGAAGTGAAGTCAATTTTCGCCGAGAACGGCTTGGTGGAGCGGCTTGAGCAGGAAGGAAGCTTAAGCCCGGCCGACGTGTTGATGACGGCGGATGTGGGGCGCCTGGTGAGCGCCGCAGACAAGGGCCTGGCGCAGGCTGTGGATGCTCCGGCGATCATCGGCAAGATTCCTGCCAACCTCCGCGACGCCGGCAATCAATGGTTTGGCCTTACGATGCGGGCGCGGGTTTTCTATGTTTCGAAGACGCGTGTTGCCCAGGAAAAATTCACTTATGAAGAGCTCACTGACGCCAAATGGAAAGGCAGGATTTGCATCCGTCCTGGCAATCACCCCTATAATTTGGGACTGATAGCCGCGATGATCGCGCGCAAGGGAGAAGCGGAAACAAAGGCCTGGCTGCAGGGCCTCAAGGAAAATCTTGCGGTGAAGCCCAGCGGCAATGACCGCGAGCAGGCAAAGGGCGTATTTTCAGGCGAGTGCGATATTGGAATCGCCAATACCTATTACATGGGCATCATGCTCAGCAATGAAAAGGATCCGGCCCAGAAGGACTGGGCCAATTCGGCGCGCATTGTGTTCCCCTCCTCGGAAGCCATGGGAACCCACGTCAATATTTCCGGCATGCTGCTTGCGAAAAATGCTCCGCACAAGGACAATGCCATCAAGCTGATGACGTTTCTGGCAAGCGACGAAGCCCAGAAGCTTTACGCGGAGGGCAACTTTGAATACCCGGCCAATCCGGCGGTGCCTGCTTCAGAAATCGTCCAGGCCTGGGGTTCTTTCACGCCGGATACGATAAACGTGGCGGACGTGGCGAAGTTTGAGAAGGCCGCTGCCAAGCTCGTCGATGAAGTGCAATTCAACGACTAATGCAGGGTCAGCAGTGCGCGGGCCTGCCGCTGGGCGTCGGCTATTTCGGCGGAGGTCATCTCCGCTGAAATTTCGCAGCGGTATTGCTTGGCGCTTTCGCTGCCTTTGAGCGCTGCCAGATTCAGCCACTTGTGCGCTTCAACAAAGTTTTGCGATACACCGCGGCCCAGGCAATATTTCATGCCTATTTCGAGGAGGTCTTCCGCAGTCGCTGTTGCAACCGAGAATTCGCGTTCTTGATTTACTGTTTGCCGTCCCATTTTCAAGCCCTGCCAGCCCTGTTGTTTTCCAACCCGAGATTGGATGAGGACTGCGAATGACTGATTAAGCGGCAGGCTTAACCAATCTCAAACGGGCGATCGGCAGCACGCCTTAATATTTTTTGGAAATGGCGTTAATTCAATAGCTTACGGACTTCTTCAAGATAAATTCATGCTGTTTTCTTCACGCCCCATTTACCAGGAACCATTTTCTCACTCAACCGGAACAGCGACTTTCAAAAAAATCGGGAAGTGATCTGAGCCGGCGGGGTTGCCTATGCTCTGGCTTTCCAGCTGCCTGATGCCTGAACTGGCAAAGATATGATCTATGGCAATTTGGGGCAGCCCGACGAGTGCGGGCCAGGTGGGCAAGGTCGTGAAGCGGGTCAGGTTTGCCTGTGAAGACAGTGTTTCAGTCACCCGCGAATAGGGCGTGGCATTGAAATCGCCCATAACAATGTGAGGCCCCGCCACAGTTTCAAGTTCGGCCACCAGGGCCTTGACCTGATTGAGTTGAGCGCGCGATTGGGGGAAGCGATTGGTGTGGACAGCAAATATCGTGAGGCCGCCAAATTGCGGGCCAAGGGACGCGCGCATATAGGCTGGCCCGGGCGTCACCATTTGATCGGTGACATTGCTCAGTGGATATTTTGAGAGAATTCCGAAAGTGCATTTATCGGCGTTCGCGCATTGGGCATTGAAGGGATATTGCGATTTGAGCTGGTCATAGATCACATGCCGGTTGAGGCCAAATTCCAGGAGTGCGATAACATCCGCATCTATTCTGGCGATCTCGGCCTTCACCGCTTCCACATCCTTGTTGCCAAGCCATGCGTTGAAGCTTGCGACTTTGAGTTCGCGCTCGCCCGCCGCGACCTTGCTTAATTCTGAAACATGTGAGCTGGCGTAATAGGGCCACATGCCCTGGGCGATGAGAAGAACAATGAGCAGGATGCTGGAGCTGAGTATTTTGGCGCGCGGCGAAAACAGGCCAATTGCGAAGGCCACGACCACAAACATGAACTGCGGTGAAAACTGGGTGAACACATCGAAGGCAATCCAAAGCTGGGCGAGCCTTGCTCCCGCAAGGCCTGCGAGTCCGAGAGCTATGCCAATAATGCAGCCAGCAACTCCACGGCGGCGCTTTTTCGGTTTTGGCGATGCTTCCGTGGTGGGGGCGCCTGCGGTGGCGCCCTGCCTGGTTCTATCCGTCACGCGAGATGCTTTCGTTCGATATTAGAGCAGCCTGCTTTCCATGGGCAGAATCTGCTCCGGTGTGCCAAAACCCGGCAAAGCTTCAATTCGTTTCTTCCAGGCGACCACATTTGGATAGGGCGTCAGGTCAATGAGCGCTTCCGGCGTGTAACGCACGACTGCGAATACTCCGATATCCGCTATGGTTGGTCTCTTGCCGACAATCCAATCGGATTTGGCCAGCTCGTGCTCGAGCACAGCCAAAGCGGCCTTGGCTTCCGTGTCATACATGGTGCGCACTTCATCGCCAAATTGGCGGAAGCCACGATTGCGGGCACGAAGCCTGAGAACTGGCAGGGATAGCTTGTCCCACTGCCAGAAAAGCCATTCACGGACCCGGATGCGCTCCATTGGCGTCTTGCCGTCAAACTTCTTGAGGGATTCTGCCAAATGCTCAAGAATTGCGGCCGACTGCACGAGGAAAATCTGTCCATCGCGCAGGGCTGGAACCTGGCCGTAACGGTTTTTAACCAGATAGTCCGGCTGCTTGTGCTGACCCTCGCGCAGGTTTACGTGGATATAGGAAAACGGGTGGCGGCAGAGAGAAAGCATGAGGCCCACCGTGTAAGTGGGGCCCGACATCATGGTGCCGTGCAAGGTGAAACGCTGCTTGTCGCCGTTGGATGAAGGCTTGGTTGCGGCCTTGGAAACAGCCTTTTTTTTGGGCTTCATCGGTTTCCTTTTGGCAACAGCTTTCTTCACTGCTTTTTTGGCTGGCTTGGCCATTGCATTTCCCCACTTGCCCAATCACAAAATAATTCTGCACACGGACTATAGCGGATAAAATCCAAAAACGGAAATATTATCTAAATTACTGAGTTAATTAGTTAATTCCCAGCCTTTTACGGAGCAAATCGTTAACGGTTTGGGGGTTGGCTTTGCCGCCTGTGGACTTCATCACCTGGCCCACAAACCAGCCCAGCATCGACGGTTTTGCGACGACGCTTGCGATTTTATCAGGGTTTTGGGCGATAATTTCGTCAACCGCCTTCTCAATGGCGCCCATGTCAGTGACCTGTTTCAGGCCGCGAGCTTCCACAACCTGCAGTGGTGAACCACCCTCGGTCCAGATGATTTCAAAGACATCCTTGGCCATTTTGCCCGAAATCGTGCCATTTGCGATCAAATCCACGATTTCGCCGATCTGACTGGGCGAAATGGGTGTGGTTTCGATGGTTTTTCCCTCTTTGTTAAGCCGGCCAAACAGCTCGTTGATGACCCAGTTGGCGGTGGTTTTGCCATCCCTGCCCTTGGCCGTTTCCTCAAAGAAATCCGACGAGGCGCGCTCCATGATCAGCACGTTGGCGTCATAGGCCGAAAGCCCATATTGGCTCATAAAGCGGTCACGCTTTTCGTCTGGCAGTTCCGGCAGGCCCAGCTTGATATTGGCTACCCAGTCATCAGCCAGTTCGAGCGGCAGCAGGTCAGGATCGGGAAAATAGCGATAGTCATGAGCTTCCTCCTTGGAGCGCATGGAGCGGGTTTCGCCCTTTTTAGGGTCGTAGAGCCGCGTTTCCTGATCAATCTTGCCGCCATCCTCCAGAATGCCGATCTGGCGGCGGGCCTCATATTCGATGGCCTGGCCCATGAAACGCACGGAATTCACATTCTTGATTTCGCAGCGGGTGCCGAATTTGTCGCCAGGTTTGCGGACTGATACGTTAACATCTGCCCGCAAAGAGCCCTGCTCCATATTGCCGTCGCAAGTGCCGAGATAGCGCATGATCTGGCGGAGCTTGGTGACGTAGGCGCGGGCTTCATCGGAGGAGCGCATGTCGGGCTTCGACACGATTTCCATCAAGGCGCAGCCCGAGCGGTTTAGGTCCACAAAGCTCATTGTAGGGTGCTGGTCGTGCATGGATTTTCCGGCGTCCTGCTCCAGGTGCAGCCGCTCAATGCCAATCTCAATGCTCTTGCCATCATCAAGATCAATGGAGACAACGCCTTCGCCGACGATTGGCTGCTTGTATTGGGAAATCTGATAGCCCTGCGGCAGATCGGGGTAGAAATAGTTCTTGCGGTCAAAGATCGAGTAATTGTTGATCTGGGCCTTGAGGCCGAGGCCGGTTCTCACCGCCTGTTCGACGCAATATTCATTGATCACCGGCAGCATGCCGGGCATGGCCGCGTCAACCAGCGACACATGATCGTTGGGTTCGCCGCCATATTCAGCCGAAGAGCCGGAAAACAGCTTGGATTTCGAGGTGACCTGCGCGTGGACTTCGAGGCCGATGATGATTTCCCAATCACCGGTCGCGCCCTTGATCCAGTCTTTCCTGTCGGCCACACGTTTTTCAGAAATCATCATCCAGCACCTTTTGGGCCTTGCTACTGGTTTGGGGCGTTGGGTTCAAGCCCCCGGATTGTCCAGTTCCTTGGCGATGGCGCGGGCGAGCCAGAGCGCGCCAACCAGCATCACAACCATGACGGCTATGAGCCCGTAATTCTGCAGGTTCCGCCAGAAGGCTACTCCGAGCAGAACCGCTATGAGCATGGCCGCAAAGAGAGTTCCAACCCGCATGATCTTCAGCAGCATCCGGCCCAAGGGTGACATTTCACTCATTTGCTTCCTATCGCGCTTTTAGGCATGTAAGTTGATTGCTCAATTATTTGCGGATCAAAAATGTCAAAGAAACGGCCCGATCTGTCCACCTTGAAACCAGAAACCCGGCTTGTGGCGGCAGGCCGTGAATATGCTGAACACGGCATGATCAACCCCGCCGTCTATCATGCTTCTACCGTACTCTACCCTACGGTAAAATCCTTGCATGACGAAAGCCAGACATACAGTTATGGCCGCGAGGGAACGCCAACGTCGCGGGCCTTTGAAACTGCGATCGCTGCCCTCGAAGGAGGCCATGACGCTGCGGTTTTTCCGTCAGGTGCCGCTGCGATTTCAGCCACGCTCCTGGCATTTCTGAAAACTGGCGATCACCTGCTGATGGTGGACACGGCCTATCACCGGACGCGCAAGTTTTGCGATGGGTTGCTCAAGGGCCTTGGCATTGAAACAACCTATTACGATCCCCTGATCGGTCGCGGCATTAGCGCCCTCATTCGCCCCAATACGCGCATTGTCTTTTGTGAAAGCCCGGGATCGCAAACGATGGAGGTTCAGGATATTCCTGCCATCGCCGACGAAGCCCATAAAAAGAGTTGTCTGGTTTTCATTGATAACACCTGGTCGGCGGGTCTTTACTTCAATGCCTTTGCCCATGGTTGTGATGTTTCAATTCAGGCGGCCACGAAATATATCGTCGGCCATTCGGACGCCATGCTGGGGGTAACCACATGCAGCAAAGAGACATGGCCGCAGTTCAAGGAAGCTTATTTGCTTATGGGGCAATTTGCCGGACCTGATGACTCGTATCTGGCGCTGCGGGGGCTGCGCACTCTTGACGTGCGGCTTGAACGGCACCAACGCAATGCCATGACGCTGGCGGAATGGCTGCGCGGACGCAGTGAAGTTGAAACGGTACTCTATCCCGCTTTGAGCAATGACCCCAGCTACCAGATATGGAAGCGCGATTTTACCGGTGCGTGCGGGCTTTTTTCTGTTGTGCTGAAGCCAACATCGAAGCAGTCCGTAGCGGCGATGCTTGACGACCTTGCGCTTTTTGGCATGGGCTACAGCTGGGGCGGATTCGAAAGCTTAGTCGTCCCCTTCAGACCCCATCGCACGGCGACAACTTGGACCGCGCAAGGCCCCTGCCTGCGCTTCCATATCGGCCTCGAAAATACCGATGACCTGATTGATGATTTGAAACAAGGGTTTGCGCGGCTGAAAAAAACCTCTTGAAACACTGGATATAATTCCTATCTAGGGCTCTTGAAGGAGATTGGAATGAAGTTATTTTCGCGGTTTTTCATATTGATTTCAGTTTTACTGGCGGTATCCGTTCCGGCCCTCGCACAGGAGGCAGACGATCCGGAACTGGTTTTCAAAAAGACCACGGTATGGCGGTTCTTCTCCCCCGATGCGAAGCTTGCGACTTATGCGCTGGATGATCCCGACATAGAAGGCGTTGCCTGCCATTTCACGGTGCCGGAAATTGGCGGGTGGAGTGGCTGGGCGGGCTTTGCCGAGGAACGTTCGGAAACATCGCTGGCGTGCCGCCAAATCGGCCCGGTCAAGTTCAAGGCGAAGTTCGAACAAGGCGAGGAAGTCTATCGCCAGCGGCGCTCGCTATTCTTCAAGAAAATGCGGATCGTGCGCGGCTGCGACGCCAAGCGCAATGTGCTGGTGTATCTGAGCTACACCGACAAGCTTATTGATGGTTCACCGCAAAACTCCACCTCCACAGTTCCAATCATGCCATGGGGCGCGCTGCCCGCGCCCAAATGCGGGGATTTCTTGAGCAAGTAGGCTTGCGCGTCAACCCGGCAGAATGTTCTGGTTCATACGGAATACGTTGCCGGGATCATATTTCTGCTTGATCTTTTGCAGCTTGGCATAGATTTCAGCACCGTAGGCGTCGCGGACGAGGGACTGGCCTTCGCCGAGGCCTGGGAAGTTCAGGTACATCCGGCCCGTTGAATGGCGTTGCATGTCGTTCCAGAAATTGCGCACCCAGTTTATGTTTTTGTCATCATCGGCTGCATCAGGCCAGATTGCGTCCAGACTCAGCATGAAGGGCATGGAACGGTCGCCGAAGGCTGTCGCATCCGCTTTAACACGCTGCACGGCGCCGCCGAATTTCCAGATGGAGGCAAATGTCATTTCGGAGGAGCGCAGTTTCAATCTGGACGTAATATCATGCACAACTGCGTCATCAAGATTGGAAAGATAGGTCGACTTCCAATAGCAACGATCCCTGCCCTTTGGAAAAAGTGGATCATAGATCGATTGAAGCGTGCGGTAGGGCATGCGGCCGCTGAAGTCTGCCAAAGGCTCGCCAAAACCGCGCAGCGGTTGCGTAATCCGCTCGCCTTCATCGGGCGGGCCATCATAGACATGGGCCAGCGCCACAACCCGGCGGCCCCAAGCCTGTTCCGGGATTGACGGATCCGGTTGCACTGTTGAGAACTCTGCCAGCCCGCTCAATCTGTCCGGCGCGGTTTTCATGAAATCCCGCCACAGAGGCAATATCTCGTTGGCGCGTTCTTCGGGATAGGCTGGTCCACAGAAGAAGAGCTCAGGTTCAACTGGGTGCAGTTTGAATTCAAAACTTGTGACAATGCCGAAATTTCCGCCGCCGCCACGCAGCGCCCAAAGCAGCTCCGGATTTTCCGTCTCGCTGGCGCGGATCAACATCCCATCTGCGGTTACAATGTCTGCTGCCATCAAATTGTCGCAGCTCAGACCATGGGTTCCACGCAACCAGCCTATGCCGCCCGAAAGTGTAAGACCCGCAACACCGGTGTTTGAAATCAGTCCACCCGGCGTGGCCCTCCCAAATGGCGTGGTAGCCGCGTCAACATCGGCCCACGTGGAGCCGCCTTCAACAATGGCGCGGTCCAGGCCAGGCAACACCCGGACGGCATTCATCAGTGATAAGTCCACCATGAGGCCCCCTTCACAAACGGCGTAACCTGCAACATTGTGGCCACCGGAGCGAACGGCGATACCCATTGAATTGCCGCGCGCAAATTTTATGCGAGGCCACAACATCTGCAGCGTTTTGACATCGCGCGATGAGGGCTGGCCTGCGGTCAATCATGGCGTTCCAGACGACCCGCGTCGAATCGTAAGCTGGATTTGCCGGTTCCAGCAACTCGCCACGCAGGCTTGCGCGGAGGTTTTCGATTGCAGATGCAATTGCCATGTTGTGCTCCTTTGACTTTTACAGAGGCTAGCTTAACTATCAGCAACGCACTAAAGTCAAAAACACGGAAAGGCGGTCATTTCTGTCATGACTGGGTCAAATACCAGATTGAATGTAGCGGTTCTTGCTGTGCCAGAGGTTACAGCTTCATCGCTTTACGGCATGTTTGATCTCTTCTCCTCGCCGGGCCGCGATTACAAGTTCATAACGCACGGTGCTGCGGGAGAGCAGCGCATGCATCCATATGTTGTAGCTAAAAACATTGAGGTCTTCGAAGCCGCCAACGGAATTAGGATTCAACCAGACTATAGCTTCGCCGATTGCCCTCGACCCGACATCGTTTGCATCCCGGACTTTTTCGTTAACCCTGGGGATAGCGTTGCAGGGCAATATGAGACGGAGGCGCTCTGGCTGAAGAAAGCGCACGATGACGGGGCAATGCTGGCAAGCGCCTGTTCGGGTGCTGTGTTGCTTGGCGAGGCTGGATTTCTGGATAACCGTGAAGCGACAATTCATTGGGGTTACATATCAACGCTCACAAACAATTACCCAAATGTGAGGGTGAAACCACATCAGTCTCTTGTCTTAAGTGGCGAAGCGCAACGTATTGTCATGGCAGGTGGCGGTTCAAGCTGGCAGGACCTGGCCTTATATCTCATCGCGCGCTTTGTAAGTCTCAGGGACGCCATGGAGGTTGCAAAGGTCTACCTGCTGCAATGGCACGACATGGGCCAACAACCATTTTCGGCGCTTTTGCGATTCAGGCAAACTGACGATGCCATGATCAATCGATGCCAGCAATGGGCTGCTGACAACTACAAAACGCCTTCACCGGTGGCGGCGTTGGCGCAAGTTTCCGGCCTCCAGGATCGGTCATTCGCGCGGCGATTTACAAAAGCAACCGGCATGACGGCGCTGGACTACATTCATGCCTTGCGGCTGGAGGAAGCCAAACAGATGCTGGAGACCGGTGATCTGGCGATTGAGGCAATAGCCAATGAAGTGGGCTATGAAGACACCAGTTTCTTTGGCCGCCTGTTCCGGCGCAAGGTGGGATTGACGCCGGCGCAATATCGCCGGCGGTTTGGTTCCCTGCACAGGGTGCTTGGCAGAACCTGAAATTGGCGACCCCGGCACGATTCGAACGTGCGACCTAATGCTTAGAAGGCATTTGCTCTAGTCCAGCTGAGCTACGGGGTCGTTCTAATGGGTCCAATTCTCTGTCCGGCCCCATTTGAAATTGTCGGAGTAGGATTTCTTGTGGGTTCTCACGGGTGGCTCCACGGCCACCATGTAAGCCAGGCCCTTGCGCTGGGCGTAGGCGATGGCTTCATCTTTGGTGGCGAAGCTCAGTTTCAGTTGCTGGCGCGTGTCATTTGACGATGTCCAGCCCATCAGCGGGTCCTGGGTGCGCGCCGCTTCAGATTCAAATTCAAGAACCCAGCTTTCAGACTTGGCCTTGCCTGATTGCATGGCGTTGCGGGAAGGCTTGTAAATGCGTGCGGCCATGGATTTCTGCCCCTTCTGCCTGCGAAATCCTGAATGGTCGGGGCGGCGGGATTCGAACTCGCGACCCCCTGCGCCCAAGGCAGGTGCGCTACCAGACTGCGCTACGCCCCGACATTTCAGACTCCAGAGACTTTCTGAAGCGCTGCTTATAGAGAAAACCTTGGAGAGAGCAAGCTACTCCTCGCTGGTTTTGAAAATACCGTGATAAACCTTGTCATTTTGCCGCAATCCAAGCCTTTTGACCGTGCCGGCCGCCACTTCCAGCACGCCCAGAACCGGCTCCTGGACACTCACAATATCCAGGGATTGGGGAACCGTGTTTTCCGCAATGGCGGCGATTGTGCCGTCTTCGCGGATAAACAGCATATCGAGCGAGATATTGGTGTTTTTCATCCACATGGCCACCGGCCTCGGCTGCTCGAAGTTGAACAGCATGGCCTTGTCTTCCGGCAGGAGGTGGCGAAACATGAGACCACGCTCGCGCAGTTCCGGCGTATCGGCGATTTCGGCGGTGAACATCGTTGTTGAATGGTCGCCAACCACGGTAACCGGTTCAATTTTCGAGATCTGGGCGTCTTGCGCCAGCGCGAAAGTTCGGATGGCCACCAGGAAACAACATGCCATGATAGCCAGCAGCAGTTGTTTCATCGACCACCCTTTCCACACAACTCAAATCAAAGCATATTAACTCAGTTGGTGTGGGCTGGTCCACCTTCAAGACTCAACCTGATTTCGGCGGCCATGTTGCCCTTTGGCCCTTCGCCAAACCTGACATAAACCCACTGTTCAGGAATCAATTCAGCAATTGCTGTTTTGCGCAAGGTTTCCATATGGACGAATACGTCTGGCTTGCCTTCGCCCTCGGAGACAAAGCCGAAACCCCGGGCGCGGTTGAACCATTTTACTTTTGCTTTCACCCAGCCCGTTGACGGCACCACGCTGTTATGGGTCCGCGATTTACGCTCGACAGGGTGAATAGCCGTTGAAAGATCAACATTGAGAACGCGAAGGCACTGGTAGCCCTTTTGACGGGCCACAACTTCGCAGGTGACACGCGCACCCTCGAGCGGCGCATCAAACCCATCGCGCTTCAAACAGCTCAAATGCAATAATATATCTGGAAGCCCGTTGCTTGGAATGACGAAACCGTAGCCTCGCCCGACATCAAACCATTTTACCAAACCATCAATCTGAATGATCTGTACATTTGGTTCTGCGTTGAAGTCTTGCCCAACAACTGCTCCACTGTTCGCGGAGATACTCGCAGCCATGTGATTTACCCACCCCATCTTCTACTGGCGGCGTCGCCTCGGCCAACCAGTGTCGCAAGTTTTGATCAAAACTTGATCATTTGTACAGCAAGATTTCGGTAACCTTTGGTGGAAATCCAAAACTGTGGTTTTGTTGCACCTCATGGCGTTCCAGCGAACTGCGCAAAAAAGAGGGTTTAGCCTTTAGTTATGCCCACATAACTGCAACTATCGCTTCCGCTGCTGAGATGCGCACTGTTTTATTTTGGCACAGCTGATCACATTGCAGCCGCATTGGCTTGGGTCAAAATTCCAATCTTCAAACAAAATATAGATCAAAGTGATTCGCGGCGGACATTCAAGACGTGCTGGGCTAGTGTGTTACTGAACCGTTAGCAGCTTGCGAGGAAGCGATGAAATATCTCCACACCATGATCCGCGTTTCAAACCTTGATGCGTCGCTGGATTTTTTTATCAACAAGCTGGGTTTTGTCGAGCAACGCCGTTATGAAAATGAAAAAGGCCGTTTCACCCTGGTGTTTGTCGCGGCGCCGGAAAGCCCGGAGGCGCCCGTTGAATTGACTTACAACTGGGATCCCGAGCCATATGCAGGCGGGCGAAATTTTGGCCACCTCGCGATTGAAGTTGAGAATGTCTATGACTACTGCGCGAAGCTGCAGGCAGCAGGCATCACCATCAACCGCCCGCCGCGCGAAGGCCGCATGGCGTTCATCAAGACACCGGATGGAATTTCGATAGAAATCCTGCAGAAGGATGGGGCACTTGCCGATTGCTGAGCCATGGGCCAGCATGGCGAATGTGGGGAGTTGGTAAGTTCTCTCGGTGCAGCTTGCTGCTGCCATGGTAAGTTAGATTGAAAGGCAGTGGCATATCATGGCCAATAAGGCACCCCCGGGATGGGTCTATAATCAAACCGTAAAAATGTTTGCAACACCGGGCGATCCGCCGGTGGAAAGCCCGGCTGAGCTTGAATCCTATTGGGGCCGCGCCTGGGGCATCAGCAATGATGTGGGCCGAATCCGTTCGGTGCTGGTGCATAGGCCCGGCAGTGAAATGGAAGTCGTTGATCCCGCCAAACGAATTGAAAGCATTGGTTCGTTTGGGGATTTGGAGGCCGGCTGGTATTTCCAAAGCGATACAGTGCCGCCAATTGCAGACATGCAGGCCCAGCACGACATGCTGGTGGCGGCGCTCAGGGTGCATGGCGTTGAGATTCACTATATTGAAGGCGATGCTGGCACCAGGCTCAAGTCCTGTTACACGCGCGATCCGCTGATCATGGTGAAGGGGGGCGCCATTGTCTGCCGCATGGGAACGCGGATAAGGCGCGGCGAGGAACTGGCCGTTACGCGCACTTTGGCGAAGCTGGGCGTTCCGATCCTGCGCACGCTGTCCGGCGCTGCCTTGATGGAAGGCGGCAGTTTCGCCTGGATCAATGACCGCACCGCCGTCATTGGCTGCGGCATCCGGGTTAACCGTGAGGGCGCTGAACAGGTTGGCGAAGTGCTCAGGCGGCAAGGCGTTGAACTGCTGATCATTGATCTGGTCGGCTATGACATACACATTGATGGATCGTTCCAGATGATCGACAAGGATCTGGCAATCGTTGATCCTTTCGGGCTGCCTTATTCATTCCTGGAAAAGCTCAAGGCGTTGAAAATTCAAACCGTCGAAATTTCACCCGCTGACGACAAGTGGATCATCAATTCACTGGCCGTTGCGCCGGGCGAACTTCTGATGCCGGAAGGCGCCACCAACCAGACGCTGGACGCACTGGCAGCGCATGGCGTCAAGTGGACTGTCGTGCCCTACGCGAAGATGCAGCTCAACGGCGGCGGAATTCATTGCTCCACCACCCCGCTCATTCGCGATCCCGTGTAGCGAGTGCTTAAACGGATGGCTGCCAGAGGCCCGGAACTTCTTGCGCCTCATCGTTGCCGGGCCATGGCGGCATGGTCACGCCAATCGCTTCCAGTGGTTCTTCGCCATCATTGCGAAACTGGAAATGCGTGCCGGCTGGAACCGAGAACGAAATTCCCGGATAGACTTCAATTGTCTCTTCGGCGGTTTCATTCTTGCGCCAGAAACGCCCCTGCCCGCAGGTTATGAACCACAGTTCTTCAACTGTCCGGTGGGCCACTGCTTTTGAGACATGGCCCGGCGGCAATTCGAAATGGGCCATGGAGCCCCGCGATGTTGCTGCGAGAATGCGGACTTCCGAGCCATCGGGCGCTATCGCGTCCGGTTCATCGCCCAGGATGCGCGTGACATGGCTCACGGCATCAACTGGCCGCCGTTGACCTCGATCACCTGGCCGGTGACATAGCCTGAGGCCTTGTCGCTGGCGAGATACAGGAATGTTCCCGCGCAATCATCGGCCGCGCCGAGTTTTCCCATCGGAATTGTCTTGCGCATGGCTTCGCGTCTTTCGGCAGTTGAGAAGCGATCATGGAATGATGTGTGGATGGTGCCGGGCGAAACACAATTGACACGGATGTTGTGATCAACCAGTTCGCGCGCGCAGGTTTTTGAGAAGGCCGACACAAAAGCTTTCGCCGCGCCGTAGACAGATGCGCCGGGGCCACCGCCATTGCGGGCGGCGATGGAACTCACATTGATGATGTTGCCACTGCCCTGTTTCTTCATCTGGTCAGCGGCGATGCGGCAGCAGTGAATGAGCTGGCGGCAGTTCAGATCGAAGATGCGGTCGATGAGATCATCGTCCAGGTCTTCCAGATTGGTTCTGGCCACCAGGCTGCCAGCATTGTTGACGAGCACATCAAGGCGGCCAAAGCGGCGCATCGCTTCGTTGATCAGTTTCTGCGGGGCGCCTGCCTCGGTAAGATCGAGTTTCATGGTGGCGATGCCTGCGGCCTCGATGGCTTTCATTTCCTCGCCGCCACCCAGATATTGCGCCAGCACCCTGGCGCCACAGGCGGCGAACGCCAGCGATGCCGCCCCGCCAATGCCCGTCACTCCACCAGTGACCACCACGGCCTTGCCTTTTAGATCGTCGAACATTGATTCAACACTCCCGTTTCAGGTTACATAGCCTGAAACGGGAGACTATCGCTACGCCCTGAGCGAAAGGCCTACTGCGTCGTTGTCGTGGCAGGAGCCTCAGGGGTCGCTGCTGGAGCCGCAGGGGCCTCAGTAGTGGCCGGAGCCGCTGGGGCCTCAGGGGTTGCCGGGGCCGCTGGCGCCTCGGTAGTGGCCGGGGCCGCTGGAGCCTCGGTGGCAGCCGGTGCCGTGGCTTCAGGCGCCATCTTGCCGCCGCCAAACAAACCCGCAGCCCATGCGATGACGACCACCGCAACAACCGCAACTACGCCCCAAATTATCTTGTTGTTTTGCATGATAGCAACCTCTCCATTTTGAATAATTGCGCCGCGGGCCAGAGTTTAGCGGCAATTGTGGTGAGAAATTGACGCTGGCTGGAACCCTTTGGGCTCAAGCCGTCTTGGCCTGCCCGGGAGGCGGGCCTGGGTTCTTGGCAGGCAACTGCTGCGACAACTGACGCACCGCCAGGTCACTGACTATTTCATGATAAGGCTTTGCTTTTCCAAAGAGATACCCCTGCATGAGAACGCAGCCTTCGCGCGACAATGCATCGGCCTGAGACTGGGTTTCCACACCCTCGGCTACAACGTCAATGCCCAGATCGCGCCCCATGCCAAGGACAGCCCGAATGATGGCGAGATTGGCGGGAAATTCCAGCATGCCCGCCACGAATGACTGATCAATTTTCACCTCCTTGAAGGCAAACCGCTGCAGATAACTTAGCGAGGAGTAGCCGGTGCCGAAATCATCGAGGGCAAGCATGACACCCATGTTCTGCAGTTCATCAAGCACTTTTTCCGCAATCAGCTCGCTCGAGAGAATCACTGTTTCGGTTATTTCGAGAAGCAGGCGCTTTGGATCCAGTTTTGTCTCGTCAAGAACCCGGCGCAACTCGGACAATATGCTGGATGAACGGAACTGATTGGATGAGACGTTTACCGCCATCATGATGTTTGGAGGCAGGATTGCCGCATGCCTGCAGGCCTGGGCAATCGCCCAATTGCCGAGTTCAGGCATCAATCCGGCGTCCTCAGCGAACGGAATGAAATGCGAAGGCAGAAGCAGGCCGCGTCTCGGGTGGTTCCACCGCATCAATGCCTCAAAGCTGGTTGTGGCACCCGTCGTGCTATTGATAATGGGCTGATAGTACATTTCCAGTTCGCCGTTTGCGATGGCAGCGCCCATCTCGCGCTCGACCTCCTTGCGGAGCAAGTTGCTTGACCTCAACTCAGCGTCAAATATCCGGAAGCCGCCCCGTCCCTTTGCCTTCACTTGGTACAACGCCAAATCGGCATTGGTCAGGAGTTCCCCAAAATCCCGGGCATGGTCGGGAAACGTCGCGACGCCCACGCTTGCGCCGACGATGACATTCTGGCCATTGGCCGGCATCGGCTCGCGCATGATCTCGACAATTCTCCTGGCCAGCGCGCCAGCATCATCCGAAGTGTTCGCACCCTGCTGCAGAATGGCGAACTCATCTCCGCCGAGACGGGCCACCACGGCATCCTTGCCGGCAAGTGATTGCAATCGCTCTGCCGCGGTTGCCAGAACAACATCGCCTGTGGCGTGGCCCAGGAGATCGTTGACTTCCTTGAACCGGTCAAGGTCTATGCTGTAAAGTGTGCAGGGTATCTTGCGGGGTTTGGTTGCCGTTTCGATTTCCCTCAGAAAGCGGAAGCGGCTCGCGGCGCCGGTAAGCGCGTCCAGATTCGCTTCACGCTCGATAATCGCCATGGTCGCGACCCGTTCCGATGCATCCTGGATGGTTCCTTCGATAAAGATCGGATTTCCCGCAGCATCGCGAACATACCAGGCATTTTCGGTTATCCATATCCTTTCGCGGGTGCGATGGCGAAAGACCTCGGAAACAAGATCCTTCACGCGCCCCTCTTCGCGCATCAGGCGCTTGAACTCGCCAGAACGATTGGGATCAACATACCAGGCGCCGTGGGAACCCGTCACCGCCTGTATATATTCGGCCTCGGTCTGATAGCCGTTGAAGATCGCGAGCGCGGGATTGCAGCGCACCGGCGTGCTGTCCAAATGGTCGCGATAGATGCCGCATACCGCATTTTGAAACAGGCTGCGGTATTCGGCCTCCGCCATCTTCTGGGCTTCACTGTGTTCATGATCAAAATTGATGTCTTCAATGACAATGGCAACCTCGCCGCCGTCCAGGCGCCTGGAATGCAGTTTGGCGAAGCGGCGGCTGGAAAGCTCAATCAGTTCAATATCGTCACTGTCATCGGATCGCAGAATCCTGAGCCGCGCGAACGCCGGCGTTATCTCTGCTGCTTTAAAAGGATGGTTAATGGCGCTGGCAGGCAGGCCGAGAATTTTCAGCGCGAACTCATTCAGGAAACGGACCACGCCGTTCGCACTGACCCGCGCAACACCGTATTGGGCAGCCGCGCGCGCCTCGTGCCTGGTGCCGCTCGAAGCGATACCGAACAAAGCGGTGATGGCAGGGTCGATCTGGGCCGGCGCTGGGGGCGTTAAAGTCAAGGACACAGCCTCGCGGTTATCGTTCACTGTCACAATTCCCAAGCATGATTGAGGCCATTCGCCCCGCCTGGGCAGACCATAGAGGCAAGCATTTCCGGGATAGTTAATCCAATTCCGGCAAGTAAGGGGATGGAAAACCATCCGTTAACATTCCCGCATGCATTGTTGGCAACTGGCGCGAACATGTTGGCAGAGCGCCCGTTGAAGCGTCCATGATCGATCTGCGGCAATTGTCATGAGAAATCTGGCGCGCCGGACAGGATGAAACCGGGCACTCGTATGTGATTGTTTTTCGACGAAACATCTCTGATCTAGCCACTGAGCCTGAACCACGATGACTTGCTCTAAGAGTTGGCCACAGCCTTAGATTTCTTTGCTGTGCCATGGCTCCTTAGTTCGCCGAAGGTGCGAAAGGCGGTGCGTTCAGCCGTCCCTGACCCAGCACGATCACGGTGCAGTGAATCTGTGTGCGCGTGATGGCATTGTAGAGCAGCCTGCGCAAATGCTCCGAGCTGCCTGTCGCTGTATGCGGCCAAAGCACTATGACATTCGGAAACTCGCGGTTCTTGGCGCGCTGGATCGTCATGGCGAGATGGCCGCTCTGCTGCCGGAAGCCAAGACGCGAGCGGTTGCGCACGGACTCCCGCACGAACGCGGTGACTTGCGCGGCGGTGAAGGCCGCTTGACCGTGCGCACGGCGTAAACGGTCCATGCGGCTGATCGCCTGTGCTATTGGCGCGTGTCCGGCAAGCGGCGCTAGAAGCGCGCGGAGGTCCGCGCAGGACGCCGCTTCCGGCAAGGTGATGTCGGCCAGCAAGGCGTCTGCTTCATCGTTGTCGTGACGGTCCCAGGTATGCGGATACGGCCCGAAGGTCGCGCCGTTCTTGCGCGTATGTTGCTTGGTTTGAAGGGTGTTGAGGGCAGCGCGGATAATCGCGTTGCTTGCGTCTGGTGTGAGAATGACCACCGAGCCGTGGCGCTGCGCCATGTCGTTGGCAATCGCCCATGTCAGAAGCGCGTGATTGGCATTCGTCGCGGGCGCATCGAGGAGCCGGAAGCCCGCGCCGTTCCATGATGTCCGGTTGTTAAAGGTGCTTGCGGTAAGAACCGCCTTCACGTCCCGGCCTTCGCGCACGGCGAGCGCGGCGGCGAGAAGCCCCTGCTGCGTGGTGCGCCGGACCTGCGTGAGACGTTGCGTCTGGCCCGCTCCTTCAAGCCAGAGCATGAGGGGAGCGGTGTCGCGTCCGTTGTGAAGACACTGGAAGGCGTCCGCCGCCGCCACGATGCGGCAAGTGAGCGAAAGCCTTTGAAGGATGCTCAGGCGGTGCGCGTCGAGGTCTTGTGCTTCGTCTACCAAGATCAGCGGAAAACTCCGCGCCACCCACTTTTGGACGGCTTCGTTTTCCAGAAGACCCGCCGCCAGCGCGCACGGCCCGTCAAATTCGCTCAGAGCACCGGCCTGCGCCTGCATTGCAGGCGTAATCAGGCTCCTGCGCCGCGCCGCCAGCGTCCGGGCGAACACATCGAAGGTCTGGCAATCAAAGCGCCGGCGGAAGGCCGGGTTTTCGCCAAGGCGGGCGTCCAGACGGCGGCGCGCGCCGTTCATGAAGGTGAGCGCCAACAGCTTGTGCCCTTCGCCAAACACTCCGTCCTGGACGATCTCTCCCGCGCGGCCCACGAGATTGTGGGTCTTGCCTGTACCTGCCGCGCCCTCGAAGAAATCGAACGTCATGCAGGCACAAACCTGAAGACGTGCATGTCGGCGGTCGAATCTGCCGCGATGCGCGCGAAAAGCGGCGTGTTGGCGTTTGCTGGATCGCGCAGCACGGCGCACAAGGCATTGAGCACCTGCGCGGCGCGCGCCCGGCAGGCCGCATTCCCCATGAGAATGACGGCGGCGCTCTCATGGGTCGGCGCATAGGATTTCTGCGTGAGAAGGTGGGTAGTGAGCGCCTGAGTGTTGGCAAAAGGCGTTCCTAATGCGGCCCCAAGGGCGGCCAGCATCGCGGCTTCGTCCGCGCCCGCGATCCATGAAACCACATGCTCCATCGCCCAGCCGTGCGGCCAGAACACCACGCAACGGGGCGGCGGGTCGCTGGCCTTCACCGCATCGAAGTAGCCGCGCCCGTCATCGTCCCCGTCCACGAGGATGCAGGGCCGCGCGTGAACGGCGCTGACCAGCGCGAATGTGTCGGCAATCTTGGCGTCGATGGTCGGCACGACGCCGACAAAGGTGGAGAGAAGCGGCGCGTCGTCTCCGGCGTCCTGCCAACCTTGATGCAGTTCTAAGGCGGTTTGCAGCACCTCAAGCCATGCCACGTCTGAAACCCCTTCGGGGATCAGGACACATTCGTGCATGAGTGCGGCCACCAGTTTCTGCCGCCATGCAAAGAGCAAGTGCTGCTGGTGATTGGTTGGCTGCGCGGGCACCGGGTCCATGAGCGGCTTGGCGTTCAGGACGCCCCCGCGCGTTTCGATAAAGAGCGTGTCGGGCGCGGGAAACATCGCGGCGACGATGGGCGAATGCGTGGTCACGATGGTCTGGTTGCAGAGCGCATTGAGGCGGTTGACCAACCGCTTCTGCTGCGAAGGCTGGATGTGCAGTTCGGGTTCCTCGACCGCCAGCACGAATGATTGCCCCGTCTCCGCGCGCGCCTTGCCGAACTGCATCAGCAACAGAAGGCTTTGAAGGGAAACAAGGCCCGTGCCCTGCCGCTGCGAGGGAAGGGTTGGCCCCGTGCCTTGCACAAAATGCGGAACCACGCTTTCCAGAACGGAGTCGCTGTCGGTCGCGGTCAAACGCAACTGAAGTCTGGGCGCGCTGGCCATGAGGGCGCGCAACTCATCATTGGCCGCGCCGACGATCTCGGACAGTCCCGGCTGGTCTTCAAGGCGCGTCCCTTCGGGCGGAATCCAGAGACGCGCCCGTTCGGCGCGCACGGCCTGCGCGGGCATGTCGCCGCGCGTCGCCACCACACGGCGGAACAACTCGGACGAAAAGGAAATCCAGCGGTCCCATGTGCGCGAGGCCGGGACAAGAAAGAAGCCCAACTCTTGCAGTACCTTGGCGTGGATCGTGCGCAGGTGCGCATCTTCCGCGAACGGATCGCCCAGCGTGGCTTCGTCGTCCACGAAAAAGCGGATCGTCTCGGCTTCTAGCTCGTCCAGATCGAACCGAGCGGCGAAGCCGATCTGCACGGCCAGATCGGTATGCTGCGCGTCCGGCGCGGCGCTCAGGGTCTTGCCGTTCGGATCGAACCATTTCTCAACGCCGCGCTCGGGGCTGAACCATGAGGAATGGTTGTGCGGGTCGTTGGGCGTAAAGCCCGTGACGGTGGCGATGCACAGGATGCGAGCGGATTCGTCCGGCGCGCTGCCGTGAAAATCATGCTCGGTGAGGCGCCGCACCAGACGGTCGCGCCCGAACAGCAGGGCCAGCGCCTCGATAATGGTGGTTTTGCCACTGTTGTTCGGCCCCACCAGCACAGCATGACGGCCAAGCGTAATGTCCGCTGAACGCACACCCCGGAAGCCGGAAATCTTGAGGCAGACAATGTGCATTCTTACTTATTGCTCCATTGTTGTTGCGGTGGACAACTTTCCCTGATTTCCCGTTACACGAAGAAAAATAGCATCGGGAGTCCAGAGTATAATATCATCGTTTCAAGGGTAAGCTAATCGACGTAACGCCCTGGCGACTGAATGAGGGTCCCAGTCTCAATTCTGGTGCTAAGTCAAATGGTTACGAATCATCTGCCTGATATAGATGGCGCGCCCTACGGGAGTCGAACCCGTCTTTACAACGTGAAAGGCTGTCGTCCTAACCGATAGACGAAGGGCGCGCTGAGGCCGCGTCTATAACGGGGTTCGCCGGGTCTGGCAAGCCTCACAAAATGCGCGCAACGTCCTCGATTTGGATCGATGGAACGCGCTTTGCGCCCCATTCATCAATGCTCAGCCGGCCAGCAATATGAAGCGGCAATTTGCGCTCGGTGAGCAGCAATTCGCCCATTTCCGTGCCCATGGCGCGAAAGGCGATGGCCTTGATTCTGGCGCCATCGGCAGACGCCAGGGTGCAGCGGATGTGGTCGCTTCCGGCGGGGTCGGCATAGATGACGCGGTGCGCCGGGAAGGCAAACATCGGCGATGGATGGGCCGCGCCATAGGGGCCTGCTTGCTCCAGCAGCTCGATGAGTTCCAATGTGGCGCCGGAGGCTGAAAGCGCGCCATCGATGGGCAGCACATTTTCGGCGGCGCCGGAAACTGCGCCCGCCAGTTTCTCTTCCATGAAGCTTCTGAAATCGGCGAGTTTTGAAATTTCGACCGTGAGGCCTGCCGCCATGGCATGGCCGCCGCCCTTGACGATGATGCCAGCCTCAAAAGCAGCGCGGATGGCGGCGCCGATATCCACGCCCATTATGGAGCGGCCAGAGCCGCTGGCCAGGCCGGTCCTGGCATTGCTGGCGAGCACGAAGCTGGGCAATTGGTAGCGTTCTTTCAGGCGGGCGGCGGCGAGGCCCGCAACGCCCGGGTGCCAGCCTTCGCTGGCGACAACGAGAACCGAGCCGCGCCGCTCTTTGCCAAGCGATGCTTCGGCCTGGATCGCCGCGGCGTCAACGACGCGGAGTTCTATTGCCTGGCGCTGGCGATTGAGCAATTCCAATTCCTGGGCCAGTTGATTGGCCCTGCCCTTGTCGCGGGTTGTCAGAAGTTCAAGCGCCATGTCCGCATGGCCGACGCGGCCGGCCGCGTTCAGCCGTGGGCCCAGCACAAACCCCAGCGCATAAACGTCCGGGCTGCGCTTGAGGCGGGCGATATCAGCCAGCATGGACAGGCCCAGGTTTTCGCGGCGCGCCATGATTTTCAGCCCCTGGGTCACATAGGCGCGGTTCAGGCCTTTGAGGGGAACAACATCGCAGACCGTGGCGAGGGCCACAAGCTCAAGCCATTGCAGCATGTTGGGTTCGGGGCGGGTTTCTGAATACCAGCCCTGGGCGCGCAGCAGCTTGTTCACCGTTGCGATGAGGATCATCACCACACCGGCGGCGCAGAGATAGCCAAAGCCCGACACATCATCCTGGCGGTTTGGATTGATCACCGCATAGGCCTCGGGGAGAATTTCACCCGCCTGGTGGTGATCGACGATGATGGTTGTGAAGCCAAGCTCTGCCGCATGCGCCAGGGGATCATGGGCCAGCACGCCGCAATCCAGTGTGAGGAGCAGCGCGCAGCCCTGCTCGCGCAAAAGCTTCACCGCATGTTCGCTGGGGCCGTATCCTTCCGTCAGGCGGTCCGGCACATGCACGATGGCGTCGGAACCCACGGCGCGGAGGAACAGCTTGAAGATGGCCGCCGAGGAAACGCCATCAACATCATAGTCGGAGATGATGCCGATTGAGGTTTTCGCCATGATGGCGCTGGCCAGATATTGCGCGCCCTTCTCCATGTCCCGCAAGGCCTGGGGTTGCGGCATGAGGGTTCGGATCGTGGGATTGAGAAAAGCTTCCGCCTCATCCAGCGCCACGCCGCGCGCCGCCATGACGCGGCCAAGGATTTCGGGCAGCTCATGGCGCTGCGCAATGGCTTCGGCGAGCCGCTCATCCTGCAGCCGCGCCACCCAGCGCCGGCCTGATGCAGAGCGGTCAACGTCGAGGAAATTCTGCGGCGTCACAGGCGCTCAATGCGGATGAGGCGGGGCTTGCTGGCCACGTGGCCGTCCTGTTCGATTTTTGAAATGGCGGCGCGGATCGAGGTTTCCAGCGTGTCGTGGGTGATCAGGATGAAGGTCGCGGTTTCACGCTGCAAATCCTTGCTGGGCTTGCCGCGCTGCACGATGCTTTCGATGGAAATCCTCTGGTCGGCGAGAATGCGCGCGATGGCCGCCACCGCGCCCGGCCTGTCAACCAGTTCAAGCGCCACATAGTAGCCGCCCTCGTGGGCCTTGTTGGGCGCCTGCCTGTAGGGCTTGAGCTTTGCGGCGGGAATGCCGAAGGCGGGACGCAGGTTGCCGCGCGCGATATCAACAATGTCGGAGAGCACGGCGGAGGCCGTTGGGTGGGCGCCAGCGCCCCTGCCCTCCAGCATGAGATCGCCGACGAAATCGCCTTTCACCACGACCGCGTTGAAAACACCGTCGGTGTCAGCCACGGGCGAGCCCTTGGGCACGAGTGTGGGATGCACGCGTTGCTCGACGCCTTCCGCATGGGAAACGGCGACGCCGAGCAGCTTGATCTTGTAGCCCATGTCGCTGGCGTTGCGGATGTCGTCAAGGGTGATGGCTTCGATGCCTTCAATCTCGATGGCTTTCAAATTCACTTCCGTCCCGAACGCCAGCGCCGTGACAACCGCCAGCTTGTGGGCGGTGTCGAAGCCGCCGATGTCAAATGTGGGGTCGGCCTCGGCGTAGCCCAGGTCCTGCGCCTCCTTCAAAACTTCCGTGAAGCTTCGGCCCTCATTGGCCATTTTGGTGAGAATGTAATTGCAGGTGCCGTTCATGATGCCGAACAGCTTGGTGACGCGGTTGCCGGCCAGGCCTTCGCGCAAAGCCTTGATGATGGGGATGCCGCCGGCGACCGAGGCTTCAAAATTCAGCGCCACCCCTTTGGCCTCCGCCGCGCGGGCGAGCGCTGCGCCATGGTGGGCAAGCAGCGCCTTGTTGGCGGTGATGACATGCTTTCCGGCGGCGATTGCCGCTTCGACGGCAGATTTCGCCGGATCGCCCTCGCCTCCCATCAGTTCCACGAACACGTCAATGTCGGGCGACTTGGCGAGGCCCACGGGATCATCAAACCATGCCATGGCGGAAAGATCGTGGCCCCGGTCCTTTGCCTTGCGGCGCGCGGCGACGGCGGTGATCCGGATGGCAACGCCTGCCCGGTCGGCCAAAAGCGCTTCATGTTTCCGGATAATATCCAGCACGCCAACACCCACGTTGCCGAGGCCTGCGATGCCGATGCGGAGTGTGTTGGCCATATGAACTCTCTGGTTAGCTGATCACCGTCTTATGGCCGGGGCGGTCTCATTTTGCAAGAAAGGGCGCAAGTGCATGTCTGAGGCGGGATTCCGGCCTGGCGCATTTTTGGCGCCATCGAGGCGGTCAACGGATTGATCCTGCTGGGCTGGAACCGGGCAGCCCGTAAAGCTATTCCGCCTGATAGCGCACGAAGGCGAACCGCCGGCTGTCAGGCGACCAGCAGGGGACGTTCATGGTCCCCTGGCCGCCGAACGCGGCGAGCAGGGTTTTCGGGGTTCCGCCGCTGGCTGGCATCAGGCGGAGCTCAATGTTTTTGTCGCGGGGGTGGCCTCGCGTTCCATTCTCATAGGCGACGTAGACGATGTGCTGGCCGTCGGGCGAGGGATGGGGGAACCAGTTGACACGCTCGTCATTGGTCATCTGCTGGGGGGTGCTGCCGTCCGGCCTGATCCGCCAGAGCTGGACAGAGCCCTTGATTTCGCCGTTGAACCACACCCATTCGCCGTCCGGCGTATAATCCGGGCCATCGCAGTGGTCGAAGTCCCGGGTGACCTGGAATTCCGGGCCGCCGCCTGCGGGACAGGTGTGGATTTGAAAGGAGGGACCGCGCTTGGCCACATAGGCCAGGGTTTTTCCATCGGGCGACCAGCCGTGCCAATAGGATGGTGATTTGCCCTGCACCAATGTGGGCGCGCCGCCGCCAAAGGGAAGCGTGTAGATGCGGCTTCCGCCCGCCTCAAAGGAATCGCTGATCACCAGCATTCTGCCATCGGGGGATATGCCGTGATCATTGTTGCATCGGTTGACTGGCCCCGTGTCGATCTTGATCATTTCCGGATTTTTCAGATCCACGGCATAGAGGTGGCCTTCGCCATTGACGACGAGGGAGCCGCCATCGGGGGTCCAATTCGGGGCTTCAATAAGGCGTTCTGTTTTCAGCAGCGATTGCGCGGCGCCGGAGGCCAAATCATAAATTGCGATTTCACTTCGCATGGCTGGAGCCTGCCTGCTGCGCGAGCGCCGCTGAAATGCGCTGCCATTCGGCGGCGATGTTTTCGGCGCGTTTCTCGCCAACTCTCCGATACCAGTAGGCGGCGTTTCCGCTGTCGCCCTCGATCCAGTGGGCCAGGGCATGAACGAGGTCATAGGCGTGGGTGCCTTCCTTCGCCTGGCAGATTTCATGGGCTTTTTGCCATTCGGGGCCCATCGCCAATTTGCCCTGCTTCAGCCACCACAGCGCCTGCTGCGGCGGCGATAGATCGCTCGGAGGTTGGTTTGGCGGTGCCATGGCGCCAATCCTTGCACGCCATGGCAACGCGCTGCAAGCCAAATGACAGTTCACGTTTTAGAGTTACGGTGGGAATTACGGTGACACTCCACTCTATTGACATTCCCGCGCATTTCAGCCAATGCTCCCCGCCATGGCCAGGCTTGCCCGTGTCGTCATTCCCCACCTGCCCCACCATGTCACCCAGCGCGGCAATGGGCGGGCCCGCGTGTTTTTCTCGGATGATGATTATGCCTGCTATCTCACCCTGTTGAAATCGGCCTGCGCGGCGGCGCATGTGCGCTGCCTGGGGTATGTGCTGATGCCCAATCATGTGCATCTCATTCTTGTGCCGCGCGATGCGGATGGGCTGCGCAAGGCCATGTCATCGGTGCACCGCGCCTATGCTGGCCGCATCAACGCGCGCCGCAGGAAGACCGGGCATTTCTGGCAGGGCCGTTTTGGCTGTGTGGCCATGGACAATGATCATGCCCTGGTGGCACTCCGCTATGTGCTGATGAACCCTGTGCGCGCCAGGCTCTGCGCGAAGCCTGAACGCTGGCGGTGGTCTTCCGCGAAAGCCTATCTGAAAGGCCGCGATGACGGGCTTACCGAAACAGCATTCATGCGCGGGCTCTGCCCCGATTTCAAAACCCTCCTCGCCGAAAGCCCCGAACAGGAAATGGCCGAAATGCTTCTCCGCCGCGCCGAATCCATTGGCCGCCCCCTGGGCAGCGCGGCGTTCCTGGGCAAATTGGAGCGCAAACTCGACCGCCCCCTGAAACCAGCCAAACGCGGGCCAAAACCCGCAGGAAAGAAGAGTTAGTGGAGTGTCACCGTAATCCACGTAATCCATGCAAATCGAACTTGCCACCGTGCAACCGGTCAATGAGGGGCTTGTTGTCCCGGTACACTGCCCGTGGCAGATTGTGGTGATCTGGAAATAGGGTTGTTCCCATCTGCTATGTCCTTTGCCGAAACTTAATATTCCTGCGCCTTGATTGCTTTCAGGAAGCGGATTCCCGCTTCGCTCAGGCGTCTGTTGAGTGCGTCCGACATCATGAAAATTCCGGGGTAAGCTTTTTCCCGCCAGAGATGCGCGGACGTGAGTTTCGACTTGTCGACTCCCACCCCGCCGCTATGCTCTGCGCTAAGCCGCAGAGACATCAAGTGACGCGACGGGTCGTCGGGCAGCGTGGCTGTGAATTTCGTTGCCTTGGTCTTTTCGTCAAGGATCGTATCCAGGGTGTGATGCACATTCAGAATGAAGTGTTCACCCGGAGCGTCTTGGCCACTTTTCAATATGATCCTTATTGGAATGAACTGATGCAGGCCTGGATTGAACTCTTCCAGAATGCGCTTTGCCTCGCCGGAACAAATCAAGATGCCATTGTCTGAGAAAAAGACATCGGGCAAGGATTTTCTGGGTCTCTCAAGTTGCAAAAAATCGGGCATCTCCAGAGGATTGAGGAGACCAACTCCATCCTTCCAAATTTCACTTATCTCGACACACCGGTCAATATCCGGAACCTTGGCTTCCCACGCGGACATGTCAGAGTATATCTGGTAGGGTGCCTGCAGCCGCCTCACGACAAAATAGGTCACTTCGAATTCTCGGAATTACGGTGACAGGAATTACGGTGACAGTGCATTCAATTCAACGAACCTATCAAGCCGCCCGCGGCTTGATTAAATCCAGCTTGCCCCCCAGCACTCGCCGCTGCACGCGCAAATCATAACTTATCTGCAGACGCAGAAAGAATCCTTCCGACAATTTGAAATAGCGCGTCAGGCGCAAATCCGTGTCCGCGGTCACCGCCCGCTTGCCCAGCACGATTTCATTGATGCGGCGCGGCGGAACGCCGATGGCGCGGGCCAGCGCGTTCTGCGAAAGCTCCAGCGGCTTCAAAAACTCTTCCAGCAGAATTTCACCGACCGTCGGGATTGGCAGCAAATCCTGCTTCCTAGTGGTAGTCGATGATTTCAACGTTTTCAGCATAGCCATTCACCCATCGAAAAATTATCCGCCACTGTCCGTTTATCCGAATTGACCAGAAACCTTTCCGGTCGCCCTTCAGCGCTTCAAGCCTGTTGCCCGGCGGCACCCGCAAGTCATCCACGCTTTCCGCTGCATCAATTAATTCCAGCTTCCGCAATCCAAGACGCTGCACATCATCCGGCAACCGCCGCGACCGGACGCCCCGCCAGACCAGTTCCGTTTCACGCCCCGCAAAGCTTCGGATCATGGATATATATAACGCATAACGTTATAGGACGCAAGCCCCCTTCATCACCCTGTCACAAATATTTAGCACCTCTGAGACATCTCAGCAGGACGCAAATGATCTGATGCTTGAAGCTCTCGACTCCGCCGGCCACCTCCACGACGATCCCGCCCCGCCCGTCCATTTCTGTTATTCGCGGAAGGAACATGGGCCCCTGCAGCGCCTCGTCATCCGCGCCATCGAGCGGCTCACCGGCCAACACTGATCGGGAATATCGCAATACGCCGATTTCGATTGAATGTAAAAATATGAATAAATCCCCTTGACGCCGTAGCCCTCGCATGCCATTTATGTTCCTGTTTTGTTCTTTATGCTGGATAGGGAAACACCATGGACTGGGCCAGGGCCATCGAACGCAACAGCGAAGCGCTCAAGGGCATCGTTGAAGCGCTGTTCGCCATGCTGGGGCTTGCGGGCTCAGACCACGGTGGCGCGGATTCCGCAGCCCCTCCACAGCGCCGTGCTGCGCGTGCTGCGGCCCGCCGAATCCGCCGTGCGCCGCCTCATTGTCATCGCGGCGCGGGGCCTTGTGGTGAAGCTGGCGCCCTCGCGGCCCATGCCGGCGGGGCCAATCATCGGGAAGGGCGGCGGGAACTCACGTCCCTCCTTCCAGCTCTTCGATCCGCGGAAAAACTTCGCAGCTCCGCACCGCCGGGTATTCGCGCGGATTGCTCCGCGCATCCATTTCTTCGGAAACGATCCCCGGGTGGCGGCCCTGTGGCCAGCGCCCCGGCCCGTGGTCGATCCCCCGCCGCCGCCCGATGGCCTCGTCAATGCCGCACGCCTCACCCGCAGGCTCCAGGCCCTCAAACTGGCGCTTGACGATCTGCCGCGCCAGGCCCGGCGTCTGGCCCGCTGGCGGGTGAGGCGGGAGAAGATGCCAAAGCCTGAAGTTCAAGTCGCCGCTCCGGCCGGGCCGTCCTCCCGGCTATCGCCGGAAGCCGGATCACGAAGTCGATGAGGTGCTCATCGAATGCCATGGCCTCGCCTGTGACGCGATGAGGCCCAACACCTCTTGAAGCGCTGCCCATCGCTTCTGCCCCGGAAACGGCATAACCGTTTCCACCCCCGGCGGAGCTTTGCCCGATGGCCCCGCCTGATAACAGTTGGCGTTCGGGGCGTGGGGCATTAAGCTGCCATCAAAGGGTTGAAAGAACACATTCATGAGCGATTCTGCGCCGCAAAAACCTGGGGACTTCAAGCTGGTGGATCCTGTGCAGTTGGCGCAGAATCTGGCCAAGGTGTTTGAGCGCGCGGCGCAAATCGCCCGCGCCGTGGCCGAGCGCCCGGAACTGGCGCAGAAACACGTGGAATCGCAGGTCACGCCCATTGACCAGATCACCAAAACCCTGGGCGCGGTGGCGCAATCCTATATGGCCGAACCGCAAAAGCTGATGGAGGCGCAGAACCAGCTGTGGGCCAGCTATAGCCAGCTTTGGCAGAACTCCTGGTCAAAAGTGCTGGGGGCGGAGGTTGGCCCCGTCGCTTCGCCCGCCCGCAATGACAAGCGCTTCAAGGACAAGGACTGGCAGGAAAACGCCATCTTTGATTTCCTCAAGCAATTTTATCTGGTGTCGGCCAATTGGACGCAGGATGTTATCAAGAATGCCGATGGCATTGATGAGCATACGCGGCGCAAGGCCAGGTTCTATGTCGAGCAGATCGCCAACGCGCTGTCGCCTTCCAATTTTCCGGCGTCAAACCCGGAAGTTTTGCGGGCGACGCTGGCCACCAACGGCGCCAACCTGATCGAGGGGCTGAAGAACCTCGAAAACGACATGGGCATGCCGGACGGGCGCTTGCGCATCAAGCAATCCGACACGACGGCCTTTGAGATTGGCAAGAACATCGCCATGACGCCGGGCAAGGTGGTGTTCCGCAACGACACTTTTGAGCTGATCCAATACGCGCCCGCCGTGAAGCGCGCCTATGAAATCCCGCTGCTTATTGTTCCGCCATGGATCAACAAGTTTTACATTCTGGACCTCAACCCCAAGAAGTCGTTCGTGCGCTGGGCGACGGAACAGGGCCTTACCGTGTTTGTGGTTTCATGGGTGAACGCCGATGAAAGACAGGGCCGCAAGACTTTTTCGGACTATATGCGCGAAGGCTTTCTGGAGGCTGTGCAAGCGGTTCAGGACGCCACTGGCGCAGCAAAGATCAATGTCATCGGCTACTGCATCGGCGGCACGCTGGTGGCCTCTGCCCTTGGCTACATGGCGGCCAAGCAGGATGACCGGATAAATTCAGCCACTTTTTTCACCACCCAGGTGGATTTCGAAAAGGCCGGCGACCTCCTGGTCTATGTGGACGATGAGCAGGTGAAATGGATCGAAGAGCGCATGGAGGAGAAGGGCTATCTCGCCGGCTCGCGCATGGCGGACGCTTTCAATCTTCTGCGCTCCAATGATCTGATCTGGTCCTATGTGATCAATAATTATCTGCTCGGCAAGGAGCCGATGCCATTCGACCTGCTGTACTGGAATTCTGATTCAACCCAGATGCCGGCAGGCGTTCATTCCTTCTATTTGCGCGAATGCTATATGGCCAACAAGCTTTCCCAGGGCAAAATGCTGCTGGATGGGGTGCATATTGACCTCAGGAAAGTGAAAATTCCGGTCTATAATCTGGCGGCGCGCGAAGACCATATTGCGCCCTTGCCTTCGGTGTTCAGGCTTGGGCAGTTCATGGGCGGAGAGACCAGGCTGGTGGTGTCGGGCTCAGGCCATATCGCTGGCGTCATAAATCCTCCGGAAGCCCGGAAATATCACTATTGGACCAATGAGCAGCGCCCCGAAAACCTGGCGGACTGGCTGAAGACCGCGCAGGAGCATCCGGGCTCCTGGTGGCCGGACTGGGCGGATTGGATTACGGCGCGGTCGGGCGCGAAGGTCACAGCGCCTGAGCCCGGCGATGGCAAGCTTGAGGTGATTGAAGATGCGCCCGGCTCCTATGTGCGGGTGAAATCCGAGTAGATTCCACCCATCACAAAAAAGTGCGTGATCGGGGACTCGCAATCCTGATTTTGCTTCCTATATTCAATGTCAGAAAGCGGGTCTGTTTCCCCTCCCCCCTTCATTGACAGGCTCGTTTCGAAGGCCCGGCGCCCCCGCCCGGGCCTTCTCCTTAAAGGAAAGGGCCGAAGTTTCCTCCGGCCCTCTGCTGAAAATTTCGGATTTACCGCTTCGAGAACTGGAAGCTGCGGCGGGCTTTCGCCTTGCCGTATTTCTTGCGTTCCACGGCGCGGCTGTCGCGCGTCAGGAAGCCGCCCTTCTTGAGGGCCGGGCGCAGGTCCGGTTCGAAATAGGTGAGCGCCCGGGAAATGCCGTGGCGCACGGCGCCGGCCTGGCCCGAAAGCCCGCCGCCGACAACTGTGCAAACCACATCCAGCTGGCTGGCGCGATTGACCAGATTGAGCGGCTGCTGAACCAGCATGCGAAGAACCGGGCGCGCGAAATAGGTTTCGATGACCTTTCCGTTGACGGTGACCTTGCCGGTGCCGCGCTTGATCCAAACACGGGCAACCGCGTTCTTGCGGCGGCCCGTCGCGTAGGAACGGCCCTTGGCGTCAATTTTTGGCTTGGCGGGCGCCGCGGCGACGCCAGCGGCGGCCGGTGTCGCCATGCCCATGGCGGCGCCGAGATTCGAGAGTGTCGTTTGTTCAACCATGGCGATTAGCCTCTCACTGCGTTCTTGGAGTTCATTGCCTTGATGTCGAGCTTGACCGGGTTCTGCGCCTCATGCGGGTGGGCCGAACCACTGTAGATGCGGAGGTTGGTCATTTGCTGGCGCTTGAGCGAGGCGCCGGGAAGCATGCGCTTAACCGCTGACTCGAGAACCCGCTCGGGAAACTTGCCATCGAGAATCTGGTGCGCCTTGCGCTCCTTGATGCCGCCTGGGAAGCCCGTGTGCCAGTAATAGGTTTTGTCCTTGCGCTTGGCGCCGGTGAAGGCGATCTTCTCGCAATTGATGACGATGATGTTGTCGCCGCAATCCATGTGCGGGGTGAAAGTTGGCTTGTGCTTGCCGCGCAGGCGGTTGGCGATAATGGTGGCCAGGCGGCCAACAACCAAACCTTCTGCGTCAATCAGCACCCAATTTTTCACGATGTCCTTGGCTTTCGCCGAATAGGTTGTCATGTGTGTTTCTCTGGGTTCAAAGTGTCGAATGAAAAGGCGATCCGCGCCTGTTCCGGTGCGCGGTCATTAGGTGAGGGGCCGGGTCAAGTCAAGGAAAACCGCCAATAATGTTATGTGGTATTATAATACCTCATCCGTATTGTTTTGCCGCAAAATACTGCTAATGTCCGTTGCGAACATCCCAAAGTGTTCTAAAACAAACCCCGGCAGGGAAAGAAATGAAGAAGAACTCTGGGTTTTGGCTGGCGATTTGGGTTGGGCTTGCAGCCTCAACGGCGCCCGCCTCCCCTGCCGCGCAGGCGCAAGCCGAACCGCAGGCAAAGGCTCAGGACAAGATTGAGGCAGATCCCAGCCTGCAGGAGGAAGAAGAAGTTGCCCCTGGCGATGACATCAGCCTGGGTGAAATTCCTGTTGTGCAGATGGTGGAGCTGACCGCTGACTCCGCCCAGCGGTCAATTGACGCCTATGTCCTGCTCAAGGACAAGTACAAGGATGCCAAGCTTGAGGATTTCGAAAGCCTGCAGGATTTCGTCGATCGCGACGCCCAGGGCAAGGCGTTCGAAGTGGACGTCAAGGCCGCCGGCTTTGAGAATGTCACCCAATGGAATGACACCATCACAACAGTCAGCAGCGCTTATGCCAACATCATCGACGATCAATCGGCTGACATAAAATTGCAAATTGACGAAGTTCAGAAAGATGCGGACTTGGCCCAGGACATGAAGGACCGGATCGTGGCCTCGCTCAACGCGCTAATCCCTTCAGAGAACAATCGCAAAATTGTCCAGGAGCTGATAGACAATCCGGCCTACACGGAAAAACTCAAGGCGCTGGAAACTGAAGAAGAATGACCGATCTGGTTTTACGCGAACGGGGCGAAGATGGCATCCTGCGCCTGACGCTTAACGACGCCGCGACGCGCAACAGCCTTTCTGAGCAAATGATTGACGGCCTGCTCGACGCTATCACCGCAAATGATGCGCGGGTGATCATTGTGGCGGCGCATGGGCCGGCTTTCAGCTCGGGCCACAATCTGAAGGAAATCACCGCCCGCCGCGCCGATGCCGATGGGGGCGCTTCCTACTTCAATAATCTTTTCAGCAAGTGCGCGGACCTGATGCTCGCCATTGTGGGTCACCCCTGCCCCGTCATCGCCGAGGTGGATGGACTGGCAAGCGCGGCAGGATGCCAATTGGTGGCCAGCTGCGATCTGGCTATCGCAACGGACCGCTCGAAATTCTGCACGCCGGGCGTCAATATTGGCCTGTTCTGTTCCACGCCGATGGTCGCCTTGACCCGCGCCGTCGGCCGCAAACATGCGATGGAGATGCTGCTGACTGGGGATTTGATTTCCGCCGACGATGCTAAGCGATTTGGCCTGATCAACCAGGTTGTCACGCACAACGAACTCAGGGCCGTGACGGAGGAATTGGCGCGCAAGATTGCCTCGAAGTCCGCCGCCGCCATCAGGATTGGCAAGCGGGCCTTTGATGCGCAGGCTGAAATGCCAGTGGCCGAAGCTTACGCCCATATGGCGAGGATCATGACTGAAAACCTGCTCGCCAATGACGCGCGCGAAGGCATTGAGGCCTTCATTCAAAAGAGACATCCCACGTGGGAACACTGAGACCCCGGATCAATGCCCATGCCAAAGACACTGGCGCCACAATAGTGAAACCCGCGCAAAAGGTTTTCTGGGGCGGCTGTTCCAGATATTTTTCCGACCCTGAAGGCAATCAATCTCACTTGTGCCTGTTCAGCGCCCGTGGCCAGATTGAATTTCCATGAACCATGATGAATACACGACCGATTATATCCGCGATATTTTGCGCAACGTGAAGACGATTGCGCTGGTGGGCGCATCGAGCAATCCGGTCCGGCCGTCCTACCTGGTGATGCAATACTTGCTGGGCAAGGGCTATGAGGTGATCCCGGTCAATCCGGGGCTTGCCGGGCAGATGCTTCACGGCCAATTGGTCCATGGCAGCCTCAAGGACATTCCCAAACCCATCGACATGGTGGATATATTCCGCAACTCGGACGCTGCGGGCCCCATCGTTGACGAGGCGCTGACGCTTGCTCCGAGGCCATCGGTGATCTGGATGCAGTTGACCGTTCGCGACGACAAGGCAGCGGCGCGGGCCGAAGCGGCGGGGTTGAAAGTCGTAATGAACCGCTGCCCCAAGATGGAATATGGCAAGATATCGGGCGAATGGACGTGGGTTGGCGGCAATTCCGGCATTATTTCCTCGCGCCGCCAGCAGCGCCACGAAAGCGGCAAGATGCAAAGCTTGGGTCTTGGCGGAACAGCAAACACGCGTTAGGCTTCAATCAAACAAAGGGAGGACTTCATGGCCGACAAGACACCGGGATTTGACACTTTGGCAATCCACGCGGGCGCCGCGCCTGATCCCACGACAGGAGCGCGCATCACACCGATCTACCAGACAACTGCCTATGTTTTCGACGACGTGAAGCACGCGGCGGATCTGTTCGCGCTCAAGGCTTTCGGCAATATTTACACCCGCATTATGAACCCGACACAGGCCGTGCTTGAGGCAAAAGTCGCGGCTTTGGAGGGCGGCACGGCGGCATTGGCGCTGGCTTCCGGCCATGCGGCGCAAATGCTGGTGTTCCACGCTTTGATGCAGCCGGGAGACGAATTCGTGGCGGTGCGCCAGCTCTATGGCGGCTCGATCAACCAGTTCAATCATTCCTTCAAGTCATTTGGCTGGCACGTGGTTTGGGCCGATGCGGAGGATATGGATTCCATCGAGAAGGCGTTGTCGCCCAAGACCAAGGCCATTTTCATTGAATCAATCGCCAATCCGGGCGGACGCATCACCGATATCGGGGCCGTCGCGAAGATTGCCAAGCGCGCCGGCGTGCCGCTCATTGTCGACAACACCTTGGCCACGCCCTACCTCTGCAAACCCATTGAGCACGGGGCGAACATTGTCGTTCACTCACTGACAAAATTCATGGGCGGCCATGGCAATTCCATGGGCGGCGCCATTGTTGACGGCGGCAATTTTGACTGGTCGAAGGGCGGCAAGTATCCGCTGCTCTCCGAACCCAATGACTCCTACCATGGCATGAAGTTCCATGAGACTTTCGGCGGCATCGCATTCGCCATCGCCTGCCGGGTGTTGGGCCTTCGCGATCTGGGGCCTTCAATTGCGCCGCAAAATGCGTTTTACATTTTGACGGGTATGGAAACCCTGTCGTTGCGCATGCAGCGCCACTGTGAGAACGCACAGAAGGTGGCGGAATGGCTTTCTCAGAACCCGAAGGTTGCCTGGGTGAATTATGCCGGGCTGCCAGGTGACGCCCATCACGCGCTTCACAAGAAATACACGCCCAAGGGCGCTGGCGCTGTGTTCACATTTGGACTGAAGGGTGGTTATGACGCAGGCGTGAAGGTTGTGTCATCCGTGAAACTGCTGTCGCATCTGGCCAATGTGGGCGATACCCGCTCGCTCATCATCCATCCCGCATCCACGACCCACAGCCAGCTGACGCCTGATCAACTGAAGAAAGCAGGGGCAACACCGGATGTCGTGCGGCTTTCAATCGGCATTGAAGATGTGGCGGATATTATCGCTGATCTGGACCAGGCGATCGGATAAGCAAGCTGGAATGCAGATTCCAGACAGCGACCGCCAGCAGCAGCATTGCGCCCCCCTGATGGGCGAGTGCCGCTGCCAGGGGAACACCCCATAGAAGCGTGATAACGCCGAGGAGGGCTTGCGCGAAAACGGCGAAGGCCAAGATCGCCGACTGGGCTGTGCGCGCTCTCCACGCGTGGATAACAGCGCTCGCCAGAACAAGATATGCAAGCACGCGATGATTGAATTGCACGGTCATCGCGTTTTCAAAGAAATTTGTCCAGCCGGGCGACATTGCAAATAGTCCCGCCGGCGCCCATTGACCATCCATCAGGGGCCAGGTCGCATATCCCATGCCGGCGTCCAGGCCGGCGACAAGGCCACCCGCTGCAATCTGGAGCAGGATGAGGCCGGTCAGCGACATGCCAAACAGCTGATTTATGTTGGCGGGCCTGCGGCGTTCCTTGCCGAGGCCCAATGCGACCCAAATGACTGCCGCAAAGATTATAGCCGCAAGGGTGAGATGCGCCGCCAACCGGTACTGGCTGACATCGACGCGGTCCACCAAGCCGGAGGCGACCATGTACCAGCCCAGCGCACCTTGCGCCCCGCCGAGAATGAGGATCGCGGCAAGCTGCTTCCAAAGCCCCTTTGCGAGTTTCCCGGCGAGCGCAAAATACAGGAATGGCGCGGCAAAGGCCACGCCGATCAGGCGCCCAAGAAACCGGTGCGCCCATTCCCACCAGTAAATGAACTTGAAATCTTCGAGCGACATTCCTTTGTTTTGGAGTTCATACTCGGGAATGAGCTGGTACTTCCCAAATGCAGCCGCCCAATCCGCCTCATTGAGCGGCGGGATTGCTCCAAGCAATGGCTTCCATTCGGTGATGGACAACCCGCTGTCGGTGAGCCGCGTCGCGCCGCCTACGATGACCATGCTGAAAACGAGAGCTGCGATGCAATAAAGCCATAGTCTAATTTGCGTGGTGGGGTTGCTTATCGCGGAAACCATAGACACCTTTTCAACCAAACACTTGCCGTCCTGGCTTTCGCCGGGATGGCGGAATTCAATAGATTGAGCCCCAAGCCACTTCAAGCGAGGCGACGTCGCAGCTCAGTTTTTGATGATGTAATGCAAGTTCCTGAATTGCGCGCGAAAGCGCGACACTTCTTGCGCGAGGCATTCGGGATCGCTTGAACTCGAGAGCCCTGGAGATGAGTTCCGCCAGCTTTTTGGTGTGGCCGACATTCACGCCCCATCTTACAATTTCAGGTGTTCCGATGCGGATGCCGCTGAGATCGCCGCTGACTCCGGCAATGGGGAGGCCAATACCCGACACGAGCAAATTGGCCTTCCGAAGTTTTTTGGAAGCGGTCTGGCCACCGCCAAATGTCTGCGCTTTCAGCGCGAATTGATGGGAGTCCGTCATGCCCATCCCTGTCTGAAATACGGGCACGCCCAGGAGAGCCAGTTCTTCCGCCAATGCCTGGGAGACCCTGACCATCGCCCGGGCGTAGTCTTGGCCATGTTCCCGCCAATCCAGCATGGTGATGGCAAGGGCCGCCGATTTCGCCACATCGAAATTCGCGGTCATGCCGGGATAGGCGATGTCGATCAAGGCGCTCAGCCATCTCCGCGTCGTTGCTGACGATGAGGCCTCCGGCAGGCCCGCCCAGGCTTTTGTAGGTGCTCATGGTCATGAGATGAGCCCCTTCAGAAAGTGGGTTTGGCCACGCCCTGCCCGCGATCATTCCACAGAGGTGGGCGGCATCGAAGAGGAGTTTTGCGCCGACCTCGTCAGCAATCGCCCGCGCCTCCTTGACCGGATGCGGAAAGAGATTGAGGCTGCCGCCGATGGTGATGAGTTTTGGCTTCACGCTCCGGGCAAGCTCGCGCAATCGATCAAGATCGACCGTGAAGTTTTCCACATCGACAGGCGCTTCGTGAATTTCCAGGCCATAGAGTCCCGCAGCGCCCGCCATGTGGTGCGTCACGTGGCCACCAATGCTTGAGGGCGGCGCGATGATCTTGTCGCCCGGTTTGCACGTGGCCATGAAAGCATAGAGATTTGCCATGGTGCCGGACGCCACGCGAATTTCGGCAAAGCGGGCCTGGAATATCTCGGCGCAGAGTTCGGCGGCTATGACCTCGATTTGCTCGACAGCCTCCAGCCCCATTTCATACTTGTCGCCAGGATAGCCCAGTGAAGGTCTGGAACCGAGATTTTGCGAGAGGAAAGCCTCGGCGCGCGGGTTCATGACATTCCCGGCGGGGTTCAGGTTGAAGCAATCGCTCTCATAGATTCTCCGGTTGTGGGCGGTGAGGCGGGAGACCTCCTCAGCGATGGCGCATTCCGGTTTGCGCGCGGTAAAATCCGCCAGTTGTTGAACATAGTTTTCTGAAGACTCGGGAACCCACGGGCGGCGCGTTAGTGAAGGCATGAGAAATCCCTGTCTATTCAAGCAAGTCTGTCATGCTATAGCTCGCGCCCATGAAACTCCGCCAGCGCAAATTCATCGGCATTCTCGCCACCATAGCGTTTTTGACCGTCTACGCCCTCGTGGCCATGGCTATTGGCGGGATTTATGTTGTGGGATACGGGTGGGCGGTAGAGCTTCTGGCTTTCGTGTTACTGGGAATAGGCTGGGTGCCCATTGCCATGATTCTCATCCGCTGGATGGCGAAGCCCGACACTTGAAGAATGGTCGGAGCGACAGGATTTGAACCTGCGACCCCCAGTCCCCCAGACTGGTGCGCTACCAGGCTGCGCTACGCTCCGACTGGCTGCGCCTTTAGCATCCCACTCCGCAAAGTGAAAGTGCTGATTGAGAAGCCCGCTAAACTCTTGATGTCGGATCCAGCAGCTTCCGCGCGTCGCCCAAATCACGCAACGCGGCCTTTAGGGCGTCGGTTTGCATGTCTGAAAGCTTGTGAACAAGGACCGGGGCTTCGCCGATATTTCCGGCGTGGCGCGCCAATGGAGCCTTGCCGAGGCCTGGGGCGGACTTGGTTATTCTTGGCGCTATCTGGGCCTGGCCTGGCTTTGGCGTTCCATCCAGCTCGGCATCGCGTTTGCGGGCGACAATTTCACCGCGCCCAATGCCCGAGACATAGGAAACGCCTTCTTCCTTGAGAATGCGCTGCAGGCCCCGAATGGTGTAGCCCTCGCTGTACAACAGGCTGCGGATGCCTTTCAGCAATTCCAGATCAGCGCGGCGATAGTAACGCCTGCCACCCGCTCGCTTCATGGGTTTTATTTGCCCAAAGCGGGTCTCCCAAAAGCGCAGCACGTGCTGTGGAATGTCTAGCTCTTCGGCAGCTTCGCTGATGGTCCGGAAGGCGTCCGGTGACTTGTCCAAGCTCTATCTCCTGATTTCGCGCGGGAAATGCTTAATCATCTGAACCGGGTTCGAGACCGTTAATCACATTCTTCATCACCTGGCTGGGGCGGAACACCATGACGCGGCGCGGTGTAATAGGCACTTCCTCGCCGGTCTTTGGATTGCGGCCGATGCGGCCTTTCTTGCTTCGCACCATAAAAGTCCCGAAGGACGAAAGCTTTACGGACGTACCCTCGACCAAGGCATCGGACACGAGATCGAGCACGGACTTCACCATTTCGGCGGATTCGGTGCGTGACAAGCCGATATCCCGGTGAACTGCCTCACTCAGATCGGCGCGCGTCAAAGTCTTGCCTGCCATGTTTTATCCCCTCGCAAGAACTGCCGTAAGCTATGTCGACAAAATCCCTGCGTCAATCGAAAATAACGCGAACTCAATAGGTTACGACTCAAGCCTAAAATCTAGCGAGAACTGCGCCCCAGGTAAAGCCACCCCCCATGGCTTCCATGAGGACGAGTTGGCCCTTTTTGATCCGGCCGTCTCTCACTGCGGCGTCCAGGGCCAGGGGAATCGATGCGGCGGAGGTGTTTCCGTGCTGATCAAGGGTAATGACGATCCGATCCTCGGAAATGCCTAACTTTCGGGCAGTGCCTTCCAAAATGCGGCGATTGGCCTGATGGGGCACAAACCAGTCGATGTCTGCGGGAACCAATCCGGCCTTGGCGATAGTCTCTGCCATCACACTGGCGATGTTGGTGACCGCGTGCTTGAAAACCTCGCGGCCTTCCATGCGCAAGTGGCCAACGGTTTTGGTGGTGGAGGGCCCGCCATCAACATGCAGCTTGTCAGCGTAGCGGCCATCGGAATGGATTTGGCACTGGAGAATTCCACGGTCCTGGTTCGTGCCCCGCCCCATGCTTGCGCGCACGACGACGGCCCCCGCGCCATCGCCAAACAACACGCAGGTTGTGCGGTCATTCCAATCGAGAATGCGCGAGAATGTTTCCGAGCCAATCACGAGGACGCATTTTGCCTGGCCACCTCTGATGAAATTGTCGGCGATCGTCAGGCCATAGACAAAGCCGGAGCAAACGGCCTGCACGTCAAAAGCGGCGCCGCTGGTGATGCCAAGATCGGCCTGCACTTGTGTGGCGGTTGCAGGGAAAGTCTTGTCCGGGGTTGAGGTCGCAACGATGATCAGATCGATATCACCTGGCGCAAGCTTTGCATTATCCAGAGCTTTGCGCGCCGCCGCCACGGCTAGGGTTCGCGTTGTCTCGCCCTCGGCTGCAATGTGGCGCGCCTTGATGCCGGTGCGCTCAACGATCCATTCGTCGCTGGTATCAACGATCTTGCTGATGTCGGCATTGGTCATAATCCGCTTGGGCAGCGCGGAGCCGACGCCTTCGATTACGGAGCGCAGGCTCATTCAGCCACCTGCAGCCGCGGGCTGTTCAGCGCGGCCATGTCCTCGGCGATTTTCTCAACCAGACCATTGCGCACCATTTCTATGGCCACATCGATTGCGGTGGCAAAGCCCAATTCATCGGTGCCGCCGTGACTTTTCACTACCACGCCATTCAGCCCGGCGAAAACGCCTCCATTGTGCTTGCGCGGGTCCATGCGATCGCGAAGAGCCGCGAAGGCGCTGCCGGCCAATACCGCGCCCAATTTGGAAACCCATGTCCGGTTCAGCACCAGCTTGAGGTAAGCGGCCACCTGCTTGGCGGTTCCCTCGGCGGTCTTGAGCGCGATGTTCCCGGTGAAGCCTTCCGTCACAACAACATCGACTGTGCCCTTGCCAATATCGTCGCCCTCAACGAAGCCCACATATTCCATCGGCAGCCTCATCTCCCGCAAAAGCCTGGCTGCGTCCTTTACCTGCTCCAAACCTTTGACTTCCTCAACTCCAATATTAAGAAGGCCAACGGTTGGGCGCGTCAGGCCAAACAGGCAGCGGGCCATGGCCTCGCCCATGATGGCAAATTCGACGAGCTGGGCAGCATCCGCGCCGATTGAGGCGCCAACATCCAGAACGATGCTCTCGCTCCGCAGGGTTGGCCAGATCGCGGCGATGGCGGGGCGTGAAATGCCGGGCAATGTTTTCAGAATAAAGCGCGACATGGCCATCAGCGCGCCGGTGTTGCCGGCGGAAACCGCCGCGTGGGCCTCGCCTGTGTGAACCGCCTGGATCATCTGCCACATGCCGCTTTTACCGCGACCATGGCGCAGCGCCTGGCTTGGCTTCTCATCCATGCCGATCGCCACATCGGAATGGCGAATTTCCGACCTGGCTTTCAGCCTTGGATACTTTTCCAGAAGCGGTTCGATCCTGGCCCGGTCGCCGAAGAGAAGAAACTTGTAAGTGGGGTGACGAACTGCCGCGAGTTCCGCCCCCGGAATTACGATACCGGGGCCCACGTCGCCGCCCATGGCATCGAGCGCTATAATCAAATCAGTTGTCATGTGAATCGGGAAAATAGAGGCAATTGCAGGGGATACAACCCCTAATATTCAAGGCCGTTTCAACTTGGAGAAGGGTGACACTTTCTCTGGCTCAACGGATTCCAGCACGTCATGAAATACTTCGCCGGGCTTGCGCGGGTATGGATCAAGTTCCAAAGCCAGGGTTTCCGCCAAAACCTCGCCCAAATCCACACTGCCATTTTCAATCACATCCACATCTTCTTCGCTGGTTGATTGCGATTCGCGCTGGGGAAGAAAAAATCGCTCAACCTGAAAGTTAATCTGTTCCGTGAATGTTTCCAGGCTGACAACGGAAATCTGGTCCACTTCAGCCTCAAGATTTCCAGTAATCTTGAGACCACCGCCGCGCCAAGGACTAACGTGCAAAAAACCGCCGAAGCTGTGAATTTCCGGAATTCCAACACGGGCGGCAAGTGCGGCGCATTCCCTGGAGTCAGCCGACAACCGCTCATGGCTGCCGAGCTTTGGCACTCGGTCAACTTGAAGAGGCCTGGAAAATTCGTAACCGGCTTGCTTCATTGGAAACTAAACCTTCCTCCCATGACCTGCTCGCGCGGCAATTCGCTCAGCGCTTTTACCGCGAAAACCACATAGTCAGCCATGGCCTTTGTGGCGGCTACCGGCGCATCATCGGGATAGATATTGCGCCTCAGCGCCTCCTCCAGCGCCCCGCCGCCAGAATTCAGCGCCTTGTCGTACGTCGTGACCCGCCCATAATAGGATTCGGCCAATTTGCGCACTTTCTTGCCCACAGCCACATCGCTCACACCAAATTCGCGCAGCGAGCCGTCCATATCAGCGAAGAACTCATCCGTGAGGCTCTGCCGCAAATCTTCCACGCCTTCATCCTTCAGTCTCCGCAACACCAGATACATGTGAAGCACGATCATTTCAAAGCGGCCCTCGATGGTGTCGGGAACGGCCATGTCTTGATAAAAATTCTCGCGCCGCGCGGCAGCCACAATTGCTTCGTAAACGCGGCGCTCGGGCTTTTCCCGTGGTTTAAATATTCGTTTCAGGATCATAGGCTTGCCGTTGGCTCCTGGTTGGGGCAAAAGAAGATTACATGAAAACAAGGCGTTGTTGGAACAAGATGAAGAACCACCGAAATATGCCGGCTGTGTGGCTGTTGGCAACCCTGCTGGCAACCGGAATTTCGGCCTGTTCGCCCAGCATAAATCACCATGGCTATATCGCAAGGCCTGGCGCCTTCGGGCAGATCACGGAAGGCATGTCCAAAACCGAAGTTGAGGGCATTCTGGGCTCGCCATCGACTACAGCCAGCATCAATTTCGATGGCGACAGCAACTATTACATCACCAGCATCACCGAGAGCCGGGCTTTCCTGCAGCCCAAGGAAACCAGCCGCGAGGTGATTGCGGTGCGCTTTGACAAGAATGAGCAGGTGGCCAGCTTTGCCCAATACGGACTGCTGGATGGCAAAATCATCAACATCAATGACAGGGAAACGCCAGTGCAAGGCGGCGAGCTTTCCGTGCTGCAGGATATATTCAAGGGTATACTGGGTTCCAAACCCAGTCTCTAAATCATCGCGATCCCATTTGAGCGCGGCGCTGGGCGGCCACAGTTGCCGCCGTGCTTGACTTCAGTGATCTCGTTATCGAGTTTGCGTCCTGTGGTTTGCCGAAGAGATAGCCCTGCAGCTTGGCGCAACCCGCCAGTTTGAGTATCTGGATTTCTTCCTCGGCTTCCACACCTTCCGCAGTCACCTCGGCACCGATGCCTCTTGCAATAAGACCTGTGGCCTGGATCATGTGCCGCGCTGAGCCGCTGACAAGAATGGCGCTGGTCAGCGAGCGGTCAATCTTGATGCGATCGAATGGGAGCTCGCGCAGATATGCAATGCTTGAATAGCCCGCGCCGAAATCGTCAAGGGCCAGGGATATGCCGGCCGAGCGCAATGCGGCGAAAACCGGCTTGAGCCTCGAAACATCGTCAATCAGCGTGCCTTCGGTGATTTCAAATTCAATCCGGCCATGGGCCAATCCAATGCGATCTATGATGGACAAGGTGCGTGAAACAAATTCAGGATCGCGCAACTGCAGCGGTGAAATGTTGATGGCGACACGGAGATCGGCCCACTTCATTGCGTCAGTGCAAGCGCGCTCGAGAATTATTTCTCCAAGTTGATTGATTATGCCAGCCGTTTCCGCACTCGCAATAAAGCGTTCCGGGCCGATTTCCCTGCCTGTTCCACCAGGCCAGCGCGCAAGCGCTTCCACACCTGTCATCTTGCGCGAAAATGCGTCGACAATCGGTTGATAGGCAATATCAATCTCTTTGCGGGCAACTATATCGCGCAGTTCCGAAACGATTTCCAATGTCTCGCCGCGATCGGCATCCATGGATTTGGTGAATACGCAACAACGATTCTTGCCATCGGACTTGGCTTTGTACATCGCGATATCCGCCTGACGCAGGAGTTCGGCCGCTCTAATTTCCGGATCTGCCGATGCGGCTATTCCGATGCTTGCGCCTATCGTTGCGATGCGGCCATCGAAATCAAATGGCTTTTGCAGGAAAGCGACAATTTTGCTTGCTGCCGTTTCTGCCTGGATCGCGGCGCCGGCGCCCCGGAACAAGATGACAAACTCATCACCTCCAATGCGGCTGATCAAAGCGCCTCCGGGCGTCAATGTTTTGAGTCGCGCTGCGATTGAGCACAGAAGATGATCGCCCGTCCGGTGGTCGTAAGTATCATTGACAACCTTGAAACCGTCAAGATCGATGAAGAGGACGCAGACACCACGAAAATTTTCCGCGAGCGCGGCGTCTGTTTCAGCGACGATAGCCGCCCGATTGAGAAGCCCAGTGAGCGCGTCATGGCGCGCTTCAAAGCTGGACTTCCGCTCGCGTTTGTCGATGTCACGGAATTGCCACCAGCAGAGGAAGGCGATCGCGCTCAACACGGCCATCAGGACGGACAGCGTTATGACAACGGTGGGCTGAATTAGTTCGCGTGTTAAGTCACCTGGCCGCCGGTCGTCCCAGGTCAATTCGTCCAAACTATCCCCAAAACGATTGGTGACTGGCCAACTGCCAGGAGCGCTTTGGCCCGTTGGCAACAGCCGCATGTTTTTCACCACGAATTTCTCTCCCAGCTGGGCGATGAATTCGCTGGTCATGAATTTCGCCATGATGAGAAACCGCGGCTCGCTTGTGCCGAGATCAAGACCCCGGGTTGTTGGCACAACGTTGCCTACGGCGACAATGGCTGTTCCATCGGAAGTTTTTACAATCGCTGAGGTCGTCCGGGGTTGAGCATTGTTGGCTGGCAGTTCGGCCAACATGGCAAATAGATGGCCGCCCAGATAGTCATTCATGTTGGCCGTTAGGACATTGCCCTCGGCCATGCCCATGATTGTCTCGCCATTCTTGTCAACGGCGGCGACAACATCGTAGTTGGTGCCTATGGCGCTCGGAATCCCCCAGCTTGCCTCAAAGAATTCAAAACTTACTTCAGGTGCCGACAGATTTATCGCAGCCGCGTCCCAGTTTGTGTTGTCGATCAATAGATCGGCAAGCTGTTGCTGACTGGCGTCCAGCGCGGACGACACCACTTCCGCCGTGCGATTGTGATCCTCAACATTGGCGCCGGTCGACAAACGGTCAAGGAGGTCCATGGTTAACGCAACAACGCCGCCGCCAGTCAAAAACAGCGGGACGATTACGACCAGAAGAAACTGCAGCGCAGACCGGCTTTTCATCGGTAAATTGCTAAGCGAAACAATTTAATGGCACGTTTCCACCCATTTCGAATTCCGCGTTGTTTTCAATTGTAGCGAGTTAAACCGGTTGTTTGCATCAATTTTTCTGCCTAACGTCAACCATTGGTTAATTGCTTGTCTCGCCTCAACACAGAAACCCGCCGCGCGGATTTCGCCGTCGCGGGGAAACTGCTTTCAGGTCGAGCGAGACTAGGTCATAACTTCCCAGAAGAGACCCAGGATGCAAATGAAGGCCAGCGTGAAGGCGATGGTGCGCACGTAGGCGATGCCCAGCCAGAACACGATGGCATGGATGACCCGCAGCCAAAAATAGGCCATGCACCAGAAAGCTGTCATCCCGCTGGCGCTGTTGGTGAGATGCACCACCAGGACGAGCGCGGCAAATGGAGCAAATGTTTCAACGGAATTCATATAGGCCCGGTTCGCCCGCTTTCCCCAGTTTGGCACCGGAAGCGGCGTAGGATCAATATAGTTTTGTGGCGTTGGATTGCCATTGGTCATAACCTGGCAAGCGACGTATGGAATCCACAAGACCGCGGTCAGCAAGGCGACGAGACTTAGATAGTAAAGTTCTGTTGTCATGACATTCCCCTCGGAGGTTGATTGGCAGGCACGGTGGCCGATTCAGCTCGGTCACCCGATGATAGCCGGATTCGCCGCCACACTGAACTCCGCATTGATCCGGTCAATTAGGCGGGATAGCAGGTTGCTCACGGTTCGGCGAGAAGGCTGCGAAACTCATCTGCTTCATCCTTGGAGAGGCGCGGCAAGATAACCCTGATCGTTTCTCCGCCAATGATCTTGCCATCGCGCATGTACATCCAGTCCGAAATGGAAGCAGGATCGGCGGCAATACGCTGACCTAAGCTGACGGACTTCACGGTCTGCGGGTCGTTGTCGATCACGCAGGCCGCGGAAGTCGAATTGCCTTTGATCGTCCCACACCAGAAATGTTCTGTTCCGTTTTCATCGTCAATCTTGACCTTGAGGGTGAAATCCTTCTCGTGGCTCGATGGTGCGGCAAACTTGCTCCAGAAGATCGGCAGCGAATCTCGCGCTTTGCGAATTGCGGCATTCATTTCGGGATCGGACTCCGAAAAGGAGTAAACCTTGTCCTCCGCGACAACAGGCGGGATTGCAACAAAGGCCAGAAATACAAGCGTGATGCCTATGCATCCCCAACTGAAATTGTTGATCCGCATGCTCTGTTCCTCATTGAAAATATTGTCCTTGGCGCCGAGGAACATATCCTGCCGCCACAAAATACAAAACCCCACCCGGAATTTTGCGGGCGGGGCTAAAAAGCTTCCAAAGTATCGTGGGCTCAATGCCCCGCCAGAACCGCCAGCAGCAGCAGCGCCACGATGTTGGTGATTTTGATCATGGGGTTGACCGCTGGCCCTGCGGTGTCTTTGTAGGGGTCGCCCACGGTGTCGCCGGTGACGCTGGCCTTGTGGGCTTCCGAGCCTTTCAGGTGCTTCACGCCCTTGGAGTCGACGAAGCCATCCTCAAAGCTCTTCTTGGCGTTGTCCCAGGCGCCGCCGCCGGCGGTCATGGAGATGGCCACGAAGAGGCCGGTCACAATCACACCCATAAGCATGGCGCCCAGGGCCGCGAAGCCCGCTTCCTTGCCGGCAATCGCGTAGATCACATAGAACACCACGATGGGCGAAAATACGGGCAGCATGGAGGGAATGATCATTTCCTTGATGGCGGCCTTGGTGAGCAGGTCAACGGCTCTGGCATAGTCTGGCTTTTCTGTGCCCTTCATGATGCCGGGGCGTTCCTTGAACTGGCGGCGCACTTCAACCACAACCGATTGGGCGGCGCGGCCAACGGCCGTCATCGACATGCCGCCGAAGAGGTATGGCAGCAAACCGCCAAAGATCAGGCCCACAACCACATAGGGATTGGAGAGGTCGAAGGAGACATTCACGCCTTCAAAGAAAGCTTCCCGGCGCGGCATTTGCCGCGAAGAACTTCAAGTCCTGCGTGTAAGCAGCGAAGAGCACAAGAGCGCCGAGGCCTGCCGAGCCAATGGCATAACCTTTAGTTACGGCCTTAGTGGTGTTGCCCACCGCGTCGAGCGCGTCGGTGTTGTGGCGCACTTCCTTTGGAAGGCCCGCCATTTCCGCGATGCCGCCAGCGTTGTCGGTCACGGGGCCAAAGGCGTCAAGCGCCACGACCATGCCAGCGAGGGCCAGCATTGTTGTGACCGCGACGGCAATGCCGAAGAGTCCCGCGAGGTTGAAGGTGACAATGATGCCAGCGATGATGATCAGCGCCGGAACCGCGGTTGCCTCCATCGAAACGGCAAGGCCCTGGATCACATTGGTGCCATGGCCAGTGATGGACGCCTCGGCGATGGAGTTAACCGGGCGCTTGCCGGTCGCGGTGTAATACTCGGTTATCCAGATGATCAGGCCGGTGATCACCAGCCCAGCCACGCCACACCAGAAAAGGCTCATGGGTGTGAAGCCGCCGAGATCTGTGGTCATGCCGCCAAACATATAGGAAATCACGGGGTAAAGTGCAAAGAGCGAGAGGACGCCCGTTGCGATGATGCCTTTGTAAAGCGCGCCCATGATGTTGTTGCTGGCGCCGAGCTTCACGAAGAATGACCCGATGATTGAGGTGATCACACAGGCGCCGCCGATGGCGAGCGGCAACACCATGCCTGCCAGCTTCATGGCATCAGGCAGCACGATGGCAGCCAGAACCATGGTGGCAACAGTTGTCACCACATAGGTTTCGAACAGGTCGGCAGCCATGCCGGCGCAATCGCCGACATTGTCGCCGACATTGTCAGCGATGGTCGCGGGATTGCGCGGATCATCTTCCGGAATGCCCGCTTCAACCTTGCCCACCATGTCGCCGCCCACGTCCGCGCCCTTGGTGAAGATGCCGCCGCCAAGACGGGCGAAAATGGAAATCAGTGAAGCGCCGAATGAGAGGGCAACGAGGGCGTCAATCACGGTGCGGCTGATGGCTTCCAAGCCGAGCGAACCTGTGCATGAGAATCCGAAATAAATGGTAACACCGAGCAGGCCAAGGCCAGCAACCAGAAGGCCGGTGACGGCGCCGGCCTTGAATGCGAGATCAGGCCCGCCAGCGAGTGACTTGGTGGCGGCTTGTGCCACACGCACGTTAGCGCGCACTGACACGTTCATGCCGATGAAGCCGGCAGCGCCAGACAGAACAGCGCCAATCAAAAATCCAATCGCCGAGTAGCCGCCGAGCAAAACCCAGGCGATCACAAAAATGACAGCGCCTACAACCGCGATGGTCTGATATTGGCGCTTGAGATAGGCCGATGCCCCCTCGCGTACAGCCGCCGAAATTTCCTGCATGCGGGCCGAACCCGCATCGGCAGCCATGAGGCCCCGCGTTGTGACGATGCCGTAAACGATGGACAGCGTGCCTGCGAGCACGATCAGCCAGAGAGTGGAGGTCATGATGAAGCCTTCGTTTGTTTGTGTTGCCCGGAGCCATTTCCAAGGATTGCGAATCCGCAGCCCCGGCCCCTGCCCCGGAATGATGGCTGGGATATGCCAAATTAGGGCCACGGTGGCAATGGGGTTATTCCTGCGGCTTAACAGCCTGTGGATTGGGTTTCAGCATTACCCACGCGATCAGCGCGAGCGCCAGGATGGCCATTGGAAACAGCGCTATGTTTACTGAGGCCCAGCCTATTCCGGCCAGGAGCTTGCCGGAACTCAGGGAAGCGAACGCCACAACCGTCAGCATGATGAAATCATTGGCGCCCTGCACCTTGCCACGCTCCGCAGGGGTGTAGGTGGTGGTAAGCATCGTTGTTCCACCGATAAAGCCAAAATTCCAGCCCAGGCCAAGCAGGATCAGCGCCACCGCGAAGTTGGCAAACGTTATTCCGGAAAGGCCAATGACCGCCGCTGAGATCAACAACAGCATACCGGCTGCGGCGATCCTTTCCGCGCCGAACTTCTTGATCAGGTGCCCGGTGAAAAAGCTGGGCACAAACATGCCAAGCACGTGCCACTGGATGACCCATGACGCGTCGTTCTTGTCAAAGCCGCAACCAATCATGGCAATGGGGGCCGCCGTCATCATCAGGTTCATCATGCCATAACTCAGCGCTGCGCTGGTGATCGCCACGATGAGACGCGGCTGCTTGAGCAGCTCGCTCCAGGGCCGCCTCGCGCCGTGAACTTCCTCGGCGGTTGGCTTGGGCAATTTCAACAACAGGAGAAACCCCATTGCGATGACTGTCAGCACGACAACGGCCAGATAGGAGCCAGCGAAAGTCGCTGGCGCGAAAAGATCAGACGTGCTGCTGGCGATCAATGTGCCGACGACGGCGGCTACCACACCGCCCGTGAGCACCCATGAAATCGCCAGCGGCTTCATCTCGTCAGGCGCGCCTTCCACGGCGGCGAAACGGTAGAATCCGGAGGTTGATTGGAACACCCCTTGCAAGAAAGTGCCAAAGCAAAAGAGGAAGAAATTCTGGGCCAGGATGGCGAATGTCGAAAGCGCCGCTCCCGCGAAGCACATGATGGCCCCCAGCATGAAAACGGGGATCCGGCCAAAGCGCTGCATCAGCAGGGACGCCGGAATTGCCGCAAGCGCGGAACCAATCACAAATGCCGTGATGGGAGCCGTGGCCCAGCCAGGGCTGGGAGCCAGCATGTAGCCAGCGATGCCGGCCGTCGCGAAGACCGTGATCACGCAGCAGGAATACAGCGCTTGCGAAATTGCCAGCAGCGTTATGTTGCGCTTGGCGAGGGCCGCGGCGGTCATGCGGCGAATTCCCCGGGGCGGCGGGCGCGGGCCAATGTGTTCAGGACACCATTGATCAGGCGGGGTTCTTCTTCGTCGAAAAATGCGCCGGCGACATCCAGATATTCGCTGATGGAAACGCGCGTTGGAACGCGCTCCATGAACATGATCTCATAGGCGGCGGCGCGGAGGATGGCGCGGACTGTGGCGTCAAGCCGGTGAATGGGCCAGGTTTTGTCGAGAATTGCGTCCACAGCGGGGTCAATGCTCGCCTGCTCGCGCACCGCGCCATCGACAACCTCCTTCAGAAATTTGTAATCCGCTTCACCGCATTGGCCATCTTCAAAATTTTCGCCAACCACGCGGGTTGAAAACTGCGCCAGTGTTTCGCCGACATCGGTTTCGGCAAGATCCATCTGATACAGCGCCTGGACCGCACCGAGCCTTGCAGCGGTGCGCTCGCTTGGCTTGGCGCGCTTGCTCATTGGGTGACCTTCGCTTCCATGGCGTGTTTGAAGCGGATCATGGCAAGGGCCGCCTCGGCGGCGGCGCCGCCCTTGTCCATTTCGGAAACCTTGGCGCGGGTCCAGGCCTGCGCCTCATTTTCACAGGTCAAAATGCCATTGCCGATGCACAGGCCTTCGAGCGTCAAAGACATGATGCCGCTGGCGCTTTCATTGGCCACGATATCGTAGTGGCTGGTTTCACCGCGCAACACGCATCCGAGCACAACATAGCCATCGTAGCATCCGGCGTTTTCCGCAAGCGCCACAGCGCCAGGCAGTTCCAGCGCGCCGGGAACAGCAACACGTTCCCATGTAGCCCCCGCCGCCTCAATTACTGCGATCGCACCCCTAGCCAGCTCATCGCACAAGTCAGCATAAAACCTTGCCTCAAGGATGAGGACGTGGGCCTTGATCTTGTCTGATGCTGTTGATTTCTTTTCGATTTTCATGACTTTTCAAATTCCGCGAGACGCGCCACATAGCGCGCCAGCATATCTATTTCAATGTTGACCGCATCGCCCACCCGCGCATGGCCCCATGTGGTGACGGCTTGGGTGTGGGGGATTATGTTCACACCGAACCTGCTGCCTTCAACCCCGTTGACGGTGAACGATGTTCCATTGAGCGTGACCGAGCCTTTGGGCGCGATGAAACGGGCAATGTCTTTTGATGCATTGAAGCGGAAGCGCTTGGATCTCACCTTCTGGTGTGATGGAGAGGATTTCGCCAAGCCCGTCAACATGACCGGAAACGATATGTCCGCCGAGCTCATCGCCGACTTTGACGGCGCGCTCGAGGTTGATGCGTGTTCCAGCTTTCCAATTCTTAAGCGTGGTCCTTGCAAGAGTTTCCGCAGAGGCTTCGACGAGAAATTTGCCGTTGGCAGCCTTGATGACAGTCAGGCAGCAGCCGTCGCAAGCAATGGATGCGCCGATGGCGATGCTCCTTGTGTCATAGGAAGTCGCAATGGTGAATCGCGTGTCGCCACGCTTTTCAACGCTAGAAACTTCGCCAATATCCGTGACTATGCCTGTGAACATGATCAACGCCGTTCATAGACGGTCAGCGTGTCGGTTCCAAGGGATTCCGGTTGAGAGGGCTTGAAGCGTTTTTCGAGGTCAGGGATTGGCATGCCGAAGATTGCATCCACGCCCTGTGGACCAATAATGGCTTGACTTCGGAAGACGTGGATTTCGTCCACCAGGTCGGCATCCAGGAAGCTGCGAGCCAGGCGGGAGCCGCCTTCGACCATGAGCCGGTTCATGCCCTGCCCGGCCAAGGATGCCAGCTTGGCTCGCAGGCCTTGCCACCCTTCTGAAGAAACCGCCACGAGGGGAATTGGCGACCGAGCCTCCATTCCCGGCAAACGGCAGGTGAGTTTTGGTTGGTCGATTTCAAAGGTTCTTTGGCCAACCAGAATTGCATCGCTCTGGGCTCGCATCAGGTGGACACGGGATTTGGTTTCGGGGCCAGTTATCCGGGTTCGCTGGCCGGGGCCTGCGGCGATTTTCCAATCGATTGAAACGCCAATCTTTAGAATAACATAGGGGTGTTTCTTGGTAATTCTGGTGAGGAATCCGGCGAGGTCACGACGGGCTTCAGCAGCGCATATCCCGGTTTCAACGGCAATTCCGGCGGACTTCAGAATGGCGTGGCCAGCGCCTGCGGTGCGGGGGTCCGGGTCCTCGACAGCGGTTACGACCCGCGCGACGCCAGCCTCAATCAGCGCTTCCGCGCAAGATGGCGTGCGGCCGTGGTGGGCGCAGGGTTCCAGTGTGACATAGGCGGTGGCACCGTGGGCAGCGGCCCCCGCCATGGCCAAGGCTTCGGTTTCGGCGTGCGGGCGGCCAGAGGGCTGTGTGCACCCCACTCCCAGCACCCGGTCATCCTTCACGATCACACAACCCACGGGTGGATTTTCAGCAGTGGTTCCGAGCGCCCGGCGGCCCAGCCTTATGGCATACTCCATCCAGCGGCGTTCGGCGTTCACTTTTTCTCGCTTTCGCCCTCGTCGCTTGCGAGCTCGTCGATCAGTTCTTCGAAATCCTTGGCTTCGCGGAAGTTCTTGTACACACTGGCAAAGCGCACATAGGCCACATCATCAAGCGCCTTCAGCGCCTCCATGATGAGCTTGCCAACGGTTTCAGATTTGATTTCGCTTTCGCCCAAGCTTTCCAGGCGGCGCACAATGCCGGATACCATGCGCTCGATGCGCTCGGCTTCAACCGGGCGTTTGCGCAAGGCGATTTGCACGGAACGCATGAGCTTGTCGCGGTCGAACGGAACCCGCCTTCCGGTTTTCTTGATCACCATCAGTTCGCGCAGTTGCACCCGCTCGAAGGTTGTGAACCTTCCGGCGCAATCGGGACAATAGCGCCTGCGCCGGATTGCGGCTCCATCTTCGCTGGAGCGCGAGTCCTTGACCTGGGTTTCTTCATTACTGCAAAAAGGGCAGCGCATGGTATCCTTTACGAATAGATCGGGAAGCGCCTGGTGAGCGCCAGAACCTTGCGCTTCACGGCCGCCTCGACCTTAGCATTGCCTTCTTCGCCATTCCTTACAAGGCCATCGAGCACTTCGTTGATCAGCTTGCCCACTTCCTTGAACTCGGACACGCCGAAACCACGGGTCGTGCCAGCGGGCGTTCCCAAGCGAATCCCGGAGGTGATGGTAAAGGGCGCCGGATCAAAGGGAATGCCGTTCTTGTTGCACGTGATGTAGGCGCGGCCCAAACGCAGCTTCCGAAGCTTTTCCAGTCAGGCTCTTCGTACGGAGGTCCACCAGCATCAGATGCGTATCCGTGCCGCCAGAGACAATATCGCAGCCGCCTTCGATCATGGTGGCGGCTAGCGCCTTGGCATTGGCCACGACCAATGCCGCATATTTCTTGAATGCGGGGCGCAGCGCCTCGCCAAAGGCCACGGCCTTGGCGGCAATCACGTGCTCGAGCGGGCCACCCTGCAAACCGGGGAAGACCGAAGAGTTGATTTTCTTGCCGATGGCCTCATCGCGCGAAAGGATCATGCCGCCGCGGGGTCCGCGAAGGGTTTTGTGGGTGGTGGTGGTGACGACATGAGCGTGCTCCAAAGGGTTGGGATGAGCGCCGCCGGCGACAAGGCCAGCAAAATGGGCCATGTCCACCATGAGGATTGCGCCTACGCTGTCGGCAATCTGGCGGAAGCGGGCGAAATCGAGCGTGCGCGGGTAGGCTGAGCCCCCGGCGATGATCAGCTTGGGCCTCACATCGAGGGCCTGGACGGCGAGCGCGTCATAGTCAATGAGATGGTTGTCCTCACGCACCTTATAGGCGGCTACCTTGAACCATTTGCCGGACTGGTTCACGGGCGAGCCGTGGGTCAAATGGCCGCCGCAAGCGAGATCAAGGCCCATGAAAGTATCGCCGGGTTGCAGCAGGGCAAAGAACACCGCCTGATTGGCCTGCGCGCCCGAATGGGGCTGCACATTGGCGAAGGAGCAATCGAACAGCTTGCAGGCCCGCTCAATGGCAAGATTTTCGGAAACATCCACATACTGGCATCCGCCATAATAGCGGCGGCCGGGATAGCCCTCAGCGTATTTGTTGGTCATGATCGACCCTTGCGCCTCCATTACGGCGCGCGAGACAATGTTCTCGGAGGCTATCAGCTCGATCTCATTTTGCTGGCGGACAAGTTCGCTGGCTATGGCTTTGGCAATTTTTGGATCACTCTTGGCCAGCTTCTCCTTGAAGAATCCGGGAAACAGGGGAGCGCTCTTCTTGGGCGTTTTTTTGACTGCTTTCTTGGCCATGAGAATCCCTCAGCATTGCTCGGTTTCGCCGCAAAATAGCGAAAGATTGCGCAGGGTCCAGCGTCATTGAGTGAAACGCCATCCCAGCGGTGGCCGGGATGGCATGATTTAGACAAGCAAGTCAATAGCTTGAAGATAGAAAGGCATATTGGCGTTTGAAAGATGAAAAACTGCTGAGATAGTCCGCCCTATTGCAACTATGCTGCGCGGTGCAACAGCATCTTGTTCCAGAGCTGGTCCAGCGCTTCCACCAAACGGATAATTTCCAACTCGCCGTGCAGTGGGCCAGGCGTGAGCCGCAGCCGCTCAGTGCCTCTCGGAACAGTCGGGAAATTGATGGGCTGCACATAAATTGCGCATTCTTCCAACAATCGGTCCGTCAGCGCCTTGCACTTTGTCGGGTCGCCCACGATTATGGGCACAATGTGACTGGGTGTATCAATGACCGGCAAGGCGCGCCCCTTCAGTGCGGTCATCAAGAGCTTGGCATGCTTCCTTTGCAGGCCGCGTTCCTTGTCACTGGTTTTCAAATGGCGGATCGAGGCAACTGCACCAGCAGCGATCACTGGCGCGATTGACGTTGTGAAAATGAAGCCGGGCGCAAACGACCGGATGGCATCGATGATGGTCGCGTTGGCCGCGATATAACCGCCCATCAGGCCGAAAGCCTTGGCCAGTGTTCCTTCGATGATGTCGATACGGTCCAGCAAGCCCTCACGCTCGGCGACGCCGCCGCCACGGTTGCCATACATGCCTACCGCATGGACTTCATCAAGATAGGTCAACGCATTGTATTTACGGGCAAGATCGCAAATTTCAGCGATTGGCGCGATATCACCATCCATGGAATAAACCAATTCAAACGCGATGATCTTGGGGCGCGCCGGGTCAATTGCCGCGAGGAGCGATTCAAGATGTTCCAGATCATTATGGAGCCAGACATGCTTATCACAGCGGCTGTGCCTGATGCCCTCGATCATTGAAGCGTGATTCAGCGCATCTGAAAGAATTGCGCAGCCAGGCAAAAGCTTGCCCAGGGTTGACAGGGTCGCTTCGTTTGCCATGTAGCCTGAATTGAAGAGCAAGGCCGCGTCCTTGCCGTGGAGATCGGCAAGTTCGCGCTCAAGTTCCACATGGTAGTGGGTGGTGCCTGCGATGTTCCGGGTTCCGCCGGAGCCCGCGCCCACATCGTCCAGGGCCCGGTGCATGGCGAAGAGCACGTCGGGGTGCTGGCCCATTCCGAGATAATCATTGGAACACCAGACGGTGACTTCCTTTTCAGCCCCGTGCCCGCGATAGAGCGCCCGCGGAAACCTGCCCTTGATGCGGCAAATGTCGGCAAACTCGCGGTAGCGACCTTCGCATTTCAGTGATTCCAGCGCCATTTCAAGCTGCTGGCCATAAGCAAACTGGGTCATGCAAACTCAATATCAGGAATGCAACTGAATAACATTAGCTTCAATTGGTCCTAGTTAATCCAAGACGGCACTAAACCGCAGCCGTCTACTAGTTTATGGTTACTGTCAAAGCCCGCACTTTGCAGTTTTTCGGCAACTTCCCGTTCTTGTCAATTTTGCATTTTCCGTCTGATTTCTTGCTGACAGCGGTGGCCCGCTTTCCGGCCCGCTTGCCAAAAAGGGAAAATCCCTCAGCTTCATTGGCTTCCACAGCGGCCACCTGACGCGGCACCGGTTGCAGAACGAAACGTTCGCCGGATGCGGTTACCTCGCCTACTGGCAGCGGCTGGCCCACCACAAAGCCAGTTCCGTCCAGGCCATAAATATCCTCACGGAACGCAACCGGCCCATCGGATGTGGGCCATGCCGTCAAATAGGCCACGCGCAATTGCGGCGCATTGGCAACTTTGACATCCCGGCGCTCCAAACTTTGCGCCAACTCCTCAATCTGGGTTGGATTGATGCCATCCTGACCCTGCAGAATCCAATTCAGAAGGATGGCAACCTTGTCGACGCGCACACATCCTGAACTGTAGAACCTTGCGCTGGATTGGAACAGGTGCCGCTCTGGCGTGTCATGAAGGTAGATTCCAAAGGGACTGCTGAAATTTATCTTGGCTGTCGCCATGGCGTTTTCGCCGCCTGGTTCCTGGCGGAAATGATAATCATCCGCGACGGCGGTTTTCCAGTCCACATCATCCGGGTCAATCTCCGGACCGCCAAAACCCTGGAAAACCTTGATGTTCATGCTCCGCAGAACGTCAGTGCTTCCACTGAGCATTTTTGGAATGAGGTCGCGCTCAATGATTGAAGGCGGCGCATTCCAATAAGGGTTGAAATTGATGTCCGAAATTGCCGTCATGACGACGGGGGTTGGCCGCTCCGGCCTGCCGACGATAGCGTTGTGGCGAGAGAAAACGCGACCGCCGCTGACAGTCTCAATTTGCTGGGCGGGCACATTGACGACGATGTATCGGCTGCCCAGGCCCTTGGAATACTCCTCGATGCGATAGATATTTGCGCGAATCGTGGCCAGCCTTTCAGCGGCCGGAACATTCAGGGCCTGCAACGTCGCGCCGTCCACCTTGCCGCTGGCCGCCAAGCCATGGTTCTTCTGGAAGCGCGTAACTGCGTCTTTCGTCGCGGTGGTGTATATTTCCGCAAATTCTCCTTCAGCGCCCTCCTGGCGCAAGTAGCCTTCAGCGAACAGTCTTTGGTTGAGGATGGCGACTTTCTTGCCATTGCCGCCTTTCTTGTAGGTGCCTTTGGGCACGACAGGCCAGCCGCCTGTTTCCACAATTTTAACATATTTGTCTTCGGCGATCAGAATGGCGGATGACCCGTAAGGAGACAGCATCGGCGCTGGGCTTTTGTCGACCAGAACTTCGGTTTCAGTGGCGGCTTTGCCTTTGACGACGGGACTGTGATTTTCCGACTGCTGCACAACCGGCGCCGGCGCCTTGCCGGCTTTCATAAGCCGCTTGAGTTTTCTCTTCTTGGCGGCTTCAATGGCCTCGTCAGACATCTCAGCCCGGGCAATCGGCGCATGCAAAGTCGGCAAGCCAATCACAACCGCGATTGCCAAGCACAAGGCCCTTGCCAGCAATAGTTTGCGCGCCAGATACAATCCCGAAAACATCAATGCCTCATCGCCAAGTTTGCTGCGCCAAAGCGGGCAGACAGTTGCACTTTTTACAATACGCAACAGTAACAGTCCACGCACAACTCGTCAAAAATCGCGCCTTGGTTTTGAACACCCGTTAGCACGGCAATTTAGGCGAGAATCAGGTCAAATGGGTGGCTGAGGCCGATTTTCGATAAAAAAAGACCCTGCGGCTTTTCAGCCACAGGGTCTTATGGAGCCGGTGCCCTTGTTTAGAGTCGATAAAGAATCTGGTCGGTCCAAAACCGCTCCAGGCGCGTGAGTGCCCGGTTCAAACGGTCAAATTCATCGGTTGAAAGGCCGACGACCTCTTCAACTGCCTGAAGCTGCCGATTGTAAAGAATGTCAATACGATCGCGAATCGCCTGGCCCTTTGTCGTAAGCTTCACGCGAACTGAGCGTTTGTCGGCATTTGAACGCTCATGGTTGACGTAGCCGGATTCAACCAGCTTCTTGAGATTGTAAGAAACATTTGATCCTTGGTAATGGCCACGGGTTTTCAATTCGCCCGCGGTGAGCTCTGAATCTGCTATATTGAACAGCAAAAGCGCCTGAACCGGATTGACCTCTGGTTCGCCCGAGCGTTCAAAGTCGTCCTTGATCACATCGAGAAGGCGGCGATGCAGCCGCTCGATTAGCGTCAAAGCTTCGAGATAACGTGACTTGATTTCGTGACGTCCGGCCTGTGGTTCTACCGGACGGACTCCCCCAATTGCATGCGTACTCATATCATCCACCTAACCCTGAGTTTGTGAGGCCGGCTTCTTTGTCCGCTCCTCGTTCATGACCGAGAATACGCAAGTGGATTTAATGGGCGCTGAACAGTCTCAGTAAATTTATCCTTATATTTTCGATATTTTGCTGCTTTTTCAAAGATAGTTTATAGAGTGTTTTTTTCCTAAGTTAATTAAAATCGGCTGGGGAGCCACCGGGATTGACCATGGTTAATTGGCATTCATCGGCTGCCGCGTTATTTGTCGGTCAACGGTTGGCCACTATAAAATGCTCAACTTGATAGAACGATGTGATAGAAGGCGTGCATGACAGGCAATTTCTCAGCGCCCCACTCCAGCTTTCCAGCAACGCGCCTGCGGCGAAACCGGAAGGCGCTGTGGTCGCGCCGGTTGATATCGGAAAACACGTTGCAGGTTTCCGATCTGATCTGGCCGATGTTTGTGATTGATGGAGAAAGTGCCCGCGATCCCGTGGCATCCATGCCCGGTGTTGAGCGCTATTCTGTTGATCTGGCGGTCGGCAAAGCCAAAGAAGCCGCCGAATTGGGCATTCCGGTGGTCGCGCTTTTTCCAAACACGAAACGCGAACTTCGAACCGACGACGGGCGGGAAGCGCTGAACGCGGACAATCTGGTTTGCCGGGCGGTGCGGGCCATCAAGGCAGCCGTGCCAAACATCGGCATCATGTGTGATGTGGCGCTCGATCCCTATACGTCCCACGGTCATGACGGACTTATGGAAGGGGGAGAAATCGTCAATGACGCCTCGGTTGATGTTCTGGTGAAGCAAGCGCTGCTGCAGGCTGACGCTGGCTGTGACATCATCGCGCCATCGGACATGATGGATGGCCGCGTTGGCGCTATTCGGACAGCGCTAGAGGCCCATGGCCATTCCCGGGTTCAGATCATGGCCTACAGCGCCAAGTATGCATCTGGGTTCTATGGTCCGTTCCGTGACGCTGTGGGATCGTCAGGAACGCTCAAAGGCAACAAACTGACCTATCAGATGGACCCGGCCAACACCGATGAAGCGTTGCGCGAGGTGGCGCTCGATTTGAGCGAAGGAGCGGACATGGTGATGGTGAAACCCGGCATGCCGTATCTGGATATCGTGGCGCGGGTGAAACAGACATTCGGCGTTCCCACGTTTGCCTATCAAGTATCCGGGGAATACGCGATGCTGATGGCGGCGTTCGAGCGGGGTTGGCTCGACCCGGCAAAAGTGATCCCGGAGAGCCTGTTGGCATTCAAGCGGGCTGGCGCCGATGGCATATTGACCTATTTTGCGCTGGATATGGCGAAACGGCTGAAAGCCTAGCGATTGAGCCTGGCGATCAGGCTCGACGTATCCCAGCGGTTGCCGCCCATTTTCTGGACTTCGGAATAGAACTGGTCCACCAGCGCCGTGACAGGCAGGTGAGCGCCGTTCTTGCGGGCGGCTTCCAGGCAGATGCCGAGGTCCTTCCGCATCCAGTCAGCCGCAAAGCCAAAGTCGAATTTTCCGGCGATCATTGTCTTGTGGCGGTTTTCCATTTGCCATGATCCGGCGGCGCCTTTGGAAATGACTTCAATCACGTCCTCCATGTTAAGGCCGGACTTCATGCCGAAGTGGATGCATTCGGCCAGTCCCTGCACCAGGCCGGCGATAGCGATTTGATTGCACATCTTGGCGGTTTGGCCAGCGCCGGCCGGCCCCAGCAGCTTGCGCATCTTTGAATAACGGGCGATCAGCGGTTCGGCTTTGTCATAGTCGGCCTGCGCTCCGCCGCACATGACGGTGAGCACGCCGTTTTGGGCGCCCGCCTGGCCACCGGACACTGGCGCATCGACAAATCCTATTCCGCGCGTCTTGGCCACGGCGGCGAGCTCCTGAGCCACATGAGCGGAGGCGGTCGTGTGGTCGATAAAAACACTGCCGGGGCGCATGGCGTTGAATGCGCCGTTCGCGCCTATGGCCACCTCGCGCAGGTCATCGTCATTGCCGACGCAGGCGAAAACGAAATCCGCATCAACCCCCGCTTCCGCCGGCGTGGCGGCTGATTTGCCCCTGTGCTGCGCGACCCAGCTTGCCGCCTTTTCGGGACTGCGATTATACACTGTCAGCTCGACGCCACCATCCTTCGCGAGGTGACCTGCCATCGGAAAACCCATGACGCCGAGGCCGATCCAGCTTGCTTTGACTGACATGAACATGCTCCCGTTTTTCCTTAAACTGGCAGCAAAGGAAGTCTCTTGCAAGACTCTGGCAACCAGTTCTAATCTTGCCGCCAGAAGATATGAACGGACATACACGTTGAGCATAGAGCGGCGAAATTTTCCCCAATTCTTTATTACCGCCGCGGCGCCCTGTCCCTACCTTGCCGGCCGGCTTGAGCGAAAGGTGTTCACGCATCTTGTGGGGCAAGACGCCCGCTCGCTGAACACCCAGCTTTCGCGCGGTGGATTCAGGCGGAGCCAGAATATTGCGTATCGCCCCGCCTGCGACGGGTGTCATGCCTGTGTATCGGTGCGCGTGCCGGTGAACGAATTTGAGCTTACAAAGTCATTTCGGCGGATTCTTGCGCGCAATTCGGATCTGACGGCCAAGGCCGTTCGCGCCAAGGCCAATGGCGAACACTACGGCATTTTCAGGGATTACATCGACGCGCGCCACGGCGACGGCGGCATGGCTGAAATGAGTGTGCTGGATTTTGCTTCCATGATTGATGAAACCTTTGTGGACAGTCATCTGGTTGAATACCGGTTTCGGCCGCTTGAAGGAGAGAAAGGTGAGCTGGCTGGAACAGTTCTGGTTGACATGCTGGATGACGGGCTGTCGCTCATTTACAGCTTTTACGATCCGGCGTTCGACAAGCGCAGCCTCGGAACTTTCATCATTCTTGACAACATCATACGCGCCCAGAAAATGGGGATGAAGTATCTGTACCTCGGCTATTGGGTCAACGGATCTTCCAAGATGGAATACAAAGCACGGTTTCTGCCGCAGGAACGCCTCACACCCGATGGCTGGGCGGTGTTTCGGCGATAATCCGCAGATGGCAGAAAGAGCCTCTATGCGGCAGCATTTACCATAATTTCATGGGAATCCGATTACGTCTTGACTACTCAGCCTGCGACGTTAACGATGGACGCCTAAAATTTTATGGAAATTTCATGTCGCAACTCTGCGTAAGTGACCCGCTTGGAACCGCCACTGTTTGTTCGCAGTTGCGGGCAGAAATAGAAGGCCTGGGCTATTTTGTTACGGTTAGCGACAGCCTTGGGAAGCTGAACGAGGCAAGAATAGGGGCTCGCGGCAAGCAGGTCTCGCCGTTTTTTGACGCGGCGGTCTGCAACCTTCCTCCCGACAGGTTTTTTTGGATGCATCTAAGCTCGCCAGCGGAGCAATTTCGGGGCTACAGGCATTCCGCTATGACTATGTGGATACAAACCTCGCGGACTGGGGACCTACCCTCACTATAGGATTGGCTATGCGTCGGCAGGAACTCATGGTTCCCACCCAAGCCGCCCCGCCCAAGAACAGCATTGCGGAGAGAATTCGCGGCAAGCTCGTCTTTCACGGAGAATTCTGGATTGACCCGCAGGTCCGAAACCGCAGAGTCATGGAAAAGTTTTCAAGACTTGGCATTGTGCTGACTTCACATCAAGTGGAATCCGGATTTCTATTTGGGCTCTTGCAAGCAGCCGGATGGCGGAGCGTGGCCAGTCCAGCCGCATGGGCTACACCTACAATGAAAAGGGTTTCCTGCGGTGGCAATGGGCTACGGAAGGCATTGATCTTGACGAGTGGCTGGTGATTTCGGAGAGAAGCTCGATTGAGCAAATGATCAGCGAAATGCTTACGGCGGAGGACTACGAGGCGAGTGTGATCACAACAAGCCCTCAGCAAATTCCCGCGAGGATGAATGGGCACCGAGTTGGCGCGGACGGCGAGGAAGTACGAAACTACAGAGACTCTGTCAACTGAACCGGTTGCTTCTTGGAAACCCCTTGGGCG
>CAWFJW010000037.1:0-68037 GCA_963816305.1 uncultured Alphaproteobacteria bacterium
AGGGCGATCTGGAACTTGTAACGCAGGAGGAATGGCAGCATCCGGACCAGGGGCCGCAAGCTTCTGCCGCCTGATTCCGCAGCGGTGTTTTCCGTCATTTCGCCCTACTTGCCTCGCATTTGCGGTTCCTGTATAAAGCGCGCTTGGAATTTAACAATGGCAGCGCCGTTTACGGCTTTTCCCGCTTATTTTGAGAGATTTGACGATGAAAGAAGGCATTCACCCGGACTATCACACCATCAATGTGGTGATGACTGACGGCAGCAAGTTTGTGACCCGCTCAACCTATGGCAAAGAGGGCGACACCCTGTCCTTGGATATTGATCCGAAGTCGCATCCGGCATGGACCGGCGGCACTCAGACCATCCTTGACCGCGGCGGACGGGTTTCGCGATTCAAGCAGAAGTTCGGCTTCCTCAACAAGTAAGCTGTTGGCATTTTTCAGGAATGGGCCCGGCGCTTGCGCCGGGCCTTATTCAATTCTTATCCACGATGCAAGCGCCTGATTGCGCCCTGAGCTTGGCACATAATGTTTCGGCTTCCTGCCTGTTGTTGCGGCCAATCATGACGCGCACCAGTTTTTTGCGTCCGCGACTGAGGTCGCGGGTTCTAACAACCATCGGCAGCTCGTCTTTCAGGAGGCTGGCATACCTCGCCTTCGTGCGGGCGAAAGTTGCCAAAGTGCGGCTTTCCGAAAAGCCGCCGGCGATCACCACGCCCCATGGCTTGTGCGGGCTGCGCCGGCTTCGCGGCGATGGCGGCACCATTTCCGCGAGCACAAGCCTGGTGCAGTTATCAAAAAAGCCTCCGGTGCCGCCGAGGCCCGGAACATCCAATGCCGCGCTTGGATTGCGCCAGTCGGCTGCCGCATGGCCGGTGATCGCGAGGACATAGTCTTCCGTTTCGTCGGGCAAGGTGCGCCGGTTTGCAAGCCAGGCGCTGGCGCCGTCTTCGCCGAAATTATAGGCGGCGGCTGCAAGGCCCAAATTGCCGAATTTATTCCTGAGAAACGCAAGGTATTCCGCCGCGGCAGCCAGCGCTTCGCGGAAGTCGAAAGAATTCTTGAGACCGCGCAGCTTGGCCGTGGCTGGCATGAACTGGGCGATGCCTTCAGCGCCTACGGGGCTTACGGCCTGATCATCAAAAATGCTTTCTTTCCAGATCAGGCGCGTGAAGAAATTTTGAGGAATTCCGTGGCGTTCGGAATTCAGGCCAATTTGTTTGCAGACTTCAGCGGCGTAGGGCCTGCGATCCCGCACCGGGGAAGGGGCAGCGCCGACTGTCGAGAATATCGCCGCTGAAAACAGGGCTGCTAAAATTAACCTGCGCATGCAACAGCCCTAGCCTTGAATGGCTGCAAAAATCAAGTTCTTGCCAAAATTTCCGGACTGAAAAATTTATCCGCGGGATACTTTCAGCATTGAGGCCAGATGGTCCAGCTGCTCATTCACCGGGCTTGGGGCCGCCTCATACTCGGAGATTTGCGCGCTCAGCATTCTATCCAGCTTGTGTATGCGTTCATGCAGCGCCAAGGACCGGTTGATGAGCGCCATCAAGTCTTCCGGCAAGTTCTCCGAGCCGGCCAGATCGTGGCCCTTGCCGATGTCGCCCAAGCTGATGCGATGGCTTTCCTTGCTCGCGTCCGCCTGGGTCAGCTCGCCAGCGCCAATGGCGCGCTGCAGGAGCAGCCAGGAGGCGAGCTGCATGAGGCGGGTGGTGAGGCGCATGCTTTCCGTGGCGTAGGCGATCGCCCCGTGGCGATCCAGGGCCCGCGCGTCCACGCGGCCAGGTCCATCCAGGTAGTTCGCAGTCTCTTCAACCAGCGACATGCCTTCCTTGAACACCTTTTCAAATTGCTCCGAGCTGGTGAATTTCGCGAAGAAATGGACAGTTGAAACAACGCTGGTGGAACTTTGCATGCTTAATTTCCTCTTGCTCAAACACTTAAAAATTATTTGCAACAAGCTGGGCGATCATGAAGCTTGCTTCATTTCGGGTCAATATCCCGCCGCAAATTATTTCCTTAACAGCGAAGCAAGAACGGGGCCAAAAAAAAAGCCGCGAGAGTGTCGCGGCTTAGAGTCTAACAGGGAGGCGTCAAACAGAGTGGAAAAGTGCCACTCGGAGAATCCAAATCACTGGATTTCGAGTATCAAAGGTAAACAAAACTCATTACCAAATGGTTAACAAGATCGCCTCAATTGCGAAAAAATGAGTCGGCGGCGCTGCGGCTGGCCTGCTTTTTTGCAATTTCAGCGCGAACCCGCGCGATTTCCTCTTGCAAAGCGTGAATACGCTGTTCCAATTCGGCCACCGAAATCGCGTCGAGATTTTCACCGATAACCATGTTCGCCGGCTTTTTGGGGGCCTCATCAAGTTCCATGGCGAAAGTCCTCCTGTTGAACGCCGGCATTTTGCCATTGCAAGCCATGGCTCCGCAACCCATTGTGCCCCCGCAAAGGCAAAGATGAATGAGCAGCATGAAGGCAATCGCGATCACAACGCCCGGCGGGCCGGAGGTTTTGGAGCCAGTTGACCTGGCGGTGCCTGTGGCTTCCCGGGGGCAGATCCTGGTGAAGGTCTTCGCCGCAGGCGTCAACCGGCCGGATGTTTTGCAGCGGCTTGGCGGATATCCGCCGCCGCCAGGTGCGCCTTCAACGCCGGGCCTGGAAATTGCGGGTGAAGTCGCTGCGCTGGGGGAAGGCGCTACGCGCTACCGGATTGGCGACAGGATCTGCGCGCTGGTGCCCGGCGGCGGCTATGCGGAGTATTGCGTTGTGGCGCAGGACAATGCGCTGCCTGTGCCTGCTGGCCTGTCGATGATCGAGGCCGCGGCCATTCCGGAAACATATTTCACTGTTTGGACAAATGTGTTTGATCGCGGGCGCCTGGCGGCGGGAGAAACCATTCTGATCCATGGCGGCTCCAGCGGCATTGGCACAACAGCCATCCAGCTGGCCCGGGCGTTTGGCGCGCGCGTGGTGGTGACGGCGGGAAGTGACGCAAAATGCGCGGAGTGCCGAAGCCTCGGCGCTGAGCTGGCGATAAACTATCGCAGCCAGGATTTTGTCGAGGAGCTCAAGACCGCCAACATCGCGCCCGATGTCATCCTCGACATGGTGGGCGGCGACTATGTGGCGCGCAACCTGAAGTGCGTGGGCTTGAACGGGCGCATCGTGAACATCGCTTTTCAGAAGGGCGCAAAGGTGGAGATCGATCTCCTGCCGCTCATGCTGAAGCGATTGACCCTCACCGGATCAACGCTTCGGCCGCGCAGTGTGGAGGAGAAAGCCGAAATTGCGCGGTCGCTGGAGGCCAAGGTTTGGCCACTGCTTGAAGCCGGCGAATGCAAGCCGGTCATCTACAAGACATTTCCGCTGGCCGAAGCGTGGAATGCGCACCGCTTGATGGAGTCCAGCCAGCATGTGGGCAAGATTGTGCTGACGACATGAAACGCGTTGCATCTTTGGCGGGCTGCGCCTATACAGCGGGCATTCCCCACGTTTTTTCAAGAAAGTGACGGAACCCGAGGCGGTTCTGAAGGAGCGAAAAAATTATGTCCAATGCCCCGTTGATGCCCAAGGCAACCGCCGTTTGGCTGGTTGAAAACACGGCCCTGACGTTTCGCCAGATCGCGGATTACTGCAATCTGCACGAGCTTGAAGTGAAGGGCATCGCTGACGGCGACGTGGCGGCGGGAATCAAGGGACTGGACCCGGTGACGGGCGGACAGCTGACGCGCGACGAAATCAAGAAGGGCGAAGCAGACGCCAATTACGCGCTCAAGATTCTGATTTCGAAGGTGAATATCCCGGTGCAGAAATCAACCGGCGGCCCGCGCTACACGCCCGTGTCGCGCCGGGGCGAGCGGCCGGACGCGATCATGTGGCTCCTGCGCAATCACCCGGAATTGCCAGAATCGACGGTCATGAAACTGGTCGGGACGACGAAGTCCACCATCGCGGCCATTCGTGACCGCACGCACTGGAATGCCGCCAACATCAAGCCGGTTGATCCGGTGTCGCTGGGACTGTGTTCGCAGCTGGAACTGGATTTCGCGGTTCAGAAAGCGGCGCGCAAGGCTGGCAAGGGGCAAGTGCCGGACGCAGCGCCGGCGCGCACGCTCATTCCGGCCGCGGAAGTCCTGGGAACAGCAGCCAATGTGGCCGCTGTCGCCGCAGCGGCGGTGGAAGCCGAAAAAGCTGTTTCAGCGGAGACCGTGAAAAATGATGACAAGCACTACAGCGCCGACTCGGTTTTCGCCAAGCTCAAGGGATTGAAGATCGAAAAAGAGACTGAGTAATGCGCATTCTCGTGGTTGGAACGAATGGCGATGTGGGCAAGGCCGCAGTCGCCGAATTGAGCGCGCGCCACGACGTCATCAAGGCTGGCCGAACAACCGGCGACGCGCACGTGGACCTCATGGACGCGGCTTCGATCACCGCCATGCTTGAGAAAGTTGGAAGGGTTGACGCCATTGTCGCCTGCGCCGGGCATGCGCATTTCGGCCCACTCGCCAGCATGACGGAAGAGCAGTTCATGGTCGGCTTGAAGGACAAGCTCATGGGGCAGGTCAATCTTGTCTTGCTGGGAACCCGCCATGTGAATGACCGGGGATCATTCACGCTGACCAGCGGCGTTCTTGACCGTGACCCCATCCGGAAGGGCGCGAACGCAGCGACCGTGAACGCGGCGCTGAAGGGGTTTGTCACCGCCGCGGCGATCGAACTTGAACGCGGCATTCGCATCAATGTTGTGAGCCCGGGACTGCTGGAAGCCTCCGCCAAGAAATATGCGGGCGCGTTCCCCGGCCACGAGACAGTTTCGTCAGCCCGCGTGGGCCTGGCCTTTGCCAAGAGCGTTGAAGGCGCCATCACCGGGCAAGTTATTATTGTCGGCTAGTTCTTCGCGAACGCGGCCGCAATCAGGCTTCCGCGCTGCCGCCGAAGCATGAGGCAGATTGCATCAACCCATTAACATTTTGCTTGGCCAACCCGTGAATCAGCGGTTGCGCTGAAATGTTCACATGGTAATTAAGGGGCACCTAGAGCGCAAAAGAAAAGCGGAAAAACGCTTGGCGCGGGAACGCTAGGAAGCAGGGATTAACTAATTCTTATCTGTTTGGTTTTATTTTGTGGCCGGGCTTTCTCGGGTTGAGCAGCATGGGCCATATTGAGGGGATTCTTTGTGATCATTTCAAGCTTTTGCAATGAAGCGCGCGTCATCCCAGGCGGTGTGAAATCGGCGGGTGGCGGTGCGGCGCATGACGATTAAAAAAAACCTGCTGAAATTCGTCATTCTCTGTTCAACTCTCGCTGGCAGCGCAAGCCTTGGCGCGGCGGCGAACAACAGTGTTTCAATTTCCAACAACAGCGGCGGCGTTATTGTCCAATACGTCCTCAAGGCGGCTGCCTATGAAGAAGCAGGCACCCTGGTAAAATTTTCCGGCAGATGCGATTCTTCCTGCACCCTGTTTCTAAGCCTGCCACAGAAACAAACCTGCATCAGCCCGGGGGCCTATTTCAGGTTCCATTCCCCTTCGGCCAAGAATGCCCGCGCGACTCTGGCGGCTCAAGCGTTCATGATGAAGAAATATCCGGGCTGGGTCCGGAATTGGATCTACGGGCAGGGCGGGCTCTCCAAGCAGCTTATCAAGATGGACTATGCCTACGCCAGCCGTTTTATCGCAAGTTGCGACAGGGTCGCCCTGCGCTGAGTTCGAATTGTCACCCGCGAGCTCCGCTTTGGCTTAGGTGCAATGGGATGTTCAATGGCGCATCCTTTGAAACTTGGAACGTGCCATCAATGACCAACTTCCCGTCCAGAGATAATTCCAGTCTCCATAATCCTTCCTCCATCGGAGTTTCCTGGTCATGAAACACCCATGCATTGTCCCAATCGCCATTTATGGTGAAGTTGAATGACCTCCTTTTGCCGCTGGGGGCTATCCATGTGTACAGCATGGTCTTGTCAACTCCAAACGGGATGCCCTGAGACAAGACGGCCATATTTTCATGCGGGTTTATTTTTTTCAGCACACGGAACGTGTCATCCGCCGGCTTTACGCCAAAATGCAATTCCCGAATTCCAGGCGTCTTGTCATGAAAAGACCAATGCAGCTTCGCATCCCTTGAAACGGTGAAATCAGTTGAAATTATCTTCTCTTTTCCATTGAACAGCTCAACGCTCCACAGGCCCTCTTCGCGGGGCTCTTTCACTATATCGAATAGATACACAGTGGACCATTCGCTATCGTGCTCAAGATACACCGATCTTTTTTCCCCCGAGGGCGAGGTGAACACATATTCTATTTTGACATCAACAGGGTACGAGGGCCCATTGGTCCAAACAGTCAGCTCTTCTTCAGGATGAATCTCACCCTCAATTGGAAAAAACGGCAAGTCCTTCGATTTTCGCCCCAAAGCTATTCTTTTTGGGCCAGGCGCGCCAACATCTTCCACAGACAGCCCCTTGTCGCCTATGTGCCTGAATCCCTCAAGCCTCTTGGTGAATTCGTCATTTGAGTAAACGAACCAGTTTGAAATCATATTGACATAGGTGTCGACCCTGTCCTTGTGCTCACTCACTAGGTTGATTTTTTCATCCGGATCGAGATCCAAATTGTACAGCTCCGGGTTTCTCTTGCCATTTTTCTCGATGATGAATTTCCAGCTTCCATCCCTCAATCCCCATTGCTCAGGGTTTGAATTCTTGTGAAAGTAAGCGATTTTTTCCACGTACTTGTCAGAAAACAAGCTTTGCCCATGGATATACTCGTCAGCCCTCATTTCCTGCGAGTCCAATATCGTTGGCATGATGTCAGCAACAGACCCCCGTCGCCTGCTGGACAGGGGCCTTATCTTTCTCTCCAAGTCTATGATCATCAAATAGTTTCTTATATTTTCCTCATACAAGAAATTCTTATGGATAAAATTGCTTTTGTGCAGGTCCCCAAACGCTTCGCCATGATCGCCGACTATGAAAATCAAGGTGTCCTTTGCCTGGTTGTTTTCCTCCAATTTTTGAATCAGAGATTCAATTATGCCGTCGGTGTAGAGCATAGCCGACTCATACTTTCCCAAATTATCATCATCCCGGAACGGAGATTCAAAGCCTTCCGGAGTTCCATAGGGGTGGTGCGTCGTCACCGTCAGGAAAGTCAGAAAAAACGGCTTGCTTGAGCCTTTTATCCACTCGATGGCCTTGTCCAGGACAATTTTCTCGTCGACCCCCCAGCCAAATGTGCGATGCTGCTCGTTGAATTCCTCGGACTGAGTGTCTGGATCAAACACCACGTCAAACCCCGAGTTGACATAATACGCATCCAAGTTCTCGTAATTCAGGCCCTGGGCGGAGAACAATGCGGGGCTCCAGTGATTTTCGCCAAACGAAGAGGCCAATGTTTGACCGGCATATGGATACAGCAGTTCATCCCAAACAGATCCCCATGTCATCGTTTGCCCGCCGGTCGTCATGGCGACATGCGACCTCGCAGTGCCTGGAAACGTGTCGAGCAAATTGTCAAATATGATGGAATTGTCTTTTTGTTTGTATAGAAATGGCGCGATATTTTCTCTCGGCGCTCCACCACTGAACAGTTGCTTGCTGCCGACGGATTCCAGAACAATGAAGATGACATTCTTCTTTCGCTGTTGAAGGATATTCAGGTTTTCCTTCAGTATTTGAGTTTCATCCGGGTTGTCAGATTGAATCCCGTATTTCAATGAGTAGATTTTTTCCGGGCCAAGAGCGACAGCGGGCATTTCGACGCCACTCGAGGCAGTGATGCCGCGCAATGCCGCCACAAATAGATGACTGTTTATCTTTTGCGCCTGCAGATCGATTTCCCTGCCAAATTGAAAATAGCCAAAAATGACCGCTGGGACCAGGCCCGCGGTTATCAGCGACCGGTCAAATGACATGGTTGTGGATGTTGCCGCACTTTCCTCGCCAAACAGGTCGCGCGGGACCAAATAGATCGCGGCAACAAGTATGATTGAAAAATTGACAAGTTGAACACTTCCAAGTTCCGCTGAAAACGAACCCCAGAAATTGGAAATATTTCCGACGCTAAAATCATTGATATGGGAAAACGCAAACTGCTCGCGAAATATTTTGTAGAATACTTGATTTAATGAGATAGCCACCAAGCTGGCAAAATACACCAAATAGAATATTGATTTGGTCATTCTGTTGGAACGTAGGAAGAAATAGGCGACACAAAACACTATGCTGAGAACATAGTTTTCAAATTGCGAAAAGACAGTGTCCAGCCACGCAACCCCGGCGGTTGACAATGTGTTTTCCATCTGAACCAGAAGCACAAATAGAAAATGCACGAGAAATATTTTCTTATAGGCGCCTTTTGGCATTGATACTTGCATTGACCGTGTCCCCAACATCGAGCCTGCCTCGCCAAGAGTAGAGAGCTGCAGGCTAGACCCGCAGCTCTCTTTGATTGGAAACCCTACATTTCGTAGTCGCTGCCATGGCCGCTGCCGTGGCCGGAACCGTGGCCGGAACCATGGCCGCTGCCGTGGCCGGAACCGTGACCGCTGCCGTGACCGGAACCGTGACCGCTGCCGTGGCCGGAACCATGGCCGCTGCCGTGGCCGGAACCATGGCCGCTGCCGTGGCCGGAACCATCGCCGCTGCCGTGGCCGGAACCATGGCCGCTGCCATGACCGGAACCATGGCCGCTACCGTGACCGCTGCCATGGCCGGAACCGTGACCGCTACCGTGACCGCTGCCATGGCCGGAACCGTGACCGCTGCCATGGCCGCTACCGTGACCGCTGAGCCACTGACCGCTGCCGGAGACCGTGCGACTACCGCTGCCGGAGCCACTACCGCTGCCGGAGCCACTACCGCTGCCGGAACCATTGCCGTTACCGGAGCCGCCGCCATCGCGGCGGGTTCGGCGATCAGGTTCATTCTGATCGCCTGGGTCGGTTGCGACTATTGTGGAGGCCGTCGCATTGCAGGCAGTATCTTCACCGCGATAGGTTCTCAAAAAATCGCGGATAGCGCTTTTGGTGCCCTTTTCCAATGCGGCCTCACAGGCGCACTCGGCTTCGGTCAAACCACCAGCCATACAACTTTTCAGGCTTGCCGCCTGGACGCTCGCAGAATTTCCGTAGACCGAAGCCGCCACGACCAAGGCACTGGAGAGAACAAATAATGCCCTTAGATTCTTCATGATGTGTATTTCCTTCTCAGTTAGACGCGTTTGCCCCTTCATGGCGAAAAGTAGGCCAGTTGCTTTGCGGCACATTGATTTGAGTCAAAGTTTATTGCTCAGGGGCCGAATAATTCGCCTGTGGCGATGCTGGCGGGGATTGATTGGACACGCTCGCGGGGGGCGGCCAGGCCAACTTCCGGGACAATGCTATTGCCGGCGCGGGCCACCTGACATCCACGCAGGCGGCAAAGAGAACTGGTTTTCGATCACGCTTGTCCGCGCATCGGCGACTTGCGGAATGTCACCCGGCGCTCCAACCGGGCTCACTCCCTGACAGGCACAGTATAGTTCAGCGGCATGCGGCCGCCGTCGGCGTAGATGGTTTGGCCGGTTACGTAGCTGGCGTCATCGCTGGCCAGGAACACAGCGATTGACGCAATCTCGGAAGGCTCGCCGACGCGCCCCATGGGGGTTCGCGACATGACGCGGGCCATGGCGGCCTTGTCGGAAACCACCGCTGTCAGCATGTCTGTGTTGATGGAGCCTGGACCAATCGCATTGACGCGAATGCCGTGGGGGGCCAGATAAATCGACGTGGCGCGGGTGAGTTGCGAGACGCCACCCTTGGATATGCAGTAGGCGATGATCGCGGGGATGGCGAGGGTGTCGTTCACCGACGACATGTTGATGATTGAGCCGGCAGGCTTTCCGGCCTGGACCTGCTTCACCATTTCACGGGCGCAGGCCTGGAGCATGAGGAACGAGCCCTTGAGATTTATGTCAAGAACCTTGTCATAATCCGCTTCCGCCATGTCGAGAAAATCACCAGCGATATTGACGCCTGCATTGTTCATCAGGATATCAATGGCGCCAAATTGACGCGCAACTGCCGCGACAGCATTTTTGACTTCACTGGAATTCGAAACATCGCAATGCATGAAGGTGGCGCCGAGGCGCTTGGCTTCCGCCGCGCCAATCTCGTCCATGATGTCGGTCATGATGACCTTCGCGCCTTCGGCCACGAAGCGCTCGGATGTCGCCAGGCCAATTCCGCGCGCGGCGCCGGTCACGATGGCGATCTTGTTTTTGAGTTTCATCGGGGATTTCCTAGTGGGTGTGAAAGTTGCCGCTGTCTGATTCCAGCAGGAGAGATGCGACGGTCACATGGCGGGGGCGGCTCAGGGCGAAGACGGCGGATTCCACAATGTCGCGATTGGTGAGCCACGAGGTTTCGGGCTGGACCGCATTCCACGCTGTTGCATCGAGGGGAGAAATATCCTTGATGTTTGGCGGATAAATGCCGGTGACGCGCACCGGTCTGCCGCGCAGTTCCTGGCGCAGGGCATCGGTTATCCCCGCTTGTCCATGCTTGGATGCGATATAGGCGATTGAGGCTCCTTGAAGGGGCGTGTTGTGCAGGCCGCTGGTGGAAACAATATTCAAAATGTCGCCAGCGCCGGATTTTTCGAGCAGTGGGAGCAGGCCGCGGGTGAAGAGCAGGGTGCCGGTCACATTGCCCGTGATGGTGTTGGCGATGGAGTAGGCGTCGTGGCTCTCCATGGGGCCCGCATGCCACTGGGCCGCATTGTTGATGAGAACATCGAGGGGCACGCCTTCATCGCGCATTTTTTTGGCGGTCAGCGTGACCTGGCTGATGTCGGCAAGGTCGAGGTGAAGCGTTTCCGGCCGCTTGCCGGTCCTCAGCCTTATCGATTCCGCCAGGGATGCGAGGTTTTCCATATTGCGGCCAGCCATGACCACGTCGGCCCCCGCATCGGCGAGCACGACCGCAAATGCGGCGCCAAGGCCCCGGCCAGCGCCTGTGATGATTATTCTTTTCCCCTGGAAACCCATGCGCCGAAGCTAGCGCATAATGCATGAACAGGTAAGGGCCGACGGAGGCCGGGGCGGCCAGATGGACCCGCCCTTCAGAATTTCATGGCTATCAGATTTGAGGGGGAGCCGCGGCGCGCGCGATCCACTCCTTGCTGGAGAGGGTCAAATCCACAATCAGACCCTCTCGCGGCGCGCATGAATTGAATTGGCTGGTTCAAGCCGCCTGTTGCTGGCTCTCGAGTTTGGTGATCTCGTCTTTTATCTTGAGTTTTCGACGTTTTATCTCGGCGATTTCCTGGTCAGTTGACGCAGGGTGGGCCATGGCCTCGGCCAATTCCTGCTCTAGTGCTCTGTGTTTAGTTATCAACTCACTCAGATGGGCTTGAAGGGACATTAATACCTCCGCACGGTGTTGAAGTTAACGACAGTATGATGACATAGAGTTGGGGTCTTGTCGAATGGCTTTCGAAGGCATAGGTGGAGAGGTCTAAATTTTGGTTTTTGGGCGGGTAAACCAGCATGGATACTATTCAGGAAGTTGTCATTCGTTCAAAATTGCAAAATTTGCTGCAGCAGCACCGGGATCTTGACTTGGCCATCGTTTCGCTTGAAGCAACGGGCACGAGCGACCAGCTGCATTTGCGCCGCCTCAAAAAGATGAAGCTTGATCTCAAAGACCAGATTTTGAAGCTGGAAAACATGCTGGTTCCCAACATCATCGCTTGAAAGGCGGAGTTATTTTGAAAGCACCTGTCGCCATTGTCATGGGCAGCCAATCGGATTGGGCCACCATGAAACATGCCGCCGATATTCTGGATGCGTTGGGGGTGGCGCATGAGGCGCGCATTGTTTCGGCGCACCGCACGCCACAACGGCTCTATGACTTCGCCAAAGGCGCGAAGACTGAAGGATTTCAGGTGATCATCGCCGGGGCTGGCGGGGCCGCGCATTTGCCGGGGATGGTGGCGGCCATGACAATACTTCCGGTGTTTGGCGTGCCGGTTGAATTCGAAGGCCCTGTCCGGACAGGATTCGCTGCTTTCGATCGTGCAGATGCCGGCGGGCATTCCGGTTGGCACTTTGGCCATTGGCAGGGCGGGAGCGACCAACGCAGGGCTTTTGGCTGCGAGTGTTTTAGCTTTGAGTGACAAGGCCTTAGCCCAGAGGCTTGAGATATGGCGTGAACAGCAAACGGCCTCGGTGGCGGTGAAACCGAAAGACGAGGCTTGATGCTCAAGCCGGGTTCGACGATTGGCATTTTGGGCGGCGGGCAATTGGGGCGCATGCTGGCGCTGGCGGCGGCGCGGCTGGGCCTGAAATGCCACATTTATGCGCCGGAGACTGACAGTCCGGCATTTCAGGTTTCGGCGGCGCACACGGTTGCCAGCTATGATGATCTCGACGCGCTGGACGTTTTCGCGCGATCCGTTGATGTGGTGACTTACGAGTTTGAGAATGTGCCGGTCGAGGCGGTGATTTTTCTGGAAGCGCTGGCGCCGGCGCGGCCCGGCTCAAAGGCCTTGGCCACGGCGCAGGACCGGCTGAAGGAAAAACATCTGGCGCGCAGCCTGGGCGCGCTGACAGCGGAGTTTTCCGCAGTGAACAGTCTGGACGAGTTGCGGTCAGCGGTTGGGCGCATTGGGTTTCCCGCCGTGCTCAAGACCAATCGCCTTGGCTATGATGGCAAGGGACAAGCGAAGATATCGAGCGCTGACGATGTTCCAGCCGCGTGGGCGGCGGTTCATGGCCAGCCCTCAATTCTCGAAAGCTTTGTCAATTTTCGCAGCGAGGTTTCGGTGATCGGGGCGCGGGGGCTCGATGGCCAGTTCGCGGCCTATGATGTGACGGAAAATGTTCACCGCAATCATATTCTTCATACGTCATCGGTGCCCGCGAAGATCGACGGGGATTTGGCCACCCAAGCCGTCGCTATCGCGCGGGGGATGGCGGAAGCGCTGGATTATGTGGGCGTCATGGGAACCGAATTTTTCGTGGGCGAGGGCGGGATCTACGTTAACGAAATCGCCCCCCGGGTTCACAATTCGGGCCATTGGACCCAGGATGCCTGCGTGGTTTCGCAATTTGAGCAGCATATCCGGGCTATTTCCGGCTGGCCCCTAGGCGGCACGGAGCGGCATTCGGATGTGGTCATGACCAACATTCTGGGGCAGGACGCGGCGGATTGGGCAAAATTAGCCGGGCAAGCCGGTTCCGGGTTGCACTTCTATGGAAAAGCCGAGGCCCGGGAAAACCGAAAAATGGGGCATATTAACGTGCTGACCCCTCGACAGGGGTGAGCGGCTGTGGTACGCCACGCCATCCTAAAGCAACCCCTTTCGAGGGGTTTCTTTTCATGAAATTTAACGCCGATCAATTCCGAGGTATCATTTGCAAGTCGTAGTCCGTGACAACAATGTCGATCAAGCCCTGAAAGTCCTCAAGAAAAAGATGCAGCGCGAGGGCATTTTCCGCGAAATGAAGCTTCGCGGCCATTTTGAGAAGCCATCGGAAAAGAAAGCCCGCGAGAAGGCGGAAGCGGTGCGCCGCACCCGCAAGCTGGCCCGCAAGAAGCTGCAGCGCGAAGGCTTGCTGCCCATGCCCAAGAAGATTGAAAAGCCCAAGCGCTTTGGCGCAGGCGGCGGCGCCGGAGCTGGAGGCGGTTTTTAGCGTTTTCCAGTTTAAAGTTTTTGGGCCGTGGATTTGATAGATCTGCGGCTTTTTCTTTTTGAGGTGATGTCTTGGTCACATTGCATGAAAGCTGGAAGGCTCCCTTGCAGCCCGAGTTTGACGCGCCCTACATGGCGGCCTTGAAAGATTTCCTGATGGCGGAGAAGGCCCGTGGCAAACGCATTTTTCCCAAGGGTTCCGAATGGTTCCATGCCTTGGATGCGACGCCACTTGAACAGGTTCGCGTGGTGATCCTGGGGCAGGATCCCTATCATGGCGAGGGGCAGGCGCATGGCCTTTGTTTTTCGGTTCGGGAGGGTGTGAGGCCGCCGCCGTCGCTCATCAATATTTACAAGGAAATGAAAAGCGATCTTGGCCTTGAGCCGCCATCGCACGGCAATCTTGAGGCATGGGCCAGGCAGGGCGTGCTGCTGCTCAATGCTGTTCTGACAGTTGAAGCAGGGCTCGCAGCCTCGCATCAGGGCAAGGGCTGGGAGCGTTTCACGGACGCCGTGATCCGGCTGGTCAACGACCAGCCACGGCCGGTGGTTTTCATACTGTGGGGGGCTTACGCGCAGCGGAAGGCCGCTTTTGTCGATCGCCATCGGCATCTGGTGCTGGCTTCGGCGCATCCCTCGCCGCTGTCGGCGCATAATGGGTTTTTCGGTTCCAGGCCGTTTTCAAAGGCGAATGAGTTTTTGGTGGCCAGGGGGCAGGAGCCGATAGATTGGACCCTGGGACAGTGATCAGGCGCCGGTGACTTTCTTCGCCGCCGCCAGCTCTTTTTTGATGAGCGGCAGCAGATCGGCGTTGGCGGCGATGATGTTGCCGGTTTGCATGGGGCTTGCCTCGCTGTCGCAATCGCTGGTGAAGCCGCCAGCTTCGCGCACCAGCAAGAGACCAGCCGCCAGATCCCAGGGGTGGAGATTGCGCTCCCAAAAGGCATCAAGCCGTCCGGCTGCCACAAATGCCAGATCAAGCGTTGTGGATCCAAGCCTTCTCAATCCAATGGTTTTTGCCTGAAGCAGCGCCAGCTCAGCCCGGTGCTCCGCCTGGCCTTCACCGCCGCGGTGGGGAATGCCGCAGCCCACCAGCGCTTCATGAATATCCGCGCGGTTGGCCACGCGCAGGCGCTTGTTGTTCAGAAACGCGCCGGCTCCCTTTTCCGCCGTGAAAAGCTCATCGCTGATCGGGTTGTAGGTCACAGCGGCCACGATTTCATTCTTGCGTTCCAACGCGACCGAGATGGCGAAGAGGGGAAGAGAGTGCATGAAATTTGTCGTGCCATCAATCGGATCAATGATGAAACGGTGATCAGGGTCCGAGCCCTTGACCGCGCCAGACTCCTCCATCAGGAAGCCGTAGCCGGGGCGGGCTTTTTCCAGCTCGGCGCGAAGCACTTTCTCGCAGCGCTTGTCAGCGGCGGTCACATAGTCGCCGGGGCCCTTGACCGAAACCTGCAAGTTGCTGAGTTCGCCGAAGTCGCGCTGCACGCCTCGCGCGGCTTTGCGGACAGCGGCGATCATGATGGTCATCGAAGGAGAAGCGGCCACGGGTGGTTCCTTGCTGTATGGTGGGCAGGAGTTAGCAGGGCTTGACGGGTAAGGCTAGCTTCCGCTCTTTGCCTCTTCCGGCTTAAAGGCGTCGGCGCGGGATTGGGCTTCTTGCCTTTGGGATTCGGGTTGTTTGGCGGCGAAGTCGTCGAGCCAGGGATCGGCCCGGCCACCCCTGCTGGCGAGGTTGTTCCATTTCATGGCTTCGACCACATCAAGCGCAAGGCCCCGGCCCGTGGCGTAGAGCTTGGCGACGCGGTTCTGGGCGATGGCGTTGCCGCGGCGCGCTGCGACCAGCATCCACTTGGCGCCCACGGCCTCATCCTTTTGCACGCCTTCGCCGCGAAAAACCAATACGCCATAATCAAGGGCGGCTTCGCTCAAGCCCTGGACAGCGGCTTTGGAAAACCAGGTGGCGGCCCTGAGTTGATCGGCGTCAACGCCTTTGCCATCGAGATAGAGCAGGCCCAGATTGTACTGGGCTTCGGCAAATCCGGCCTCTGCTGCTTTCTTGAACCATTGGGCGGCGGCTGGCCAATCGGGTTCGGTGCCGTAGACGCCGCTGGCGACAAGTCCCAAGTTATATTGGGCTTGAGCGTTGCCGCCGGCGGCGGCTTTCTCCAGCCATTTGGCGCCGGTTTCGGGATCGGGGTCGCCCAGGGAACCGTCGAGATACAGCATGGCGAGCGTGAACTGCGCTCCGGGGTGATCACTTTCGGCGGCCTTGGTGAACCAGGTCACGGCCTTCTTGATATCGGCTTCAACGCCATTGCCGGAGTGATAAAGCGCGCCCATCATGGCCATTGCGCGGGGGTCGCCTTCATTGGCCAAGGGCTCGGCGATTTCGATCGCCGCCTTGAAATCCTTGTCTTCGAACATGGCCATAGCTTCTTCAAAGCTGGGTGTGGCCAGAACCGGCGTTCCCCAAGCCAGCAGCATCAGCACCGCGAAAATCAGTTTCATCCGTTCATCCGTTTTGTCAGCTCCGCCACAATGCGGCGGGCTTCTTCCGGGGAAGCCCACATGGCATCGCCGGGGCGTATAAAGTCTGGTTTCTGCGGCAGCAATATGTCGAGATCTTTTGGTTCAACCGGGTCAAAGGCCACGCAAGGAATTTCAAACAAGTCCGCCCACCAGCCAATGATGGGTTCCTTGGGCGCGTAGGCGTTTTGCGATAGCGCGATGTAGTCGGCGCCGTCTTCGGCGGCCTGCATGGCGGCGTGGCGAGAAGCGGCGCAGTAGGCCCCGACGATGCCGTTTTTGCCGGCGCGCGCGCGGGCCTTGGCGACATCGGCGGTCGACCGCATCGAGATGAATTCCATCATAAGCGGGATTGGCGGCGTCCAGACTGAGAACAGCAAGGCCAAGATTTTGGAGCCTGGCGACTGTCGCGGACCCAATGCCGGGCGGAATGACGATGCTGGCAGCATCGCCTACCGCACAGGCGGCCTCTGCGCAGCTTAGAAGTTGGTCCGCACTCAATGCATCGGGCGCAACGAGAAACAGTCTGGGGACTGGCATTGAAGATGCTACTTCTCCAGCGATTTCGACCATTTGCCTGTGGAAGCGAGAGAGTTCATTTGCGCCCGATGGGATAAGGCAGCGCGCGCCGCCGCAACATTGGCATCTTTGCCGGCCCAGGCCTTCAGCGCGTCGGCCTGGAGCGCGCGGCCATAGGAGAAGGTGAGTTTCCACGGCAGGGGGCCGGCGGCGTTCATATAGTGCAGGTGGGCCGTGGCATCCTGGCTGGATTGGCCGCCGGAGAGGAAAGCTATTCCCGGCACCGCCGAAGGCACGCAGCGCTTCAGCACGATAAGGGTTTTCTCCGCCACTTCCTCATGGCTGGCTTGCGTTGCGCACTTCTTGCCCGAGATCACCATGTTGGGTTTCAGGATGATGCCTTCGAGCTTGACGCCAGCATAGTACAGCTCCTGGAACTGTTCCTTGAGCGCCCATTCGGTGATCACCATGCAGGTGTCGATGTCGTGGTCGCCATCCATCAAAACCTCAGGCTCGACTATTGGCACGATGCCACCCGCCTGGCAGATGGCGGCATAGCGGGCCAGCGCGTGGGCGTTGGCGTGAATGGCGTTATGGCTGGGAATGTTCCTGCCGATGTCGATGACGGCGCGCCATTTGGCGAACTCAGCGCCGATTTTGGCGTATTCGGCCACCCGGTCGGCCAGGCCGTCGAGGCCTTCGGTGACGGTTTCACCGGGGCAGAGGGCCAAGGGCTTGGCGCCCGTATCCAGCTTGATGCCGGCAATGGCGCCGGTGGCCTTGATCATGTTCACCAGTGGTGTGCCGTCGCGGCCCTTCTGGCGGATGGTTTCATCATAGAGGATGACGCCGGAGATATAGGCTTTCATGGCGTCTGTCGCGCCAAACAGCATTTCGCGGTAATCGCGGCGGGTGTCGGGCGTAGAAGGCGTGTTGATGGATTCAAGGCGCTTGCCGATGCTGCCGGTGCTTTCGTCGGCGGCGAGAATGCCCTTGCCTGCCGTGACCATGCGTTGGGCGATGTCGGCCAGCTTGTTCTTGTTCGTTGTCATTGTGGGTTTCCTCTCCAAGGCTTTGACGCCGGGCAGCGATTTTCCCTCGAGCCATTCGAGGAATGCGCCACCGGCTGTTGAAATATAAGTGAAATCCTTTGCCACGCCCGCGTGATTGAGGGCTGCAACCGTATCGCCGCCGCCCGCGATGGAGGCGACCTTGCCGGCTTTGGTGAGCTGGGCCACCAGCTTGGCGCAGGCAATTGTCGCGGCATCAAAGGGGGCCATTTCAAAGGCCCCGAGGGGGCCATTCCAGACGATGGTTTTGGCGGCGTAGAAGGTGGACTGGATGGTGGCGATGGTTGCCTTGCCCACGTCGAGGATCATGTCGTCGGGTTCGACCTGGGTGATGGACACATTGCGGCTGGGGGAGTTGGCCTTGAATTCCTTGGCCACCACCACATCGGTTGGCAGGATCAGCATGCACCCCTTGGACTTGGCGGTGGCCATGATTTCCTTGGCGGTCGCCAACAGATCATGCTCGCACAGGGATTTTCCCACATTGAACCCTTGCGCCGCCAGAAAGGTGTTGGCCATTCCGCCGCCAATGACGATCATGTTGGCATGGCCTGACAGATTTCCAAGCAGCTCCAGCTTGCTGGAGACCTTGGCGCCGCCCACCACAGCCACCACCGGGCGCTTGGGATTTCCGAGCGCCTGTTCGAGGGCTTTGAGCTCGGCTTCCATGGCGCGGCCGGCATAGGCTGGAATGGCGTGGGCGATGCCCTCGGTTGAGCTGTGGGCGCGGTGCGCCGCCGAGAAGGCGTCATTCACAAAAATATCACCGAGGCTGCCAAGTACCATGGCGAAGTCTGCGTCGTTTTTTTCTTCGCCCGGGTGGAAGCGGGTGTTTTCCAGCAGCACGCATTCGCCGGGCTTCACCCTCACGTCCGGCTTTGAGAGCCAATCGGTGGCCACGAATTTCACCGGGCGGCCGAGAATTTTTTTAAGCGCCCGGGCCACGGGCTTCAGGGACATTTCGGGCACCACCTTGCCCTTGGGGCGATCGAAGTGGGCGAGCACAATGACGGCGGCCTTCTTGTCCAGCAATTCCTTCAGCGTTGGAACAACACGCTCAATGCGGGTCGCATCGGTCACCTTGCCATTTTCAATGGGCACATTGAGGTCAACACGGATCACCACGCGCTTGCCATCCACGCTGACATCGTCGAGGGTGTTAAACACTGGCATGGCTTTCCCCTACCTCTTCGCCGCTTTGACAACGGCCTTGGCGGTGATGCCGAAGTGTTTGTAGAGCGCTTCGGCGGGGGCGGATGCGCCGAAGGTTTTCATGCCGATGAAGACGCCGTCGCCGCCGATGAAGCGGTTCCAGCCCTGGGCCACGCCGGCTTCGATGGCGATGCGGATTTTCTCCGCGCCGAGCAGTTTTTCCCTGTAGGCCTTCGGTTGCTTTTCGAACAGTTCCATGGACGGCACGGAAACCACACGCGTTGGCGTTCCGGCCTTGTCGAGCGTCGCCTTGGCCTCCATGGCGATTTCAACCTCGGAGCCGGAGGCGAAAATCACGGCTTTTGATTTCTTGGCCGAGGGGGCGATTTCATAGGCCCCGAGAGCGCAGAGGTTCTTGGCCGCATAGGCAAGGCGGGCGGGCTTCAGCTTTTGCCGGGTGAGGGCCAGCACAGTTGGAGCTGCGGCGTTTTGCAGGGCGAGCTGCCAGCACTCGGCGGTTTCAACCGCATCGCAGGGGCGGAAGGTGAGCAGGTTTGGCATGACGCGGAGCGCCGCCAGGTGTTCCACCGGCTGGTGGGTGGGGCCATCTTCACCGAGGCCAATGGAATCATGGGTCATCACGAAGATGGAGCGGATTCCCATGAGGGCCGCGAGCCGGATGGAAGGGCGGCAATAGTCGGTGAACACGAGAAATGTGCCGCCATAGGGAATGACGCCGCCATGGAGCGCCATGCCGTTCATGGCAGCGGCCATGCCATGTTCGCGGATGCCGTAATAGACATAGCGGCCGCCATAGTCGGCGGCGTTCAGGGGTTTCAGGTCTTTGGATTTGGTGTTGTTGGAGCCGGTGAGGTCGGCCGAGCCGCCGATGGTTTCGGGAACCGCCGCATTGATCACGTCAAGGGCGTTCTGCGATGAATTGCGGGTTGCGATCCAGGGCGGGTTTTTGGCCAGTTCCTTTTTGTAATTGGAAATGACCTCGTCGAAGTTGGCGGGCAAGCGGCCGGATGCGACGCGGGAGAATTCAGCCTTGTGGGCGGAGCGCGCCAAGCGCTGCTCCCAGTCCTTGCGCATCTGGATTCCGCGTGATCCGGCTTCGCGCCAGGCATTCAGGATATCGTCGGGCACATGGAAGGGCGCATGGCTCCAGCCCAGGGCCTTGCGGGCGCCTGCAATTTCTTCTGCGCCCAAGGGCGAGCCATGGGTTGCCGCTGTGCCCTGCTTAGTGGGCGCGCCAAATCCAATAATCGTCTTGCAGGCGATCATGCTTGGTTTGCCGGAGCTTTGCGCGGCCTGGAGCGCCGCTGTGATTTCGGCGGCGTTGTGGCCGTCAACGCTTGTGACATTCCAGTTGGCGGATTTGAAGCGGGCGACCTGATCGGTTGAATCAGACATGCTCACCTTGCCGTCAATGGAAATGCCATTGTCATCCCACAGCACGATCAGGTTGTTGAGCTTGAGGTGGCCAGCCAGCGTAATCGCTTCCTGGGAAATGCCTTCCATCAGGCAGCCGTCGCCAGCCAGCACATAGGTTTTGTGATTGACGAGCTCATCGCCGAAGCGGGCGGCCAAATGGCGCTCGGCGATGGCGAAGCCCACGGCGTTGGCGATGCCCTGGCCCAAGGGACCCGTGGTGGTTTCGATGCCTGCGGCGTGGCCGTATTCGGGGTGGCCTGCGGTTTTCGATCCCAACTGGCGGAAATTTTTCAAGTCCTCGAGCGCCATGTCCTTGTAGCCCGTGAGATGGAGCAGGGCATACAGCAGCATGGAGCCATGGCCGGCGGAGAGAATGAAGCGGTCACGATCCGGCCAACCGGGTTCGCTGGCATCGTAGTTCATGAACTGGGTGAACAGCACGGCTGCGACGTCGGCTGCCCCCATGGGCAGGCCCGGATGACCTGAGTTCGCCTTTTGCACGGCGTCCATGCTGAGCGCGCGAATGGCATTGGCCATATTTTTCTGCATGTCGGGGGAAGGCGCGTTCATAGCTTGGGAAAATCCTTGATCCTAGGGTGAGTCGGGCCTCTGAATAACAGCAGTTGGCTTTGAGTCAACCGTCACTTTTCCACAGTTTCAATGGGTTAAACTGACCTATTGAAGTTAAGCGCTTAACGTAACATATTGTGTTGGGCGGCAAATTAAGTGATTTGCTTTGGGACGGACATGGCGGACACACAAAAATTGAATGATGCCTTTGACAGGTTTGAAGCGGCTCTTGAAAAATTTGAGGGAGCTTTGACAAAACGGCAGATGGTGGCGGGCGAGGTTGACGCGCTGCGCGGCGATCGCACCAAGATCGCGCAGGAGCTTGACCTCGTGCGCACGAAAGCCACTGAGCTTGTCACCACCAACAAATCGGCTGTCGGCAAGATTGACGCCGCGATGTCGCGGATTCGCTCGGTTTTACACAGCAATAGCGGGGGCTAGGGCATGGCCAATGTCATCGTTTCCGTCGCTGATCGTCCGTACACGATGCAATGCCCCGATGGCGAGGAAGACCACCTGCGCGAACTGGCGGCGCTGCTCGACGCGGAGATCGTGCGCATCAAGCAGAGTGTCGGGGCCATCGGCGACATCCGCCTCCTGGTGATGAGCGGGCTGATGGTGGCGGACCGCCTGTCGGAGTCGGTGCGGCGAATCGAAGAACTGGAAGACCAGATCAAGGGCCTGCGCGAATCACGCAATGTGGCCCTGATGCAGGCCAAGGATATCGAAGCGAGAGTCACCGACCGGCTCGACAGCGCGTCAAAAAAACTGGAGACGTTCGCAAGGGCCATGGCGAAGTAGGGGACGTGTTTTCACGCCCCGCCGCCACCTGATGCCCGCATTCCCACCACGATTGCGCCGTTAGAATTAAATTTTCTTAACTTGCCGCGCGGCGAAAATCGAACATACTCGCGGCTGTCCAAAACGGCCTTGAGTTGGACGCCGGATTTGATCTTGATCTGCCGGGAAATGAAGCAGCCCTGCTCCGGAAACTTCCGGCCAGTGGCGTCAACCACAAAGGAAATCGAAAAATGAAGAAGTTTGTTGCATTGCTTGTTGCGTCCGTCGCCATGGTGGCGACAGCCTACGCCGGGGAAATCGAAGGCGTGGTCAAGACCTTTGATGAGGCCACGAAGACCGTGACCCTTGAAGACGGCTCGGCCTTTGTGCTGGCTGAGGGCGTCGCCGTTGAAGGCGTCGCCGCAGGGATCAAGGTCAAGGTGGCATTCGATGACACAAGCAAGGCCGCAACCGCTGTGACCGTGGTTCAGTAAATCAGTTGAGGAAAAATTCGCGCGTCCGGCCTTGGGGGCCGGGCGCGTTTTCAGTTCAGCGCTTTGACCGGTTGAAAATCAGCGCTCCGAGTTGCCTGGCAAGCTCAGGGGTGCAGGCTGGCCCGGTCCGGCCTTTCAGCCTCGGGATGCCAGCTTCGAGTTTTTCAAGCGTCATATTTTCGCCGATGCGGGGGTGATGGACGCAGACCGCTCCGGCCGCGTCCCAGCCCGCTTCAAATCTGCCGCCATGGGCGTCCAACGCCTGGATGTTCCAGCGGTCACCGATGTCGATCTTTGTTCCGTCCCGCGTAGCGGGCGCGCTGTCGCCGGCATAATCGGCGCGCAGCATGAGGACGCAGGCGTTGAAGGCTTGGAGAAGCGGCGAGCCGTCTGGCGCTGATGACCATGGCAGGTAGCCATAGCGCGCGCATTTGGCTTGGGCTCCCGATGTGCAGGCAAGTTCGAAAGCGGCTGGGTCGCTGGTGTCGAGCGTTCCATTGCCCCGGCTTTTGCCTGCGAGTGGAAATCCCTCCGATCGGCCGGCGGAATCTTTCCTGCAAAGGTTTTTCCAGCCGCTATCCGGCTGCCTTACCGAAAACTCGTGCAGCAAAATTCCCGGGGCGGCCGGATCGCTCTCCACTTTGTCAATGCGGAGGCGAATATCTCGGCCAGCAATAGTCATCTCCAATTCCGCTCCCACCAGCTCATGTGACGTCAACGTCTTGCCATCGGAGAATGTGACCTGGAACTGGGCGCCATGGGCGCGAACAGCCTTGACCAGGCCGCCTGCAACGGCGGTTCCTGAAAGCAGCAAAAAAGCGAGGGCCAGCGGGGCGGCTAGCCTGGGAAAAGGCAGAGATGCGGCCGGCAGCGGAATTTTACCTATTTGCCCAAGGGAACAGAGATCAGTTCAAACTCCGAACTTGGCGCATCTGCAACTTCAGGCTGATCAACCTGGGCGAGAGGGCTCTCGTCGGCGACGCTCGTTCCCAACGACTCCGCGCACTGAGCATTGCTCAGCGAACACATGTCGAATCCACTGACGCTCAATCCATTGCCATCCCAGCCGCCACGGGCGTTGGCTGTCGAAGCGGCTGCAAGGCAGAAGGCGACAAGGGCAGCGGCTGGCAAAAGCTTTTTCATGTTCATGGTCCTTTTCGGCGTTTTATGGGTATTTTGGCATTCTTTCCGGGCCGGGGCGGCTTGGCAATCGAATCCGTGCCTGCAAGTGAATATTCGGATAAGTTTTCTGGTTAATGGGCGGCAAAGACACTTGCGGCTGGATTTTTAACGCCCGCAGGCCTACATGTATCATCGGCGGGCTGCTTGGTTTGTGCAGGAACATTTTTTCCCAGGGCCTATAATCGATCTTTAGGGAGCTGTCCCTGGGCTGGACCGTGGTCCGGCTTAAACGGCACCCACCTACGTGAGTAGGGACCCGGGATCGTCAGTTCCCACGGCTTGTGGTGGCTCGCCGCTTCTTGACATATGCCGTGGCATATGCCAAGTATCGCCAATGGAAGAAATCCGTCATGTGAAGCTATTTCGGAATGGCCGCAACCAGGCTGTCCGCATTCCCCGCGAGTTTGAGCTGCCGGGGGATGAGGCTGTCATGCGCCGGGTTGGCAATCAGCTGATCATTGAAGCGCCGAAGAAAAAAATGACTCTCAGCGAGTTGCTCGACACGTTTGACACCATAGACGAGCCGTTTCCCGAGATTGCAGACCCGCCGCCCGAGCCTGTTGAACTGTGAACGGGCAGTACCTGCTTGACACGAATATTCTCACTGAATTGGCCCGGCATCCGTTCGGGCAGTGCGCACGGCGCATGAATGCGGTCGGCAGTGGGCAAGTTTTCACCAGTGTGATTGTAGCGGGGGAAGTGCAATATGGTATTGACCGCTTTAGGGCTTTCAAACTCTTGCGCCAGATGGAACGGGTGCTGGAAACAATTGAAATCAGACCTCTGCAAATTGAGGTTATGGCGAGTTACAGCCGATTGCGATTTGATCTTGAAACTCGGGGCCTTCCCATCGGGGCAAATGACATGTGGATTGCCGCTCATGCGCTGACTGAGGATGCGGTGCTGGTAACCAGCAACATCCATGAATTTTCGCGTGTTGATGGATTGAAAGTTGAGAACTGGATGCAAGCTTCGTGAATGGCGATTTGTTTGCTTTCAAAAAAGCGGCCCGAGTTGCGGCTGCGAAAAGGCGCGAAGCCGCGCATGTGGGCCTGAAAGGGACAGCGGGACTGGACTTGGCCATGCGCGGTTTGCCGCCGGGTTTGCGAAGCGGCGCTGTATCAGGCTTTTATCCCTATCTCAGTGAAATTTCGGTGCTTGAGCTTTTGGAGCGATTGGCTTCCGCAGGCTGGGCAACGGCTTTGCCCGTGGTTGTGGCAAAGGATGAGCCTTTGATATTTCGGCGCTGGAGCCCGGGAGAGGCATTGGTTTCCGGGTTGTGGGGCATACAAATTCCTCCCGGCACGGCGCTGGAAGTTTCACCCGATGTCTTGCTGGTTCCCATGCTGGCTTACGACGCGCGAGGACATCGCCTGGGTTACGGCGGTGGATTTTATGACCGCACACTGGCGAAGCTCAGGGCATCCAGGAAAATTACGGCCATTGGAGTTGCGTATTCGAGCCAGGAAGTGGAAGAGGTGCCCCACGATGAACACGATCAGCCGCTGGACTGGATTATGACTGAGCGAGAGACGATGAAATGCGGTTGATTTTTTTGGGTGATGTGGTGGGGCGGAGCGGCAGGGATGCGGTTTACCGCGAGTTGCCCATCATGCGCCAGCGCTACAGGCCTGATGTTGTTGTCGTGAATGGCGAAAATGCGGCGCATGGCTTTGGCATCAGCCTCGATATGTACCAGAAACTGCGGGAATGCGGAGCCGATGTCGTGACCCTTGGCAACCACGCATTCGACCAGCGGGAAGCGCTGGTCTTCATCGAACGGGAATCCAATCTCATCCGGCCGGTCAATTGGCCCAAAGGGTGTCCCGGCGCTGGCAGCTGCATGGTCGTAACGCCTTCTGGACAAAGGGTGCTGGTGATGAACGCCATGGGCCGGGTGATGATTGAGCCGGTGCTGGATGATCCGTTTCCGGCGCTGGCTCACGCCCTTGATCAATGCCAGCTGGGCCGCGATTGCGATGCCATCCTGATCGACTTTCACGGCGAGGCCTCGTCCGAGAAAATGGCGATGGGGCATTTCGTGGATGGCCGGGCCAGCCTGCTCGTCGGGACGCATACGCATGCGCCAACGGCAGACCACCAGATATTGCCAGGCGGCACAGCCTATATGACGGATGCGGGCATGTGCGGCGACTATGACTCGGTTATCGGCATGGACAAGGCCGAACCGCTGCAACGGTTTCAGCGCAAGCTGCCGGTTGAAAAATTCAGGCCTGCTGAAGGGGAAGCCACGGTTTGTGGCGTGGCTGTGGAGACGGATGACAAGACCGGACTGGCGCTGAAAATTGCGCCCATCCGCATTGGCGGGAGACTATCCCAGGCGGATGTCGGGTTTTGGTAAAATTATAAATATTCCGCGACGATCCCAAGAAAATTCTAGTGACGTTTGCTGTGGCTGTGCTTAGTATCTGCCCAATATCTTAAGCCCCATCTACCCTTTGTCCTTAGCCGGGCTTTACCTGCTGTCGCCGCTCTCAAGTGGTGTGACCGGTGAAATCCATTTGTGGATTCCGGCTACAACATCATTTCCATGCCGCGGCCGGAAGACTTTAACAAGGATTAGGTTGGCTTGATGCCGCGCAGGCGCTCTGACCGGCGGCGCAACAGTTCCACCGTCGTGAGCAGGCAGATGGAAATGATCACCAATATGGTGGCGACCGAAAGAATGGCCGGGCTGATGGCTTCGCGAATGCCGTTCCACATTTGGCGGGGAATGGTCTGTTGGTCGTTGCTGGCGACGTAGAGTACGGCCACCACTTCATCGAACGATGTGACAAAGGCGAACAGCGCGCCCGAAATGATGCCCGGCAGGATCAGGGGCATGATCACCTTGAAGAATGTTCTGGGTGGTGAAGCGCCGAGTGACGCCGAGGCGCGGATCAGGGATTGATCGAAGCCAATCAGCGTGGCTGTCACGGTGATGATGACGAAGGGTATGCCCAGCATGGCGTGGGCAAGGATAATGCCGAGATAGCTGTTGGCGAGGCAGCCCTTGTGCGAAAGGAAAGGCGCCACGATTGAGCCCAGCGCGCTTTTTGTGGGAATGCAGGCTGCGGAATAGGCGAAGAATATGCCGGTGGCGATGATGATGATGGGCACGATCATCGGCGAAATCAGAATGGCCATGATGGTCCGCCTGTAGGGCATCTCCGGCCTAGAAAGGCCAAGGGCTGCAATCGTGCCGAGCACGGTTGCAAGGATCGTGGCCCACAAGCCCACCCAGAGCGAACTTTTGGCGGCGCGCACCCATGTGGCTTCGCGCCAGACCTGGTTCCACCAGCTCAAGTCCCGCACAGCATCGTCAGGGGCATTCAAACCGAAGGTGAGCAGTAAATCATACCAGCGCAGGGAATAGCCGGTGGGATCCAGCGCCAGCATTTTCTGGGTGAAACTGAAATAGGGCTCCACATTGAACGACAATGGGATCACCATCAGGATCGGCGCAATCAGGAAAATGAACACGGCTACACAGATGGCCTTGTAGGTGTAATGCCAGATGCGTTCGAGAGGAGTTGCGTAAGCCGGAAGCGCCATGATGTCACCCGAGCTTCAACCGGTCGATGCCGACCAGCCGGTCATAGAGCCAGTAAAGAATGAGAACGACGGCAAGAAGAATGGCCGAAAGGGCTGCCGCCATGGACCAGTTTGACTTGGACATGTGGAAGGCGATGAAATTTGAAATCAGCTGGCCATCAGCACCGCCGACCAGCGCTGGTGTGATGTAATAGCCAACGGCCAGAATGAACACCAGCAGCGAGCCTGCGGCAATGCCGGGCAGTGTTTGCGGCAGATAGATGCGCCGGAATGTCGTCCAGCTGGTGGCACCCAGTGAACGGGCGGCCCGGGCATAGCTTGGCGGAATGACTTTCATCACGGAATAGAGCGGCAGCACCATGAAGGGCAGGAGGATATGCGTCATCACGATGATTGTGCCGGTCTGGTTGTAGATCATCGCGATGCGGCTTTGATCGGCGATGAGGCCTGTCGCGACTAGGCCGTCGTTGACAACGCCCTGTTGTTGCAAAAGCGCAATCCAGGCTGTGGTGCGCACCAACAGCGAAGTCCAGAACGGCAACAGCACAAGGATCATCAGCAGGTTGGACTTGGACATCGGCAGCGTGGCAAGCATATGCGCGATTGGAAAGGCCAGCAGCAGGCATATCGCCGTAATGATCGCAGACAGAACGAAGGTCTTGATGAAAAGATAGAGATAAATGCGCTGGTTGGGCGCTACTTGCTCCAGGCCGCCATCGGCTGCATGTTGCAAGTCTGAGGAGGCCATGAAGAAATCAGTTGTCCATTTTGAGGATGCGGCGCGCAGCGACTCCCAAAGGCGTGGGTCCGCCCATTGCGGATTGACGGCCACCATCTTGTCTTTGAAGGGGGCCTGCATCTTGCTTGCTTCGCGCGCACCAATCTTGATCAGCGACGAAGCACCAGGATAGGTGAAGTTGACGCGCAGTCCCGCCTCACCAGACGTCTTGGCATTGTTCATGGCAACGAGATCAGTGACCAGTGCGGCATAGGCAGGTTCATCAATCGCACTTCCAGACGGGTTGTCCTCAAACCATTTGGCCAATGTCGGCGCGTTGCTGGAGAAGAGGTCGTTTTCAATCGACCGTTCCAGCATCTGGAAAATCGGTACGATAAAGCTCAGCACCACGAAGGCGAGCAGGGGGAAGACGAGCAGGAAGGCGCGGAATTTCGATCGCCGTTGCGCGCGGGCCAGCGCCGCTTTCAGCGGTGTTCCGTCGGCGGTTTTCAAAGGCGCATCAAGGGTCAGGGAATCTGCTTTCATCGCAACAAAGGAAACCGGGCGCAGGTTGTCCTGCGCCCGGTTGATGCTTTTAGTTGGCAGCCAGCCAGGCGTTGAAGCGCTCGTTCAGCTCTGCGTCACGGTCCACCCAGAACTGGAAGTCCGAGAGCAGTGAGTTCTTGAGGTTGGCGTCAGCCGTCGGCAGGTGTGGCGCCATTTCGGTCTTGCCGTCCTTGAACATAAGCTTTTCCTTCATGGAAGACTTGCGGGCCGGTCCATAGGAAATGTGCTGGGCCTGCGCGCGCAGTCCCTCCGTCGATGTTGCGAATTGAATGAACTCAAGGGCCTTGTCCTTGTTGGGAGCGCCCTTCGGGATCACATACATTTCGTTTTCATAGACCTGGCCGTCCCAGACGATGGCGAACGGCTTGCCTTCGTTGATGGCGGCGTTGAACAGACGGCCGTTGTAGGCCGTGGCCATCACCACTTCACCGTCAGCAAGCAGCTGTGGCGGCTGCGCACCGGCTTCCCACCAGACAACGTCCTTCTTGATGGTGTCCATCTTCTTGAAGGCGCGGTCCACGCCTTCCTGGGTTGACAGCGTCTTGTAGACATCGGCCGGATCCACGCCATCGGCCATCAGCGCAAATTCCAGGTTGCCCTTGGCGCCCTTGCGCAGGCCACGCTTGCCCGGGAACTTGGCGAGGTCATAGAAGTCAGCAGCCGTCGTTGGCACGGTGCCCGTGAGCTTGGTTGTGTCATAGCCATAGACGTTGGCCCAGATGTCGGTCGAAACGCCGCAATCCGTCACAGCGCCTGGCAGGAAATCATCCTTGGCAGGTGTTCCATCAGCGCCAGCAGGCAGAGCGTTGATGTCGATCTTTTCCAGCACGCCTTCATCGCACAGGCGGATGGCGTCGGCATATTCAAGCGATGCCACGTCAATAGTGACGTTGCCAGCTTCAACCTGGGCCTTCACGGGCTGGGCAGGATTGTCGCTGTCCACCATCTTGGCGGCAAAGCCGGTCTTGGCGGCCCATGGCTTCACATGTGCTTCAGTCTGTGCGCCGCCATAGGCACCACCCCAGGACATGACAGTGAGTTCAGCAGCCTGTGCCTGGAGGGTAAATCCGGCCAATGCTGTCGTCAGTATCAATAGTCTCTTCATTTTAGTCTCCCATAGCTTTTTACATCAAACGCGTTTTAATTCTTAGCACCCATTCGGCTGAATGGACACTTCTCCTCAAGGATCGAGAGCTCTGGCATCTTGTGGGTGCCAGCCGATCTTGATCTTCTGTCCCGGGGCAAGCGGCCGCTCACCCTGGGCATTCCTGCTTTTCATTACGAAGTTGTCTGATCCCGCCACGCGCAATCTGGTGCGGAACACATCTCCCATATAAATGAACTCCAGAACCTCTGCACCAATCGTGTGAGTACCTTTGGGCACCTTGCCAACGTGAAGCTCAACTCGCTCGGGCCGGATGGAAACCAAAGTCCGCTGTCCCTTCTGAGTCACGTTGACTGGGGTTGCATCGAACTTTTCTCCCGTGGCGAGCTTCACAGTGCAGCGGGAACCCGAAATCGCCTCCACCATACCCGACAGCTTGTTGTTCTCGCCAATGAAACTCGCCACGAAACTGTTTTCCGGCCGCTCATAGAGATCAGAAGGCGTTGCCAATTGCTGGATGATGCCATCATTGAAGACGGCAATGCGGTCCGACATGGTGAGTGCTTCCCCCTGGTCGTGGGTGACATAGACAACGGTGATGCCCAAGCTGTCATGCAGATGCTTGATCTCGAATTGCATGTGCTCGCGCAACTGCTTGTCAAGCGCACCCAAAGGTTCATCCATCAGCACGAGCTTGGGATCAAACACCAATGCGCGGGCCAGCGCGATGCGTTGTTGCTGGCCGCCGGAAAGCTGGGCGGGCCTGCGGCTGGCGAATGCCCCCATCTGCACCATGTCGAGGGCGCGTTTTATCTTCACCTCACGCTCAGGCTTTGCCATGCCCCTGACTTCCAGCGGGAAGGCCAGATTCTCACCCACCGTCATGTGCGGAAACAGGGCGTAGTTCTGGAACACCATGCCGATGCCCCGCTTGTGGGGCGCCACCAGGTTGATGGATTGGCCGTCAATGCTGATCTCGCCATGGGTCGCCGTTTCAAAGCCGGCAAGCATCATCAATGTCGTGGTCTTGCCTGAGCCTGATGGCCCCAGCATGGTCACGAATTCACCCTTGGCGATGGCCAGATTAAGGTTTTTCACAACGAGGGTTTCGCCGTCATAGCTCTTTTGCACATTTTTGAACCGGACTATCGGTTCTGCCACTGACATCACATTCTCCCCAACCTGCTTACAGGGCTATTGAACCGACATCCACCGGATGATCGGCCTGTTAAGTCGAAGACTTGCGCAAATTTGGGTCGGATGCAAGACCGGCCCTTGGCAAACAGCGTCGGCGGTCTGCCATGACCGTAATGTCTGCTCATTGCTGGTCGGGAATTTCGCTTTCATCAAGGCATAGTTCTCCCTTGGTTTAAGCTGGAACGCATGACAACCGGACCGTTCATGCCGGTGATGGATCAGGCGGCGGCCGCAGTTCGGCAATGAGCCGCAAGATGTCGGCGAAGAGGTGTCTCGGAATGGCGACCTCCACCATCTGGAAGGTGACATAACGACCGTGGCTGATGATCTTCGCGCCGATCTTGATCAGCTTCTCCCTCAGGCTGGTCAGCGACCAGTCCCTGATCGGCTCGGGCGTTGCCAGGGTGCGCAGGAAGTGGGACTGTCAGGAATCTTGTGCGCGGGGCCGGAACAGAATACGTTGCCGCGCCAAATGTTCTCCGGCATCCGCGAATTGATCTCGCCCACCATCACAGCGGCGGCGAGCGTGCTCATCGTGTTTTCGACCGCCATGCTGCTGGCTGTCGAAATGCTCAGACGCCGCAGCGAACGGCTGCGCGGGATAAAGAGTTAACCAAGCTTCTTGAAATGCATCGGCAAGGGCTCGGAGGTTTCGGCGATGGATGCCGGTTCCGCGTAGCTTTGCAAAAGTTCGCTTGCAGTGGCGAAATCATTGTCGGCGAGCGAGCGGTTGATCCGAGCGGAGCTTTCAGCGAGGGTGGCGATGGACGCAAAGAGGCGGCCAATGGGCGCAGTGTCGGCCAAGTTTCGAACCTTTCTCAGGGCGCCGACGCAGGCATCCCCGATGTTTTCCTCGTTTGAGAATGTGAACTCCTCAACCATGCTGAACTTACCGACCATGACGCAAACTCCACTGACATACTTGACGCAGGTTGAACGAAGGCCGTTAACGCCGGGTAAACGGCAGGCAGATACTTGTTTAGACCTGCCGCCCCCGGCTATACCCATGGCCCAGAACAGGGTTTGAGGACGTTATGGCGGGCCATTCACAATATAAGAACATCATGCACCGCAAAGGCCGGCAGGATAAATTGCGGTCCAATGCCTTTGCCAAGCTGGGCCGCGAAATCACCGTCGCCACCAAGGCGGGCCTTCCTGACCCCGCGGCCAATTCGCGGCTGCGGCTAGCGGTGCAGAACGCGCGCGCGGGCAACATGCCCTGGGACACGATTGAGCGGGCCATCAAGAAAGCCTCAGGCGTTGACGCCGAGAATTTCGATCCGATGCGCTATGAGGGCTATGGACCGGGTGGCGTCGCCATTGTTGTCGAAGCGCTCACCAACAACCGTAACCGCACGGCCAGCAATGTGCGCGCGCTGTTCACCAAGTTTGGCGGCAATCTGGGTGAAACCGGCTCGGTGAGCTTCATGTTCGCACGAGTGGGTGAAATTTCTTATCCGGCTTCCAAGGGAAGCGCTGATGCATTGCTGGAAGCCGCCATCGATGCGGGCGCTGACGATGCCGTGTCTGATGAGCATGGCCATGTGATCACCTGCGCGTTTGAAAACATCGGCGAGGTTTCCGCGAGCCTGGCCAAGAAGCTTGGCGATGCGGAAAGCGTCAAGATCGTCTGGAAGCCGCAAACTTTGGCGCCCGTTGACCAGGAAAAGGCCGAGGCGCTCATGAAGCTGGTTGACGCGCTGGATGATGATGATGATGTGCAATCGGTTTTCAGCAATGCCGACATTCCCGACGACGTGATGGCAAAGCTGAGTGCCTAAAGTCCGCATCATCGGCATTGATCCAGGGCTTCGCAACACGGGCTGGGGCGTGATCGAGGCGGAAGGGTCCGGGCTTTCCTACGTGGCGGATGGCAGCGTTCACTCGGATGCGGACGCGCCCCTAGCCACCCGGCTTTTGCAAATTCACCAGCAGCTTGCCAATATTCTGGCGCAGTTTTTACCCGATGAAGCGGCCATCGAAGAGACCTTCGTGAACAAGGATGCGCGGGCGACTTTGAAGCTTGGGCAGGCGCGGGGCGCCGCCATGCTGGCTCCGGCGCTGGCTGGCATTGCCGTTTCCGAATACGCGCCCAATGTGGTGAAGAAATCCGTGGTGGGAGCGGGGCATGCGGAGAAGGACCAGGTGAAGCACATGGTCAAGGTTTTGCTGCCACGGGCTGAAATGAAATCGGCGGATTCAACCGATGCGCTGGCGATCGCCATTTGCCATGCTCATCACAGGGGTGTTCAGACACTCGCCAGGAAATCGGCGCGTTCTTGACTTGTTCTTTACCAGTGCTAAGGCTTGATGCCGTGAATCACACGCGAGCCAGAAAGCGGACATGATTGGAAAACTGAAGGGCCGGATTGACAGTATTGGTCCGGATTGGCTGATCGTCGATGTTTCGGGCGTGGGGTATCATGTGTTTTGCTCGTCCAAGACTTTGGGCGCTTTGCCGCCGGTTGGCGAGTTTACGGAACTTCATACGGAGATGCTGGTGAGCCAGGACATGATCCGGCTGGTGGGATTTGCATCAGTTGTCGAGCGGGAGTGGTTCCGGCTTTTGCAGACGGTTCAGGGGGTGGGCACGCGGGTGGCGCTGGCTATTCTTTCAACGCTGAGCGCCGCGGAGATTGGCAATGCCATTGCGCTGCAGGACAAGCCGATGATCGGGCGGGCGCCCGGGGTTGGCAAGAAACTGGCGGAGCGCATCGTGCTGGAATTGAAGGACAAGGTTCCAGCGTTTTCTGCCTCTGATGTTTCATTGTCGAAGCTGCAGGCCGAAATTGATGGCCCTCGACCGACGGCGGCATCCGATGCTGTCTCAGCTCTCGTCAATCTGGGCTATGGGCAATCCCAAGCCGGTTCCGCAGTGGCTGCCGCCATGCGGAAAAATGGCGATGATCAGCCGACGGAGAAATTGATCCGGCAGGCGCTGAAAGAATTGGCGCTGGGATGAACCAGCGCATCATAGATCGTGAAGGCAGGCCCGAAGACGTTGTGGACGTTCACGTGCGTCCGCAAAATTTGAATGAGTTTGTGGGCCAGACCAAGGCCAAGCAGAATTTGCGGGTGTTTATCGAGGCGGCGCGGTCGCGTTCCGAAGCGCTGGACCATGTGTTGTTCGCCGGGCCGCCGGGGCTCGGCAAGACGACGCTGGCGCAGATTATGGCGCGGGAATTGGGGGTTAATTTTCGCGCAACATCCGGTCCAGTGATTGCCAAGGCTGGCGATCTCGCCGCCTTGCTCACCAATCTGGAAGACCGGGATATTCTGTTCATTGATGAAATTCACCGGCTTTCTCCGGCGGTGGAGGAAATTCTCTATCCCGCCATGGAGGATTATCAGCTTGACCTGATCATCGGCGAGGGGCCGGCGGCGCGCTCGGTGCGGATTGATCTCGCCAAGTTCACCTTGATCGGCGCCACGACGCGCACGGGGTTGTTGACGACGCCGCTGCGGGATCGCTTTGGCATTCCGGTGCGGCTGGATTTCTACACGGAAGAAGAACTGCTCGACATCATCAAGCGGGGTTCGCGGGTGATGAAGGTTGCGATCACGGAAGACGGGGCGCGCGAAATCGCCAAGCGCTCACGCGGAACGCCACGCATTGCGGGCAGGTTGTTGCGCCGGGTGCGGGATTTTGCATCTGTTGCCGGCGACCGCCAAGTTGATGCGCGTTCGGCGGACAAGGCCCTGAGCAATCTCGACGTTGACCAGCGCGGGCTGGACATGCTGGATCACAACTACCTCACCTGCATTGCCCATAATTTTGGCGGTGGGCCGGTGGGCATTGATACAATTGCCGCCTCGCTGTCAGAATCCCGCGATGCGATTGAAGATATTGTCGAACCCTATTTGCTGCAGATCGGTTTTCTCAACCGCACATCACGTGGGCGGATTTTAACGCCGCATGCCTTCAAGCATTTGGGGCTTGCTGTTCCTCAGCGGCCTGAGATCACGCAAGGCATTCTGCCGCTGGATGATGTTGATGACTGAGCTGGCGGGCCGCATTGAGGGGCAAGTTCACATTCTGCCGGTGCGGGTCTACTATGAGGATACGGATTTTTCCGGCGCGGTGTATCATGCCAACTATCTGAAATTCTGCGAGCGGGGGCGGTCGGATTGTCTGCGGCTGCTGGGCATTCATCACAAGGAGTTGCAGGGCACGGCGAGTTTTGTGGTGCGGCGGATGGTGTGTGATTTTCTGAGACCAGCGACGATTGATGATGTGCTGGAGGTTGAGACGCGATTTATCGAATGCGCTGGCGCGCGGATGGAACTGGCGCAACAGATCATGCGCGGACGTGAAAAACTGTTTGAAGCGAAAGTGACCGTTGCGCTGATTGATGCTGGCGGAAAGCCCAAGCGCATCCCGCCAGACATGTCCAAGAGGTTTCTTTCTCACGTTGAATCAAAGCATTAACCCAAACTTAACCATAAAACAGGCATTTGGTCTGAGCGTTTGGGTTGAGGCCGCCGAAAACTAGTGAGTTGCCGCAGTTTCGACAGAATTAACCTGTTTCAGGACGCCGAGCAGTGGGGCAACGGGGTTCGGGCGCGGGTTCCGATGGTTGGGAAATTGGCATGGATCCAGTAATTATCGATACTGTTGCGCAGCCGGGACAGATTTCGCTGTGGCATCTGGTGATGCAGGCGAGCTGGCCGGTGTTTCTGGTGATGGCTGGCCTGGGCTTCGCATCGGTTTGGTGCTGGGGCGTGATCATCGAAAAATATTTCGCGGTGCGCCGCATGAATTCGGCCAATGACCGGTTTGAGCAAAGCTTCTGGTCGGGCCAATCGCTCGAAGACCTCTATCTGGCGCTCGGCACACGGCCCAATCTGGGGCTTGCGGCGATCTTCATGGCGGCGATGCGGGAATGGAAGCGCAGCCAGGACGCGGCCCTGCGGGCTGGTTTTCAGGGCGTGCAGAAGCGCATTGAGAAAGTTGTGGATGTGCAAATCCAGAAGGAGATGAGCGCCATCGAATCGCGGCTGTTGTTTCTGGCCACCACGGGTTCGGCAGCCCCTTTCATTGGTCTTTTTGGGACGGTTTGGGGCATCATGGTGTCGTTTCAGGCCATCGCCAATTCGCAGAACACCAATCTCGCGGTGGTGGCGCCTGGCATAGCCGAAGCGCTGTTTGCCACGGCCATCGGCCTCTTGGCCGCCATACCAGCGACAATCTTCTACAATATGTATTCCTCCGACGCGGCCAGGATTGGCATGCGTCTGGAAAATTTCGCCGATGAATTCTCCGCGATCATATCGCGTCAGCTGGATGAACGGGTTTAGGCATGGGTGCATCGGCAGGCAGCGGAAGAACTGGTTACACGCGGCGCAATTCCAGGCGGCGCGCATCATCGGCTGGCGTCATGAGCGAGATCAACGTGACGCCGCTGGTGGATGTGATGCTGGTGCTGCTGATCGTGTTCATGGTGGCGGCCCCCTTGATGACTGTAGGCGTGCCGATTGAACTGCCCAAAACGGAAGCAAAGCAGCTCGACAGCAATACGGAGCCGCTTTACGTGACGGTGCAGGCGGACAAGAAAGTCTACTTGCAGGAAACGCTCATTCCGCTGGCGGAGCTTGCGCCCAAGCTTTTGGCCATCGCCAAGAACGGCAATGAGGAGCAGATTTTCGTGCGCGCCGACACCAATGTTGACTATGGCTCGGTGATGGAAGTGATGGGCTTGCTCAACAGCGCCGGCTACCGCAAGATTGGATTGGTCACCGGCAATATCGACAAGAAGGCGGGGGCAACCAACTAGGCATGCGCAAGAGCCTCATCGCATCCTTTGTCCTGCATGGCGCGATTCTTGTCGCGGCGCTTGTGGTTTTGCCCAATCCGGAAGAATTCAGGGTCAAGCCGCAGGATTCGATCGAGGTTGATATTTCCCAGATCACCGATGAATCAAAACGCAAGGCGACCGCCAAGGTGGACGCTCCGCCGGAGAAGAAGGTTGCGCCGAAAAAAGTTGAAGAGGTGAAGAAGGTTGATCCGGCGCCCAAGGTGGCCCCGGAGGTGAAAACCGCGGCCAAGGAGCCTGTCGCCCCGCCGCCACCCGAGGCACCGAAACCTGACAAGCCCAAAAAGGAAGAGCCCAAGCCGCTTGATCCTGATCCTCTGGAAGCCCTCATCAAGAAGGTTGAGGAAAAGCCGAAGCCCAAGGAAGAAGTCAAGAAAGCAGAAGTGAAGCCGGAGAAGAAAGCGGAAAAGAAGAAGCCGGAGAAGAAAAAACCCGAGCTGAAGCTGGATGACATCGCGGCGTTCTTGAACAAGACAGACGACGAGAAAACGGCCCCGCAGCAGCCAGTGGAAGAAGCAGGCGCGCCGGAATTGGCGGAAGCCGATGCCCAAGGCACGGATGATGCTTTGGCGGCAACCCTTGTGGACGCGCTGCGGCAGCGTCTTACGCAATGCTGGTCGGTTCCAGCCGGCGCGCGTGAGGCCGACATTACCGTGAAGGTGAAATTCTTTCTCAATCAAGATGGCAGTGTAGCCGGGTCACCGCAAATTTTGAATCCAAACGCCGATCCCATTTTCGCAGCAACCGCCCAGTCCGCTGTTTCAGCCGTTATGGAATGCCAGCTCTATGATTTTCTGCCCCGTGAAAAATTTGATGTCTGGAAAGACATCACGATAAACTTCAATCCGAACATGATGTTTGGAACCTGATCGCCATGGATTTATAAATGCTGAGAAATATATTGCTTGCCTTAATGTGCGTGTTTCTTGTCGCGGTTCCGCGTGCGGGGTTTGCCCTCGAAGTTGACGTGTCAGGTGGCCGGATCAATCCGCTGCCGATTGCGATCACGCCTTTCTTGACGGGTGAGGGCGCGCAAGAAGCGGGAGCGACGCTGAATGAAGTGATCGCCAACAATCTCAACCGCTCCGGCTATTTCATCACGCTGCCACAAGAGTTGTTCATCGAGCAGATCTCCGATTTCAACCAGGAGCCGCGCTTCGCGGATTGGCGGCAAGTGCAGGCCAAGGCGCTGGTCACGGGGCAAGTCTATGTTGAAGGCGGCAAGCTGCGGGTTGAGTTCAAGCTGTTTGACGTGAACTCGCAGCAGCAAATCGCGGCGCAGCAATTCACCACCTCGGCCAAGAACATGCGGCGCATTGCGCATCTTACATCGGATATTATTTACAAGGCGCTGACCGGCATTGACGGATATTTCGACACGCGCGTTGTCTTTGTGGATGAGTCTGGCCCGAAGGACCGGCGCGTCAAGAAACTCGCCATCATGGACCAGGACGGATTTAACGTCCGCGCGCTGTCGGATGGCAGAGAGATTGTGGTGACGCCGCGGTTCTCGCCGAACAGCCAGGAAATCACCTTCATGGCGATTGGCGAGGGAACGCCCCGGGTCTATCTCTATAATATCGATACACAGCAGCGCGAGATTGTCGGCGAGTTTGCCAACATGAGTTTCGCGCCGCGCTATTCACCGGACGGGCAGCGGGTTATCATGAGCTTGCTGACGGCTGACGGGCGCAATTCCAACATCTATGAAATGGATCTGCGGTCGCGGGAATTGCGCCAGCTGACCAATACGCCGGCAATCAACACGGGGCCGAGCTATTCGCCGGATGGCGGGCAGATTACCTTTGAATCTGACCGCGGCGGCGCCCAGCAAATTTACGTGATGAACGCGGATGGTTCCGGGCAAAATCGCATCAGCTTCGGCAATGGCCGTTATTCGACGCCGGTGTGGTCGCCCGATGGAAAATACATCGCGTTCACCAAGCAGGCCAGCGGGCGGTTTTCGATCGGGGTCATGCTGCCCGATGGATCGGGTGAGCGCATACTGACGGAAGGGTTCCACAATGAGGGGCCGACCTGGGCGCCAAATGGCCGCGTTTTGATGTTCTTCCGGGATTCCCAGGGTGAAAATGGCGGCCCACAACTCTTTTCGGTGGACATCACAGGCTACAACGAGCAGCAGGTGCCCACCCCCGGCTTCAGCTCAGATCCGGCCTGGTCGCCCCGCCTGAATTGAGGATGCTTCGGCCACAAAATCGCCGTGCTGGCGGGGTTATGAGCCGTGACTCATCGGGCTATAGAGGAAATTCGTGAACTCGCTGGTGAGGATTTGTTAACTCTCTGCCTTCACAATGCGGGAAGAGTTTTTTAATGGATCGGCAAGTTTTGGGCCGATCGCTTATTTTACATGTTCCGGGAAAAGTTGCAGGGACGCAGCGCGAGGAACAGTTCGAGGAGTGGGATGACATGATGGGTCGGATGGCTGGTTTCAAAATTGCCGTGGCTTGCTGCTGTTTTTTGGCATTGGCTGCGTGCTCAAAGAAGAATACGCCTGACCTGGGCGCTGATGGGGGTGTCGGCCAAGCCGCCCCTGGCTCGATCCGAGAGTTTGAGCTCGTCGTCGGCGACCGCATCTATTTCGTTGTTGACCAGTCGGACCTGACGCCTGAGGGCACGGAAATCCTGACCAAGCAGGCCGCCTGGCTGCAGCAGTATTCCAATGTGATGATCCAGGTTGAAGGCCACTCCGACGAGCGCGGAACGCGGGAATACAACATTGCGCTTTCAGCGCGGCGCGCGACAGCGACCCGGGAATTCCTGATTGCGCAAGGCGTGAACCCAAAGCGGATTTCTTCCATTGCCTATGGCAAGGAACGGCCAGCAGCGCTCTGCGATGCCGAGCAATGCTGGACGCAGAACCGGCGAGCCGTAACGGTGATCACCAGCGGCGCTTCGTAAGCCGTGGTCAAATGTGGCAGTCTGGCAACAGTGCCGGACTTTCCATTTACCATGGGCAGGGAAGCCTCAATTTCACCCTGATTCAGGCCAAGTTGCCGCGTACACTGGCTGTCGGACTCAGCTGGCACAGCATTGGTTAAAGACATGTCGAAATCCTTGAAGCCCTATTTCATCGCTGTTCTGTTAATGGGAACGGCTGTTTTTTCTCCCGTTCAGGCGCAAACCGCCGAGGAACTCACTGGCCGTCTGAACCAAATGGAAGAACAAATGCGGATGCTGGTTGGGCAAGTGGAAGAGCTCACATTCGCGGTCAAGCAGCTGAAGGGACAGCTCGGCAAAGCGCAGCAGACTGGCGCTGCTGAGGCTCCGCCCAAACAGAAATTGGCGCTGCAACCGTTGACGACCGGGCAGGGCGTTGAAGAGATTCAAGATGACCCGCCTGAGGAAATGCTGACCACCGTTGTGGGCGAAGATGGAAGCGAACAGCAAGTTGTTGTCCGCAAGGCGCCGGGTGAAAAATTGCTGGGCGCGATTTCTGATGGATCAACTGCGGCGGCCTTGCCTGACGACGGTGGATTTCAGGGGCAGGTGTTAGTGCCGCCGGGCGCCGATGGGCAGACGGCGAGCCTGGATAACAGCGGGCTTGATCCGGATGCCATCGAGACGGTTTCCCTGTCGGCGGAAACGCCAGAAGCCCTGTATGAGCGGTCCAATGAGAGCCTGTTGCGGCGGCAGTTTGCCGACGCGGAAACGGGGTTCCAGAGTTTTGTCACGAAGTATCCCGATCACAACCTGGCTGGCAGCGCGCAGTTCTGGTTGGGGGAAACCTATTACGCGCAGGGCGATTTCCGCCAGGCGGCGAAAAATTTTCTGGCGGGCTACAAGAATTATCCCAAGAGCAGGCGGGCTCCCGACAGCCTGTTGAAGCTTGGCATTTCGCTCAACAAGCTCGGGCAGACCCAGCAGGCCTGCGCATCATTCGGAGCCCTTGGCGGGCAGTATCCTAATGCGGTTGACGCCAAGAAGCGGGCCCAGGCGGAATTCAAGCGTGCGGCCTGCTGAGCCGACGCTGCGCATTCCGACACAGCATCTGTTTGCCAAACTTGCGGGCGAAAGCCATGTGGCCCTGGCGGTTTCAGGCGGTTCCGACTCGGTGGCGCTGATGCGGTTGGCGCAGGAGTGGGCCAGGGATTTCGAACCCTCATTGAAACTTTCGGTGCTGACCGTCAACCATGGCTTGCGGCCTGAAGCCGCCAGAGAGGCGGCGCAGGTCGCGAAATGGTGTGATGAACTCTCATTGCCCCATCAAATTTTGCACTGGCAGGGCGTTAAGCCCACAACAGGCGTGCAGGCGAAGGCGCGGGCGGCGCGGTATGACCTGATGACCGCCTGGTGCGCTGCCAACGGTGCAAAAATTTTGCTGACGGCTCATACGCTGGATGACCAGGCCGAGACGGTGTTGATGCGGCAACGGCGGACGGACACGGCAGAAAGCCTGAGGGGCATCTGGGAAACGGCAAGCTGGAACGGCATCGATATTTTTCGACCTCTGCTAGGCATGAAACGGGTCGAGCTTCGGCAATATCTTTCGCATGTGAATCAGCCATGGATTGATGACCCCAGCAATTTGGATATCAGATATGAACGTGTGCGGCTGCGCGGCGCATTGGCCCCTGACGATGCGCGCATGGAAGCGCTGGCGGGGATTGCCGCTGCGGCTGGACATGAGGCGCAGCGCCTGGCGAAGGCTGCAAAGGACTGGAACCTGCAACACCTCAAATCCTATCCGGAAGGGTATGGCATTGTTCCACGTCTGGAATTTTCAAAGCTTGGGATGGACATCCAGCAGCGCGTGCTGCAACAGCTGATCGGGCTCTTTGGCGCGGGAAACCGCGTTGACCCTCAAGAACTTGTAGAGGCATGCAAGTGGATCGCGGGCCAGCGCCTTTCGCGGCGGACGCTGGGCGGGGCGGTTTTGGCGACCCGGAAACGGAGCATTGTGGTGGGGCGGGAAGCTGGTCGGATTCCATCTAGAATCCGTTTTTGTCCCCCAAACAGGGGAAATTGTTTGGGATGGCCGATTCTTGATTAACGCGCCGCCGGGCTCCCAAGTGGTTCCGGTGGCCCGTCTCAAGAAATTGGAGCGGCGGCCGGATATTCCCAATTTTGTTGAACTGGCATTGCCGGCCGCGTTGTTGTGTGAAAACAATGTCGTGGCGCCCCATTTAAGCCTCGGAGAGGGTGTTTCAGCAAAATTTATACGTTATTTACGATAGCGGCATGCTTGGAATTGGCTTAATCACATCTTATGTTACTATTCACGTTTGGGTTGAATACTTGGGCGGCAAAACCTGCGCCTGAGAGATTTGAGGGATAATTTGTACCAGTTCCGTAATTTTGCAGTTTGGATTGTCATCGCACTTTTGCTGTTCGCGCTTTTCAGCCTGTTCCAGGGGCAAGTGGGCGGCGCCGCCGACAAGGAAGCCAGCTATTCGCAATTCTTTGAGCGGGTGAACGCGGGCGAGATAAAATCCGTGAATTTCGCGGGGCAAACCATCACCGGCAAACTGGCCGACGGCAAGACTGTCTATTCCTACGGCTACCCGATTGAAGAAGATATCAAGAGCATGCGCGCCAAGGGCGTTGAGGTCAGCTTCAGTCCGCCCCAGGGTGATTTACTTCTCAGCAATGCGCTGATCTACTGGCTGCCGATGTTGTTGCTGGTTGGGGTGTGGATATTTTTTATCCGGCAAATGCAATCGGGTTCCGGCAAGGCCATGGGCTTTGGCAAGTCGAAGGCAAAGCTTTTGACCGAGAAGCATGGCCGCGTGACATTTGATGATGTGGCCGGCGTTGATGAAGCCAAGGAAGATCTGGTTGAGATCGTTGACTTCCTGAAAGACCCGCACAAGTTTCAGCGTCTTGGCGGCAAAATTCCGAAGGGCGCCTTGCTGGTTGGCCCTCCGGGAACGGGCAAGACCCTGCTGGCGCGCGCCATTGCCGGCGAGGCCAATGTTCCCTTCTTTACGATTTCCGGCTCTGACTTTGTCGAAATGTTTGTAGGCGTTGGCGCTTCTCGCGTGCGTGACATGTTTGAGCAGGCCAAGAAGAACGCGCCTTGCATCATCTTCATTGATGAAATCGACGCCGTTGGCCGGCACCGTGGCGCAGGCCTTGGCGGCGGCAATGACGAGCGCGAGCAAACGCTCAACCAGTTGCTGGTTGAAATGGACGGCTTTGAAGCCAACGAGGGCGTGATCCTTGTGGCGGCGACCAACCGCCCCGACGTCCTTGATCCGGCGCTCTTGCGGCCCGGCCGTTTTGACCGGCAGATTGTGGTGGCCAATCCCGACGTGAAGGGCCGCGAACAAATTCTCAAAGTGCACATGAAGAATGTGCCCTTAGCGCCAGACATTGATGCCCGCGTGATTGCCCGTGGCACGCCTGGATTTTCGGGCGCCGACCTTGCCAATCTGGTGAATGAGGCAGCCCTTCTTGCGGCGCGGCGCAATAAGCGGATGGTGACGCAGGCTGAGTTTGAGCATGCCAAAGACAAGGTGATGATGGGCGCCGAGCGCCGCACGCTGGTGATGAGCGAAGAAGAGCGCCGCAATACAGCCTATCATGAAGCGGGGCACGCCATTGTTGGCCTCGTTGTTCCCTATGATCCCTTGCACAAGGTCACCATAATTCCCCGTGGGCGCGCCCTTGGCGTGACGATGAACTTGCCGGAAGGCGATCGCCACAGCCACACGCGCGAATGGTGCAATTCCCGCCTGGCTGTTCTGTTTGGCGGCCGCGAAGCAGAACTTATCCATGGCGGCGAAAAGAATGTGACCAATGGCGCTTCTGGCGACATCCAGATGGCAACGCAGCTGGCGCGCGCCATGGTGACCGAATGGGGCATGTCGGACAAGCTCGGCCGGGTGCGTTACAACGGCAACGAGCAGGAAGTGTTTCTGGGTCATTCGGTGACGCAGACCAAGAATCTGTCGGATCAAACAGCCAAGCTTATCGATGAAGCCGTTCGCGATCTCATTCAAACCGGTGAAGCGACCGCCAAGAAAATATTGCTGAAGCACCGGGCTGAACTTCATGCCGTGTCCAAGGCGCTGCTGGAGTTTGAAACCCTTTCGGGCGAAGAAGTGAAGAAGATCATGGCGGGCGGCACGATTGACCGCGACGATGACCTGGCCAAGAAGAAGGCCGCCAGCAAGCCGTCATCGACCGTGCCAAGAGCAGGCGGCGCCAAGCGCGGGCGGAGCGGCTCTGAAGATATGGAACCGCAACCGCAGTCGTAAATGGCCAAGACTTACTTTCGCGCGACAGGCCTGTGTTATGGGGCTGATGCCGAGCAATTGATTGCCCGGCATATTGCCGGGCGGTTGGGTGGAAGTCCTTTAATCGGATTTACGGCTGTTGAATGCATTGCGCGTGACAACGGGAAAATCACCCGCGATTTTCTGCCCTATGCCGAAGCAGCCAAATTGGCATCTTTGCAATCCATTGAAGCTTCCCGCGGGGAATTTTCCGGCGTTGCATTGAGTTCCCCGAAACTCATGGGGATTGTGAACGTGACGCCCGACAGTTTTTCCGATGGCGGGAAACAGAACACGTCGGAAGATGGCGCGCGACTTGCCTCTGAAGGGGCTCATATTCTTGATGTGGGCGGCGAGTCAACGCGGCCGGGCTCCGACGCGGTTCCGCTCAATGATGAGTTGGCGCGTGTCATCCCGGTCATCATGCAATTAAGCGCCGCCGGGCATTTGGTCTCGGTTGATACGCGAAAGTCCGTCGTTATGGGTGAAGCTGTGAAGGCCGGCGCGAAGATCATCAATGATGTTTCAGCGCTCCAATATGATCCTGACAGTCTTCGCGTTGTCGCCGGATTGGGCAGTCCGGTTGTGCTGATGCATGCGCAGGGAGACCCTCGCACCATGCAGCTCAATCCCCATTATGATGATGTGGCGCTTGATGTTTATGACTATCTGGAAGCCCGCGTTGAGGCTTGCGTCGCGGCGGGCATTTCCCGCTCGCGCATCGCCGTTGATCCCGGCATCGGCTTTGGCAAGACTTTTCGCCACAACATTGAATTGCTCAATCAGATAGCCCTGTTTCATGGGCTGGGCGTCGCCGTTCTGGTGGGCCTTTCGCGCAAGGGCTTTGTTGGCGCGCTGACCGGCGAGAAAGTCGCGGGAAAGCGCGTTCACGGTTCGGTGGGCGGAGCTGTGCATGCCGTCCTTCATGGGGTTCACATCCTGCGGGTTCATGATGTAAAAGCGACATCGGAAGCACTGGCTGTGGCCATGGCCTCGGTCGATCCACGATCGGCGGAATTCTAGGTTTGAGGGCCAATGGCATGACACGAAAGTATTTTGGAACAGATGGTGTGCGAGGCAAGGCCAATAGCGGCTCGATGACGGCCGACATGGTTTTGAAAATCGGGTTGGCAACGGGAAATCTCTATCGCCGTGGCGAGCATCGCCACCGGGTGGTGATTGGCAAGGACACACGGCTTTCCGGCTACATGATTGAGCAAGCGCTCACGGCAGGGCTTCTGGCATCCGGCATGGATGTGTTTTTGCTGGGGCCCGTGCCAACGCCGGCCGTCGCCATGCTGACGCGCTCCATGCGGGCGGATCTGGGCGTGATGATTTCGGCTTCGCACAATCCCTATTTTGACAATGGCATCAAGATATTCGGTCCTGATGGCTATAAACTGAGCGATGCTCAGGAGACTGAGATTGAACGGATGGTGGATAATCCGGCGCTGGCGGAGGCTGCCAACCCAGACCAGATCGGGCGGGCAAAACGCATTGAGGATGCAGGCGCCCGCTACATCGAATTCGCCAAACGCACGTTCCCGCGTGACTCAAACCTGGATGGCCTGCGCATTGTCATCGATACGGCCAATGGCGCCGGCTACAAGACGGCGCCGCCTGCTTTATGGGAGCTGGGCGCTGAAATCATCCACATCGGCGATGAGCCAAATGGTTTCAACATCAATGAGAAATGCGGCTCGACCGCGCCGCAGGCCATGTGCGACCGGGTGCGCGAAACGCGCGCCGACATTGGCGTTGCCCTTGACGGCGATGCTGACCGGGTGATCATTTCCGATGAGAAAGGCCAGATCATTGACGGTGACCAAGTGATGGCGCTGGTGGGCAAGTCAATGCATGAGCGTGGCCAGCTTGCAGGCGGCGGCCTGGTCGCTTCCGTCATGTCCAATCTCGGCCTTGAACGGTTCCTCGCGTCGCTTGGCTTGACCTTGGCCCGTTCGCCCGTTGGCGACCGCTACGTGGTGGAGCACATGCGGGCCCATGGCTTCAATTTGGGCGGCGAGCAATCAGGCCATATCATCCTGTCGGATTTTTCCACCACTGGCGATGGCTTGCTTGCCGCCTTGCAGGTTTTGGCGGAGGTGAAACGCGCTGGAAAACCAGTGAGCGAAGTGTGCAGAATGTTCGACGCTGTGCCGCAGGTTTTGAAGAATGTGAAATTCAAGAGCGGCAAACCCCTGGACGACAAGGATGTCAGGCGAGCCATTGCCGATGCCACGGCGCGGCTTGGCAACAGCGGACGGCTGGTTATACGCCCATCGGGCACGGAGCCCCTCATTCGCGTGATGGCGGAGGGCGATGACGCCAAACTGGTGAACTCGCTGGTTGATGAGCTGTGCGGGGTTATTTCGAAGGCGGCGGCCTGAGGGTCATTTCGCCTTCGGCAGCCTATTGAGACGGCTTATGGCGATGCCTGTGAGAATGAGAAGCAGGGCTGCCAGAATGTTCCAGCTTAATTCTTCGCCCAATGTGAGCGCGCCGAAGAGCACGGCGTAGACAGGCACCAGATAGTTGGAATAGGCGACAAAGCTCGGACCCATGCGGTTCATCAGGCGGTACATCAAAAGGGTTGCGAAGGCGGTGGGCAGCAGACCGAGGCCTATCACGGCCCAGTAGGCAAGCTGCGGCTTGCCCAGAAGGCCTGTGGGGCTGACGCCCGCCGCAAAAGCCAAACCCATCGCTGCGGCAGCGATGCAAACGCAGGCGCTTTGCTTGAGCGGATTTTCAAAGCCCAGGCGCTTGGCGGTTACGCCATGCACGGCATAGCACAGGCAGCCCGCGAGAATGGCGAGCTCACCCCAAAGGGCTTCGCCCGACATTGAGAGGCTGAGAAGCTTGTCGGGACCAATGAGAACGACGATGCCAATGAAGCCGAGGAGAAAGCCTGCTGATTTCGGCACGGTGAGGGGCTCGTCATCGAGAAAGAAATGGGCCAGCACGACAAGGAACAATGGAACGGCACCCATCAGCAATCCGGAAATTCCGGAGCTTACATAATGCGTGCCCCATGTGATCAGAAAGAAGGGCGCGGCGTGGCCAATGAAGGCAAGCCAAGTAAATTTACGCCAAACGCCGCCTGATGCGAAAAACGATTCCCCGCTGAGCAGCGCATAGGGAGCCAGCACCAATCCAGCAACGGAAAGCCTCAACGCCATGATCCACGCGGCATCAAGATGCGCCACCGCAACCTTTGTCATGGCGAAGGACGAGCCCCAAGCGATCACAAGACCTGTAAGAATTGACCAATCGAGGGTTGAAGCCTGTTTCATTATCGCGCCCGCTTGCCTTATGGTTTACGGGGAGTCAATGGAGCGTGCCGAAGGTGAACAAACGGGTGTGGCATTGACGCAACAATTGTCAATTGTCATAATGCAGCCATACTATAGCCCGTGTTGAGCCGCTAGAATTTCCTAGAAATCGATCATTAGGCGGACGATTTTTTTTGGAGGTTAGTAATGCGTATATTCAAGTCAATTCTCCTGGCGTCACTGGTTGTGTTGCCATTGTCAGTTTCGGCCCGGGCCACGGATCTTCCGCCTGAGGTTACCGAGGCAAACACCGAGGCCATGGGGCTGTATTTGCGCGGCGATCTTGGCTGGTCATTCCTTGAGTGGAGCGGCGGTTCGGATGACAACTCATTTGTTGCGGGCGGTGGCGTTGGCTATCGCTACAACGACAACATGCGCGCGGATGTGACCGTTGATTGGTCGGGTGAGTATGATGTCGCGCCGGGCGCGGATTTGAGCACGACGACGGTTTTGGGCAATCTGTATTTCGACTGGGCCAACGACTCGGCCTTCACGCCATATGTCGGCGCGGGCTTGGGCTATGGCTGGGCTGATTCCAACCTTGGCGATGACAGTGGGTTGGCCTTGGGCCTGGCGGCGGGCGTCTCCATTGGACTTACCGACAATGTTGACATTGACGCGGGCTATCGCTTCCGGGACATCATGATTTCCGGCCCCGATACGCAGGAGCATCAGGCGGTGGTCGGCGTGCGTTTCTCGTTCTAAACGCAGCCTGATAATTTGATTAACCGACGGCGGAGAAATCCGCCGTCGTTTTGCTTTTTGAGAGCTGCCCCGGTTGACCTTTGAGGAAGCCTGCCGCATAAGGCTCCCGGGCTAACCCTCCCCAACGAGGGTCAGTCCATCTGCAAGGATGGAGAGCGACATGACGACAGCCAAACCGGCATTGCGGCCGGCCAACCCGCAATTTTCTTCCGGCCCCTGCTCAAAGATTCCGGGCTGGACTCCCCACCTTCTCAAATCAGCATCCCTTGGCCGCTCGCATCGCTCGGGCGAGGGCAAGGCGCGTTTGAAGCAGGCCATTGACCTCACGCGCGATGTTCTGGAAGTGCCTTCCGATTATCGCATCGGCATTGTGCCGGCATCGGACACGGGTGCCGTTGAAATGGCGCTGTGGTCGCTGCTGGGCGCGCGCGGTGTTGATATTCTCGCGTGGGAAAGTTTTGGCGAGGGCTGGGTGAGCGATGTGCTCAAGCAACTCAAGCTGAAGGATGTCAACAAGCATTTGGCGCCCTATGGCGAGCTTCCCGATCTCGCACGTGTCAATTTTTCAAATGACGTGGTTTTTACCTGGAATGGAACCACGTCGGGTGTCCGGGTTCCAAATGCTGACTGGATTCCGTCTGGCCGGGCAGGCCTCACTATTTGCGACGCCACGTCGGCAGCTTTTGCGCAGAATTTGGATTTTTCCAAGCTCGATGTGGTGACGTTCTCGTGGCAAAAGGTTTTGGGCGGGGAGGGTGGCCACGGCGTCATCGTCCTCAGCCCGCGCGCTGTTGAGCGACTTGAAACTTACGCGCCGCCGTGGCCGATGCCGAAGATTTTCCGCATGACGTCAGGCGGCAAGCTGATTGCCGGAGTATTTGATGGCGAGACGATCAACACGCCCTCCATGCTCTGTGTTGAGGATTATCTGGTGGCTTTGAAATGGGCCAAGAACATTGGCGGATTAAAGGCTTTGCGGGCGCGGGCCGATGCCAATGCGGCGGTGCTTGACAGCTGGATTTCGGCTTCTCCCTTTGCGACAAACCTGGCGAAGGCCCATGAAACCAAATCCAATACTTCCTTGTGTTTCTCGCTTGCCGGCGATGAAGCAGTGCCGAAGAAGATGGCTAAATTGCTGGAAGCGGAAGGCGTTGCCTTTGACATTGGCGGCTACCGGGATGCGCCGCCAGGGCTTCGCGTCTGGTGCGGGGCGACGGTTGAAACCTCCGATGTGCAAGCGCTGCTGCCGTGGCTCGACTGGGCCTATGAACAAGCGAGGGGAATATAGCATCATGGCTCCACGGGTTCTCGTTTCTGACAAGCTCTCTGAAACCGCCGTTCAAATATTCCGGGATCGCGGCATTGAGGTTGATTACAAGCCTGACCTCGGCAAGGACAAGGACGCCTTGCTGGCGGCCATTCCGCTGTATGATGGCCTGGCCATCCGCTCGGCCACCAAGGTGACGCCGAAGATTTTGGAAGCGGCGAAAAATCTCAAGGTCATTGGCCGCGCCGGCATTGGCGTGGACAATGTGGATATTCCGGCGGCGTCGGCGCGGGGCATTGTGGTGATGAACACGCCGTTTGGAAACGCCGTCACCACGGCCGAGCATGCGCTTTCAATGATGATGGCTCTGGCGCGGCAAATTCCGGAAGCCAATGCGTCAACCCACGCGGGCAAGTGGGAAAAAAACCGCTTCATGGGCGTTGAGCTTTATAACAAGACGCTGGGCATTATCGGTTGCGGCAATATCGGCTCTATCGTGGCCGACCGGGCGCTTGGGCTCAAGATGAAGGTGATTGCCTATGATCCCTTTCTTTCGCCGGAACGGGCGATAGATATTGGCGTTGAGAAAGTGGAACTGGATGATATTTTCAGGCGCTCCGATTTCATAACCCTGCATACGCCGCTGACCGAGAAGACCCGCAATGTGGTGGACGCGGCGGCGCTGGCGAAATGCAAGAAGGGTGTCCGGATCATCAACTGCGCTAGAGGCGGCCTGGTGTCGGAAGATGCGCTTTATGACGCGCTGAAATCAGGCAAGGTGGCGGGGGCTGCGCTGGATGTTTTTGAAACGGAACCAGCATCTTCGCACAAGCTGTTTGGGCTGGAAAATGTCGTCGTGACGCCACATCTCGGAGCCTCCACCGGCGAGGCGCAGGAAAACGTGGCGCTGCAGGTGGCGGAGCAGATGGCGGATTACCTGATCACGGGGGCGGTGACCAACGCCCTCAACATGCCTTCGATTTCAGCCGACGAGGCGCCGCGGCTCAGGCCTTTTGTGGCGCTGGCGGAGAAGCTTGGAAGCTTTGCCGGGCAATTGACTGATGGGCCTATCACGGGCGTGGTGATTGAGTACGCGGGCGATGTAGGCGAGATGAACACCCGCGCACTCACCTCTGCGGCGCTGGCCGGCGTTTTGCAGCCCATGCTGGGCACGGTGAACATGGTGTCAGCCCCGATTGTGGCGCGCGAGCGCGGCATCAAGGTTGACGAGACGCGGCAGACCCAACGTGGCGCCTATGAAACCTATATAAGGTTAACGGTGCGCACCGGCGAAATAGAGCGCTCGGTGGCGGGAACGGTGTTTTCAGACGGCAAGCCGCGGATCATCCAAATCAAAGGCATTGAGCTTGAGTCTGATTTTGGCGCCTATATGCTTTATGTGACCAACAAGGATAAGCCGGGTTTTATTGGGGCTTTGGGCTCGCTCCTGGGCAATGCCCAGGTGAATATCGCATCGTTTCATCTGGGACGGCATGCGCAAGGGGGAGATGCCATCTGCCTTGTGCAGATCGATGAGCCAGTGCCGGATTCGGTCTTGTGGGCGGTGCAGAAGCTGGAGCAAGTGCGCCGGGCCAAGCGGCTCGCTTTTTGACGCAATCCGGTCCTCAATTAGCCGCAGGGTTGGGACTATAATCTTCCACCTTAACTGGAGGAGTTTCCCATGCGTTTGACTTTTGCGACGGTTTTTCTGGTGACCACCTGTCTATCGACAGGCTTCGCGGCTGATCTCAAAACCAATTCCCGCGTCGATGCAGTGACAGTTTACCCCTCCGGCGCCGAGGTGACCCGGGTGGCCGAGGCCCATCTTCTGGCGGGGGAAACCACACTTATTTTGGAGGGTTTGCCGGGTGAGCTTGATGCGCAGTCCATTCGGGTTGAAGGATCGGGCGGCGCGGGTGTTGAAATTGCCTCGGTTGATTCAAAGCTGATCCATGTTTCAACGGCCGAGGGCGAGGCGGCGCGGGTTCGCATTGAAAAACAGATTGAAGCGCTGCAGGACGAGCGCCGGGCGCTGGACCAAACTGTTTCGGACGCGGAGTATCAAAAGCGGCTGTTGCTTTCCTTGGCGGACAAGCAGCTTGAGACATCCTCTGGCGACGACAAGGTGAAGAAAATTGACGCCACACAGTTGGGCGGGCTGCTCGATCTGGTGAGCGTCAAGCTGGGCGCCATATCCAAAATCATTCATGTGGCGCAAATCCGCCAGCGCAATATTGACAAGCAGGTGAATGACTTGAGCAACGAAATGGCAGGCATTGCGCCTTCGCAAATTTCCAAAATGCAGGTTGCCGTGCATCTCATGGCTCCCGCCGAAACAGACGGCACCTTCAGAGTCAAATACCGCATTGGCAACGCGGGCTGGGCGCCATTCTATGACGCGCGGTTGACGACGCCGGACAAGGACCAGAAATCCAGGATTGAAATCGTGCGGCGCGCCGAGGTGATGCAAAGTTCCGGGGAGAGCTGGGATAACGTGGCGCTGACGCTCTCGACCGCGCGCCCTCTTGGCGCAACGGCCGCACCTGAATTGTGGGAGCAGGAAATTCAGATCTATCGACCGCTGGCTGACAAGATGAAGAAGGAAATGGATGCACTGGGTGGCGCAGATTCAAGTGCAAACGAAGCGGTGATGGCGTCTCCGAAGATGGAGGAACTGGCCGGGCTGGTTGCCAGAAAGGATGTCGAACAGAAACAGGCCCTCATTGAGATTGCGGGTTTTCAGGCCTTGTATGGCATTCAGGGCCGGGTGAGCGTGGACAATTCAGGCACCTCAAAGAAGGTGCGGATTTCGACGGATAATTTTGATGCCGCTTTGAATGCCATCGCTGTCCCCAAGATCGACGCGAGCGCCTATCTCACGGCTTCTTTCATGGTCAAGAGCGAAGCGCCGATGCTTCCTGGCACGGTCAATCTCTACCGCGACGGCGTGTTCATGGGGCAGGGGGCCTTGCCGCTTCTCAGTCCTGATGAAGAGGCAAAGCTGGGCTTTGGCGCTGACGACCTGATCAAGGTCAAGCGCACCGAAGTGAATCGGAAGACAGGCGAAGTGGGCATCATCACGTCATCCAATGTGGAGGAGCGGGCGTGGGATATTGTGGTCAAGAACCTGCATGATGTCGCCATTCCGGTGACGGTTTTTGATCAGGTGCCGTTTTCGACAATCGAGGATGTGATTGTGCAGCCGATGGCGACCATGACGCTGCCCACCGAGAAGGACTTTGAAAAGCGGCGCGGTGTCATGGCCTGGAAATTTGACCTGAAGCCCAAGGCGGAAGAGACGGTCAAGTTTGGCTACAAGGTCACGTGGCCGCAGAACTTTCAGGTGGGGATGAAATTGGAGTAGCATTTGCGCCTTCTGCGGTTTCGTGTATGACCTCGCGACGGCTCTGGAGAGGGATTCTCTGGGGCCGTTTGCATGTCTGACAGGAGCAAGTGATGGCCAATGTGGCAGTGGTCGGCGCCCAATGGGGCGACGAGGGCAAGGGTAAGCTGGTTGACTGGCTTTCGGAGCGCGCCGATGTGGTGGTGCGTTTCCAGGGCGGCCATAACGCGGGCCATACGCTGGTCATTGATGGCGTTACCTATAAACTATCGCTTTTGCCCTCCGGAATTGTGAGGCCGGGCAAGCTCTCTGTCATCGGCAATGGCGTGGTCATTGATCCTTGGGCACTGGTGGCTGAAATCGAAAAACTTTCGTCACAAGGCGTATCTGTTTCCCGCGCGAACCTTCGCATCGCAGCCAATGCGACACTGATACTCCCTCTGCATGGCGAGCTTGACCGCATCCGCGAGGAGGCGGCGGGGGTTGGAAAAATTGGCACCACAGGACGCGGCATCGGACCTGCCTATGAAGACAAGGTGGGACGACGCGCCATCCGGGTGAATGATCTCGCCGATCTTTCGACGCTTGGGCTCAAGATTGATCGGCTGCTTTCCCATCACAATGCACTGCGGCGGGGTCTCGGGCAGGCGGAGGTTCAGGCCTCGGAGATTTTCAAACAGCTTAGCGACGTTGCGCCGAAGATTTTGGCCTATTCGGACTCGGTGTGGTCGTTGCTTGATGAAGTGAGGCGCGAGGGAAAACGCATTCTCTTTGAAGGCGCACAGGGCGTTTTGCTTGATATTGATCACGGCACATACCCCTATGTGACATCCTCCAACACGGTTGCCGGGCAGGCGGCGGCTGGCTCCGGCCTTGGGCCTTCCAGCATTGGCTATGTTCTGGGCATTGCCAAAGCCTATACGACACGGGTCGGTTCCGGGCCGTTTCCGACGGAGCAGCAAAACGACATTGGCGAGCACATTGGCCAACGGGGCCGTGAATTTGGCACTGTTACAGGGCGCAAGCGGCGGTGTGGCTGGTTTGATTCCGTTCTGGTCCGCCAGGCGATCAAGACATCCGGCATTCATGGCATTGCGCTGACCAAGCTGGATGTTCTGGACGGCTTGAAGGAAATCAAAGTGTGCGTGGGCTACACACTTGCGGGCAAGCGGGTCGGCCAGTTTCCCGCGGCGGAGGAGGCGCAATCCCGTGTTGAACCGGTTTATGAAACGCTCGAAGGTTGGCAAGATACGACGGCTGGCGCGCGTTCGTGGGCGAAGCTTCCGGCGCAGGCGATCAAGTATGTCAAGTATCTTGAGGAGCTGATTGAATGCCCTGTGGCGCTGCTGTCAACTTCACCGGAGCGCGAGGATACAATCTTGATGAAGGATCCGTTTGAAGATTAGAATTTTCGCTGTTCGGCGAAGAAGCCGTACATTGAACTGAGCAGGCTCAAGCTGAAGAGGGTGAGGAAGAGATTTGCCGGCACGCTCAGGACCACCGCCGCTATCTTCATGTACACGGGGCCAATATTGCCAGCGGCTTTCACGAACACGCCAAAAACGAACACGGTCAAGAAAAAGATCAAGAAATTGAGACCAAGAACCCCCGCAAATCGCAGATTGTTGCCGGCGGTTGCGTTGAGAGCCGCCATGATGTTGAAATCCCGTCGGTCAACCGCGATGGCTGGCAGGGAAATCCACATGCGCATCATATAGACAGCGGCGATGGCGACAGGAACGATCAGCAGGGACTTGGCCGCAGGATCTATGTTCACAATCGCGATGCTGATTCCGACAAGCGGCGCCAGCACAATCAGCATGATCAAAAGGAAGCGTCCGACATACCGCCACACAAGGGCGTCGAGCCGGAAAATTTTCTGTGGCGGGGTAATCTCGTCACGCAATATGAACCGGTGCCAATTCACGGCAATAGAAGAAACGGCAATGGTGCTCAGGACAGCGAACACGACATCGGCCTGCCGAATTTCCATGGCCTGGTCCGGGGCATTGTCCGATAGAATCGCTCCGCCGAGGAAGGCGAAATCCAGCGCCTTCAAGGCCGCGAGGACAAGCATCCATAACAAGCCAATCCGCACTCCATTATCCCGGAAGCTGACAATGGCCTTCAATGCGTGCTTTACAGCAATAAGAACAGGAAGTTTCTGCATGGAATACCGTGGTTGCGTGGAAAGCGGTAATAGCCAATATGTCCCTGTTTGGAAAGGGTGATGAAATGAAGCGATGGTTGCTGACGGGGACAATACTCGTTGCGTCGGTGTTTGCGGGTTTTGCAGGCGAGGCGCGGGCTGAAACCTACTATGAGGTTTCGCAGGGATTGCTCAGGAACTTGCCGGGCGACGCGCGATTGCGGGGCGATCTGGAAGCGGTCATTTTCGCTGAGACCAACAGCTATCGCGGCAGCAAGGGGATTGGATCATTGAAAGCCAGTGACCAGCTGCGGGATGCGGCGCGCGCGCATGCGATTGACATGATGCTGAATGGCTTTGTCGGTCACAAGGCGACAACGGGCCAGGAATTTGACTCGCGCATGCGGGCATTCATCGGCAACCCTCTCATGATGCCGCGCATGGCGGAGAATGCGGCGCGGGATACGCAAAAGGGCGCCGCAGATGCCGGCAAGGCGCGACGCCTGTTTCAGCAATGGGTGAAAAGTAGGCCGCATCGCAAGACATTGCTGAACGGCAGCTACAGCCTTGTTTCAACGGGGGTCGCGCAGCGGGGAAACAAGATTTGGGCAGTGCAGATATTTTTTTCGCCGCTGCCGGCTGGCAATGCTTCAACTGGCAGCGGCGGCTTGTATTAGCGGGCGGGAAGCGCCGCTGCAGCGCGCGGTGTCAAGGCTTTCTGCGCCGCGTTTTTCACAGCCTTCTGAACTTTCTCAAAGGCGCGCACCTCTATCTGGCGGATGCGTTCGCGCGAGACGTTGAACTCAACTGAAAGGTTTTCCAATGTCACGGGGTCATCGCGAAGTTTCCGGGCTTCGAACACACGGCGCTCGCGGTCGGTGAGTTTTTCCAGCGCTCCACTGAGCATTTCCTTGCGCATTGCGGCTTCTTCGTTGTCAGCCATCGCGACTTCCTGGCTATCGGTATCATCGACCAGCCAATCCTGCCACTCGCCTTCCGCATCGGCGCTCACATGGCTGTTGAGCGAGGCATCGCCACTCAGCCTGCGGTTCATGTTGACGACCTCTTTTTCTTCAACGCCAAGGCGGGTGGCTATCAACTTCACCTGATCGGGCTTCAAATCGCCCTCATCAAGGGCCTGGATTTGGCCCTTCATGCGGCGCAGGTTGAAGAACAGTTTTTTCTGGCTGGCGGTGGTTCCCAATTTCACCAGTGACCAGGAACGCAACACGTACTCCTGGATGGAGGCCTTGATCCACCACATGGCATAAGTCGCCAGGCGAAATCCCTTGTCGGGCTCGAAGCGTTTCACAGCCTGCATGAGACCCACATTGCCTTCGGAGATAACTTCGCCGATAGGCAAGCCATAACCACGGTAACCCATGGCAATTTTGGCCACGAGCCTTAAATGGCTGGTGATCATGCGCTCGGCCGCTTTGCTGTCGCCATGCTCTTTGAAGCGCTTGGCCAGCATGAATTCTTCATCGGGCTGAAGCATGGGAAAGCCACGAATTTCCTGGAGGTAACGATTTAGACCGCTTTCACCAGCCGCAATCGCCGGCAATGCTGTGGTTTTAGCCATGGTCACTTCCCTTCATTGCAGTGCCCTCAATATATAATACGCCGTCGCGCGAATAAAAGCTCATTGTAACAGACACTGTTTCACTTTATTTTGATTGCTGCCTGAGCGCCTGTAACAGTTTTGTCATGTCATCGGGCAGGGGGCTTTCGAAACTCAAGGCCTTGCCTGTCCGGGGGTGTTCAAACCCCAGCAAGAAAGCGTGAAGAGCCTGTCTATTCAATGACATAACAGCGTCTCTTGCGGGATCACTTAAATTGTTCAGGGAGCTCTTGAAGCCCTGGCTATAGGTCGGGTCGCCCAATAAGGGGTGGCCCATATGGGTCATGTGCACACGGATCTGATGGGTGCGGCCGGTTTCCAGAATGCAGCGAATGAGCGAGGCTACGGGCGGACCGCCAAAATTCTCCAAAACCTCGTAGTGGGTGATGGCTTCGCGGGCTGTTGCAGATTTCGAAACCATCATTTTCTGGCGATTGCTGTTGCTGCGGGCGATGCCAGCTGAGACGGTCCCGCGACGGCGCTCGGGCGCACCCCAGACGATAGCTTGATAGGCGCGCTCCAGCTTGCCATCCAGCCCATGGGCGACAAACTGCTCAGAGAGGCCCTGGTGGGCCGTGTCATTCTTGGCAACCACCAACAGCCCGCTGGTATCCTTGTCAAGCCTGTGGACGATGCCAGGGCGTTTGACGCCGCCTATTCCTGACAGACTGCCGCCGCAGTGGGCAATGAGGGCGTTAACCAGGGTTCCGGTTTCATTGCCGGCGCCGGGATGGACCACGAGACCTGACGGCTTGTCGATGACGATCAGATCCTTGTCTTCATAGACAACTATGAGCGGAATGATTTCGGCCCCGGGTTCAGGTTCAACGGCGGGCGGAATGGCCGCAGTTATGTTTTGACCGGCTTTCAGCTTGTAGCGGGTTTCCAGAACGGGATTGCCCTCGACAGAAACGCGGCCATCCGCGATAAGCTTCTGGAAGCGGGCGCGGCTCACGTCGGGAAAGGCTGCTGCCAAAAACCGATCAAGACGGTCGGGGGCATCAACGGTCGCTTCGAGTATCTGGGAGTTGGGCGAATTCATGGATGATCAGGCTTCAAATGCGGGCGAAACGCCGCCGGTCAATCGGTTTTTGGTGTTTTCCGTGTATTTCATGGGAGCAATTCTGGTTTTGTTGTTTCTAGGCCTAATTGGCGGCATAATCTACAAGATCAAGAACCGGGCCGCTGCGCCAGAGGGAACCGGACTAGTGGAACTGGGATTGCCAGCGGCGTCGGTGGCGCGCGAGGCAGCGCTCACAGGCGACCGCCTGACGATCAATACGGGCACGGACGTGTTCATTGTTGAGGTGAGTTCGCGCAGGGTCTTGCTCAGAGTGAAGGTCGCCGGGCCGTAATGCTTGCGCTCTTGGCAGCGGCCCGATATAGGAGAGCCTTCAAGCCTCAGGGTCCCTTCGTCTATCGGTCAGGACGACAGCCTCTCACGTTGTAAAGGCGGGTTCGATTCCCGCAGGGATCACCATCCAAAATTTAAGATATTGGAAGGACTGTGTTATTCCAAAAGTGGGACGCTTTTGGGGGAAAAGTGGGACACTTTTAGTTCATTCTACGTTCGCGGAACCATCAGCGGCATGGCATCTTGCGAGAGCTTTCGACGGTTCGCACGACGTGTGTAGAGCGTCGCCATTTCAGCGCGTGTCCAGCCAAAAATCGCCATGAGTTGAAGATCACTTGCCCCGTTTTCGGCGGCGATAGTTGCTCCGGCCTTGCGAAGTCCATGGCTGGAGCAATGTGACAGTCCTGCTTGATCGCACCATTGTCGCATCGCATTTCCAAACCCATTTGCAGTAAAAGGTTTTCCAAAGCTGGTGACGAGAAATGTCATATGCCCCAGATTTGTTGCGTCCAACACGGTCTGCAATTGCGGTAAGATTGGTAGGTCCACGTCGGCTCGCGTTTTGCCATGCCGGAACTCCAGCCAACCGTTTCTTATGTGCTGACGACCTAGCAAAACGACGTCGCCACGTCTTGATCCAGTGTAGAGCAATAACGCCATAGCCAATCGCGCAACTGAACCCAGAGGGTGGCGGTTTTCAAATTTATGCACTTCAGAAATGGTCCAAGTGTGATGACCGTCGGTTTTTGTCCTAATCTTAGAAATTTCCGCAACGGGGTTACGCTTCGCAATTCCGCGATCAACAGCGAATTTAAATAGCGCTCGTAGTGCCTTCAAAAGTCCGTTGGCTGCTTCCGGTCTGTCTGCGCGATCATCAAACCAACCCCGCACATGCCTCGCTTCAATCTTTGTGAATGGCTTGTCGCCGATCGCAGGGTGTAGATTTATAAGTATGCGACGACGCGTGGCCTGCGAGAGCGGCGCCAATTCTACCTTGAACGTTGTTGAGTTGAAATAACTATGACAAAGCCACGCAAACGAACCCTCATTGACATGCTTTAGGCCGTTCACCCTAGCTACTTGTTTCTTGAGCGTATCTTGGTAAGTCTCCATGAATTCTTCCGAGCCCGGAATTCCTGGCAATCTCACCTTCTCTTGGCCTTTGACGCGGAAGTAAAATCGATCGTTGCCATGTCGGTCGGTATCTTTGACAACGTGTTTTAAATCGATGTTGACCATAATGCCCTCGTTCATGCGCGGACACCATCGAAGGGATTGGCTTCATCATCCGGCTGTTCCCCATTGGGCAACTTGTTAAATGCAATGTCAAGTTCTTGTCTGTCCCATACTTTGCGGCTGTTGATCAATTTTGGCCTTGGCATGCGCCCGTCAACAACCAGCGCATCAAAGAGCGTTGCGCCTATGCCAATGTAGGATGCTGCAACTTCACGGCTTGGGCCGCGCGGGTCAATTGGCGATATCCGTTTTCCCAAATTCTGGTTCATTCACGACCCAAATCAATATCACGCGAAGTCGGTAAAATAATTTATGACCAGTCGCGGTCACATTTTAAAATTGAAGTTGCTCATGCGCGTGCAATTTTTGCCCCGATGCCGTGACGAACTCAATTGGGAAATGGAAGCAAAGGTGTGAAGCTCAAGGTATGGTCAAATGAACGTCCGTGCGCAGTTTGTGTGCGTCGAGAGCAGGCCCCGTTTATCTGAGCGGTTTTCCCGGTTTCCTATGTGAAGTCTTTGCCATGGTTTGAGCCGCAGCCGGGAGCTGCGGGGCGAGCAGGCCTGATCGGGGGCTCGTCCGTCAAGGCCCTGGTGCGGTCTCCATGTGTTGCAGAAAGTGAAGTATCGTCCACGGTTGTCGCGCGCTGCGGCCACTGAGGCATAGGCCCTGAGATAAACCTCCTCATATTGGATGGAGCGCCCACGGCCGCTTGATGAAGACGTTGTCGCGCCAGGCGCCCCTGCCATCCATCGCGATGGCGATGCTGCGTTTCAGCAACACATTGACGAAGGTGTCCGACGTGAACTGGCTGTCCTGATCGGTGTTGAAGATGTCCGGGTTCTGACATTTTTCCAAAGCCTCTTCAAGGGCCTCGACACAGAAGGCTGTTTCCATGGTGATCGACACCCGCCAGGCCAGAACCCACCACGTGAACCAGTCAATCACGGCGGCGAGATAGGCAAAGCCCTTGGCCATCGGAATGTAGAGCCTGCCCCAGACCCGCTCCGGGGAGATGTCCAGGGCCCAGGCCTGGTTGGGGTGGTCCACCTGCACCTGACGCAGGAGATAGGGTTAAATCCTGTGGCCAGGCTCTGGCTTCGATGTGTTGGGCCTGTGGTTAAGCGTCGCAATTCCCAACTTTCTCAAATGCATGACCGTTGTGATTGAACGAGGTGGGGAATGATCTTGTTTTCTATTGCTCAAGTTGCCCAATCAGAGCCGTAGCACGACTGACTGATACGCGGCGATTTTCCTGTTCGGCGTCCGCCGTAGGGATTTTGAGATACCGCTCGCCATAGCCCACTGTTTGCAGGTTCCCATCTGGAATGACGTAGTAGGTGGTCAATGCCTGCTTGATGGCCGCGGCTCTTTTGCGGGACAGATCAAGATTGGTTTCGTCTGAGCCAACGGCATCTGTATGGCCTTCAATCAGAAATACCTCCCGAGGATGTTTGGCAATGATGCGTTCCATGATTTCGGCGATGCGGTCGAGGTTGCGGACCTCTTCTGCCCGCACAAATGCTTCATTGAATCCGAAACGCACCGTGTCGATTTCCACGCGCGGCAGCGCCTCGCGTAATTCTGGTGAAGCAGTAACTTCTTCCAATGTGTAGCGGCGTGAAACTTCGCGGCGTGGTGGAGCCGCTAGTACGTCTTCCAGCTCGTCATCGTCAACTTCGGCGGCGTAAACATCACGCTGGCGCCGGTTAGGGTTGAATTGAAGGCCAATCTCGATATTGAAATCATCATCCCCAATGCGGGCCAAGAGCTCGGCCTGGCGCTGGCGACGGTCCCGCATCATGCGCTCGCGCAACAATTCTTCATCACGCTGAACGGCCTCGCGCCAGTAGGCACGACGGTCCTCTTCATAGCGCTGATCAGCTGCAGCCTGGCGGTAGACCTCAAGCCGGCGACGCAACTCTGCATTTTCAAGGTCTTGCGACGGACGACGGTCTGCCAGGATCACTTGGATCGTTGTTGTGTTGTTGATAACTGTATCGCCACCGGCGACTGGTGGCTTGGCACCAGCTTTTATGGCTGCATCTTGGTCGGCCTTGGATCTGGCAGTTGCCTCGGCCTGAGCCACGCGGTTGCGCAATACTTGCCGTTCAACTTTCAATTTTTCCCGCAGCGCCAATTCAGTTTGAGCTGAAAGCTGGTTTCCCGCCATCAGGTCGCGAATGCCGTCGAGGCGCTTGCGCAATTCGTCATCCGAAAGGCTATCGGCTGTGCGCGCATCTTCCAGATAGACTTTCGCTTGCGCTTCGGCTTCGGGGCTTGCCGCATTGCCATCAAGCTTTTGAGCCTGTTCCGCGTCAACCGTCGGCGGTGCTGCCTCTGAAGCAACCCCGGCTTCAACGGCAGGTGCCGGGGCATCAATTGTGGGTGCGGGATCGGCCACAGCGGCTGGAGGAGGTTCAACCGCGGGCTGTTCGGCGACAGGTGCGGAGGGCTGTTTTGCGGGCAATTCAACGACGGGTGCCGGTTGAGCGGCATTCTCCTCGCGCAACGCAATTTCGGCGCGGGCAGACTTTGCAATATCCTGCAGCTGCCTGCGAACATCTTCCGATAAAGTTTCCATTTTTGCAAATTCACGAGCCAATTTGGCATGAGCCGCCAGTTCCTCAACCGTCATTTCCGCCACAGGCCGCTTGTCGTTCAATAACGCAAGCACTTCGTCTGGGATTTGATCAGCCGCAGTTTTCGTCGCGGGTTGGCCTTCGGTTGTCGTCTCTTGCGCAAGAACCGGGGTTGCGAACAGTGCCAGAGCCAATAGGCTGGCAGCCAATGGGGAAAATTTCATGCGTGGTCTCCAATTCTTCGGACGTGATTCATTTCACGCCGTCCAGTGAAAATTCAGATGGTTATAAAAAGTTGCGCGCGGCACAACTTCGCGGTGATTGACTCACGTTTCTCCAAAGCAAAACGTTGACCGACGCCAAATGTTCCGTATGCGGTAAAATTAATCAGAAATTGGTTACGGGGGCGGTCCCAGCGGCCAGACCAGCGGCACCAACACAATGGCGATGCCGTAGATCAGGAATGTCAGAGGAAACCCCACCCTGACGAAATCCATGAAGCGATATTTGCCGGGGCCATAAACCATCAAGCTCGAGGGCTCAAGCGGTGTCAGGTATGAGCAGCTTGCCGCAACGGCGATCATCATGGCAAAGCTGCGTGGATTTAATCCGAGCTGACGCGCCGTTTCAAGCGCTATTGGAACAATGACAATCGCCGCCGCCTGGTTCGACATGGGCTGGGTCAGAGCGACGGTCATTACGAAGAAACATGTCAACACGAACAACGGATGCTGGTCTCCAATTGCGGTGATCAAAAGCCTCGCAAGATATGTCCCGGTTCCCGTAGCCTCCATCGCAGCTCCCAACGACAGCAATGCGCCTATAAGGATCAGGACTTTCCATTCCACTTTGCGATAGGCCTCTTCCGGCGAAATACAACGCGTCAGCAACATGAGAAACGCACCACCGATCGCCGCCACGGGCATTGCCACGACGTTGAACGTCACCGCCAAAAGCGCCGTAGCGAATATGATGATGGCAAGCGCCGCGTGCGACGTTTTCAATCGAACCGCGTCAACCCCGCCGAATATGCTGAACAGATTGCCGCGCTCCAGCGTCGCCACGTTTGCGGCCGTCCCCTGCAGCAGAAGGACGTCCCCGAGCCGCATCCTGATCCGGCTGAGTTTCTTCCCCATCGTGTAGCCGGCGCGGTTCAGCCCCAACACTTGCAACCCATAGCGGTCGTTAAACACCGCGCTCCTGAGGGTTTGCCCGATCAGTGGAGATCCCGGCATCAGCACGCCTTCCACAATTGTCACGTCTTCGGGGGGCACATCCGGGTCCGCCAGATGCACGTCTGCCTTGATTTCAATGCCCTTGATGTCTTTTATTCGAAGCAGATCGCGCCGGGTTCCCTCGACCACAATTTCATCGCCCTCTTCCAGAGTGACGCTGCTGGCATCTGTGTTGATGGATTTGCCGTCGCGGAGCAGTTTGACGATGGTGTAGTCAGATTTGGTCGCAACGGGGGAGTCGGCGATTATCTTGCCGATGAGTGGCGATCCGTCTGGCACCACCAAGTCCGCTTGGTAGAGCCGGTTGCCCACTTCCGACATTGGGTCCGCGTCATGATCGTGTTGTGGCATAAGGCGCATGCCAAATGTCAACATGTAGGCGAGACCGACGATGGCGATGGGAATGCCCACGGGAGCGAGCTCGAACATGCCCATCGGAGGTTGACCCGAACGGATCATCAATTCACTGATGACGATGTTGGTGGATGTGCTGATGAGTGACACGGAACTCGTCAAGATGGAGGCAAAAGCCAAGGGCAGCAGAAGGCGGGATGGACTTGTGCCGTTGCTTGCGGCGAGGGCCAGAACGACGGGAATGAAGAAAGCCGTGGCCGCCGTATTGCTGATGAATGCCGACAGAACCGATGCCGACACCATGATGACAGCCAGCAGAACCGCTGGGCGGCTGCCGACATGGGTCAGTATCCAGTATCCGACGGTATCGACAATTCCTGTGTTTGCAAGAGCCGATGTCATGATGAGAAACCCCAGGATCATTATGACCGTGCCGCTGCCGAATCCAGCAAAGGCCTTGTCAGCGCCGACAAGTCCTGTGGCAATGACGGCCACAAGCACACCGAGGGCCACAACATCGGACGGTATCCGGTCCCATGCAAAGAGCACCACGGCGGTTACAAGTATGGCAAGGCACACCGCTATTTCCGGAGTCATGACGTGAAAATGCCTCCCCATGTCGTGATCAGTTTTAACGTCAGCACTGGCACATTGGTTCCGCCTCCGGTGTGTTTACGCAGCGGTGGTCCCGGCAGGCGGCACGGTCTGAAAACGGGTCAGCCTGCAGCTTTGGTTCTGTTGCGTTTTCCGGGGCTCCTACGCGCCTTGCGGCCAACTGCGGCGAAGCTGATCCTGAGCATTTCCAGTTTTTCTTGCAGAATATCCTTGAGGTCGATCAAGCTGTTTTTGGCTCCGTGGCGTACCACTGCGAACACAAGCGGACTGTCTACCCTGCGGGTTTGCAGTTTGCGAATACTGCAAAACCAGCCTCAATCATTGCGCGAACCGCCATGCAAACCAAGGAAAACTATTCCAAGTCGCTTCTGAATTTAACGCATGCCAAAAAACGACAGCACCGCCAAAATTATAACGACAGCGCCGACAAGGTAAACAATGCTGTTCATGATGCAGCCTCCATTGATGACTGCTTCTTAACGTAGCTTGAGAAGAATTGGTTCCACATCGATACTCCAAAACATTTTCTGTCTGATCGGCCTCCGATGCTGATGCATGTGTCGCCCGTATGTGTGTATTTTTTCGCCCCTGTCCGGGAACCCCCAAGGGGGGCGCACGTTATAGGCCAACACGCCATGAACGCAGGTTCGTCACAGGCCTGTGGGTCGCCTGCAACAGTGACACACTCAGTAAGGAGCAATGACTATGACCACAACAACCGACAATCAAAGACGGATCAATCCGAATGCAGACATGCCGCGCCAGGGAGAATCCGTGCAGCCCGACCTACATGTTTATCAGACCGCCGTCCCATCGCAGTCATCAAGCAGCTCGCCGGGTTTGATCGCGGTTGTTATTGTAGTTCTCGCCGGATTGGCGTTCGCAATGTATGTTTACTCTGGCCCCTCGGCAATGACACCTGATGTCATCCAGAACAACACTTCGCAGTCGGCTCCCGAAGTGATCCCTCCAGTTGTTGCTCCGGACGCCACTGCCCAACCGTCGCAGCCTGATCCCGCAGTTCAGCAACCATCAACCAATGGCCAGACAGAAACACCTGTTCCTGCGCCCAGCACCAACCCCTAATTGGCTTGAATGCCGGAACCTTAGTGTCGGTCCGGCATTCAAATTGGGGTCATTTTGAAATCGTCATGGATTCCTGAGGAGGCCTGCCATGTGTGATTACAGCCTTGAAAGCCAAATAAGTCGCTCCGCGCAAGCGGGCGACAGGATCAAGACATCCGCTTTTCCCAACACGCGGACCCGGGGTTTTTGTGACGGTGGAAACGGACGCATCGCAGTGTGCGTTTTGCCCGGCACTGAAATTTCATTCGATCAGCCAATCGGCGCGCACGGCATCTGGAGTGGATTGGTCAGCTGGTTTCAAGGTCGGTCACGACTGGCGCGGTTCCGGCAGATTGAAACTGACAATGCACACACCCATCACGATGCCCTGGAATTGGACAATGGCCGCATTGTCTTGTTCACTCGCCTCAATCCAGGTCAGTTGGCAACAGTCCTGCAGCTGCCTGCCGTTGCGCCTGAATCCAGCCTCGCAAGGGAAATGGAAAGCCACAATTATCCAGGATCAATCGGCACACGCTATCAGCTAGCACGAGCCACAGCGCCACGTAGTAAGCCTCCGAATTTCGGAGGCCTTGCTTCTGTCAAATCACGATTTCGTATGCGGCAGGAACCAACCTGAGATCGCCTCGTTGTAGTTCCAAGCGTGTTTGGAAGGCACTTGTGTCCGGCTTCAGACAACGAGGTATTGACATGAAGGCGATTTTTTCAACTATTCTGGTCGCAGCGACGTCGCTTACGCAAGCGCAGGCGGCAGGCAATTGCGGCCCCAAGCAATTGGTGTTTGATAGCCTCATTGCGCGATATGGCGAGACTGCCTTCGCGTCCGGAACCTCGATCAGCTATGCTGTAGAGTTCTACGGCAATCCGAAGAGTGCCAGCTGGTCGATCGTGGCGATCAAGCCTGACGGCATGGCTTGTGTCATTGCCGAGGGGAAGGTCTTGAAGTCATGACATTGGCATTGGCAGAGAGTGCCTCACACTGACTTGGAAGCGCCCAATGGAAAACAATGAAAACAGTGATACGGAGCGGCCGGTTCAAAAAGCGACCGATGCGGCGCGGCAAGGCGTGACCGGGCATAACGTGCGGTATGTCCTGTTCTTCAGCCTGCTCGGAATCGTAGTTGTTTTCGTGTTGTTAGCTGTTCTGGCTGGCTGGTGATGCGTGATTTGCGTGGAACCTCTTTTTCAGTTCTGCGTTCGGCAACCAGACCACATAACAAAGGAGATTGGTCATGAAAGCTTTTAAGTATTCCGCCGCTACGCTTGCCTTGCTGCTGGCATCAGGCATGGCTTATGCACAAGACTCAACGACGACGACTACCCAACCAACCGCAACCGTCGATTGCCCGGTGGCCGGCTCTGTTCCTGCGGCCGAGCTTTCAGCGGAATGCAAAGCGAAGTTGGGTTTGTCCACTAGCGCAGCTCCGAAGGCCGACAGTGATGCGACCACGACGGGCACTGCCGAGGCTCCAGCAACAGCCACCGACGTTCCGGCGGCTGGCACGGCCGAGGCCCCAGCAGTGATGCCCGATAATGATGCGACCGCCTCCACTGAGGCTCCCGCCACAACCACGGCGGGCGCGGCAACCAGCCCTGCAAACTCCATTTTGGCATCCGAATTCATTGGCCAGGTCGTTTATTCGGGAGCCAATGAAAATATTGGCGAAATCAACGATCTGGTGATGGGCAAAGACCAAAGCGGCAACGCCGTAGCCATTGTCGGCGTGGGTGGTTTCCTCGGCATGGGTGAGAAGGATGTGGCGATTCCATTCGCCGACATCACCGTCACCCGCGACGAGAACAACCTGATGCGCCTGACAATAGCGGCCACCAAGGAACAGCTTGAAGCGGCGCCGGCCTTTGATCGCACAGCTTTCAAGTAATATTTCCCCGCAGCGCCTGCCAACAGGCGTTGCGGGAACCATTTTGCTTCGTGTGCGTTGATGTTCAATTGAAATTAAAAGGAGTTTAGCCATGAATCGCCTAATTCTCGCCACCGTCTTCGCGGCCTCGCTGGCCTTTGCCCTGCCAACAGCGGCAGAGGCAAAAACCAACGTCCAAATCTTCTTTGGTTATCCGCACTATGACTATCAGGTAGGCCCCGACTATCGCTTCCGTGACGGCTATGGTTGGTACAGGCCAGGCTATCGCGGACGCCTTTCCTGCAACCAGGCCAAGAGGCAAGTCCTCAACCGTGGTTTCCGGAGGGTTTCGACGATTGAATGTCGTGGCGCCACTTACACTTTCAGGGCAATTCGCCGCGGGGACCCTGTGAGGGTTTACGTAAACGCCAGGACTGGTGCTGTCTGGCGCAGCTAACGCCCAAATCCAACTGTCCGGCTCTGGCCGGACAGTTCTATTCGGCTATGACCTGCGCACCGGCCAAAACCTTTCCGCTTTGAGTTAATGATGCGGGCTACGGATCCAAATCAATGGATTTTCGCGGAACCCAATGAACCAGGAAGCTAGACTGAACGATCCATACCCTGATAGCGCGATGTTTCCGCTGCCTGATTCAGCGTGGCTGCGCCATGCCTTGTGCGCGGCCAAAATGGTTTTTTATTCCTGTGAGTCTGCCACCGGTCATACGGTGAGGACGGAAAACTGCCTCGAGTTGATGGGTATCCCCTCGACTGGACCGACCAATCAGTGGTCAGAGTTGGTTTTGCCCGACGACCGGCCTTATTTTGAGAATGCCCTCAAATCGATTTCGCGCAGCAAACCGCGTTTTGAAGTTGAATATCGCTTGATGCACGGTGTTACTGGCGCTGTGTTCTGGGTTCTTGACCGTGGCGAAGGCAATTATGATGAAACGGGCCAGTTGTGCCATGTTCGCGGTGGCATTGTGGAAATCAGCAGGAGAATCAGGGACGAAGCTGAAAAAACCGCCGCCGCGCAGGTCTATGCGCTGGCTTTTGAAGCGGCGCGGATGGGGGCCTGGCATCTTGATATTGCCACAAAGACCATGAGCTATACCGACGAACTGCTGGCGCTTGTCGGCCTCGCGCGCGAAGAATTCGATGGCACACCAGATGCCATCGACAAGATCATCCATCCGGACGATATCGGTCCATGGCGCGCCGCGAACGACGCATCGCTTGCGCCAGGCGGAAAACTGGAACTTGAGTTCCGAGTGAACCTGCCTCGCGATGGTACGCGGTGGTTCCTTTCGCGCGGCGACGTCGTGCGCGGGGAAAATGGCGCCGCGCTTGAATGCTACGGCGTGCTGATCGACATCACCGAACGCAAGATCGCCGAGGCGGCGGTGGCGCGGCTTGCCGCCGTCGTCACCTCGTCCGAGGACGCGATTATCAGCACCGACCCCAGCGGGATTGTAACGAGCTGGAACGGCAGCGCAGAGCGTCTTTTGGGTTTCTGCGCCGAAGAAATGATCGGCCAGTCCATATCCATGATATTCCGCCTGAAATAGTTGGCGATCCATCTATCGCGGCGAGCACTGCCAAGAATGGTGGAAACACGACGCTTTACGAGTTCCGCGCGATTGCGCAAGGATGGCAGCCAGGTTGACTTGTTGCTTACCGTCTC
>CAWFJW010000038.1:0-72690 GCA_963816305.1 uncultured Alphaproteobacteria bacterium
CCATAAATTGAGCAGGGAAATGCCTTAATTGGCGGCTTTGCTGATCTTGTAAACCGCCCCCGCATAATCATCGCTCACATAGAGGCTGCCGTCGCTTGCCTCCAATATTCCAACCGGGCGGCAAATAACTTCGCCTTTCATCTCACAGCCCGTCAGAAATGGCTGCTCGCTGATCGCCGCGCCCTCGAACACCAGCCGCATGATGCGGTAGCCGGATTTGACGCTGCGGTTCCACGAGCCATGTTCGCCGACCAATGCGCTGCCATTCGATGCGGCTTCAGCCTGGTGCCTGAGAAAGACAATCGACAGGGGCGCCACATGCCCGCCCAAGCCAAACGCCTGAGGGGTGACTTCGAGTTCAGCGGGTTTTTGCGCGGACACATCCGGGTCTTCCACGCCCGAGCCGTGAACAAAAGGCCAGCCATAATGCTTTCCCTGCTCGATGCGGTTCACCTCGTCATCGGGCACGTCATCGCCCAGGTTGTCGCGGCCATTGTCAACGCCGTATAAAGCACCGGTTGCCGGGTCCCAGTCGAAGCCCACCGTATTGCGGAGGCCCGCGGCGAAAATTTGCGGGGCCTCGCCTTCCTTGAAACGCAGGATCGTGGCGCGCCAGGCGTGGCCTTCAACGCAAGCATTGCAGCTTGAGCCAATGGAGAGATAGAGATAGCCGTCAGGCCCCCGCGCCAGGGTCCGTGAGCTGTGTCCGCCTTCCGGAATGCCGTCGAGGATGACGCGAGCATTTGAAAGCGCCTTGCCGTCAAAGTCATATTTCATCACCCGGTCGACGTCAGCCACAAACAGCGAAGCGCCTTCCAGCAGCAAGCCGTGCGGCAGGTTCAAGTTCCGGCCGAGAACCGCGAGCCCATCGGAGCGGCCATCGCCGTCCGCGTCGGGCTTCAACAGCGCAATGTAGCCGCTCCTGTAGCCCGACACGATGAGATCGCCGCCGGCGGTCATCTGCATCATGCGCGGCGTGCCGAGATCCCGCGCAAACACCTCGAGCTGATAGCCCTCTGGCAATTTTATCTGTTCACGGAGCAATCTTTCCCAGGCGTCGCGGGGAGTTGGGCGCGGCTGGGCGGATGCCGCGCCGCCAGTAACGGCTGCCGCCGTAAAAACAGCAGCAGTAAAAATGAAAAACCTGCGCATGTCCACTCCTGTCCCTCCACACCACTTACGGGATTGGGAGGACTATAGATCAGAACAGCCCCGCGATCTGCCCCTTCGCATCAAGCCCGATGACTTCGGCGCTCGGCGCCTTGGGCAGGCCCGGCATGGTCATGATGTCCCCGCAGACCACCACGATGAATTCAGCCCCCGCCGACAGGCGGACTTCGCGGATCGGCACCACATGGTTGGCGGGCGCGCCCTTAAGGTTCGGATCGGTGGAGAAGGAATATTGCGTCTTGGCCATGCAGATCGGGAACTTGCCATAGCCCTGAGCCTCGTAAGTCCTGAGCTGGTCACGCACGGATTTGTCGGCCACGATGTCATCGGCGCGGTAAATTTCCCGCGCAATGGTTTTGATCTTGTCCCACAGGGGCAGTTCATCGCCATAGATCGGCTTGAACTGCGCCGAGCTTCTGTCGGCAAGTTCGGCCACATGCCTGGCCAGCGCTTCCGTGCCCTTGCCGCCCTCGGCCCAATGCGTGCACTTGAACGCGTCAACCCCATGGCTCTTGCAATAGGCGATGATGGCGTTCACTTCCGCTTCCGTGTCGGTCACGAAATGATTGACGGCAACGGCAATCGGCACACCAAACTTCTTCATGTTCTCGATATGGCGGCCCAGATTGACGAGGCCCTTCTGGAGCGCCTCGACATTTTCCTTCTTGAGGTCATCTTTGGCGATGCCGCCATGCATCTTGAGCGCGCGGATGGTGGCGACAATGACGGTGGCGGCAGGCGTGAGGCCAGCCTTGCGGCACTTGATGTCGAAGAATTTCTCGGCCCCCAGATCGGCGCCAAAGCCCGCCTCCGTCACCACATAATCGGCGAGCTTCAGGCCGGTTTTGGTGGCCATCACCGAATTGCAGCCGTGCGCGATATTGGCGAAGGGTCCGCCATGCACAAAGGCCGGATTGTTTTCAAGCGTCTGCACCAGGTTCGGCATCAGCGCATCCTTGAGCAGCACCGTCATGGCGCCCGGCGCCTTGATGTCCTTGGCCAGCACCTGGCCCTTGTCGCGTTTTCCCGCCACCACGATCTGGCCGATGCGCCGCTCCAAATCGGCGATGGAAGTCGAAAGGCAGAGGATCGCCATGATTTCGGAAGCAACGGTGATGTCGAAGCCAGCTTCGCGCGGATAGCCATTGGCGACACCTCCCAGCGAACACACGATTTCGCGCAGCGCCCGGTCGTTCATGTCCATGACCCGCCGCCAGGTCACGCGCCTGGTGTCAATGCCCTGCTCGTTGCCCCAATAGATGTGATTGTCGATCATCGCCGACAGAAGATTATGCGCTGACGTGATGGCGTGGAAATCGCCGGTGAAATGCAGGTTGATGTCCTCCATGGGAACAATCTGCGCGTAGCCGCCGCCGGCAGCGCCCCCCTTCATGCCAAAGCATGGCCCCAGCGAAGGCTCGCGCAGGCAGACAATGGCTTTCTTGCCGATGCGGTTGAGCCCATCGCCCAGGCCCACAGTGGTCGTGGTTTTGCCTTCGCCCGCTGGCGTCGGGTTGATGGCGGTGACCAGGATGAGCTTGCCGTCTTTCTTGGAAGCCAGGCTGTCAATGTAATCGAGATGCACTTTTGCCTTGGTGTGGCCATAGGGAATGAGGTCTTTCTCAGGGATGCCAAGGGCCTTGCCCACCTCCATGATCGGTTTCATCTTGGCTTCGCGCGCGATTTCGATGTCGCTTTTGACGGTCATGGTGAGAAAGTCCTTCCCTGAGACAGAATTTTGTAGCGTTTCTTGCTATAGCCGCCATCATGGTGCGATGCTGGTTGCGACGTATCTACGGCAAATATTGACGAAGGCAAGCCATGAGAAATTTTGACCAACCCGGCAGGTCGCCAGCCGTGGCCGCCAATGGCATGGCCGCCACCTCCTCGCCGCTGGCCACATTGGCGGCTGTCGACGTGCTGCGCGCCGGGGGCAACGCCATCGACGCGGCGGTCACGGCCTCCGCCGTTCTCTGTGTCACCGAACCCCATATGACCGGCATCGGCGGCGATTGCTTCGCCCTGGTCGGCAAGCCCAATGGAGCGATAGCGGGATTGAATGGGTCCGGCCGTTCGGCGGCGAAAGCCGATGCGGACTGGCTGAAGACATCCGGCCTCGTGGAAATAGCGCCCCACAGCGTTCATGCCATCACGGTTCCCGGCGCCATTGACGCCTGGGATCAGCTTTTAACCGAACATGGATCGATGACGCTGGCTGAGGCTTTGGCGCAAGCAATTGCCCTGGCCGAACAGGGCGTGGCGACCACAGCGCGGGTTGCCCATGATTGGTCTGCAAGCGAAGCGCTGCTTGCTGCCGACGAAGGTGGGGCAAAGCATTATTTGCTGGATGGCAAGGCCCCCCGCATGGGCCAGATCATGGCCTATCCCGCCCTGGCCAAGACCCTGAAGCATATCGCCAGGCATGGCCGCGATGGATTTTACGCCGGCGAAATCGCCGCCGGCATGGTGAGCCATCTGAAATCCCGGGGTTCGCTGTTGTCGCTTGAGGATTTCGCCGCAACCTCCTCAACCTGGGTGAAACCCATTCACGCGAATTTCGCCGGAAGCGACATCTGCGAAATCCCGCCCAACGGCCAGGGCCTCACCGTTCTGATCACCCTCAATATTCTCGGCCACTTCGGCTTGCGCCGCTTCGATCCCGAAAGCCCCGAGCGTCGCCACCTGGAAATCGAGGCGCTGAAACTGGCCTGGACCTTGCGGAACCGCCACATCGCCGATCTCGACTTCGCCGATATTCCCGTAAGTGAGCTGCTGAGCGCCGAGACCTCGCAGAAACTGGCGGGCCTCATCGATATCAACCATAGTTCCGACGGCGCCATAGCGCTGCCCAGCGCCGACACGGTTTATCTCGCTGTTGTGGACAAGAACCGGCTGAGCGTTTCCTTCATCAATTCGATCTACTGGAATTTCGGCTCCGGCATTGTCACGCCCAGCTCCGGCATCGCGCTGCAAAACCGTGGCGCGGGTTTTGTCGTCAGGCCCGGCCACCCCAACTGCATCGGCCCCTCAAAACGTCCGCTTCACACCATTATCCCCGCCATGGCCAAAAAAGAGGGCAAAATCGACATGGCCTTTGGCGTCATGGGCGGCAATTTCCAGCCCATGGGCCACATCATGGTGGCCGTGAACCGATATATCTATGGCATGGACCCGCAGGAAGCCCTGGATTTCCCCCGCTGTTTCCCCGAAAACGGCGAGGTTTTGGTTGAGAGCGCGATTCCCGCCGCTGTCATGGCAGGCCTGAAAGACAGGGGCCATCGCATTGTTTTATCAGAAGAACCCCTGGGTGGCGGGCAGGCCATCGTTATTGATCATGATCGGGGGGTCCTCATCGGCGGCTCCGATCATCGCAAGGACGGCTTTGCCCTGGGTTATTAGAGAATTTACCACCCATGTTTCGCTTCTGTTTACGATTGCTCAGCTAGTTTGGCCCAAATTAGGATTTCCTGACAACGCAAACCGCCCTATGCGCTCTTGGAGGCGACTTGAGCACCGAAGCCCAAACCCTGCCTGTGTTTTCATTCCTCGCCGACGGGTCCGCCGCCGCGCAAGCGCCGCCTAGTGACGATGCTGCCGCCACACCTGCGGGCGCGATCGATGCCGAAGCCTTGCAGCGCATCAGGCGCGCGGTCGAGGCGGCGGAGGAGGCCACCTACCACTGGGTCATGGAAGCCGACGAAATCCAGTGGAGCCCCAACGTCGAAGCCGTGCTCCACTGCGACCAGGATCAGCTGCGCACCGGCCGGGCCTATGCGAATTTCATCGATGGCGAAAACACCGCCGGCCGCTATGAAGCCATCATGCTTGACCAGTCATCCGACAAGGGTTCAGGCGTCGCCTTTCAAATTGAGTATTTCTTCAAGCCTGATGGTCGCGCCGGCAGGCGGGGATTCTGGCTCGAGGACAAGGGCAAATGGTTTGCGGGGCAAAATGGCAGGCCAGCGGAAGTCTATGGCGCCGTTCGCAAGGTTGACGACCGCCACAACCGCGACGAGCGCCTGAACTTCCTTGGCAGCCACGATCCGCTCACTGGCATGATGAGCCGCGGCCACCTGACCGAGGCCCTGGGCGAAACCATTGTCAACGCCTACCGGGAGCAGCAGGACTGCGCCTTTCTCATCGCCGCCGTCAACAATCTGGCCATCGTCAACGAGGCCTATGGCTATGAGGTGGCCGACGAAGTGATCGCCGCCATGGGCCGGAGGCTGCGCCAGATGGTGCGCGCGGGCGATGCGATTGCCCGCTATTCCGGCAGCAAGTTCGGCATCATCCTGGCCAATTGCAATGGCGAGGAACTGCAGGGCGCGCTCAACAGGTTTGTGAACATCGCCCGTGAAAGCGTCATCGAAACCGAGCACGGCCCGGTTTGGGCCATGCTGTCCATCGGCGCCGTTGTCGTGCCGACAAACGCCCACAACGCCAACGTCGCGATGGCCCGCGCCGAGGAAGCGCTGACCGAGGCCAGGCGCCTGCCCTCCGACGGCCATGTCATCTTCCAGCCATCCTCCAAGCGCTCGGCGGAACGCGGGTTGAACGCCAAGAGCGCCGCTGAAATTGTCAAAGGCCTCAAGGAAGATCAGTTCACGCTGGGATTCCAGCCCATTGTGGACGCCAAGACCAGGGAAATCGTCCTGCATGAGGCGCTGCTGCGCATGACCGACGCGGACCATAAAATGATCTCGGCCGCCCATCTCATCCCCATCGCGGAAAAACTGGGCCTCGTCCGCCTCATTGACCGCGCCGTTGCCCAGAAGGCGATCGCCACCCTGCACCGTTTTCCGCAGGCCTGTGTGTCCATAAATGTGTCGGGCCTGACGGCCACCGACCCCCGCTGGTTCAATCAGCTCATCGCCATCATTTCCGCCAACCAATCCGTGGCCGAGCGCCTGCTCATCGAAATCACCGAGACCATCGCGCTGGGCAACATCAAGGAAACCCTGGGCTTTGTCGAGGCCTTGCGCAATATTGGCTGCGGCGTCGCCATCGACGATTTCGGCGCGGGCTTCACCTCGTTCAAAAACCTCCGAGACCTGCCCGTCAACATCGTGAAACTCGATGGCTCGTTCTGCCGCAACCTGAAGGAAAATTCCACCAACCAGTACCTGGTCCAGACGCTCACCGACCTCGGGCACAAATTCGGCCTGCAGGTCATCGCCGAATGGGTTGAAACCCGCGAGGACGCCGACATTCTCAGCAAGTGCCAGGTTGACTACCTGCAAGGCTATCATTTCGGCGCGCCCTCGCTCACCCTGCCATGGCCGGAAACCGGCCAGCAGAATTTTGCCAATTTCGTCATGCCGGAAACCCAGCAGGTGAAATTGGAAGGGCCCGAGGATGCGCTGCAGCTTGAGCTGGCCAATGCCAAGGATCAGTTGATGGCGACACTCGACACCTCCGTGCGCGACGCCAATGAGGATTTGGGCGAGGAGCTGTCACGCCTGCGGCTTGCCATCGAGTCCCTCGACAAGCACTTTCGCGAATAAGCTCCGGTATATTCGCGCTGGACGCGGCGGCCAATTCCTGAAAGAGTTCCGGCGACCACGTCTTGCCCCGGAGCACTCCCCATGAACAAGCCCCACAATCCCGCCTCAGCCCAGAATTCCGCCTTGGCCCGCATGCAGCAATTCATGTCGAACTCGCCCGTGCCCTCGATTTCAACCGAGCTTCTCGCCACCGCCGACGGCGAATTGAACCGCGAGCTCAATCATTTCCTGTTTGATCCGCCTTCCAATCCTGACTTGCTGAAAGGCAAGCGCATCGCGATCTGCTGCACCAATGGCGTTGAGGAAGTTGAAATCATTGGTTCGATCCGCTGGCTCACCGAGCGGGGCGCCATCGTCCACATCGTGGCGCCGCGCATCGGCGAATTTCCGCCAAGCCTCGGCCTGCGCTTTCCCGCCATCGCCCAAACCCATGTGCTGTCCGTGCGGCTCATGGAAAATGCCGGCTGGCTGAAAATTGACCGCTATATGGACGAAGCCAAAGTCGCCGACTATGACGCCATGATCCTGCCCGGCGGCAGCTGGAATCCGGACTTCCTGCGCGCCGACAAAGATGCCCAGAATTTCACCCGCGACATGCACGCCGCCGGAAAACCAACCTGCGGCATCTGCCATGGCCCCTGGGTGATGGTGAGCGCCAGAATGCTCAAAGGCAAGAAAGCCACCGCCGTCTGGAACATCCAGATCGACCTCGAAAACGCCGGCGCCACCGTCATCGACGAACCCTGCGTGGTGGACGGCAACCTCATCACCGCCCGCTTCCCCTACGACCTGCCGCGCATGATCGAGGCGCTGGCCAGGCAATTGGTGGCGACTTGAATTAAAATCCTGAACAGTGAAAATAATCCTTGATATCGTACGCTCCTTCTGCCATAAAGGCGCATTCTCCACACATGGGTTAGGATTTACAGATGATAAGCTGGATATTTCGGTATCTGACGTTGATGTTCTTTGAGCGATTGTTTTCAGGCGGCAGCGCCGCACCGCGCATGGAAAGCGTCAGAAAGTTGAAAACAGGAACCGCCGCCCTTACGCAGCCATTGCCGATTGGCAAGCAATGCCGCGACCCGCCAAGGCAAATAAGGGAGGATTACTTGGAGAGCCTACTTAAATTCGTACTGGGCAATTTTGGGAGATTCCCAATACTCCGAATGACGGACAGTCATAGATTCCACTATTGCTGTTAGGGCCGCAAGAAATGAGCACTCCAATGCTTCAATGGCTTCCTGCTCGAGACCATCCTTTAGGTATGTACGTTTTGTCGAATATTTCTTCAAACTTGTAAGCGCATCGTATTCTACTCGTCCTGCGTTTGGAACTTTCACATGAAACAGTAGATGCCAATCGCCGGTACCCGCATATCGATCATACTGAAGTTTCGAAACTCTTCTGATGGGGTTATCGCCAACACCAATTTTAATAAGGCGCTGTGAAAGTGAACCAGCAATATAAATGTGCTTTGTTGCTGAAAATCTGTCGCTGAAGCCTTTTCCGATGTGGTTTGGATTGCATTGTGCACAATGTCCAGACGACCATTTCAAACGATGTTTGCCGTGAACACAAAGATTGCCGATTGCAATCGGCTTATCCTCCTTCTTTATTAGAAGCATCCAATGGGCCTGTTTCATTCCTACTGCATCATATACGTCGTGTTTGCAAAACCCCTTTTCCTTCAAAAACTGCAACTCTATTTTGGTGAGATCCATGGCCCACTTTCCCTAGCAAAAACGTGATGGAAAAGTAGTACCGAAGGCAAGCATTTATCAAGAACTTTAGTGGAATGAACTGCTGCCGGTTCCACGGAAACTGAGTTAAGGTGTTTTGATGGAACTGGAGATTTCATATGGAAAGAAGGGAGTATTCGCGCGAGTTCAAGCTTGAGACGGTAAATCTGGTGAGGGAACGTGGCGGTTACCCTCGCGCCATGCGGCTTCCTGAGCATAGCGGTGCAAGTAAGCGCCAGCCACATGATGATGTTGGTCAATCTCTGCACGGCGAAAGCGGCTGAAAAATTCTGACGGCATCCAATGGAACGGCGCGCAAGCATTACGCCAACGGCGCTTTGATCATGTCAGTGCCGTTTCACCATCAGGTTGTCGTCGTCGGATTCATTCCGACGACCCATCGCGCACCAAGTTCAAGCATTGAGTGCGCTGAACTATGGGTCCCCGGGACAAGCCCGAGGATGACAAGAAAGGGTGATCTCTGGCACATATGTTTCAAACCATTGCGCCGTGGGCCTAAGCCACTTCCAATGTTGGTATTTTTGATACGTCGACGCTGCGCTCGGCTTTCCACAGATCATGGGCGGCCTGCATGGTGAGCCAGATGCGCGGGCCATTGCCGCAGAGCTTGCCGATGCGCACCGCCATTTGCGGTGTGACCGGCTGTTTGCACGCGAGAATGTCATAAAGCGTTTGGCGGGAAACCCCCAGCAGCTTGGCGATCTCAGTCTTGGTTTTGCCGATCGCGGGCAAAACCGTGTCGGCCAAAAGCTTTCCCGGCGGTGTTGGAGGGCGGGTCTTGCTGCGGGTGGCGGTCATGTCAGCCATGGCTGTAACTCCTCAATGACACTGTTCGAAGTCGACGCGGGTTGCGTCATCCTACCCCCTAATCACAACACCCCTTCGCCTCGGCCGACGGCACATCGAGCGCCGGATTGAAATCGAAAAATCCTGACGGCATCCAGTGGAAGGAGGCGTAGACGCAGGGCTGCACGGGCCAGTCCTCGGGGCGCGGCAGGTGGTGGTAGTTCATGGTGTACCACACGACGACGTTCTCGCCTTCGAGCTTTCTGTCGGCTTGCGTCCAGCGCGGCAGGCCGTCGCTGCCATTATATTGGTTGGGATACTGGCCCGCCGAATAGAGCTCATCACCCCTGTATTGCGTGGCCCAGAAATGCTTGTGCATGAAGCCCGCCCGGCTGCCCACCGGTGAACCTGGCGGCAGGAAGGGCAGCGCGTTGACGCCGGGAACCAGCTTGTAGCCGACAGGCTCGCCATAGGCGTTCGTGACCTCCGGGTTGACGATTTTCCAATAGCGCGCCTGGCCCATGTCCAGAACGCGCTGGGCCTCGCCCTCTGATTGAAGGGCCGTCTCGGTGGTCAAGATGGCATTGCCATGGGGGTTGCCGGGGCCTACGGGCGCGCCTGCGAAATTCACTTCGCGCACGGCGTTGCGCTCGCCGTCCACGGTCATGTCAAAGCGGAAGGAGAAGATATGTTGATGCACATGGGCATTGACGCCAGGCGCCACGACCGCCCCATATTTGGGCTTGGCTCCGGGTGCGATGGCCGACGGCAACGGAATGCCGGTGGCCTTCACTTCAACACCGATGCCGCCGTCCTGATAGAAGTGCCAATAGAAGCCGTAGACATAATTGCCGATGGTGGCGAGGCTTGAAACCACGAGGCGGCGCGAGCGCTTGGTGGTGACCTCGCCCGTCACCCAGTTCGAGTATTTCCACAGGATGCCGTAATCTTCCTCATGCATGCAGATGGCGTTTGGAATGTGTTTGGCCTTGCCCATCCAATCATGAAACCACGCATCGAAATAATGGATGTGGCCGAGGCAATCGCAACCCAGCGTGAGGCTGTCGGTGAGCTGGCCGATGCCATATTCACCCGTGTCAAAGGCATTGCGGCGAAAATTGCCGCCCATGGGATCGCCGTAGGGAACCACCATTTCAGCCAGCGAAGCGCGGTGCATGATGGGCCGCAACCGGCCCTGGTCTTCATAGCCGATCATGTGCAGGATCAGGCCATCCCGCACATGGAAGCCCACGCGGAATTGCCATTTCTGCCAGCGCACGAGGTGGCCTTCGACGGTGAAGCTCGGGCCTTCCGGCTGCGTGATGTCGAGCGGCTTCACGCCGGCGCGGGGGGTGATGCCGGTGATGGATTGGGATTCAGGCGGCAGCGGCACGGCGCCAAAATCATCAATCCTGATCACTTTGCCGCGCCTGAGATCAATGACGGGATGCAGATTGGAAATGGGCCTTGCGTAGGGGTTATCGCCATTGGCATTGCGCACGAAGCAATGGCCGTAGCCCAGCCGCTCGCCATCCTCGCCAGCGATGCCGAAGTTGCCGGCGGCCCAGGGTTCGATGCTGACCGTGCTCATGTCGGTGATGCCGCGCCGGCCACAGGCTTCGATGAAGCGGGGATCGGCCTTGGCGATTTCACCGCCTCGCACAAATTCATCCATGACGATGCGCGCCTGGGCGCCCGGCACATGACGCCAGTTCTCCAGCGCGCCCGTCGCGAGGTTCGCCATGCCATCCCAGGTCTGCCCGCTGGCTGGATCATAGCAGCATACAAAGGCGCGGCGCTGCACGGATGCCTGCCTTAGCTCAGCCTTTTCAGGCTCCTGCAAGGCGATGGTTTCAAACCACGCCTGGGGGCTGAGCCCGCCATGGGCGCGGGCGAGGTTGGCCGCCTGTTCGATTTCGCTTGAAGTGAGGGGATCAAGGGGATGCGTGTGGGGCATGGCTGAATTCGTAGACGTTGCGCCGGGCGGGAATTGCCTTGCCGGCGACGGGCCGCGTCAGGTTTTCGACATTGTGTTGATTTTTTCCTGCATGGCCATGATCTGGTCCTTCATGGCCTGCAAGTCGTCTTTTGACGCGGCGGGGGCGGGATCAGCCTTCGGAGCCTGCGCGGTGAAAGGCGCTGCCCCCGGCTGGCCCATGGCGAGCGCCGCGAAGGGATTGAACAGCTTCATCGCGTCACTGAACATCGCCATGTTGCGCTTGGCGTGCTCTTCCATGTTCTTGAACGGCTCGCCGGTGAAAGCCCCCATCATCTGCTCGCGCAGCTTGTCATGCTCCTTGGTGAGGTTTTCCAGCGAGAACTCCAGATAGCCCGGAACCAGCGTCTGCATGCTATCGCCATAATAGCGGATGAGCTGGCGCAGGAAATTGATGGGAAGCAGGTTGGTGCCCTTGTTCTCTTCCTCGAAAATAATCTGGGTCAGGACCGAGCGCGTGATGTCTTCGCTGGTCTTGGCGTCATAGACCACGAAATCCGTTCCCGCTTTCACCATGGCCGAAAGATCGTCGAGGGTCACATAGGTGCTGGTGGCGGTGTTATAAAGCCTGCGATTGGCGTATTTCTTGATGACGACCGCGTTCTTCGGCGCCGCTTTGTCTTCACTCACAATCCACACTCCCCGGAAAGACCGGGCTCCCTGTCCGCGCTGCAAAAACTTGCGCCCCGCAATGCACAATTGCAAGCGCAAAAAACTATGGCGCATTGCGGTGCCGGTGCTATGACAGGCTGAAATTAACCACCAGCCAGTCCGGAGTACCCCCTTGTCCCAGGATATTGTCATCGTTTCAGCCGCCCGCACCCCCGTGGGCTCATTCAACGGCGCGCTCTCCAGCGTTTCCGCCTCGTTTCTGGGAACCGTGGCGCTGAAAGCCGCCATGGAGCGGGCCAAGCTGGATCCGGCGGAGATTGACGAGGTGATCCTGGGCCAGGTTCTGGCCGCAGGCCAGGGCCAGAACCCGGCCCGCCAGGCCTCCGTCAACGCCGGAATCCCCGTGGCCAGCCCAGCCTGGGGCATGAACCAGCTCTGCGGATCGGGCCTGCGCGCCGTGGCGCTTGGCCTGCAGCAGATCGCCAGTGGCGATGCCAGGATCGTCGCCGCCGGCGGCCAGGAATCCATGAGCAAGGCCCCCCATGTGGCACATCTCCGCGACGGCGTGAAGATGGGCGACTACCAGATGATCGATACCATGATAAGGGACGGGCTGTGGGACGCCTTCAATGGCTATCACATGGGCAACACCGCTGAAAACGTGGCCCGCCAATGGCAGATCACGAGGGAAACCCAGGATGCCTTCGCCGTCGCCTCGCAGAACAAGGCCGAAGCCGCCCAGGCCGCCGGCAAGTTCAAGGATGAAATCACGCCCGTGACCATCGCCGGCCGCAAGGGCGACGTGGTGGTTTCCGACGATGAATACATCAAGAAGGGTGTGACCCTCGAAGGCATCGCCAAGCTCAAGCCCGCCTTCGCTAAGGATGGCAGCGTGACCGCCGCCAATGCCTCGGGCATCAATGACGGCGCCGCAGTCCTCATTCTGATGAGCGCTGCGGAAGCGTCCAAGCGGGGCCTGACGCCCTTGGCCCGCATCGCGTCCTGGGCCAGCGTCGGGGTTGACCCGGCGATCATGGGCACTGGCCCCATTCCAGCCTCGCAAGCCGCCCTGAAAAAAGCCGGCTGGAAGGCATCCGATCTTGATTTGGTGGAAGCCAATGAGGCCTTCGCGGCGCAAGCCTGCGCGGTGAACAAGGACATGGGCTGGAACCCCGATATCGTCAACGTGAATGGCGGCGCCATCGCGCTGGGCCATCCCATTGGCGCGTCCGGTGCGCGGGTTCTCACCACCCTGCTGCATGAAATGAAGAAGCGCAAAGCCAAGAAGGGCCTGGCCACCCTGTGCATTGGCGGCGGCATGGGAATTGCCATGTGCGTGGAAAACTGAGGGGGACACCATGGCAAGAACAGCAATCGTAACCGGAGGCAGCCGCGGCATCGGCGCGGCCATTTCAAAAGCCTTGGCGGCCCAGGGCTGCAAGGTCGCCGCCACCTACGCCGGCAATGATGAAGCGGCGGCCAAGTTCAAGGCGGAAACCGGTATCCCCGTCTACAAATGGGATGTCTCCAGCGCGGAGGCATGCGCCGCCGGGCTGAAGCAGGTCGAGGCCGATCTCGGCCCCATCGAAATCCTGGTGAACAACGCCGGCATCACGCGCGACGCCATGTTCCACAAGATGACGGCGGCCCAGTGGAATGAGGTGGTGAACACCAATCTGAACTCGCTCTTCAACATGACCCAGCCCGTCTGGGGCGGCATGCGCGACCGCAGCTTCGGGCGCGTGATTTGCATCTCATCCATCAATGGCCAGAAGGGCCAGATGGGCCAGGCCAATTATTCCGCCGCGAAAGCCGGTGAAATCGGTTTCGTCAAGGCCCTGGCCCAGGAGGGTGCGGCCAAGGGCATCACCGTGAACGCCATCTGCCCCGGTTATATCGGCACCGAAATGGTGCTCGCTGTGCCGAAGGATGTGCTGGACAAGCGCATTATTCCGCAAATTCCCGTGGGCCGCCTGGGCGAGCCGGAGGAAATCGCCCGCTGTGTTGTCTTCCTCGCCAGCGATGACGCGGGCTTCATTACGGGCTCGACCCTTTCCGCCAATGGCGGTCAATATATGTAGCCAGCGGGAACCGGGGCCGAAATGAAAATCACGGCCACTGACCTGGCTTGCGAGCGCGGCGGCAGAATCGTTTTCACGGACGTGAGTTTCGCCGTGGAAAGCGGGAGGTTCCTGGAGCTCACCGGCCCCAATGGCGCGGGCAAATCATCGCTCTTGCGCTTGATCTCGGGCCTCAGCGAGCCCCGCCACGGCCATCTCAAGCTGGCGGACGGCGACGGCGATCTCTCGCTCGCCGAACAGGCCCATTACATCGCCCATGGCGAAGCTTCCAAGTCCGCCCTGAGTGTCACTGAAAACCTGGTATTCTGGCGCGATTTCCTCGGCGGCGGCAAGCTCGCCAGCGCCCTCGACGCCGTCAATCTCGCGTCGCTGGCGGACTACCCGGTGGCCCTTCTCTCGGAAGGCCAGAAGCGCCGCCTGGCCCTCGCCAGGCTGGCGCTGGCGAAGCGCCCCATCTGGCTGCTGGATGAGCCCAGCGTCGGCCTCGACGCCGCCTCGCAAAAATTGCTGGTCAGCCTCATGCGCCGGCACCTCAAGACCAATGGCATCATCATCGCCGCCACCCATGTGCCCCTGGGATTGAAACCGGACCAGAGCCTGCGTTTGAGCGGAGCGCCACAGCCGTGAAACCACTGATCGCCTTGCTTCGCCGCGATCTGGTTCTGGCGGCCCGCCAGGGCGGCGGTGTTGGTACAGCGCTCGGATTCTTTTTGACCGTCTTGGTGCTGCTCCCCATCGGCATCGGCCCCGACCAGGCCACCCTGCAGCGCCTGGCGCCCGGCATCCTCTGGATCACGCTGCTGCTCGCCGTGCTGCTCTCGGCTGACCGCATCTTCCAGCAGGACTATGAGGATGGCTCCCTTGAGGTCATGGCCATGGCGGCAACCCCGTTTGAGCTCGTGGTGTTCACCAAGGCCATGGCCCATTGGCTGTCAACCAGCCTGCCGCTCAGCTTGGCGGCTCCGCTTCTCGGCTTCCTGCTCAATCTTCACCCCGGCACGATTTGGCCCCTCATGGCGTCCATGGGCCTCGGCTCAATCGGCCTTTCCTTCATTGCCAGCATCGGTGCTTCCTTCACCTTGAACTTGCGCCGGGGCGGCTTGCTGATTTCAATTCTGGTGCTGCCGCTCTACGTGCCGATCCTGGTGTTCGGCATATCGGCCTCCACGGGCAATCCCGAACTTGTGATGCCGTCCCTCCTCATTTTATCCGCAATTGCGCTGGCAAGTCTGGTGCTGGCCCCCATCGCCGCCGCTGCGGCGCTGCGGGCCTATCTGAAATAGGTGAAACTAATTAAAGTTGAGGCCATGCAACAATTCGCCAACCCGACCCGCTTCCTGAAAATCGCCAACGCCGCCCTGCCCTATGTCTGGGCCATCACCGCCCTTTTGTTCGCCATTGGCCTCTATGGCGCGTTGTTCACAGCGCCCGCCGATTACCAGCAGGGCGAAACCGCGCGCATCATGTTTGTGCATGTGCCCGCCGCCTGGATGGCGCTGTTCATCTACACCGTGATGGCGTTGGCCAGCGCGCTCGCCATCGTCTTCCGCCATCCGCTGGCCGACGTCGCGGCGAAAGCCGCGGCCCCCATCGGGTCCGTGTTTTGTTTTCTGGCGCTGGCCACCGGCTCCCTCTGGGGCAAGCCCATGTGGGGCGCTTGGTGGGTATGGGACGCGAGGCTCACCTCCATGTTTGTGCTGATGCTGCTTTACGTGGGCTACATCGCCATCTGGCAAGCCATTGAGGAACCAGGCCGCGCCGCCCTCATCGCGCGCGTTGTGGCGCTTGTCGGCTTCGTCAACATTCCCATCATCAAGTTTTCCGTCGATTGGTGGAACTCACTGCACCAGCCGGCAAGCGTCTTCAGGATGGGCGGCCCCACCATTGACAAGTCAATGCTCTGGCCGCTGCTGGTCATGGGCTTCGCCTATACGTTTCTGTTTCTCGCCCTTCACCTTGTCTCCATCAGAAGCGAAATCACCGAGCGCAAGTTGCGCAACTTGCGCATTGCCGGAAGTGGAGACAGATGATGGATTGGAATGCCGACCATGCGGGCTTCGTCGCCGCGTGCTATGCCTTGAGCTTCATTTTCATTGTTGGCTTGACGCTTCATGTGCTCAGGCGCGACCGCCGCAACCGAAGCGCCTTGGCGTTGTTTGAGAAGACACCGAAGCAATGACCGCACCCGCGCCACAAAAACGCCGGCTGATTATCACCCTCGTGCCTGTGGTTGTTTTCGCGGGCCTCGCCGTCAGCCTCTTTTTCGGCCTGCGAGGCGATCCGCGTGAGCTGCGCTCGGTTCTCATTGGCAAACCCGCGCCGGAATTCAATCTGCCTGCCGTCAAGGGTTCAAACATTCCCGGGCTTGCATCCGCAGACTTGAAATCTGGCGGGGTCACCATCGTCAACATCTGGGCCTCCTGGTGCGGCCCATGCCGCTATGAACACCCGTTGCTGATGGAGCTTTCCAAGCGAGAGGATATCCGGCTGGTCGGCATCAACAACAAGGACGCCGCCGCGAACGCGCTCGGCTTTCTGAACACGCTCGGCCAGCCCTTTGCGGCGATAGGCGCTGATGAAAGCGGGCGCACCACCATTGACTGGGGTGGTTACGGCGTGCCGGAAACCTTCGTGATTGATGGCAACGGCATCATAAGGTTCAAATGGGTTGGCCCGCTGTCACCCGAGACTCTCGAAGGATTTTTGAGCGAGATTGAAAAAGCCAAGCAGCCGGTGCCCTGACTAGCGGCCCTTGCGCGGGCGGACTTTGCGCGCCGCTTTTTCCGGCTCTTTTTCTTCAACCCGGTCCATCTCGGCGGCGAGGCTGGACAAGGATTCCAGCACGGTCTTGCGGTCGCTGGCGGACAGCACCGCAAGCAATTGCTTGTCGACCTCCTCGGCTCCCGACTGCGCCTGTTTCAGCATTTTCTTGCCGATGGGCGTCAGGCGAATGGCGTTGGTGCGCGCGTCGTCCTTGGTGCGGCGGCGCTGCAAAAGGCCCTGCGCCATGAGCCGTGCCACGAGATCGGCGAGGGTTGAGCGGTCAATGCCGGTCATCCTCACAAGCTCGGTCTGGCTGCGCCCGTCATGCTCGTCCGCCGCCAGCAGCACCGTGAACTGCCGGTGCGTCAGTCCGGATTTTCCAGTCTCGCTCATGTAGAGATAAATGGAATATTGCACGGCGCGCTTCAACAGATGGGATATGGACCGCGCCAGCTGTTTCACGTCCTTGTTGCCGCTCATATGCCCCTGCTCCCGCAATGCCGGTTCAAGCACCCCGAACCTGCCGCCATAGAATCTTGTTGCCGTGTCCTGAAAGTCGGTGAGTCCTAGCGTTTCAGTTTTGTGGCGGCAAGCAAAAAGCGCGAATGCCGCCGCCGCAAAAATTTAGCTAAAATCATCCGGACACGGATTACAACCCTTGACTTACAGAAATTAGCTGTTCAAGCGGATGGCGCTTTGGGCGAGGAGGGGTCGTTCTCGATCATGTGTTTCGCCATGAAGGGCGCGTTTGCCAGCGCGAAGACCAGCGTGAGGCTGATGAGGCCAAACACCTTGAAATTGACCCAGGCGTCGGTTGAGACATTTCTCCAGATCACCTCATTGAGGCCAGCCACGAACAGGAAGAAGAAACCCCAGCGCCAGGTCAGCGACCGCCATGCCTCGACCGGCATGCTGACGGCCTCGCCCATTAGGGATTTCAAAAACAGTTTCCCATAAGCCAGGCCGCCAAACAGCGTGACGCCCAGCAGCACATTGATGAGCGTCACCTTGACCTTGATGAAAATATCGCTTTGCAGCCAGATTGTGAGGCCGCCAAAAATGCCGACGAAGATGGCGCTGATCAGGGGGAACTTAGCGATTTTCCGTGTCAGCATCCAGGACGCGGTGAGGGCCACAGCTGTCGCCGCCATGAATATTCCGGTGCCCCAGAATATTCCGCCTTGGTAATTGCCAGCAAGAAAAGCAACCAGCGGTCCAAACTCAATCAGATATTTAGGCAGTGGCTTCATGTGTCCTGAATTCCTGAAATCGCCCTGGCGAACGCGTCCGCATCAAAGGGTTGGAGATCGTCAAGGGTTTCCCCTACACCAATGGCGTGAATGGGCAAACCAAATTTTTCGGCGATCGCGACCAGAATGCCACCCCGCGCCGTGCCGTCCAGCTTGGTCATGATGAGGCCCGTGACGCCTGCGACCTTGGTGAAGATTTCGGCCTGCGATATGGCGTTCTGTCCGGTGGTGGCATCGAGCACCAGCAACACGGCGTGGGGCGCCGCCGCATCCTGCTTTTTGATCACCCGCACGATCTTGTCCAGCTCATCCATGAGATAGGCCTTGTTCTGCAGCCGGCCCGCCGTGTCGATGAAGAGAATGTCCGTGCCGTTCTGGATGGCCGTCTGCATGGCGTCAAAGGCGAGGCCCGACGAATCAGAACCCGTTGGCCTTGAAATCGTCGTGGCCCCAATCCGCTGGCCCCAGATCGTCAACTGCTCGATGGCCGCCGCGCGGAACGTGTCGCAAGCGGCGAACATCACCTTGAAACCCTCGCGCGTCGCAATGGAGCCAAGCTTGCCGATGGTTGTGGTCTTGCCCGCCCCATTCACCCCCACGACCAAAATAACAAATGGCTTCTCGCTGCCAAAATTGAACGGCGCCTCGACAGGCTTCAGAACCTTGGCCACTTCCTCAGCCAGAATGCGCTTCACTTCCTCCGGCTCGATTTCCTTGTCATAGCGCCCCGCCGACACCGCCTTGATGATGCGCTCGGATACGGTGATCCCGAGGTCAGCCTGGATCAGCACATCTTCCAGTTCGGCAAGCGTCGTCGCATCAAGCCGGCGCTTGGTGAAAATCGACGTGATTGACGAGGTGATGGTTTTCGATGACTTTGAAAGCCCCAAGGTGAGCCGCGACAGCCAACCCCGGCGTTCAGGCGGTTCCGGAGCAACCGGCTCCACAACGGGGGGCGGAGCTACGGGCTCTGGCAATGCCTGAATGGCGGTAGGCGCGACGGCGACGACCGAAACAACTGGCTCTTCGGCTTTGATCTCTTTTGGAACAGCAACAGCCTTTTTGGTGGCCTGCTTCCTGGTTTCCGGTTTTTTCGGTTCGGGTTTTTTCGGCGCAGGTTTTTTGGCTTCAACCCGCTTGGGCTCCGGTTTTGCCTTGGCTTTCGGCTCAGGCCTCTTCGCGTCCGGCTTCTTGGGCTCCGGTTTCTTGGGTTCAGGCTTCTTCGCAGGCGATTTCTTCGCCTCCACTTTGGGTGGCGCGGCCTTGGGTTTTTCCACCACCTCCACTTCGGCGACTATGGGTTTTGGCGCTTCTATCTGGAGCGCCGCAACTTCAGCAGGCGGCGGAGTTTCAGCGCCTTTTCCGGTGATGCGGTTGAAAAGTTTTTTGAAAAACCCGCTCATGCCGAAAGCCTGGCCTCGAGGTGGGCTTTCTGAGCGCCCGTCACATGCGCCGTCACAATGGCGCCCGGCGTCAGGCTCTGCTCAAATCGCACCTGGGCGAACTGTTCGTTGCGGCCGGAATTTTCCGTCTCGATCAGCACACGCTGCGTGGCGCCGACTGAGCCGCGCAAGAATCTTGCAAGCTGCGCCTCGCCCTTGGAGCGCAGCCGCTGGGCCCGTTCTTTGATGACAGCCTTGTCCACCTGCGGCATGCGCGCCGCCGGTGTTTCAGGCCGGGGTGAAAACGGAAACACGTGGCAATAGGTGAGATCGCAATCCTCCACGATCTTGAGCGAATTCTCGAACATCTCGTCCGTTTCGGTCGGAAAGCCTGCGATGATGTCTGCGCCAAAAACCATGTCAGGGCGGCGCGATTTGAGGTCCCGGCAAAATGCGATGGAATCTTCCCGTGCATGCCGACGCTTCATCCGCTTCAGGATCATGTTGTCGCCCGATTGCAGCGAGAGATGAACATGCGGCATCAACCGTTGCTCGCCCGCCATCACATCCATCAGCTCAGGATCAGTTTCGATGGAGTCGATGGAGGAAAGCCGAAGCCGCTTGAGATCGGGAACCTGGCTCAAAATCCGCGAAACCAAAGCGCCCAGTTTGGGAGCGCCTGCGAGATCAGCGCCCCACGAGGTGATATCAACGCCCGACAGCACGACTTCCGCATAGCCGTTGGCCACCAGCCTGCGCACTTGCTCCACCGCTTCCGGTATTCCCACCGAGCGCGAATTGCCGCGCCCGAACGGAATGATGCAAAACGTGCAGCGATGATCGCAGCCGTTTTGCACCTGCACGAAAGCCCGTGTGCGCTCGGTCAGGCCCTCAATCATGTGCAGATGATTTTTGCGGGGGCTCATGATCTCGCTCACCCGAACGCGATCATTGGCTCCCGGCTCCCAGGATTGCGGCTGCAATTTTTCCTCATTGCCGAGAACCATGGAAACTTCCGGCATTTCGGCAAACATCTCGGGCGTGGTCTGCGCCGCACAGCCCGTGACAATGATCTTCGCATCGGGCCTTTCCTTGCGCACCTTGCGAATGGCTTGGCGCGCCTGCCGCGTGGCCTCAGCGGTCACCGCGCAGGTATTGAAGACGATTGAGTTAGCGACACCGGCATTCGCCGCGTGGGTGCGCATCACTTCTGATTCGTAAGTGTTGAGCCTGCATCCGAAGGTGATGAATTCCGTTTCACTCATGGGGAAAGTTCCGGCGGCAGCACGCCATCGAATTCATAGGCCACCGGCCCGGTCATCAGAATGTGGTCATCGCTCGCCCGCCATTCCATGAAGAGATCGCCGCCCGGCAGCGTGACGCGGGCCTTGCGGTCAATGAAACCGATCCGGGCGCCCGCTGCCATCACGGCGCAGGCCGCCGTGCCGCAGGCGAGTGTCAGGCCAGCGCTCCGCTCCCAGACCTTGATCGTCACATGATCGCGCGCGTCAACCCGCGCCAGCGTGATATTGGCGGCTTGCGGGAACAGCCGGTGGTGTTCCAGCATCGGGCCAATCCTGGCAAGATCGATCACATCAAGGTTCTGCACCCAGAAAATGCAATGGGGGTTGCCCACATTCACAACCGACGGCGTGTGAATGAGCGGCGCGTCAATCGGGCCAACCTGCAGCTCAATCCGCCGCGTGTCGGCGAATTCCTCCGCCAGCGGAATATCCTGCCAGCCGAATTTCGGCACGCCATTGTCGACAGTCACCAATTTGTCGCCGGCCTTGCGCGCCAGCAGAAATCCGCCCAGCGTGTCGATGGTGGCGGCATTCGTCTGCTTTTCATCAAAGATGAGGTCGGCCACGCAGCGTGTGCCGTTGCCGCAGGATTCAACCTCGCCGCCGCCATTGTTCCAGATCCGCATTTTGACGTCAGCCACATCGGATTTTTCCAGCACAAGAATCTGGTCGCAACCAATGCCGGTCTTGCGGTCGGCGATGGCCCGCGCCCGCGTTTCATCCATGGCAAAGGCGCGCGTTCGCCGGTCCAGCACGACAAAATCATTGCCGAGCCCGTTCATCTTGCGAAAGGGAATGCTGCCAGTTGCGGTCATGCGCGCCTTATATGGGAAATCGCCCCTCAAAAGCTAGGGCGGAGCGCCGGTTCACAAGCCAACACTAAAGATATTGCTTGACTATTGATCCAGATTCCCATTGGTTAAGCGAATGCTTGACCATTCAACCGGCCTCGGCGACATTTTCCAGGCCCTGGCCGATCCCACAAGGCGCGCCATTTTCGAGCAATTGGGAACTGGCCCGAAGGTCCGTAAGCGAGATCGCGCTTCCCCTCGACATGACGCTCGCCGCCGTTGTCCAGCATGTGCAAGTCCTGGAGAATTGCCAGCTCATCACCACGCAAAAACAGGGCCGCGTGCGCACCTGCCGGATCAGGCCTGAAACCCTCAAGACCCTTGAGGGTTGGCTGAACCAGCGCCGCCGCCAGTGGGATCAGCATTTTGATCGCCTCGCGGCCGTACTCGACGAACCGGCGCTGAAAAGGAAAAAGCCATGACGACCACTTCACCCACTTCCGGATCCTTCACCATCAACCGCAATTTCAATCATCCGGTGGAAAGGGTTTTCAGGGCCTTCAGCGATCCGGCGACCAAGACCAAATGGTTCACCGGCCCCATGGGTGGCGAGACGCTGGAACGGGTGATCGAGGTCAAGACCGGGGGCTCGGAAGTTCTCAGGTTCAAACATCCCTCCGGCATGATCACCCATTTCATTGCGAAATATCATGCCGTGGAGAAAGGCAAGCGGATCGTCTATTCCTATGACCTGATGATCGACGGCAAGCACCACTCCACCTCTTTGGTCGTGGTCGAATTTATGCCGGCCGGCGAAAACACCGCCATGATCTTCACCGAGCATGTCGCCTGGCATGACGGCACCGAACTTTCCAAGGGCCTCGCCTCCCGCGAAAACGGCACGCGCTGGCAGTTCGACAGGGTGGCGGAGGTGCTGGCATGACGGCTGCGAACAAGGAAATCATACGACAGATCAATCGGGGTTTTGAGGCGGATGACGTGGAAGCCATTCTCTCCTGCCTGGCAGACGACGTCCGCTGGGATGTGGCCGGCCACTTCACCGCCATCGGCAAGGAAGAGTTCCGCAAGCAAATACACAATGAAGCCTTTGTCGGCGCGCCGAAGATAACCATCGTCAACGAGATCGCCGAGGGCGATTACATAGCCGTTGAGGGCCGCGTTGAATCAAGACTGAAGACCGGCGTTCTGTTCAAGGCGGTGTTCCATAACACCTACCGGCTGCAAAATCACAAGGTAAAGGCAATGACTTCCTATGTGGTTCCAATAGCGCAATGATGGCAGCGCGATTTTTGCGCTAGCCGAAGCCCCATGGGCCATGCTCAACAGTGTCCATGACCACGAAGTCCCGCATTAATCCCTGGATCGTCGTGTGGCTGTGCTTTGCCACGCTGTCCATCGTCATGTCGGCCCGCCAGTCCGTGTCGATTATGACCGACGAGTGGGCCAACACGCTGGGCTGGTCCAAAACCTTTATCGGCTCCGGTCAGTCCGTGGCCTTTGTGGTCATGGCGATATTCTCGCCCATCGCTGGCAACCTGGCGGACCGTTTTGGGGCCCGCGCCATGTTAACGGCGGGGCTCCTCGTCGTGGCCGCAGGTTTTCTGACCTTTGCGGCGCTGCCCATGGCTGGCATTTATATCCTCGCCTATGGCCTTTTGGGCGGCATCGGCTTTGCCACCGCCAACATGCATCTGGTTTCAACGGCACTTGCCAAACTCTTCAAGGAAAATCAGGGGCTGGCCACCGGCATTGCAAATTCCGGTGCCACCGCAGGCCAATTCATCACCGTGCCGCTGCTCACCATCGGCCTCACATGGTTTTCATGGCGCTGGAGCATGGTGGCCGTGGGCCTCTCCTGCCTCGTCATGGCCGGGGTCATTTGGACAATGCTGAGACCCACGCAGGAAGAGGCCGCGCAAAAATCCGAAACCATTTCAGAGGAACCCCTGTGGACCAGGCTCAAATTCCTTCTCAGAAATCCCACCTTCCATATTCTCTATTGGAGCTTCTTTATTTGCGGCGTCACCACAACAGGCGCCATTGAGACCCACTTCCTGCCCTACGCCGCCTTCTGCGGCTTCCCGCCCGTGCCGGCCTCAGGGATTTATGGCCTCACCGCCGCCATCAACTTCGCCGCCATGTTCGCCTCAGGCTATCTGACCGACCGCCTGAACCGCCCGCTGTTGCTCGGTTCCATCTATCTCGTGCGCTCGCTCTCCTTCATCGTGCTGATGAATGTGGGTACGTCCTACGAAATGATGATCCTGTTTGCGGTGGTCTACGGCATCTTCGACTATTCCACCGTGCCGCCCACCGCCAGCCTCGTCGCTTCGCACCTCGGATTGAAGATCATGGGCCTCGCCATGGGCCTCATATCAGGCGGCCACGCCCTGGGCGGTGCGCTGGGCGCCTTCCTCGGCGGCTATCTCTTCGACCTCTTCGCCCGCTACGCCGAAATGTGGTGGTTCGCCTTTGGCACGGCGATTCTTGCAGGCCTGATGGTCTTCATGCTGCGGGAGAACAGGTCCGAGCGCGGGGTTATGGTCGGAGCGCATTAAGCAGGCAAGAACAAGCTATCCAGGCTCTACAATTATGCGTTAGGTACTTCATGATTCCAATTCCATATGATGCATTAAATCGCTTTTGGATTGATGTTTCCGAATCAAATCCCAAGTTGGTCGAAATGCTTCGACCAACTCTTCTCGCTTTTATGACCACCAACAAGTCAAATACGTTTGAAATCGCTGGAAGCGGGTTCATCATTGCCATCGCGAACAAATTTGCTTTTGCTTTGACTGCTAAACATGTGCTTGTCGATGGAATAAAGAGAATACAAACACCGATGCCAATACACGCTGCTTCTTCATTGTTTGTATCAAGCAAAGCCAAATTACCAAACTTTAATCACGGTAAAGTAAAAGCACTTTACATGAACTCACAAACTGCCGATCTATTGCAAGTAATTGACGCAAATTTTAACGACAGTTTAGATATCGCACTCTGTATAGTAACGACAAAAGAAACCACTGAAAGAAAAATTGAACCAGTAGCAATCCCCATTCAGCCAATTAAGCCCAAAGTTGGTGAAGTCGTACACATGGTGTCTCTCGCCGGTCTCAGGGTGGAAGAAATTACTCCGCCAGGGGATGAAACGGGAAAAGGTCAACATTTTACTTTAGCACGCAGTGTCAACATTCGTATCGGCACGGTAACTGCTTATTATCCTGAGGGTGATCGCCAATATAAATGGCCCTGTTTTACAACTTCAATTCCCGCAGAGCCTGGTATGAGTGGTGGTTTCGTGTACATTCCAAAAGATGGAGCGGCAATTGCAGCGTGTGGCGTAGTTTGTGCTGACAGATCTGACACTGATGCGCAGCATAACTGCTACAAGAGCGGCGAGTCCGTAATAGGATGCACTTGGCCTGCTCTGGCACTTCGCGCGCCAACACTCTTACCGCGTCCTTCCGGAAAGATTGATTTGACATTGCACGAATTGATTAGGCAGGGCATCTGGCCCATGCCTCCGTCAGGTATTGATCATATTGATCTAGTTGACAATCTTATCGAAAACGGCGTTGACCACGTCGGTATCCGCCTTATGGACCCCCAAATTTGACTCCTCCCCCCGTTTCCCCCCTGTCGCCCTCATCCTCAGACGCAGTTCAAACGTCTCGCGGCTCTCTTGTACATGGGGGGTTATTTCCCGGGAGGTGAGAAAGCCAACCTCACCCACATTACAAATGCTCCCGCTCCAAATCCTCGCAGGATCGCCCGGCGTCGGACAGGGCATCTTCGAGAAATTCCGACAGCAGCGGCATGCCGAGCAGGTATTCCGCCGTGCGGTCATTATGGGCTGCGGCCGCCTCGTCGCGCGCCGTCGCCCATTCGCTCATCTCGTAATCGCCGCGCCCGACCCAGGCCAGGGCCACAAGGTCAACCTGCTGGTCCACATCCAGGGCGTCGATGAATTGCTTGATCTCCGCAAACACCGGATCATTACGCCGCGCCTCAAGCACCGCCACCATCTTGTCGTCGGAGGCATTGGAGCCGGACTCAAGCCCGGAGGCGGCTTCGGTGACCTCGAATTCGCGCGCCTTGATGATGATGAAGCACACCTGGTCGGTTGAAATCGAGAGATCAATTTCCACCACGGGCTTCTTCATATCTGCAGCTCCCACAGCTTGCGAATGTCGGGAGGAAGAGCACTGCGCACCTCGTCAAGCTCGCCTTTGGAAACATGGCGCGACAGGAATTGGAAGACCCGAGCGACATGGTCTTCCACATCGTCGGGCGGATCGTTTTCGAAGGCCTTTTCAATGCGCGCGCAAAAATCGCGCAGCTTCCGCTCTTTCACCGGCGTGGTGCTGGGGCGCCAGCCCTCGTAATAGAGGCCCCGCACCAGCATGGGCAGTTGCGCGCCGAGCTGGACCGCCTCGTTTATGCTGAGCCAGTCGCGCAGCGCATGGAGCGTCGCCCGCAACAGGCGCCAGCTGCGGGCCTTGTTTTCCCACGCCATGATCCCGTCAAGTTCCGTAAGCCAGGTATTTGCGGTATGCACGGCTCGCTCAATCTGGTCCAGGCTGGAAGTCGTCATGTCTATCTCCTCTGTTCCCACCCTTATGGCCCTATGTCCGGGGATTTGCGTTGACTCAGGTCAAATTCAGCGGATTTGGGGCAGAATTTGACTTTTGCGGGAGATGCGATTATGTCACCCTCAATTCCGTCAGACGCTTGAACGATCTGGCGCCACTTCATACATGAAAGTTAACCTTTCGGGGGATGAAGCGGCCAACATCCGGCAACGAGTTTCGTTTCCGGGTGGCATTTTCGTTTGGTTTTTGGCAATCCTTCCTAATTGGGGGAGGTATTAGAAATTATCGCCCTCTCCCGTGCGCTTTGCATGGGAGAGGGTGCCCGACAGGGCGGGTGAGGGCAACAGTGGCGCGCGTGTCAAAGATGCCCTCATCCGGCCTTCGGCCACCTTCTCCCATCCCAGGAGGGACGGGAGAAGGCGATGCGGCAAAAAGAGAGACTGAATGTTTGAAACCTTAAGCGATCGCCTGTCAGGCATATTCGACAAGCTCACCGGAAGGGGTGCGCTGTCGGAGGCTGATGTCGATGTGGCCATGCGTGAAGTGCGCAGGGCTTTGCTTGAGGCCGATGTGGCGCTCGAAGTCGTCCGCACCTTCATCGACAAGGTGAAGGAGCGCGCCGTGGGCGCCGAGATCGTCAAGTCGATCAAGCCCGGCCAGATGGTGGTGAAGATTGTCCACGACGTGCTGGTGGAAACCTTGGGTTCAGACCAATCCGCCCTCAACCTGCGCGCCGCACCGCCCGTTGCCATTCTCATGGTGGGCCTGCAGGGCTCCGGCAAAACCACCACCACGGCAAAAATAGCCAAGCGCCTGCAGGAGCGTGAAAAGCGCAAAGTGCTGATGGCGTCGCTTGATACACGAAGGCCCCGCAGCACAAGAACAGCTCGCCATTCTCGGCCAGCAGGTGAAGGTCGCAACGCTCGCAATCGTCAAAAGCGAAACGCCAACGCAAATCGCCAAGCGCGCCATGTCGGAAGCGCGGAAATCCGGCTTTGATGTGGTGATGCTCGATACCGCTGGCCGCCTTCACATTGATGAGGAGCTGCTCGCCGAAGCCGCCGCCGTGCGCGATATCTGCAAACCTAATGAAACACTGCTAGTGGCGGATGCGCTCACCGGGCAGGATGCTGTAAACCTCGCCCGCGCCTTCGACGAGAAGATCGGCATCTCCGGCATCGTGCTCACCCGCATTGATGGCGATGGCAGGGGTGGCGCCGCGCTTTCCATGCGCGCCGTCACCGGCAAGCCCATCAAGCTGATGGGCACCGGCGAAAAGCTCGAAGGCCTTGAGGACTTCCACCCCAGCCGCATCGCGGGCCGCATTCTCGGCATGGGCGACGTGGTGAGCCTCGTTGAGCGCGCCAGCCTGGATATTGACCACGAAAAGGCCCGCAAGATCGCCGAGCGCATGAAGAAGGGCGCATTTGATCTCAATGATCTGGCCGAGCAGCTCAAGCAGTTGCAGAAAATGGGCGGCATGGCGGGCATGATGAACATGCTGCCCGGCATGGGCAAGATCAAGAAGCAGATGGATGGCGCGGCCCTCGACAATGGCGTGCTGAAACGCCAGGTCTCGATCATCTCGTCGATGACACCCTATGAGCGGCGCAATCCCAAGGTGATGGATGCCAGGCGCAAGAAGCGCGTGGCGGCGGGGTCCGGCACCAAGGTTGAGGAAATCAACCGCCTGCTGAAAATGCATTTGCAGATGGCCACCATGATGAAGCAGATGGGCCAGGGCAAAGGCCTGCTCGGCAAGATGATGGGCGGCAAGGGCGTCCCAGACGCCGCCGAACTTGAAAAGATGCAGGCTGAATTGGCAGGTCTTGATCCCAATGCAATCCCTGCTGACTTGAAAGACATAATGGCGGGCGGAATCTTGCCTGAAATGCCAAAATCCCTGCCGGGTCTTGGCGGCGGACTACCCGGTCTCGGCGGCCTGCCGGGCCTTGGTGGCAACCCCTTCAAGGGCTTCCCGGGGAAGAAGAAATGACATGGCCCTTGAACTCGAGACAGAAAGATTGCGGCTCCGGCAATGGCGCGAGAGCGACGTTGAATCACTTCATGCATTTTACAATGACCCAGAATCCCAGAGCGTCTACGGCACAGCCTACACGCGCGAAGACACATGGCGGCGCATCGCGCTCAACTTCGGTCATTGGCATTTCGGGGCTTTGGCACATGGGCGCTCGAAGAAAAATCTACAAAATCATTCGCAGGCTAAGCTGGCCTCTGGTTTCCCGAGGGCTGGGGCGATGTTGAGGTGGGTTATGGCATTGCGCCAGAACATCGTCGCAAAGGCTTCGCAGCCGAGGCGGCAGCCTGCGCGCGTGACTACGGCTATGAAATCGGCATTCCCGGCTCGTTAGCTATATTCAGCCAACCAACTCGGCATCAATTGGGGTGGCGGCCCGCCTATGCGCAAAACCCGATGGCGAATTCATGATGCATGGAAAACCACACACTATTTACCTTCACCAAAAACCTTAACTTCAAAACTTCAATCAAGGAGACCTAAACATGGCAATGAAGATCAGGCTTGCGCGCGCAGGCACCAAGAAGCGGCCCTACTATCATATCGTGGTGGCGGACCATGCCTCGCCGCGCGACGGCAAGTTCATCGACGTGATTGGCGCTTTCAACCCGATGCTGGGCAAGACAGATGAGGCCCGCGTCAAGCTCGATGCGGCCAAGGCTGCTGACTGGCTCAAGAAGGGCGCCCAACCCACCGACCGCGTTTTGCGTTTCCTCGACAAGGCAGGCGTTGCCAAGCGCCCCGCCCGCAACAATCCGCAGAAGGCATTGCCCGGCAAGAAGCGCATTGAGCGTGAAAAGCTCCAGGCCGATGTGGCTGCCAAGGTTGCAGCCGCTGCCGCTGCTGCTGCCGAAGCACCAGCGGCCGAGGCCCCGCAGGCTTAAGCAAAATATGGGCTCCCTGCATGACCAGGTTCTTGTTGGCGTGATTGTGGGGGCGCACGGCATCAGGGGCGAGGTGAAGCTGAAAAGCTTCACCTCCAATCCCTCCAGCATTGGCAGCTACGGGCCATTGCAAACTTTATCGGGCCAACAGTTTGAAATTTCAAAACTGAAGCCTGCGAAAGATGGCTTTCTGGCCACGCTGAAAAATGTTGTTGATCGCAGTCAATCCGAGCTGCTGCGTGGGCTCGAACTCTTTGTCGCCCGCGAAAAATTGCCCAAACTCAAAGACAGCGAAGCCTACGCCCACGATCTCATGGGATCAGACGTGTTGCTGGAAGATGGCAGCCTGTTGGGCAAGCTCATCGCCATGCCAAACTATGGCGCTGGCGATTTGCTGGAAGTGGAGTTGCCGGGAAACACCGAGACTGTGCTGATCCCCTTCACGGCGGCCTTTGTCCCGCAAGATGATTTCTCATCCGGCAGGATCATCGTGATTTTGCCGGAAGGGTACTTGGATGCAGGTGAGCCGGAATGACCTTCGCCGCCACCATCCTCACGCTTTTTCCGGACATGTTCCCGGGCTCGCTTGGCCACTCGCTGGCAGGCAAGGCGCTGGGCGATGGCCTGTGGTCGCTCGATGCGCGAGACATCAGGGCCTCCGCCACCGACCGGCACCGCACCGTCGACGACCACCCGGCAGGCGGCGGCGCCGGCATGGTGCTGAAGCCTGATATTCTGGCAGCCGCCATTGATGCCGCCCCGCATGTGGGCCCGCGCCTGCTCATGAGTCCTCGTGGCATTCCCCTCACCCAGGCCTTCGTGCGCGAACTGGCGGCCGGGCCCGGCTTTCTTCTTGTCTGCGGCCGCTTTGAGGGAATCGACGAACGCGTTATCGAAAAGCGCGGCCTCATCGAAGTTTCCCTCGGCGATTTTGTGCTGTCAGGCGGCGAACCCGCGGCACTCGCTCTCCTCGATGCGGTCATCCGCCTCCTCCCCGGAGTCATGGGCAAAGTGGCCTCTGGCGAGGAGGAAAGTTTTGAGGATGGCCTTCTCGAACACTCCCATTACACCAAACCGCGCATCTGGGAAGGTTTTGAAATTCCTCAAGTTCTCCTCTCCGGAGACCACAAGGCGATAGCCCAGTGGAAACGCCAGCAGCGCGAAGCCTTGACCAAACGCGTGAGGCCAGATCTCTGGCAAAAACATCTGGCCGATAAGATTTGATTTATGACCGCTTTGCCGCTATAGCCCGCCCAACACCAAAGGAACCATCCCCATGAACATCATTCAGCAGCTCGAAAAAGAGCAGGTGGCCATCGTTGCCGCCAAGCGCGCTGTGCCCGTATTTTCGGCGGGCGACACCGTCATCGTCAACGTCAAGGTTGTTGAAGGCGAACGCACCCGTGTGCAGGCCTATGAAGGCGTTGTCATCGCCCGCTCCGGCGGCGGCTTGCAGGAAAATTTCACCGTCCGCAAAATGTCCTATGGCGAAGGCGTGGAGCGCGTATTTCCGGTCTATTCCCCGCTGATTGACTCAATCAAGGTGGTGCGCCGTGGTGAAGTCCGCCGTGCGAAGTTGTATTATCTGCGTGACCGCACCGGCAAGTCGGCCCGCATCGTCGAGCGCCGCGCCAGCGAGATGGAAAACCAGATCGACATGGAAGTCGCCGCTTCCACAGCCATCAGCGCCGCCGCAAGCTCAGAAGCCAAGGCCCAGGCCAAAGCGGAAGCCAAGGCAAGCGGCAAGAAGAAGTAGCTTCGGGAAGCGCTTTCGCAGTTTTAAGGGGCCTGCAGCGATGCGGGCCTTTTTCATTTGGAGGCCATCATGAGTGATTATCTCGAAGTCAACCGCGCCAACTGGAATGACCGCGCCGCCATCCACTACAAGGATGAGGCAGGCGCCTACCGCGTCAAGGAATTCCTGAATGGCGAAGATAATCTTCATGGCATCGAGGACCGCGAGGTGGGAGATGTGAAGGGAAAACGCATCGCCCACCTGCAATGCCACTTCGGCATCGACACGTTGTGTTTTGCAAGACGAGGCGCATCTTGCGTCGGTCTCTGATTTTTCGCCCGTTGCCATCTCCGCCGCGCGCGATCTGCAAAAGCAGACCGGCCTCGATGCAACCTTCGTTGAAGGCAATGTCTATGACGCCCGCGCGCTGATCGACGGCCACTTCGACATGGTCTATGTCACCTGGGGCGCCATCAACTGGTTGCCGGATATTGCGCGCTGGGCGAAAGTTGTCGCATCCCTGCTGAAGCCCGGAGGCACACTTTATCTGCTGGAAGGCCATCCCTCGCTCATGGCGCTCAATGAAAAAACGCAAAACCTTGAGCACGGCTTTAACTGGCGCACCCCACCGGACGCTCCCATCGTTGAAGAGGGAGCGACGACCTATACCGGTGACACAACCCCGGTCACCGCCACGACAACAAACTCATGGATTCATCCCTTGAGCGACATCATCAATGCGGTGATTGGCGCGGGGCTCCGCCTCGATTATCTCAATGAACACGAAGAGCTGGCGTGGGCCTTCGCCCCAATCATGGTGCCTGTCGAAGGCAAGCGCCGCATGTGGGTGCTGCCCAAGGGCTTCCCAAGATTGCCCCTGGCGTTTTCACTGAAAGCTACGAAGGTTTGAACCGATAGTGGCCTGTCAACTCAAAAGCGAACAGCGCATCATCAAGCCTCGCGCCGGCGCCGATGTTGTGGACACATAGGGGGCGCAAGCCATCATCGCTGGCCCGGTGTGTGACAACCGCGATATGCGTGAGCTTGCCCGGCAGTTCCATGGTGACCACATCGCCCGGCAGATAGGCTGCGCCATCATTTGAAACAGGCAGTGAAGATTTGCGCCGCGTGAAGAAGACTTGCAGATTTGGAACGCGGCGATGATCAATATTGCTGTCTGGCCGCTTCAATCCCCACTTGGCGGGATAGGCCGCGAAATTCTGGCTCATGTCGTCGTGCACCAGTTTTTGCAAATCCACGTTGAGGCCATCCCGATAGGCCCTGATAACCACATCCGTGCACACGCCACGCTCGATAGGCACATCGCCATTGGGATAGGGCAGCTTTGCATAGGCCCCGTCATACCAAAGCGTTTTGCCAATCTGACTTTCCGCAGCTGCAATCAGTTTCATTGCCCACTCTTGAGGCTCGGCGAAGACTCTGCCATCCTCAAGTGGCGGAGATGCGATCGGAGCTGAAGCATATTGCAGGGCCACTCGGCCCCACTGCGGCCTTGCGGCCATGGACACCGCTCCCCCGATAGTTCCGGCGCCCAGGAGCCCCAGGCAAACTGTTCTGCGTGTAATCATGCCGCCATCGGGCCATGTCAAAACGGCGGGATTATGATGCAGGATTGGGATTTGACTTAAGTTCCGCAAAGGCTAAATAGCAGCCACAACCTTCATTTTGAGACGATAAATGGCCAAGCCACGCACGCTCTACGACAAGATCTGGGACGATCATCTGGTTCATGAGGCCGATGACGGCACCTGCCTGCTCTATATTGACCGGCATCTCGTCCATGAAGTCACCTCCCCCCAGGCTTTTGAGGGCCTGCGCATGACGGGCCGCAAGGTGCGCCATCCCGAGCGCACCTTGGCCGTGGTTGATCACAATGTGCCGACCACCGACCGATCGAAAGGCATCGCCGAGGAGGAAAGCCGCATTCAGGTGGAAACCCTGGCCCAGAACGCCCGCGAATTTGGCGTGGAGTATTTCCACGAGCGCGATAAGCGCCAGGGGATCGTTCACGTCGTTGGCCCCGAACAGGGCTTCACGCTGCCGGGCACCACCATCGTCTGCGGCGACAGCCACACCTCAACCCATGGCGCATTTGGAGCCCTGGCCCACGGGATCGGCACCTCGGAAGTGGAACACGTTCTCGCCACGCAAACGCTGATCCAGAAAAAAGCCAGGAACATGCGGGTGGAAGTCTCCGGCAAGCTGGCGCCCCACGCCACCGCCAAGGACATCATCCTTTCCATCATCGGCGAAATCGGCACTGCGGGCGGCACCGGCTCCGTCATTGAATTCGCCGGTGAAGCCATCCGCGATCTTTCCATGGAAGGCCGCATGACGGTCTGCAACATGACGATTGAAGGCGGCGCCCGCGCCGGCATGATAGCGCCCGACCAGAAAGCCTATGACTATCTCCACGGCCGCCCCAAGGCTCCCAAGGGTGCGGCCTGGGACAAGGCGCAGGCCTATTGGGATACTCTGCGCACGGATGAAGACGCGCATTTCGACCGCATCGTGAAACTCGACGCCGCAGCGCTGCCCCCCATCGTGTCCTGGGGAACCTCGCCGGAGGATGTTGTCTCCGTGGCAGGCACCGTTCCAAACCCCGAAGACATTCCTGACGAAGGCAAACGCCAGTCCAAATGGCGGGCCCTTGAATACATGGGCCTCAAGCCCGGCCAGAAAATCACCGACATTGAGCTTGATGTGATCTGGATCGGCTCCTGCACGAATGGCCGCATTGAGGATCTGCGCAATGTGGCCAAGATCGTCGATGGCAAGAAAATCGCCGGCAACCTGGCCTACGCCATGATCGTTCCTGGCTCCGGCCTCGTGAAGGAGCAGGCCGAAGCTGAAGGCCTCGACAAGATTTTCCTCAACGCCGGATTTGAATGGCGTGAACCGGGCTGCTCCATGTGTTTGGGCATGAACCCCGACCAGCTCAAGCCCGGCCAGCGCTGCGCCTCAACCTCCAACCGCAATTTCGAAGGCAGGCAGGGTTATCGCGGCCGCACCCATCTGGTCTCGCCCCAAATGGCGGCGGCAGCAGCCCTTGCCGGGCGCTTTGTCGACATCAGGCATGGGCGTTAATCAATAAAGTTATTAATGGTTGATACATAATTCGTTAAGTATTATGTCACAAACGGGGCGGCAGTTTGATTCACGGGTGTTCTGGCGTGGGTCGCGTAAACAGAGGGCGAAAATTGAGCAATTCACTTCAAGCCGACGCAAAATTCCTGCGTCGCATTTTCATCGCGCTTGTCATTTTGACGCTCTGCGCGGGCGGCATGGTTGGCCTTACAACCGCCCAAGCGATGACCGAAAATCAGGCGAACTGCTTCTTGGCCTGTCAGTAGCCGGCTGAACAGTCGGCGCGATCTGACGCTTAAATCCACTTGCGCGGCGGAGCCCGGCTCGGCGCGCTGGTAAATTCAATCCCGATCAGGCTGCTGTGGCGCCATTTGACGCGCGCGTCCCTGATCTGGCCATCGGTTAAAGTCACAAGGCTGAATTCCGCAGGCACGGCCCGCCAATCCTTGCACATCAATTTGGCGCCCGTTTCAGAAAGGTCGCGGATGGTGCAGTCAACCACAGAGCCCAGTTGATTGAAGACAATCTTTCCATCCTTGAGAACCCGCTGCCGCCGGGCGACGCGCTTCTCCACCCTGTCGACGTCTGATTTCAAAATGCTGGTCATGGCCATGGGCTTCCTGCAATGGCAACCCAAAGGGGGCCATCCTGGCGGGAATCCTACCACCCGAGGCTGAATCCAGCCTGACCTTGCTGATCAGGAGTTTGCCTTAATCCGGCAGCTCCATCGGCTTCAGAGCATCAAAAACGTCGCCTGGGCCGGGATTGCCCGGCGGCGACTGTCCCCCGAGATGATGCATAATGCCCCACACCGCGTTGAGCGCTGTTTGCACCGCCCCTTCAACCCAGCCCGGTGTCCAGGAGACATCATCACCCGCCATGAAAATCCCGCGCTCGGCGGGCGGCATTTTTTCTTGCCTGAAATGGCAGTACATGCGGTGGTTATAGCGGTAGTGGCCCGGCAGCGCGCCCTTAAAGGCCCCCAGAAAATTGGGGTCGGATTCCCATGACACCGTAATGGGGTCGCCAATAATGTGTTTTTCCAGCTCCAGATTGGGATAGATTTTTTTCAAGGCGTCAAGCGCCAGCGTCACCCGCTTGTCAACCGGCAGCGGCAGCATTTTCATGGCGTCGCTCATCCACGAATAGGTGAGGCAAATGACCCCCGGCTTGTCATCGCCATTGTCAAACAAATAGGTGCCGCGCGTCAGCCGGTCAGTCAGCGTCATGCTCATGAGGTCGCGGCCCGTGTGCGGATCCTTGTCTTTCCAGAACGGCCGGTCCGTCATCACGAAGGTTTTGGACGACTGCATGTAGCGGGTGCGGTCCAGCGCCATCCACATCTTGGCTGAGAACAGGCTTTCTTCGACGCTCATGTAGGTGGTCAGCACCCAGCTCTGCACCGTCACCAAAACCGCGTCAAACAGTTTGGCATGGCCCCAGCGGTCCGTGATCGCGATCTTATCCCCGTAGGCTCGCTCGATTTTCTTGACCCCCGGACTGGGCGCGCCGCTGTGCAATGAATCCAGCGTGGTTCCCTTGGGCCAGTGCGCCATTTTTGCAGGTGACAGCTTCCACAATCCCCGCGGCACCTGCTCAACACCACCGGCGATATAGCTTTGGTTCTCGTCGCAATCGGTTGCCACCACCCGCAAAATTTCCAGCATCGAGTTGGGATAGTCCGAATCCCAGCCACCGGTGCCAAAGCCCACCTGGCCAAAAATTTCCCGGTGATGAAATGGCCTGTCGGCGAAGGCATAGGAGGTCGCCACGAAATCATAGAAGCTGCGGTCATCCCAAATGGGAATGAGCCGGTTCCAAATTTCCTTGAGCGCTGGAATGTCACGCTCGCGGATGGCTTGCCTGAGGCCGGAAAAACCAGCGCCCTCTTCCAGCGCCTTGGCCCAGTCCGCGGCTATCTCCCTGAACAACGGCGGCAGGTCCGCCGTCTTTTCCACATAAAGAGTTTTGCCCTCAAGATCGATGACGGTCGAAGGCGTGGCTGGTGACAAGGGATTGGGGAAAGGCTTTCTTTGCAGGCCCAGCATATCCACATAGTGATAGAAGGCGGTGGAGGACTCCGGAAAGCGCATGCCGCCAAGCTCGGCGATAATGCCTTCAGCCCCTTCGAAGGCCTGGCTGCGCAGCCTTCCGCCCATGCGGCCCGCTTCATAGATCACCGGTTTCAAGCCCATTTTCAGAAGCTCGAAGGCAGCTGTCATGCCGGCCATGCCAGCGCCTATTATGGCCACTTCCTCGCCGTGCCGGTGCGCCGGGACCGAACCAAGCCCCGCCGGGTGCTTGATCCAGTCATCAAAAGCAAATGGAAAATCCGGCCCGAACATGGTGACCGGCTCCGAAACATCGGCCTCAGGCGCAAAAAGATTGGTGGAAGCGGTCATTGGCAAAATCTCCTGTCCCGGAGCTTGCCACATGGATGAATCATTGGCCATGAGAACGTTGCTTCAATGGGTTGGGACCTGTATGAACCCCGGCCAATGACCACTGTTTTCATAGATGGCGAGGCGGGAACGACAGGCCTGCAGATCCGCGAGCGGCTTAAAACCCGCAACGACATTGAGCTTGTCAGCATTGCAGCCGACAAGCGCAAGGATGCGGGCGCGCGCCGCGATCTCTTGAATAGCGTTGATATTGCCATCCTCTGCCTTCCGGATGAGGCTGCCAAGGAGGCCGTGGGCCTGATTGATGCAAAGTCCAGAACCCGCGTGATCGATGCCTCGACCGCCTACCGGGTTGACCCGCAATGGGCCTACGGCTTTCCGGAACTCAGCGCCGCCCAGTCCCAAAAGATCGCGGCGGCAGCCCGCGTCTCGAACCCCGGTTGCTATCCGCAGGGCTTCATCGCCGTGGTGAAGCCATTGATTGACGCGGGCGTTTTGAGCCCCGGCCACCCTTTTACCTATAACGCCGTGTCGGGCTATTCCGGCGGCGGCAGGAAAATGATCGAGGACTACGAAAAGGCTGGCCCAAATGCCGTGCCCTATCTGCCCTATGGCCTCACCCTGAACCACAAGCATCTCGCCGAAATGAGGCTCTACGCGGGCCTCGCTGAGGACGTCATTTTCCAGCCTGCCGTCGGCAACTACGCGCAAGGCATGCTGGGCGCCGTACCGGTTTTTATCAAGAAAGCCACTATTGCTAATACCCATGAAATTCTGGCTGAAGCCTATGCCGGCAGCACGTTCATTGAGGTGGCGCCACTGCAATCCATTGAGCGCTCAACCGATGTGAACCCGCAAAGCCTGAACAACACCAACCGCATGCGGATCCATGTTTTTGGCAATGAGGCGCGGGGGCAGATGCTGCTCACCAGCATCTACGACAATCTCGGCAAGGGCGCCTCGGGCGCTGCCGTGCAGAATTTGAACCTGATGATCGGCGCTGAGGAAGTTCTCGGCGTTGATCTCCCAAGCGCCAACTGAAAGAGCAAATCCATGGAAAAATTCGTGACCCTCAACGGCGTTGCAGCCCCTCTCAACATCGTCAACATCGACACCGACATGATTATTCCAAAGCAGTTCCTGAAAACCATCAAGCGCACGGGACTTGGCAAATCCCTGTTCTATGAGATGCGCTACACCCAAGATGGCAAGGAATTGCCGGACTTTGTGCTGAACAAGACCGCTTACCGGAATGCGCAGATTCTGGTGGCGGGCGACAACTTCGGCTGCGGCTCATCGCGCGAGCACGCCCCCTGGGCCTTGCTCGATTTCGGCATCCGCTGCGTGATCTCAACCAGCTTCGCCGATATTTTTTACAACAACTGCTTCAAGAACGGCATCCTGCCCATCGTCGTTTCGCCGGAAGATTTGAAGAAGCTGATGGACGATGCTGACAGGGGCAGCAACGCGACCATGAGCATTGATCTGCCCCATCAGGAAATCAGGGGCCCCGACGGCGGGACGGTCAAGTTCGACCTCGACCCCTTCCGCAAGCATTGCCTGATGAACGGCCTTGATGACATAGCGCTCAGCCTTGAAAAGTCCGCTTCCATTGACAGTTTCGAAAAGAAGCAGGCGACAGCCCAGCCCTGGCTCTAATTGGAATCGATCATCAACACGGTCCTGCCCGTCTTCGGGCTCATTGCGTTGGGCGTTGTCTTTGCGCGCCTCAAGCTGATCGACGCCGTGACCGCCAAGGGGCTCACGCAGTTTGTTTTCAATCTGGCGATCCCTGCGCTCTTGTTCCGCACGGTTGTCACCATGAGGGCCCAGGAGGCAACTCCCTTCGGCCTGTGGATCGCTTTTTTTGGCGGCCTAGCGGTGACATGGATTGTGACCGCGTTCGTGGCGCAAAAATTCGAAAGCACATCAGCATCAGGCGGCGCTGCGGCGAGCATGGCCGCGGGCTTTGGCAATCTCGCCCTTCTCGGAACGCCTTTGGCGCTGGCCCATTACGGCCAGGATGCGGCCGTGCCAGTTGGCCTCATTCTCTCCATTCATGCGCCCATCCTGTGGTTTTCCGCGACACTCCACCGCGAATTGGCCCGTCACAGCAGTGCGATTTCCATCGCCCGTCTCGCCCGCGAACTTTTCCTGAGCCTGGCGCAGAACGCCATCGTGCTCGCGCTTCTGAGCGCCGCCATTTGGCGGTTCACGGGTCTTGGCCTCCACCCCGTGCCTGACCGCATGTTGTCAATGTTGTCGGACGCCAGCATTCCAACCGCCCTGTTCGCCCTTGGACTGTCGCTTGCAACCTACTCGCTCAAAGGCCAGTGGAGCGGCATGGCTGTTCTCATCGCCATGAAAATGCTGCTGATGCCGGTTCTGGTTTTTCTGGCCGTCCGCCATCTCATTTTTGTGCCGCCCTTCTGGGCCAATATCGCAGTGCTTCTTGCCGCCATGCCAACAGGCGCCAACGCCTTCCTGTTCGCCCACCGCAATGAGGAATCCGTGGCCGCTGTTTCAGCGGCCGTGGCCGCAGGCACGGGCCTTGCCGCCCTCACGGTTTCCCTTCTGCTCTATCTCATGGATGCCGGATTGATTTAACGCGGGCAGATGGCCCAGTAGTCCAGCTCGAGGATCACACCGGCGTTGCCGGGGCTGCCGTCCACCAGCGGAAACTCCGTACACGGCATATCGCGCGTCGCCCGCGTGACGATGCGCAAGGCGCCAACATCATCTCGCCCCGACAGGGCTGCCTTGTCCTTGATCTCGGACCACGCAAAGACCGTGCCGCCCGCGAACAGGGGCGCCACATGCCTGCCGCCATTGATGGCGGCGATATGATAGGCATTGGCCAATCCATTGAAACTCAGCGCCCGCGCCATGGACATCACATGGCCGCCATAGACCAATCTCCGGCCAAACCGCCCCCGCGCTTCCGCGAATTCATTGAAATGAACGCGCGCCGTATTCTGATAAAGCCGCGTTGCCATTTGATGCTCGGCCTCTTCAACCGTCACGCCGTCAAGATGGTCAATCTTCTCGCCAATCGCGTAATCGTCAAGCCTATGGCGCGACCCGGAGAGTTCAAAATTCCAGTTCATTATTTTGGGCGCCGTCGGCAAGGCCGCGACTTTGGCCAGCTCCGGCACATGCGCCACAGGCGCTGGCGACGCCTCGTCGCGCTTGCGCACCATCACCCAGCGCACATAGCTCAAAACAACTTCGCCGCGCTGATTGAATCCCGTGGTCCGCGCATAGACCGTGCCCGTCTTGGCCGAGGAATTTTCCTTGAGGCCGATGATTTCGGACTGCGATGACAACGTATCCCCGCAATAGACCGCCTGTGAAAAACCGCATTCCGCATAGCCAAGATTGGCAACCGCATTCAAGGAAATATCCGGAACCGACTTTCCAAAGACAATATGAAACACCAGCAGATCATCAAGCGGCGCGCGGGGGTAACCCACGGCCCTGGCAAACTCATCCGAGCTTTGAACCACGAAACGCGACCCATAAAGCGCGGTGTAAAGCGCCCGGTCGCCTTCGGTCATCGTGCGGGGCGTCGCATGGATGATTTTTTGCCCAAGGCTGAAGTCTTCAAAGAAGTTGCCGCCGCCGCTCTTAGACATGCCCGATCGCCTTCGCTATCTCAACGGTACGCTCAGCCATGGCCAAATGCAAACGCTCAACCATCTTGCCGTCCACCGTGATCACGCCCTTTGAGGCATTTTCCGGCAGCGCGAAAGCCTCGATGATTCTTGCCGACCATGCGATATCCTCAGGCGAAGGCGAAAACAGCGCGTTGCAGATTTCAATTTGCGCCGGATGGATGAGCGTCTTTCCATCCATGCCCATATCCCGGCCCTGCTCGCATTCCGCTTTGAAGGCGGCCTCGTCCCTGAAGTTGTTAAAGACACCATCAATGACGTCCAAGCCATGGGCGCGGCCCGCGAGCACGGCGAGGGACAGCCATGGAAGAATTGCAAACCGTCCGCCCGCGGCGCTTGCCCGGGTTTCCTTCAGCAGATCATTGGTGCCCAGCACAAAACACGAAATCCGTGCCGACGCTGCCAGGTCACGGGCATTGAATATCGCCAGCGGCTTTTCGATCATCACCCACAGCGCAACACCGGGCGGCATTTTCGCCAGATCATCCGGTGTTTCGACTTTGGGTATCAAAATCGCGTCGGGGCGAGCTTCCATCGCCATCTTGAGGTCATCCGTCCCCCAGGGCGTATCAAGCCCATTGATGCGGATCGCCACTTCACGGCTCCCATAGCCGCCCGTCTTCACCGCCGCTGCGACGCTGGCCCGCGCCTGCTCCTTGGCGTCAGGCGCCACTGAATCTTCAAGATCCAGAATAAGGCTGTCAGCGGCAAGGATCCTGGCCTTTTCCAACGCTCGCGCGTTTGCCCCCGGCATATAGAGAACACTGCGGTGCGGTCTGTTCGTCATTGATCTTCCTTTTTAGCCATGAAACTAGCCGCCCGCGAAAAATAAGTGAAGCCACCAAGGGGCAAGCCCTTGTGAGGGGGAATTCTATTGGGCACTATAAGCCGTATGAAACACGCGGATGTTGCAATTATTGGCGGTGGCGTCGTGGGCAGCGCCACGGCCTATTATCTCAGGAAGCACGGTTTTCCGGGATCGGTGGCGATTGTTGAGAAGGATACTACCTATCAGTTCGGCTGCACCGGCCGCTCCCTCGGCGGATTGCGCCAGCAATTCTCGACGCCAGAGAATATCGAGCTGTCCAAATTCGGGTTGCGGCTGATCCGCAGTCTAAAAGATGAGTTCGGCCCCGACGCCGATGTGAGTTTTCACGAGAATGGCTATCTCCTCATGGCGTCAGAAAGCGGCATGCCCATTCTCGAGGAAAATCACCGCGTGCAAATGGCGGGCGGCGCCGACAACATCATCCTCAGGGGCAGCGATCTCATGGCGCGGTTTTCCTGGGTGTCAGGCGAAGGCGTGGCCGGGGCCTGTTTTGGTCTATCCGGCGAGGGTTGGCTTGACCCCTATTCCTTGATGTCGCTTCTCCGCAAGGCGGCTGTGGCGCAGGGCGTCAAGATTATACCCCACGAGCTCACGGCCCTGGGCGCCGACACCGAAAGAATCTCGTCCATTACCTTGTCAAACGGTGAAACGCTGACCTGCGATCACCTGGTGAATGCCGCAGGGGCGGGCGCCGGCCACGTGGCCAGCCTCGCCAGCATTGCGCTCCCCGTTGGCCCCCGCAAGCGCTATGTCTATTGCATCGATTGCCCGCAAGCCACCGAAGCGCTGCACAACGCGCCCTTGACAGTCGAGCCGGGCGGGGTTTTTTTCCGGCCCGAGGGCAGGAATTTTCTCTGCGGCAATTCGCCGGAAGAAGTTGATGAGCCGGCCGACTTGAGCTGGGACGTGGACTATGCATGGTTTGAAGAGCGCATATGGCCAATCCTCGCCACGCAGGTTCCGCAATTCGAAACCATCAAGGTCATCAACGCCTGGGTCGGTCACTACGACTACAACGCGCTTGATCAAAATGCCATTCTGGGCCGCCATCCCGAAATCCGGAATTTCTATTTCGCCAACGGCTTCTCCGGTCACGGCCTGCAGCAGGGTCCCGCCGCCGGCAACGCCATAGCCGAACTCATTGTGCATGGCGTGTACCGCACTATCGACCTCACGCGCATGGGTTACGAGCGTGTCATGCGCAATGAGCCCCTGTTTGAGAAAAACATCATCTGATGCCACGGCAGGTGCTTTGCATTTCATCGCAAGTGGCATACGGCCCGGTGGGAAATACGGCGGCGGTTCCAGCCATGCAGGCCGCTGGATTCACTGTTCTGCAAGTTCCAACGATCATCCTGTCGAACCATCCGGGTCTCGCCCAGCCTTCCGGCGTAAAATTGCCCGCCACTGAAATCTCAGCGATCCTCACATCGCTTGAGGCGCTCGGTGCGTTGCAGGAGTGCGCGGGCGTGATGACCGGATATTTCACCGATGCAGAGCAAGTGAAAACTGCCGCCAGTTTCATTGCCGGCATGAAAGGGAGAAACCCCAAACTTTTCGTGCTCGTCGATCCCGTTCTGGGCGACGATGGCAGCCTTTATGTCTCGAAAGATGTTGCAGACGCGTTGCGTGACGACTTAGTGCCCCTGGCCACCTGCGTAACGCCAAATTGCTTTGAGCTTTCATGGCTCACCGGGCTTGCGGTGGCCAGCAGGCCGGACGCCGTCAACGCCGCAGCCAAATTGGCGGCGGCGGAAATTCTCGCGACTTCAATCCTGATCGGCCCCGAACACTTGGCGACCCTAGTCGTCACCCGTGACGGGTGCAGCGAATTCACAGGCCCGCTCAGAACAAACGTGCCCCATGGCACTGGAGATTTTCTGGCGGGCCTCTATCTGGCCAGCAGGCTCAACGGATTTGCGCCTCCAGAGGCCCTCAAACTATCGGCCGCCATTCTTGAGACAGCTATTTCGCGAAGCCTTGACCTTCCCTATCTCGACATTATTGGAGCTTTGCGCAGTTCATCATGACCCTGGATCGCGCCAGCATTGAAGCAACCGCGAGGCGCATCGCGCCATTCATTCGGAGAACTCCCGTGATGGAGATCGTGGTGCCGGGCGTAGCGCAGCCCGTGTGCCTCAAGCTTGAGCAGCTCCAGCACTCCGGCAGCTTCAAGGCGCGCGGCGCTTTTTCAAATCTTGTTGGCGTTGCTGTTCCGGAAGCGGGTGTTGCCGCTGCGTCAGGCGGCAACCATGGCGCCGCAGTCGCCTACGCCGCACGGGTGCTGGGCGTGCCCGCGCGCATATTCGTTCCCAGCATTTCGTCGCCAGCCAAGGTCGCCCGCATCGCGAGCTATGGGGCGATGATTGCCCAGGAAGGCGCCAATTATCAGGAATGCCTCGGGTTCTGTGAAGCCTATGCCAAACAATCAGGCGCCATGGACATTCACGCCTACAACACCGAAGTCACCCTGAACGGACCCGGAACCTTGGCCCGTGAGCTTGAGGAACAAGCCCCGGCGCTTGATACTGTTCTCATCGCCGTTGGCGGCGGCGGCCTTATTGGTGGCATGGCAAGCTGGTATCAGTCGAAAGTGAAAATCATCGGTGTTGAACCCGTAACCTGCAACGCCTTGCACGCAGCCCTCGGAGCTGGCGCGCCTCTTGCCATCAAACCTTCCGGTCTGGCAGCCGACAGTCTGGGCGCCAGCTCGGCCGGAACCCTGATGTTTCCCATCGCCCAGCGCCACGTGGACCGCGTGATCCTCATCAGCGACGATGATATCAGGAATGCCCAGCGCTTTCTCTGGACTGCCTCGCAGATTGTCACCGAACCGGGCGGAGCGGCGGCCTTCGCCAGCCTGCTCAGCGGCCGCTATAAGCCCGAAAAGCACGAGCGTGTCGGCGTCATTGTCTGCGGCGCCAACACGCCCCTTGAAACATTCAACGCGCTCATCGCCACGGCTTAAAAAATCCTGTTGCGATGCATGACACTCATCAGCCGCGCCTGTTCGCGGGCCAGCCGCAATTCGTCGCGCATCCGTTGAACATCCCGCGGATCAGCATTTGAGTGCCGCGGATTGTGAAGCAGGCGATTGAGCTTTTTGGCGAAGTCCTTCGCATCGCCGAGGGCCGAAAAAAATAGGTCCGATCTTAACGAAACCATATGAGTCTCCTTCGCCGGAGGCGATAGCCGTCGCGGCAGCGTCAATGGGTCATGGCGATTGGAGCCCGCAAACGGATGCGGCTCAGAGCGCCTGACGGTGAATAGGTGTTGATGTGTGGTTGGCGCCTTTGGCGCGTTTAACGCTATCTACCAAGGCCCGAGCCTTGATAGCTCAGGGATCAGCAGCGCGTGGTGGTCCTTGTCATGGCGATCTCCTGTTCAGTTGCGATTGCGCCATGCTCCTAACCGCGGATTAGAAATTTGGCAAGGCCGGATTAGAAAAATTTGAGCCTCTGTTGCCGGCAGGTCACATCAGCGCCTTGGTCATCACCCGCGACAGGCGCTGCGCAAAGCCCGCAGGATCAGCCACCGGTTCACCCTCAAGCACCTGCGCCTGATCCAGCAGCAGCTGCGCCGCGTCCGCTAGCGAGATTGAACGGCCGCCGGAATCGGCGATCTTGCTCAGGGCGATGATCAGGGGATGATCCGCATTGATCTCCAGAACCGGCGGGCTCACCCTTACGCCTGAATCCTGCTGCCGCGACAGGAGCTTCTCCAAGGTGCGGTCCAAATCCCCATCGGCCACCAGGCACACGGCGCTGTCGGTCAGCCGCTTGGAATTGCGCACGTCTTTCACCTGCACGCCGAGCGCTTCCTTCATGGCCACGATGAGCTTGGCGGTCACTCCGTCCGCCTCGTCGTTTTTCTCCGGCGCGTCCTTCAGCGGAATGAGGTCGAGATCAGCGGCGCCCTGCGTCACCGATTTGAACGGCTTGCCATCAAAGCCCAGGGCGGTTCGAACCCAGAACGAGTTAACCGGATCCGTGAGCAGCAGCACCTCGATGTCCCGCGCCCGGTAGCCCTCAAGTTGCGGGCTGGCGGAGGCTTTCAGCGCATCCTCCCCCGCGAGATAATAGATGGCCGTCTGGTTTTCCTTCAGGCCGACAATGTAGTCTTTCAGCAACGCAGCCGCTGATTTCGTTGTCCTGAATGTGGCGACCTCAAACAATTGGTCCCGGTGGGCCATGTCTTCATAAAGGCCCTCCTTGATCACTGGCCCGAAAACCTCCCAGATCTTGGCGAATTTTTCTGGGTCATTCTTGGCGCATTTCTTGAGTTCGCTCAAAACCTTGTTCGTGACGGCCTTGCGAATAGCCGCCACCTGCGGATTGTTCTGCAGCATTTCACGCGACAGGTTGAGCGGCATGTCTTCAGAATCGATAATGCCCCGCACGAACCGCAAATAGGCCGGCAGCAAATGCGCGTCGTCAGCGATATAGACGCGCTTCACATAGAGTTTTTGCCGGCCCTTGCGCTCCGGGTCGTAGAGGTCAAACGGGCGTTCGGCGGGGATGTAGAGCAGAACCGTGTAGTCATGCCGCCCCTCGGCCCGGTAATGAATGGTCAAGGCCGGCTCCGCATAGGCTCCCGAAATATGCCCGAAGAATTCCTTGTGCTGTTCTGGCGTCACGTCCGCCTTTGCCCGGGTCCAGATGGCATTGGCGGTGTTGATCTGGGTTGGGTCTTCCTTGCCGTCAGCCAGCATGATGGGGTGGCCGATATGGTCCGAATAGGCGCGAACCACCCGTTCAATTTTCCGGCCGTCAAGAAATTCCGCGGCGTCATCCTTGAGGTGGAGGGTGATCACGGTTCCCCGCGTCGCTTTTTTCGCGGGCTTGACCGTGAACGTGCCGGCCCCATCGGAGGTCCACATGAACGCCTCCTCGCTGCCGGCTTTCCGCGACACCACTTCGACCCGGTTGGCCACAATGAAGGCCGAGTAGAAGCCAACGCCAAATTGACCGATGAGATTCAGCCCCTGGCCGGCCTTCTCCACAAAAGCCTGGGTGCCTGATTTGGCGATGGTGCCAAGATTGTCGATCAGTTCGTCTTCGCTCATGCCGATGCCGCTGTCGGCGATAGCCAAGGTCTTGGCTTTCTTGTCCGGCGCGATGACGATGCTCAGCAGCGGCGTATCCGCCAGCAGCTTGGGTTTCTTGATGGCCTCATAGCGCAGCTTGTCCAGCGCGTCGGCCCCGTTGGAAATGAGCTCGCGCAGGAAAACATCCCGGTCAGAATAGACCGAATGCACCATGAGCTGCAGAAGCTTCGCAACTTCAGCCTGAAACTCATGTGGCCTGTCGATTTTCTTTCTCGCCGCCTTGCCCATCGCCGCCCCAACAATAAGATGCCCCTTATACCGGGTGTCACAAGAGCGCGTTCAAGTCCAGCAAAAAAAAGCGACCGGTGATGAGCCAGTCGCAGAAATACACAATTCATACAAACAAACATTAATTTGGGGGGCCCGGCCGAACAAGAAGCTCCGGGGGGCTGGGGGGCTGAGATAACCGACGCTCAACTCCAGCCGGGCCTTAGAGGCAACATCGACAATATCATCCGCCATGTTGGCGAAGGCTTGATGTAATTGCGGCAAAACTGCGAATTTTCGTCCTGCGGTCGCGGTCCATCAAACCTCTTGGAACGTTAGGCAGAATTGCGTGACGAAGGTAAGACGCTTGTGCAAAGGGAAGGTCACAATGCAAAATATCTCCGCCATAACTGTCGTCGTTCCCGACTATGACGAGGCGATCAGGTTTTATGTGGAAAAACTGGGGTTTGATCTCAGGGAAGACACCCCGTTGTCCGAGTCCAAACGCTGGGTCGTCGTAATGCCGCCCGGCGCCCATGAGACCGGCCTGTTGCTGGCAAAAGCCGACGGAAGCGAACAGCTCCGGGCAATTGGCAATCAAACCGGGGGCCGGGTTTTCCTGTTTCTCGAAACCAGTGATTTTGATGGGGATTGCAAAAGATACCGGACTGCGGGCGTCGAGTTCCTGGAACAACCACGCTCAGAAGCCTATGGCAAAGTCGTGGTTTTCCGCGACCCTTTCGGCAACAAATGGGACCTGATCGCACCGCTTGCCAAATAGCCCGTCCGGGTTCATCATCGCCGGGTCGTCGTGAAGGAGAAGCGCCGGTTGAGTGACGGGGGACCCATAATTCCATTTCCATATTCCGGGCGCCAGCCATCAGCCGGCGCCCAGTGGTTCAGCCCACCACAGCAAATATCGTTTGACCGCAAGGAACTGAATCTGATCCTGAACCTCTACGGCATGCATGTGGCCGGCGGCGAATGGCGCGACTATGCCATGGATTTCGGCGCGGACATGGCGACCTTTTCCATCTTCCGGAGAGCAAGCGAGCAACCCCTCTACCGCATCGTGAAAAATCCGGCCCTTGCCCGCAAACAGGGCCTCTACGCCGTGATTGCCCAAGGGGGCCTCATCCTCAAGCGCGGCCATGACCTCGCCCAGGTTCTCAGGGTTCTGGTCAGCAAGCCGCGCCTCGCCATCTCATAAAAAAACCCCGGGTGTTTCCACCCGGGGCCGCAATTCTGGGAGCTCCGAGGCTTACTCGTCGCGCATGATGCCCATGATGTTCAGGATGTGAACAAACAGGGTGACAAAGCTGCCATAAAGGGCAAAGGCGCCGAATATGGATTTGCTCTTGGCGACGCCTGTCGAGTCACCGTCGGCGTACATTTCCTTGATCATCTGCGTTTCATAAGCCGTGATGCCTGAGAACAGCAGAACGGTGACAACCGATGTAATGAGGCTCATCATGGAACTTTGAACAAAGAACACATTGACCAGCATGGCGATGATGATGCCGATGGAAGCCATCATGAAGAACGTGCCAAGGCCCGAAAGGTCGCGCTTGGTCACATAGCCCGCCAGGCTTGTGCCGCCGAAGGTCAAAGCCGAGATCAGGAAAGCCCGGTAGACCATGCCCGAATCAAGGCCGAGATAATGCCCAACCATGGGGGCGATCATCAGGCCCCAGAGCGCGCAATAACCCCAATAGGCGGCATGCGCCACTGTGGCGTTGCCCGAGAAAATCAGGCGCGGCGCAAAAAAGCCAAGGCCCAAAGTGGCGATGAACAAGACCCACTTAAGCGAGTAAACCGTGGCAAGCGCCGCGGGGCTTGCGGCGACCGCCATAACAATGATGGCGGTAAAAGCCACGCCAAGGGCCATATAGTTGTAAACACCCATCATATAGGACCGCAAACCCTGATCAAGCTGGGCCTGTGCGCCGGTTCTGACCTGGGTCTGGTATCTCGTGTCAGCCATAAAAACCTCCTCCAATTAAAACCTTGGCCCAGATATGGGGTGGACCGAAGCCTTCGTCAAGCTATCATGTTTTGGCCAAAATATCCATTTTTCGGGCCAGCGCTACGTCCTTGGCGGTAACGCCTCCCGCCGAGTGGGTGGCAAGGGTCACCTCCACCCGGCCATAGGTGTTTGCCCATTCCGGGTGATGATCCATCTTTTCAGCCAGCAGCGCCACCCGGCACATCCAGCCCCAAGCCTGGCTGAACGACTTGAACTGATAGGCCTTGGTTATGGCATCGCGGCCCGGCGCGTCGGCCCAGCCCTCCAGATCACTCAAAACCTTGGTTCGCTCAGGCCCAACCAAAAGCTGGTCGGTCACGCCATCGCCTGCAGATTATAGGATTCTTCGACCGCATAGGGCCCGCCGCCCCGGGTTGGCCGCGACGAAAACAGCACAAATCGGCTCACCTCGAACACCCGGCTGCGATAAAGGCTGTGGGAGACCACAAACCGTTCGAGGCTCAGCGGATCGGGCTCGCGCAGCCGGGCCAGGGTGACGTGGGGCACGAATTTCCGCTGCTCCGCCGGAAGCCCCAAAACCTGGGCAATCCGCTCATGAATGGCCTGTAAACGCCGGAGTTCAGCGCTTTCCTCAACGGCGCTGTAAAGCGTATGGGGCTTGTTTCCCCCCATCACGTCAATGCCCTTGAGCCGCAGCGAAAAAGGCCTGGCCTCAATGCCATCAAGCTCATAGGCGATTTCCCGCGCCAGCCCCACTTCGATATCGCCGATAAACCGCAGCGTGATATGGAAGGACTCGCGGTCAATCCAACGGGCGCCGAGAATGCCGCCTTTCATGAGGTCGAGTTCGAAGGAAACATCGGCGGGAATTTCAACGCCGGTAAACAGTCTGGGCATGGCGGGCATCCTTGTTGGTGAAGGGTGTCTCGGAACGCTGAAACGTAAGCTAACGTGATTCTCTGGCTTGCCAAGCCCTATTTTAGCAACACCTTCTGAATTAATTCCTCCACTTTCGGCACGATTCTTGTGACGATTTCATCAACCCCCCGGGAATTTGGATGAATTCCGTCGGCTTGGTTAAGATTTGGCAAAGCCGCTACCCCCTCCAAATAGAAAGGATAAAACAGGGCGTCATATTTCTTGGAAAGCGCTGGAAAGAGCCCGTCAAAGCGGGCCGTATAGTCCGGCCCCATGTTGGGCGGCGCCCGCATGCCCAGTAGGAGCACGGGCAATCCGCGCGCCTTGGCCTTGGCCATGATCCCGTCAAGAGCCGCCTCTGTTTGCCCAACTTCAAGCCCGCGCAACGCGTCATTGGCGCCAAGTTCCACCACAAGACCGTTCACATCCTCCGTGAGCGCCCAGTCCAATCGGGCCAAACCGCCTGCGGCAGTGTCGCCTGAAACGCCCCCATTGATAATGCTGAGATCGGGATATTTGGCCTTCAACACCGTTTCAAGCCTGGCGGGAAAAGCTTCAGATGGCGAAAGCCCAAGCCCCGCCGTCAAACTGTCCCCCAGGGCCAGGAGGATAATCGGTTTGGCGGTTGCCAGGGATGCCCAAACCAGAAGAACCGCAAAAACAATGAATATTCTACGCATTCCACCAGAAATAGGATCAATACCGCCAATTCTCAAGATAAGTTCACTCGACAAATCACAATGCCTCTCCCATTTACAGCCGATGGTCGCCCATTCAGTTTCCCTCAAAGACATAACCCTCACGCTTCCCAGCCGGGCTGGCGCCGTGGAAATTCTGAAGGGTGTTGATCTCAGCGTCAAATCAGGCGAGGCTATCGGCATTGTTGGCCCATCCGGGTCCGGCAAGACATCGCTGCTGATGCTCATAGCCGGACTGGAGCGCGCCACATCAGGCGCCATCGAAGTTGCCGGCATTTCCCTTGCCGGCAAAAACGAAGATGCCCTGGCCCGTTTCCGCCGCGACAAGATCGGCATCATATTCCAGTCCTTCCATCTCATCCCCACCATGACGGCGCTTGAAAATGTCGCCATCCCTTTGGAGTTCAAGGGGGTTCCCAATGCCCTGGCGCTGGCCGGAGAAAAATTGCGCAGCGTGGGCCTCGGTCGAAGATTGACCCATTATCCCGGCCAGCTTTCAGGCGGCGAACAGCAGCGGGTCGCCATCGCCCGGGCGCTCGCGGCGGGCGCCAGCATTTTGCTGGCCGATGAACCCACCGGAAATCTCGATCAGGAAACCGGCGGCCAGATCATCAGTCTGCTCTTTGAATTAAGACAGCGGCATGATGCATCCCTGCTCCTCATCACCCATGACCGCGCCTTGGCGGAGCGCTGCGACCGCATTGCCGAGGTGCGCGATGGCCGCATCATTTCCGGCAATCATTCATGAATGTAGCCCTGTGGTTTCGTTTCGCATTCCGTGAATTGCGATCAGGCCTGAAGGGTTTCTGGATATTCCTCACCTGCCTCGCCCTCGGCACCGCAGCCATCGCCATTATAGGTTCCTTGTCCGCGTCCATCGAACGCGGACTTAATGAACAGGGCCAGCCCTTGCTGGGCGGCGACGTGGAATTCGCCCTTGTCCACCGCGAAGCGACCGACACGGAGCTGGGCTTCATCAAAAGCCAGGGTGAAGTCAGCCGGGTGGCGACGCTCCGCGCCATGGCCATTGCCCCTGAAACCACAACGCTGGTTGAAATCAAGGCGATTGACAGTCTCTATCCTCTCTATGGCCGTGTCGTTCTGGAAAACGCGAGGGACCTGAAGTCGGCCACGGCCCTTCTGGGTGTGGCTGTCGATCCGCTGCTGCTTGGCAGGCTTGGCGTGAAACTCGGCGACAGGATAAAAATTGGCGCGCGGGAGTTTGAAATTCAGGGCGTGATCACCACCGAGCCTGATCGCATCTCCGATGGATTCATTCTGGGGCCCCGGGTTCTCATGAGCGCCGACGCGCTGCGGGCAACAGGCCTCATTCAGCCCGGCAGCCTGATCACCTATCGCTACCGCGTCAAACTTGCAGGCAATCAAGATCTGGGCGCCGCCAAAGACTTGGTGGAATTGGCGAGAACTGAACATCCCAACGCCGGCTGGCAGGTGCGCTCCCGGGACCGGGCCGCCCAGGGCGCTGAAAATTTTGTCGAGCGCCTTTCCTATTTCATGACGCTGGTGGGCTTGACCTCGCTTATCGTCGGCGGCGCTGGCATCGCCAATGCGGTTGCGGCTTTCATTGACCGCCGTATTGGCGCCATTGCCACACTGAAATGCCTTGGCGCGCCGGCGCGCGATGTTTTCGGGATATATCTGACTGAAATATTGCTCGTTGCCCTTCTCGGCATAGCGCTTGGCGTGAGCGCCGGCGCCATAACGCCCGTGCTCGCCCACGCCTATCTGCAAAATGTCCTGCCCCTGCCGCTCACATCGCAAGTCGAGATCATCCCACTCGCAATGACGGCGGCCCTTGGCTTGCTGGTAACCCTGGCTTTTTCAATTTGGCCGCTGACGCGCACCCATCAGGTTCCGGCCTCGGCCCTGTTCCGGCACCGCGTTGTGCAATTCAACGCATGGCCCCGCTGGCCCTACCTCGCAGGCATTGCCGCGGCGCTCGCATGTATCGCCGCCTTGATCTTCCTGAGTTTCGAAAACCAGCGCGCCACCGCCTATTATCTGGGCGGGCTGGTCATCAGTTTTGGCGTCTTGCTGGGATTGGCTTTCGCCATCGTCAAGCTCGCCGAAAAATCGCCGAAACCCGGATCCGCCATTCTGCGCTACGCCATTTCAAATCTCTACCGGCCCGGCTCGTCAGCAAAGTCCGCCATTCTGGCGCTGGGCCTGGGCCTCACGCTGTTTGTGACACTTGCCTTGACAGACCGAACCATCAGCCAGGAACTGCGCGCCGGCATTCCCGAAAAGGCCCCGGCTTTTTTCTTTCTCGATGTCAGAAACAAAGAGCTTCCCGTCTTTTCCGCGGCGGTCAGAAAATTTGAAGGCGTGGAAAAAATCGACAGCGCACCGATGCTGCGCGGGCGCATTGTGAGGATTGGCGAGATCGCCGCAGACAAGGCAGCCACGCAGGGCGATGGAAGCTGGGCATTGCGCGGCGACCGGGGGCTGACCTATTCCGACACCCTGCCGCAAAATTCAACCCTCGTTGAGGGGCAATGGTGGGAGAAAGACTATGGTGGCCCGCCGCTGGTATCCTTCGTTGATGAGGTCGCCGCCGACATCGGCCTCAAGATTGGCGATTCCATAACGGTCAATGTGCTGGGCCGCGATGTGACGGCCAGGGTGGCGAACTTCCGCCAGGTGAACTGGCGCAGCATGGGCATCAACTTCGTCATGGTGTTTTCACCCAACACGCTGAAGGCCGCGCCCCACAGCCACATCGTGACCGTTGAGATGGAAGGCGGTGACGAGGCCAAATTGTTGAATGATGTCGCCCGCGCCTTCCCCTCGGTCACGGCGGTGCGGGTCAAGGACGCTCTCACCACGATCAGCGATCTTCTCGGAAAAATGCTGGCCGCCATCCGGGGGGCCAATGCGCTGACGCTGCTCACTGGCGTTCTGGTTCTATCAGGCGCCTTGGCCGCAGGCCTCTCCAGCCGCACCTATGAGGCGGTCGTTCTCAAGACCTATGGCGCGTCACGGTTCCAGCTCATGGGAGCCTTCGTCATTGAATATGCGATCCTCGGGCTTGCCGCCGCTGTTTTTGGCGTGGGGGTAGGCTCCCTCGGCTCCTGGTTTCTGGCCGCATGGATTTTGGAAATGCAATGGAGCTTCTCGATTTGGGTGGCGGCGACGACGGCCCTGCTCGCCATGGTCATGACCATTGCCGCAGGCCTCATCGTAACCTGGCGGGCGCTTGCCGCGAAGCCTGCCCCCATTCTAAGAAACGAGTAGAAATTCGAGGGCTTTCAAGCTAGTGAAAAGCCATGGTTGCGCTCAATCGCATTTATACCCGCACCGGCGACAAGGGTGAAACAGCCCTGGGCTCAGGCGTGCGCGTTTCCAAAGCCCATCTTCGTATTCACGCCTATGGCACCGTCGATGAAACCAACTCCATGATCGGCGTCGCCAGGCTTCATACCAGCGCTGGCCCCTTCATCAAACTGGACCTGATGCTGGCCCGCATCCAGAATGAATTGTTTGATTTGGGCGCCGATCTCTGCGTCCCCGATACGGGCAAAAAGCATGATTACGAACCCTTGCGCATCCTGCCCGGGCAATTTGAAAGGCTGGAACAGGAAATTGACGACCTCAACGCCGAACTGGCGCCGCTGCGTTCCTTTGTATTGCCCGCAGGCCATGCCGCCGCGGCCCATCTTCACGTTGCGCGCACCGTTTGCAGGCGGGCTGAACGCTTGATTGTCGAGCTGCAATCGCAAGAGAATGAGCATGTCAGCGAAAGCGCCATTGCCTATATCAACCGGCTCTCGGATTTCCTCTTTGTCGCCAGCCGCTGGGTCAACGCGAAAACCACCGGCGATGTGCTGTGGGTTCCAGGGCAAACCCGCTAGTGTTCATTCCCCTCCATGACAACACGCCCCTCAAAGTCATCCGCTTTCAATATGTGACACTTGCGATCATCGCGGGCAACATCATCATTTTTTTGATGACAGGCGCATTTCAATCCGACCAGTTCCTAGGCAGCATCGCGACGGCCTTTGGCGTTGTCCCTTCTGATCTCACCCAGGGGCTTTTTCAAAACGCCGTCCACAATCCCATTCCAGAGCCTGCCACCCTCGTCAGCTACATGTTTCTCCACGCTGGCTGGCTGCATTTGATTTCCAACATGCTGTTTCTTTGGGTCTTCGCCGATAACGTGGAAGATGCCTTTGGCTACGTCCCATTCACTTTGTTTTATCTTCTCTGCGGAATTGCAGGCGCGCTCGCCCATGTGGCGATGGCGCCAAATTCGCCTTCTCCCCTGATTGGCGCCTCCGGCGCGGTTTCCGGCGTCATCGGATCCTACATGCTGCTCTATCCCAAGGCCCGGGTTTGGATATTGCTTTTCATGCGAATCCCGCTCCGCATATCTGCCGTCTGGGTTTTGGGTGGCTGGTTCCTGTTGCAGATTGTGAGCGTCTACCTGGATTTTGGCGGCGGGGAGCAAGTGGCCTGGTGGGCCCATATTGGTGGCTTTGCCGCAGGCCTTGTTTTGACACTTGTTCTGCGCTCCAGGCTCTTGATCAGCCCGCCTGCCTAGAGCTGGGTCGGGAAGCATGTGCGCCATGTCGGTGCCAGAATTGACTCTGGGCAGTCCGCCAACTAGGTTCCGCGCAAATTTCGCATGAGGGTGCTGATGAAGGTTTTGGTCGCCGTTAAACGGGTTGTCGATTACAACGTGAAAATTCGTGTCCGCGCTGATGGCTCCGGCGTTGAGCTGGCCAATGTCAAAATGTCCATGAACCCGTTTGATGAAATTGGCGTCGAAGAAGCGATCCGCCTGAAAGAGGCAGGCAAGGCCAGCGAAATTGTGGCCGTCACCATCGGGCCAGCGCAGGCCCAGGAAACCCTGCGCACCGCGCTCGCCATGGGCGCCGACCGCGCCATTCTGGTCAAGTGCGATGAGTATGTGGAGCCGCTGGGCGTGGCCAAAATTCTGAAAGGCGTGGTTGCGGCCGAAAAACCGGACATCGTCATTTTGGGCAAGCAGGCCATTGACGATGACTGCAATCAAACGGGGCAGATGCTGTCTGCCCTCTTGGGCTGGGCCCAAGCCACGGCCTGTTCCAAGCTGGAGCCCGGCGCTGGCGAAGCAATCATCACGCGCGAAATTGATGGCGGCCTGCAAACCCTGAAAGTGAAAATGCCTTTGATCGTAACTACAGACTTGCGTTTGAACCAGCCGCGCTATGCCTCGCTTCCCAATATCATGAAGGCCAAGAAGAAACCGCTCGATGAAAAAACGCCAGCTGACTACGGCGCCGATGTCAAACCAAGATTGAAGGTCATCAAAACCGTTGAACCGCCCAAGCGGCTGGCTGGTGTCAAGGTAAAATCCGTGGGCGAGCTTGTATCCAAACTCAAAGAAGCAGGAGCAGTATAATCATGGCCGTGCTTCTCATTGCTGAACACGATAACAAGTCCCTCAAGGACGCAACCCACAAGGCGCTCACCGCCGCCCTCCAAATGGGCGGCGATGTGCATGTGCTGGTGGCCGGCAACAACGCCGGCGCCGCAGCGGCGCAAGCCGCCAGGCTGACAGGCGTCAAGAAAGTGCTGCATGCCGAAAGCGCTGCATTTGAGCGCCCCCTTGCCGAACCCATGGCGGCGCAGATTACGGCCTTGGCCGGAAACTACGAACACTTCGTCGCAGCCGCCACCACCAACGGCAAGAACTACATGCCGCGCGTTGCAGCGCTTCTTGATGTCATGCAAATTTCCGATATTTCCGAAGTGAAATCCGCCGACACATTTGTGCGGCTGATCTATGCTGGCAACGCCGTCCAGACCGTTCAGGCAACTGACGCCAAGAAAGTGGTCACTGTCCGCACCGCATCATTTGCGGCAACTGATGAGGCAGGCTCTGCCCCGGTAGAAAAAATCAGCGCTGCGGCCGATCCCGGCCTGTCGACCTATCAAAGTGAAAACCTCACCAAGTCTGACCGGCCGGAATTGACCTCCGCCAAAGTCATCGTCTCCGGCGGCCGAGGCATGCAGAACGGCGAAAACTTCAAGATGCTCGAGGCCGTCGCCAGGCAATTGGGCGCGGCCGTGGGAGCCTCCCGCGCCGCTGTTGATGCGGGCTATGTTCCCAACGACTATCAGGTGGGCCAGACCGGCAAGGTCGTGGCGCCCGATCTCTACATTGCTGTGGGCATCTCAGGCGCCATCCAGCATCTCGCCGGCATGAAGGATTCTAAAATCATCGTGGCCATCAACAAGGATGAAGATGCGCCAATATTCCAGGTGGCGGATTTCGGGCTGGTGGCCGATCTTTTCGCCGCCGTGCCCGAATTGGAAATCGAATTGGCGAAAGTCGTGAAATAACAGCCGATGCTGCTTTACAGCGCGCCCCTCAGCCTCTTTGCCCGCAAGGTTGAAATCGCCTTGGCGGAAAAAGCGCTGAAATTTGAGCGCGTCATGGTGCCCTTTAGCCAGACAAGGGGCTATTCGCCGAAACACGCGGCCGTTGTGGCGGCAAATCCCAAGGGGCAGGTGCCCGTCCTGGTTGATGGTGAACTCACTCTTTATGATTCAACGGTCATTGGCGAATATCTGGATGAGGCCTATCCGGAACCCCGGCTCATGCCGCGCGATCCCGCGGCGCGTGGCCGATGCCGGTTGCTGGAACTTGAGGCCGATGAAATTCTGCTGCCGCCCGTCAGAAAATTGATGCATCGCACGGAACCGCCCGGTCCGGATTTCGCCAGACGCGAGCGGCAGGAAGCCGAAGCGGCGGAAGCTGACAAGCTGATCCTCGGCAACTATCGTGCTCTGACAGCCAGGCTTGGCCCACAGGAATTCTTCTGCGGCACATTCTCGCTGGCCGACATCGCGATTTTCATCGTATTGCACTATGGCATCCGCTTGGGTGGACCATCCCTCGCCAGCCATCAAAATCTCGAGGCTTGGTATCAGAGGCTTTTGCGACGCCCAGCTTTTGCGCTGGCCGAGCAGGAAATCGCCGCCGCTGATCGGGAGTTGTCATATCCCATAGCGCCGCGCCAGCCTGGAAGCGGCAAGTGACATGACAACCGCCAGGACCAAAAAAACAGAGGCTGTCCACGCAATGGAAACCGTTATGCCGCCTTCAATCACAACGCCGCCCGCCGCCGCGCCGATCGATTGGCCCAAATAGACAGCCGACGTGTTGAGCGCCACTGTGGCCGCGGCAAGCGTTGGCGCGGCAGCCACCAATCGGCTTTGTTGCAGGGAATTCGAGGAAAAAGAGCCAAGCCCCCAGACCGTGCCCGCCACGCAGGCAAGTGCGTAATTGCCAAAGAACACGCCGAACAGCCCCATGCCGGCGACAAGCGACAGCAGGGACACCAAAACCGCGCGATCAACTCCCAGCCAGCCGATTGCCCGGGTGGCAAGATAGTTGCCGGAAACGCCAGCCGCGCCAAAGATCGCAAACAGCAGGGCGATTTCACTTTGGCTTGCGCCAAAGGCTTCGCGAAGGGTTGGCGCCAGATAGCTCACAAGCGTAAATTGTCCCGCCATGCTGAGCAAAGTCACCAGCATGACGCACAGCAGCACCGGACTCCGCAGCACCGCCAGCCACGATGAAAGCAGCAAGGGCTGCACCCGAAGACCGGGCTTGAGAGACACCCAAACACCCGCGCAGGCAATTGCCGAAAGAATGGCCATCGCCAGAAACGTGGCGCGCCAGCCAATTTCAGCAGCCAGCAGGCTTCCCAGCGGAATGCCCACGACAGAAGCCATGGACCAACCAATAAAAATAAACGCAATCGCCTGCGACCGCTTTTCGGGCGGCACAATCAAGCCCACCGTGGCTGCCGCCTGGGGCGTGAACAGCGCGGCGGCGATCATGCTCACCGTCCGGATGGCGAGAAGCGACCAGAACTCCGGGGCAAAGGCCGCCAGCGCATGGCCCACCGCATAGATCATAGCCGCCGCCGCCAGCAGCATGCGGCGATCAAACCGGCTGGTCAGGCCAGCCAGAAGCGGCGCGCCAAACCCCACAACCAAGCCACCCGCAAAGAGCAATAATCCGGCGGTTGCTGGTGGCACATTGAGATCGGCGCCAAGGACATTCAGAAGCCCGGCGGGCAGCAAAACCCCCGTGCCAATCACAAAATTGCCAAACAGCAGCGACCACAACGGAAAGCGCCCTGCGGTTTGATCGGTGATAGATGCCATGAGGTTCTGCTTTCCAAAATACAATGAAAGCAGTCCACCCGAAATTTGTCCAGCGCGCGTGCCGCCAACCTCGGCCTGCACGAAGCGGGCTTGTCTTCAGCTTAAAAGGCCCTTGGAGAATGGCAGCACGCGGACCCGTTTCTTGCTGGCGGCATAAACCGCGTTGGCAAGCGCTGGTCCCAAGGGGGGAACGCCGGGTTCGCCAATGCCGGTTGGAGCGGCATCAGACGCCACAGCATGCACCTCAACCACCGGCATTTGGTTGATGCGAAGCGGTGTGTAGGCATCGTAATTCTCCTGATCCACCTTGCCGCCGGTGAGCGACAATTCCTCCTGGAGAATAGCCCCCAGGCCAAAGCCAACGCCACCTTCAACCTGCGCTTTTACCTGGTCGGGATTGACCACCGTGCCGCAGTCAACCGCCACCACAACCCGCTCGACTTTCATCCCGCCCTCTTTGGGCATGGTGATTTCAACCACTTGCGCCACCACGGTGTTGAAGGATTCAGCCAGCGCCACACCACGGTGGCGGCCGTCGGGCAATGCTTTTCCCCAATCCGCCTTTTCCGCCGCCAGTTTCAGAACGGCCGCGTGGCGCGGATGCTTCTCCAGCATGGCAAGGCGGAATTCAACCGGGTCCTTGCCAGCGGCCTCCGCGAGTTCATCAATGAATGTTTCCACCGCATAGGCCGTGTGGGTGGAGCCCACCGAGCGCCACCACAATACCGGCACGCCCGTTTCGGTCGTTGTCAGCTCAACCTTCAGGTTTGGCACCCCGTAAGGAATGTTGGAGGCGCCTTCAACCGACGTCAAATCAACGCCGTTCGTCACCATGCTGGCAAAGGGTGAAGCGGCCAGGATCGATTGCCCGACAATGTGATTCTGCCAGGCGATGACAGCACCATTGGCATCAAGGCCTGCTTTCACCCGGTGCACATAGGCCGGGCGGTAGCGCCCGCCCTTCATGTCGTTGTCTCTGGTCCATTGCACTTTGACCGCATATTTCCAATCCAGCGCCTTGGCAACTGCCACGGCCTCGACAACCACATCTGCATCGCCCACCGCGCGCCGCCCGAAGCCACCGCCTGTCTTCATGACATGCAGCTTGATTTTGTCGGGCGTGACACCCGCCACTTGCGAGGCGATGTACTGGTAAAGATCAGGCATCTGGTGTCCGCCCCAGATTTCGATGAGATCTCCGTTCTTTTGGGCCACGGCATTCAAGGGCTCAAGGGCGGCGTGGGCGAGATAGGGGAATTCATAAGTCGCCTCCATCACCTTGGCAGCGGAGGCAAAAGCCTTTTCCGCATCGCCATCGTTGCGGGCAACGACCTTGCCGGATCGCGCCGAAAGGTCGCGATACTCGCCCAGAATATCATTTGACCCGCGCTTTTCGGCTTTCGTTTCATCCCACTCAACGCTCACAGCATCGCGGCCCTTCATTGCCGCCCACATGTGCTCGCCAACCACGGCCACGCCACGCGGGGTCGCCACAACATCGACAACGCCTTTCAGCGCCTTGGCCTTGCTGGCATCGAAGGATTTGACGGTAGCGCCAAACAGCGGCGGGTGAATCATCACCGCCGTCAGCATGCCGGGCAGCTTCACATCAATGGTGTAGCCTTGCGCGCCATTGGTCTTGCGGGCTGAATCATAGCGCTTGAGGGTGGGGGAACCGATATGAGTCCATTGTTCCTTGGGCTTCAGGGCCACATCGGCTGGCACGGCCATGGCCGCCGCCGCTTGCGCCATCTCGCCATAGCTTGCGGATTTGCCGGAAGCGTGAGCGAGCCTGCCCATCCCGGCCTTGACTTCTGATTCAGGAACATTCCACGCCTTGGCCGCGGCGCCAACCAGCAACATGCGCGCCGCCGCGCCGGCCTTGCGGTATCGCTCCCAGGACGAGGCCATGGATGTTGATCCGCCGGTGCCCTGGGCAACGCCGCCCCAGGCCACATTGCCATAGAGCCCGGTATTGCCGAAGCCGCCCACAACATCAATATCGTTCCAATCGGCGTCAAGCTCTTCGTTCACCAGTGTGGCGATGCCGAAATAGGCGCCCTGACCCATTTCAAATTGCGATGAGAGGATCGTCACCTTGTTGTCGGGATCAATGCGGATGTAGGCTTCAAGGGGAGGAAGATGCGCCGCGGCGGTCGCGGCAGCGGCGGGACGAAAGCCCACCAGAAGGGCGGCGCCCGCCGCTGCTCCACCCAGAATGAAGCGGCGGCGCGTGGTCTTGGCGGCTGAAACAGTCTTCATAATCTTGCTCAGCATGGTTCAAGCCTCCAGACGGCGGGCAGCTTCATGGATCGCCCCGCGAATGCGTTGATAGGTGGCGCAACGACACAGATTGCCGGACATGGCGTTGTCGATATCCGCGTCTGTAGGCTTTTTGTTCTCAGTGATGAGGGCCACCGCCGACATGATCTGCCCGGACTGGCAATAGCCGCATTGCGGCACATCCATTTCGGTCCAGACGGCCTGGATGGTTTGCGCCACTTTTCCGTCGATGGCTTCTATTGTCGTAACCTTCCCGTCTCCCACTTCGCCGACGCTGGTTTGACAAGAGCGGATCGGCTGGCCATCAAGATGCACCGTGCATGCCCCACACTGGGCTATGCCGCAGCCAAACTTGGTTCCTGTAAGCCCCAGAAGATCGCGTATGGCCCAGAGCAGCGGCATCTCGGGATCGGCATCAACTGTGAAATCCTTGCCGTTGATATTGAGTTTAATCATTTTCCCTCCAAGAGCCACAATCCACTGCCACCAGTTTCACTTGCTGTTGCGACAACAGTTTGACATGTGGTTTCACAGTTTCGTGACTATGAAGATCGAAGCGCAGCCCCATGCTGCACCTGCGAAATAGGCTTGCTCAAACTCCATACACGTTATAGGCTCTTTTATCAAAACCAATTGAGTTATTGAAAAGTCATGAGAATCAAGAAAGTCGGCATCATTGGCGCAGGCCAAATGGGAAGCGGCATTGCTCATGTCTGCGCCCTCGCGGGCTTTGAAGTCGGCGTCAACGATGTGAGCAAGGATCGCATCGATGCCGGGCTGAACACCATCGCTGGCAATCTTGGGCGGCAGCTGAAATCCGGCAAGATCACCCAAGCGGCCCGGGATGCCGCCCTGAAACTGATCAAGCCCGTGGAAAGCTACGAGGGCTTCGCCGGGTTCGATCTGGTGATAGAATCGGCCATTGAAGACGAGCAGGTCAAGCGCAAGATATTCCAGGCCCTCTGCCCCCATTTGCAGCCCCACACCATTGTGGCTTCCAACACATCGTCGATCTCAATCACCCGGCTGGCGGCGGTCACCGGCCGCCCCGAAAAATTCATGGGCATCCATTTCATGAATCCCGTGCCAGTGATGGATCTGGTCGAGCTTATTCGCGGCATCGCAACCGATGAACCAACCTTTGCCACGGTGACGGAATTCACCCTTGCCCTGCACAAGACCATCGCGGTGGCTGAGGATTTTCCAGCCTTCATCGTCAACCGCATTCTCCTGCCCATGATCAACGAGGCGATTTATACGCTTTACGAAGGTGTGGGCGGAGTTGACGCCATCGACACCGCCATGCGTTTGGGCGCCAAGCATCCGATGGGGCCGCTGGAGCTGGCGGATTTCATCGGCCTCGACACCTGCCTGTCGGTGATGCAGGTGCTGTACGAGGGCTTGGCCGATTCAAAATATCGCCCCTGCCCATTGCTGGTGAAATATGTGGAAGCCGGCTGGCTGGGCCGCAAAACCAACCGTGGTTTCTATGACTACCGGGGCGAAAAGCCGGTTCCGACGCGTTAACTTGGTTCGGCGATCACTGCCTTGATCAAGGCGATGGCTTCGGCGCCGTTCCATTCCGCTGGCCCCAGCAGGCGCCCGATTTCGCGGCCCTGACGGTCAATGAGCACTGTGACCGGCAATCCCAGGGCTTGCAACAGATGCAGCGCATTCGACGTCTGGTCCACGTAAAGACCCAGAGAATCTGCCCCGGTTTCCTTGAGGAAAGCCGCCGAGGCCTCAAGGCCTTTGCGGTCAACGCTCACGGCCACAACCTCAAAATCCTTGGAGCCCAGTTGATTTTGCAAATCCGCCAAGGCCGGCATTTCCTTGCGGCAGGGCGCGCACCAGGTGGCCCAGAGATTGAGCAGAACCACCTTGCCCCGCCATTGGCCAAGATTGGTGGCAGCGCCTTTTGCATCCTTGAAAACAATGTCAGGAATCTGTGGCCTGTCAGTCTTGACCAAAAATGCGGCCAAAGCGCCGGTGGCAAAGGCCTTATAAGCGCTGACTGGTCCCGGACTGGTTTGCCGTTGAGAACCGCCAAACAGAAATACTCCGATGCCTATCGCAAGAATTGCCCCGCCCGCCAGAAGAATGAGGGAATTTCGATTTCGCTTTGGCTCATTCATGGCTAAAAGACTTCCCTGATTGCGGACGTGGAGTTTCAATGACCAACAAAATGTGGGGCGGCAGGTTCAAATCCGGGCCCTCCGCCATCATGCAGGAGATCAATGCTTCGATCAGCTTCGACAAGCGCCTGTATAGACAAGACATCGCGGGCTCGAAAGCCCATGCCGCGATGCTGGCCCAGCAAGGCATCATTTCAAAATCCGACGCTGCTGAAATTAGGCGCGGGCTGGATCAGGTTCAAGTGGAGATAGAGAATAACAAGTTCACGTTTTCCGAGGCCCTTGAAGACATTCATATGAATGTCGAACAGCGTCTGAAAGACATCATTGGAGCATCCGCCGGAAGATTGCACACCGCACGGTCCCGGAACGACCAGGTGGCCACCGATTTCCGGCTTTACATTCGCGACATGGCGGATCACCTCGACGGCCAAATCAGGGATCTGCAAGTGGCTCTTGCCGAAAAAGCCTTGGCCCATGCCAAAACCATCATGCCGGGCTTCACCCATTTGCAGGTGGCGCAGCCCGTGACCTTTGGCCACCACTGCCTGGCCTATGTGGAAATGCTGGCGCGGGATCGTTCAAGATTGAAGGATGCAAGAGCGCGGATGAACGAAAGCCCACTGGGCGCGGCGGCCCTCGCGGGCACGAGCTTTCCCATTGATCGCGCGATGACGGCGAAGGCGCTGGGCTTCGACCGGCCCATGCGCAATTCATTGGATGCGGTGGCTGACCGCGACTTTGTTCTCGATCTTCTATCCACGGCTGCGATCTGCGCCGCCCATCTCTCAAGGCTGGCCGAGGAAATCGTGCTCTGGTCCACCGCCCAGTTTCGCTTTGTGAAACTGTCCGACAAGTTCACCACCGGTTCGTCCATCATGCCGCAAAAGCGCAACGCCGATGCCGCAGAGTTGGTGCGCGCCAAGCCGGGCAGAATTTTGGGCGCCCTGACGGCATTGCTCGTGGTCATGAAAGGGCTGCCGCTCACCTATTCCAAGGACATGCAGGAGGACAAGGAGCCGGCCTTCGATGCCATTGACAATCTCTCGCTCGCCCTTGCGGCGACCGCCGGGATGGTGCGGGATTTGGAACCTGACAGGGAAATCATGCGCGCGGCCGCTGCCGGCGAGTTTTCAACCGCGACCGATCTGGCCGACTGGCTGGTCCGCGCGCTGAACATGCCGTTTCGCGATGCCCATCATGTTGCGGGGTCGATGGTGGCGCTGGCTGAAAAACAGGACTGCGCCTTGCCCGATTTGAAGTTGCCGGACATGCAGAAAATTGAACCCCGCGTCACCAAAGATGTGTACAAGGTCCTGACCGTCGAGGCCTCCGTCAATTCGCGCACCAGCTTTGGCGGCACCGCGCCATCGAATGTGGCCCGCGAGGCGAAACGCTGGCTGAAATTATTGCGATAGGAAATGCCCATGAAATTCTTCGTTGTTGTCCTGCTGCTCCTGAGTGTGACCGCCTCTCTCAATGCCTGCGGGCGGCGCGGCGACCCAGAAGCGCCGCAGCTGCGGCAGGCCCAATAGCCCATGCACCATTTCGCTTACCGTGACGGAATTCTTCATGCCGAAGATGTGAGCCTTGGTGTCATCGCCGAGGAGATCGGCACGCCCTTCTATTGCTATTCGACCGCCACGCTGGAGCGCCACTATCAGGTCATGGCCAATGCGTTCAAAGGGATTGATCACCAGATTTGCTATGCCATGAAGGCGAATTCCAACCAGGCCGTGCTCAAGACCATGGCGGATCTGGGCGCCGGCATGGATGTGGTGTCCGAAGGCGAGCTTCGCCGCGCTTTGGCCGCAGGAGTGCCCGGCCGCAAGATCGTGTTTTCAGGCGTCGGCAAAACGGCCCGCGAAATGGCCCTGGCCTTGAAGGAAGGCGTTTCCTGTTTCAACATTGAATCGGAGCCTGAGCTTGAATTGCTGTCCGTCGTCGCCCAGCGCACCGGCCAGCGCGCCACGATTTCCATCCGCGTCAATCCCGATGTCGATGCCAGGACCCACGCGAAAATCACCACCGGCAAGGCCGGCAACAAGTTCGGCGTTTCCTTCGGGCGAGCTTCCGAAGTCTATGCCCGCGCCGCCTACCTGCCTGGCCTTGATGTGGCGGGCATCGACATGCACATCGGCAGCCAGATCACGGAACTTGAACCCTTCGAACAAGCTTTCCGCCTGATGGCCGAACTGACGGCACAACTGAAATCCGAAGGCCACAACATTCGCCATCTTGATTTGGGTGGCGGGCTTGGCGTGCCTTACCGCGGCACCAATGACGTGCCGCCGCACCCCGATGAATACGCCGCCATGGTGCATCGCACCCTTGGCCACTTGGGGTTGAAATATGTTCTGGAACCCGGCCGCATGATCGTTGGCAATGCCGGAATTCTGGTCTCCCGCGTGATCTATGTGAAGGAAACCGGCGAAAACTGCTTCATCATTCAGGACGCCGCCATGAATGACCTGATCCGCCCGACGCTCTATGACGCCTATCATGAGATTATTCCGGTGAAGCAGGCAGAAACCGCGATGGTGGTTGCCGACATCGTGGGTCCCGTCTGTGAATCCGGCGATTACCTCGCCAAGGCGCGGCGTATGGGAAAACCCGAGCCCGGCGATCTCCTGGCCACCATGACGGCGGGGGCCTATGGCGCCGTCCAGTCGGGAACCTACAACACCAGGCCCCTCGTGGCCGAAGTTCTGGTGAAAGGCGATAGATGGTCGCTCGTGCGGCCCCGCCAGACCTATGAGGAGCTGATTGGCCTGGATCAGCCCGCCAGCTGGCAGTCCTAGCTCTTAATCTTAATAAAGTGATCACATGAAACCGGCATAATTCCGCCCATCTGTGATAATATGAAGCCACAATGGCGAGACTGGCGCAGGCAGGCATCGAACGGAAAATTACCCTCGCGCGGGCGGCGCTTGGCTGGGAAGCCCTGTGGGCCGCCCTGTGCTGGCCACTTGTATTGGCTGCGACGTTGGCAGCGCTCATATTTTCCGGTTTTTTGCCCGAGCTTCCCGATGTGATCCGCTACGGCCTTTTGACTCTGGGCGTCGGCGGGTTCCTCTGGTCGCTGCGCGCATTTTGGGGGTTCCAGCTGCCTACCTCCCATGACGCGATGCGGCGCATTGAAGCGAAATCCAGCCTTGCCCATCGCCCGGTTTCCGCCCTCAATGACAGTCTCGCCGGCGGCGGCGTCGATGATGCAAGCCTTGCCCTGTGGGAGGAGCACAAGCGGCGGCAATTGGCGGCCCTTACCAACTTGAAAATCGGAGCACCCCAGTCAACTTGGCGCGACCTTGATCCCATGTCCTTGCGGGTGCCAGCCAGCCTCGCCCTGATTGTGAGCCTTTTTCTGGCCCAGGGCGACGGGCTCTCACAGCTCAGGGACGCCTTCCACGTGGGGCCAGCGGCCGCTCAGGCCCCGATGAGTTTGGACGCCTGGTTGAAACCGCCGGCCTACACCGGCAAGCCGCCGCTGCTGCTCACCAGCCCCGCCTATGTTGAAAGGCTCAAGGCCGACAGTGAAATTCTGGTTCCTGAAAACGCCGGCCTCACCATTCGCGTGAACGGCGCGACTGAACCACGGCTCAGCTTCTCCGGATTGACTGACGCAGGGCAGGCGCCCGTCGAGTTGGGCGATCAGAAAGCCAGAACCAAATTCGAAAACGGTGTGTTTGAAGCCGAGACCCTGCTTACCCGCCCAGCGCTGGTTCAGGTTTTTGACGGCGACACCGAACTTGCGAACTGGCGGATCTCACTCATTCCGGACAACCCGCCCACCATCGCGATTGCAGGACAGCCCGCAGCCGCAAAGTTGGGCGGTCTTACGCTCAAATGGAAGGCGGCCGATGACTATGGCGTGGCCTCCGTCACCGCTCGTATCGATTTGGCCGATGAACAGGCGGATGGCGTGGGCTTCACCAGCAACGGTGTGTTCATGTTTGATCCGCCCAAGTTGAACATGGCGCTCCGAAACCGCTCGCCCAAGGAGGAACAGGGAACAACGAGCGCCGATCTGAGCGCCCATCCGTGGGCGGGCCTCATGGTCGACCTGACACTTGATGCGACGGACGCGGCAAAACAGACCGCGACAAGTGAAACACTCGCCTTCAAACTGCCCGAGAGATATTTCGCCAGGCCCCTAGCCAAGGCATTGATTGAACAACGCAAGACCCTGATCATGGATCCCGACGCTTCAAGTGAGGTTGTGAATCTGCTCTCGGCAATCCTGATTTATCCTGATGGCCTGATTGAAAGCAGCGGCCCCCATCTGGCGATCGCCGCCGCCGTCTCGCGCATACGCAGCATCAGCACCCGTGAGGATGTGGAAGAGGCCGTCGACATGCTCTGGCAGGTAGCGGTCCGCGTCGAGGAGGGCGAGCTTTCCGATGCCAAGGCGGAGCTGGAGGCTGCAAGAAAGGCGCTGGAACGCGCCATAGCCGAAGGCGCGACGCCGGAGCAATTGAAGGAACTGATGTCGAAGCTTCGCGAGGCCATGGACAAATATCTGCAGTCCATGAGGAAGGAAATGGAAAAACGCCTGGCCGAGGGGCAGTCCAATCCGCAAAAACCCTCGCCAAACAGCCGCGCCATAACCGAGCAGGACCTGCAGAAGATGCTCGATGCCATTGAAAAACTCGCTGAAAGCGGCTCCAGGGAGGCAGCCAAGGATTTGCTGGCCCAGCTCGAAGACCTGCTGAAGAACATGGAGCCCGGCATGGCCCAGCAGGGCGGCCAGCAAGGCCAGCAGGATGGCTCCGAAATGCTCAATGAGCTCTCGGAAATGATGCGCAGGCAACAGGAACTAATGGACCAGACCCAGCGCGGCCAAGGCGAGGAAATGGGTGAGATGGGCGACCAGCCCGGCGATGATCCCGGCAACCGCAGCGGCAACAACCCAGGATCAGGCTCATTGGCCGACAGGCAGGGCGATCTGGCGCGGCAGCTCCAGCAGTTCATGGACAGGCTCGGCCAGCAGGGCTTGCGAGCCCCGCCGCAATTGGGTGAGGCTGGACGACAAATGGGGGGCGCCAGGGAGTCTTTGGAGCAACGCGACCAGCAGCAGGCTTTGGGCCAGCAGGGCGAAGCCCTCGACCAAATGCGCAAAGGGGCCCGGGACATGGCCCGCCAGATGCAGCAGCAGGCCCGCGGCAATCAGGATAATACCGGACCCGACGGCGAGGCCCGTGGCAATGCCGATCCCCTTGGCCGCCCGATGCCCGGCGACGAGGAAGAATACGGCCCGCGAGAAGACATGCTGCCGTCGGAGCAGGCCATAGCCCGCGCCCGTGAAATATTGGAGAGTCTGCGCAGCCGTTCCAACATTCCCGATCTGCCCCGCATCGACCGGGACTACATCGAGCGCCTCTTGCGCGGGCTTTACTAGTCGGCGGTCACAATGTGCCCGACGAAAGGCAGTTCGCGGAATTGGTGCGCCATGTCCATGCCATAGCCCACCACAAATTTGTCGGGACAGACAAAGCCGCAGAAGTCGGCCTTGATGTTGGCCGCCAGATGTCCGGGTTTTTCCAGCAGGACGGCGGTCATGACGCTGGATGCGCCGCGCGCCGCCAGCAAATCCTTGGCGAAGGCCAGGGTGCGGCCTGATTCCAGAATATCATCGACCAGCATCACGTCACGGTCCTGTATTTTCGATTCGATATCGCGCAGCACTTCAACCTGGCCCGAAGACGTGGTGGCCGCGCGGTAGCTGGCGAGAATCATGAAATCAACCTCCGGCGACAGCCCGGCGTGATGCATGGCGCGAATCAGGTCGGCGGCAAAAATGAAGCTCCCCTTGAGAACCGGCACCACCAGTAGGTTTTTGGGCTTTCGTCCTGCGATTTCCCTGGCCAGCACCATGATGCGCGCCGCAATCTCCGTTTCTGAGAAAAGCACTGAAATCCGGTGGCCGTCGATCGTCATGTCGCTCATGGACTGGGGTTTGAGCCTATTTCATGCGCATGCGCAAAGCGAATCTCGACGTTTTTCGCAGATTCCGGCGGCGATGCGACGCGGGTCATGAAATTTGTGGTTTCGCCCGCTTTGAGCGGCCGGATGCCTGTGTCCAGCGTCCAGCTATAGACTTCCCCCGATTTTTCGTCGCGCAGGCCAAAGCGCAGCCACGGAATTTTCTGTGATGAGGCGGAAATATTGGCGATCTCGCCCTTGATGGTGAGCACCCGCGCGCCGTCAACGACGGCGTGCTGCTGCTCAACCCGGCGCACTTCAAGGCCGTAGATATTGACCTCATAGCCCAGCGCGTCATAGGCCTTGACCGCGATGGGGGCGACGCTGACAACCGTTCGTGGAAACGCCGCGGCGGCGGCGACCGGCATGGCAACGCAGGCAGCCAGGATGGCCCAGCCCCGGAGCCTGGACAGGCGCATTCGCCGCTTGACTTCAAATTCGGCCTTTGCCAGGCGCGAAGCTTCGACCAGCCGTTTCACCTCATGATCGGGCTCGAAGCCGTGGTCAACGACCGCAGGCAGATTCCGCGGCGAGATGTCGACGATTTCGATGGCCCGGCCTTCGATCCAGCCATGCCCGCAGGAGGCGCAATTGATGGCCAATCCGTCACCGTTGAGCCGCTGTTCCGGAAAATTATAGCGTGTCGAGCAAGAGGGGCAGGTGATGATCATATTGAGAACGCACTATTCCTTGAAAAATGAAGCTCGCAATTAAGGATTAACAACAAACAGGGTTAATGTGCCGTTAAAGGCTTTTGTGGTGAAACCTGATTTCGGAGGCAATGGAGCGATTATTTGGTTCGGCTTGACAGTGTGGGCCTGCGCTATGGCGACGGGCCAGAGATTTTGAGGGACGTGAGCTTCCGGTTGAAGCCCGGCTCCTTCTGCTTTCTCACGGGCCCGTCGGGCGCGGGCAAAACGTCCTTGCTGCGCTTGATGTTTCTGGCCCTCAAGCCAACCCGCGGCCTCATCAATATTTTCGGGCGTGATGTTGCCTCCCTGAATCCGAAGTTTCTGCCGCTGATGCGGCGGCGCATTGGCGTGGTGTTCCAGGAATTCAAGCTGCTTGATCATCTGACCACATTCGACAACGTGGCGCTGCCCTTGCGGGTCATGGGGCAGCGCCCCGAGGCCTACCGGGCTGACGTCATGGACCTGTTGAGCTGGGTGGGCCTTGCCGATCAGGCCCACGCCTTTCCGCCGGTTTTGTCGGGCGGCGAGAAGCAGCGCGCCGCCATTGCCCGCGCCGTGATTTCAAGACCCGAGCTGCTGCTGGCCGATGAACCAACCGGCAACGTGGACGCGATCCTGGCCAAGCGCCTGCTGCATTTGCTGCTGGAGCTGAACAAGCAGGGCACGACTGTTTTTCTGGCAACCCACGACCTGAAGCTGGTGGCCCAGGCCCAGGCGCCGGTTTTGCATCTCGAGCGGGGAGTTCTGAGAGCCGCATGAGAAGCCCGCGAACATTCCGGACGGGACCCATCATCCGGCCAGAAGCCGCGCCCATCAAGGCGTTGACCGTCACCATGACCGTGATGTGCTATCTCGCCTGCCTCGCCATTGGCGCGCTCATCCTGATCAACCGCGCCGTGGACACCTGGACCAGCGGCCTGTCGCGCGAGGTGACCGTGCAGGTGCGCATGCTGCGCGACACGGATGTCGAGCGCGAGGTGGCCAAGGCGAAGGAAATTCTCGACGCCACATCCGGCATTGTGGGTATAGACGTTCTTGACCGCGACGCGGGCGCGAAACTCCTGGAGCCATGGCTGGGGGCTGGAGATCTGGCTGACCTGCCAATTCCCCGCCTGATCAGGGTGACCATCGACGAGGCCCACCCGCCGGATTTTGCGGCCCTTGGCGAAAGTCTCCAGGCCGGCGTGAAAGGCGCCATTCTCGATACCCACCGCCGGTGGGAAGCGGAGCTGACCCGCATGGCGGACGCCCTTTCAACCCTGTCCTATGCCATCCTGTCGCTCATCTGCCTCTCCGCCATCGCCATGGTGATTTTCGCCACGCGCACCGTGCTTGACGCCAATTCCCATGTGGTGGATGTGCTGCATCTGGTGGGCGCCAAGAACGGCTACATCGCCCGCCAGATTGATGGCCGCTTTTTGAAGACCGGCCTGATGGCGGGCCTGCTGGGCGTGGCCCTTGGGCTTCTCACTTTCTTTCTTCTGGGCCTTGCGGGAACCGTGGGCGCGGGCGGCGTGGCCGACGCCAGCCGGAGCTTGTTGTTCGCGTCCCCCGATATCGTAGTGTGGAGCTATGGGGCGCTCCTCAGTGTCCCTGTCATCGCCACGCTGATTTGCCTCATCACATCGCGGGTCACCCTCATCCGCATGCTGGGCCGCGCGTTGTGACAGCGCTCCGCTCCGTCATTTTCAATGTGGTTTTCTACCTGAACCTCGCCGCGTTCCTGCTGCTGGGCTCGGTGTTTTTCATAGCACCGCGCAAGTGGGCGATCCGCGCGCTGCAAGCCTGGGCGCGGACATCACTGTGGTGGCTGCGCGTCATTTGCGGAACTCGAATTGAAGTTCGCGGCCTGCGGAATATTCCGGCGGGCGCTATTCTGGTGGCGGGCAAGCACCAGTCCTTCTGGGAAACCTTCGCCATCCTGCCCTATCTCGATGATCCCTGCATGGTGCTCAAGAAGGAGTTGACCTGGATTCCTTTTTTCGGCTGGTTCATCTTCAAGTTCCGCATGATCGCGGTGGAGCGCAGCGCGGGTTCCGCCGCCTTGCGAACGCTGATGGCAAGGGGTGTGGCCGAATTGGCCAGGGGCCGCCAGATCGTCATCATGCCGGAAGGCACCAGGCGGGCGCCAGATGCCCCACCCGATTACAAGCCGGGCGCCGCGGCGCTTTACGCGACGCTGGGCTGCCCCTGCCTGCCCTTCGCGCTCAACTCCGGCCTCTATTGGCCACGGCGCAAATTTTGGCGCCACCCCGGCACCATCATTCTGGAATTTCTGCCGGTGATTCCGGCGGGCTTGCCCCGCAAGGCCTTTCAGGAGCGCCTGCAAAACAACATCGAAACCGCCACAACACGCGTTGTGGCGGAGGGACGGGGCGAACGAGGCGCAGGCGGCGGGAATTGATCTGCCTGCTCATTGTTCGGAAATTCTGTATACGGATAATATCGCGCCATGGGTCTCCGCAATAAATGCGGAATGACAAAATGGAACACCCAAGTCGTCTTTTCCCGTCTACTGATGAATTAACCCTTCAAGACGGCGCGGTTGGGTGTTGCGGAGAAGAAGAAGCTCCCGTCCTGGCTTCAAGCCGTCCTATGCATAGGGGGTGGTGTAGCTTAGTGACCAACGGTTGAATTCATCGGCTACCAACTTCAGTCCAAAGGAACGAAAGGTTAGGCACCCAGCTTATGGTGCAGGCAATTGCAACTTTGCCGCTAACCTTTCGACAACCAACACCTCATCGGGAGGTGGAGTTGCGAGCGATCCATGAGCTATATCGTCCCTGATCTTTTTGAGACGCACGAAGTCTTCAACATCTGCATCCGAGAGATGTGTCCACGTGCAAAGTACACACCACACAAAGCGATCCCTCAAGTTGGTCCACTTCTCTCTTTGACCATTGAAAAAAGCTCTGGAGGTCGCTGAAGCTCGTGGCGGCGGGAGAACCATATTCAGAATATGTTGAGCATGATCGATAGCAGCGAAAGTCGCGTGCGTCTCGATCTCTACAGCCAAGAAGAAGTACAAGAACCGCTTAAGTGGATCATCCTCATTGAGGGCAAGGTGGAAGAACCGAGCGACCTTTTCCTTCATTCCGACCGCAATACCTATAGCTGACACTATTCTCTCTTCCGCTTTGTCTGCCGTTAGGCGCGACGAGACGTATGCAGTCCCGGAGAATTGCAGGCGGGTATCAATAACGGTCTGACCCTCACTAGTGAGCCCGAAAAATGCGCGATCAATAGGCAAGAACTTCACTGGAGTTTCATTCAAAGTGAAACTGCTGGCTAGTCCGGTCGATAGCGAAGGAAGTACTTCCTCGGCCCAAGCTTGAAGTTCGAACCTCGCTTTGGAGAAACCGTCGTACGTATGTATTGCAGAATCATCAAACCTGCAGTGCGTCCCCGCAAATTTATGTTCGCCGGTAGGGCCGAAGTGAACGACCATATATGGCGGAGTACACTTGTGTTCCTTCTGCCACTCCTGCTCGTTTTCGGATAAATCGTCACCGGCCAAGGCACGAGAGACTGCATTGACGCTCGCGCCAACGGCCATACGATACTGTCGCCCTGCGATCATGCCGGAGTGAATGGGAAGCGACGCTTCCTCTAAGGTGAAACCCCGAACCTCATATACGTGGAGACAATGGAAGCGAGCCGCAATCGACTCAGTTTCAGACAAAGCGCGATAACCCATGGCTTCAAGAGCGTGATTGGAAAATTTGGCGGCCATCCGGAAACTGTAACGAATCAAATCAACGGAGTTGATAAGCCCGGTGGGCGTCAAGAACGGAGAAAGTCAGAATTGG
>CAWFJW010000039.1:0-126955 GCA_963816305.1 uncultured Alphaproteobacteria bacterium
TGATCATGCCGCGGTGAGGATCGCCCTGCCTGTCAGCGCGGGCAATGCCCGCGCCGATGACAGCAGCAGCGCTTGCCGCCAGAAAAACCATGGTTAATTTTTTCATCGCGTGACCTCATAATCCGTTTTCCCCAGTCTACAAACCGGTGTGGCTTTATTGGGGCTTGGTGCGGCGCTCTTCCATCTCACTTCACTCCCGGCCTTTTCTGCAACCACTCCGTCGCGGCCTGATAGGCCTGCGAGGCGCGGAGCACCGCCTTGTCATCAAACATCTTGCCCACAATATGCAGGCCCGCTGGCAATCCCGCTTTCGTGAAGCCGCAGGGCACGCTGGCGGCCGGCTGCTGGGTGAGATTGAAAGGATAGGAAAACGGCGTCCAGTTCACCCACTTGCCCATGCCATCGTCAACGGGTGATAATTTTCCGGCCTCAAAGGCGACGCCCGGCAGCGTCGGGGTGATCAGCAGGTCATAGCGCTCCATGAACACCCGCATCTGTGAACCCAGAGCGCCCCGCTCCTTCACGGCGTCGAAATAATCTTCAGGCGTGATCGCCATGGATTGCACAACAACGTCCGCCAGCGCCGGATCGAGCAGCGCCTTTTTCTCATCCGGCAAGCGGCCCAGCAGCGCCCTAGCGCCCGACCACCACAGCACCCGGAAACACGCGGCGGGATCGGCAAATCCCGGATCGACAGTTTCTACTTCAGCGCCCAAGCTTTCCAAAACCTTGACCGCCTTCTTCACCAGCTTCGCGACTTCCACATCGACGGCGGCGTAGCCCAGCGCCGGGCTGAAGGCGATCTTCATGCCCTCCACCCCTTTCGCGAGTTTCTTCATGTAGTCGCGGCCATCATAGGGCAGCGACGTCCAATCCCTGGCGTCAGGCTTGGCGATCTCATTCATCATGAGCGCCGCATCCTCCACGGTGCGCGTCATCGGCCCCACATGGGCAACCGTTCCAAAGGGCGAAAGTGGAAACGCCGGCACCCGCCCGAACGACGGCTTCAATCCATAGATGCCGCTGAAACCAGCCGGAATGCGAATGGAACCGCCGCCATCCGTGCCGAGCGACAGCGGCGCATAGCCTGCGGCCACCCCTGCCGCAGAACCCCCTGACGAACCGCCCGGTGTCTTGCTCAAGTCCCAGGGGTTGCGGGTGATGCCGGTGAGCGGTGAATTTGTCACTCCCTTCCAGCCGAACTCCGGCGTGGTCGTGGCCCCCAGAAACACGCAGCCCGCTTCGCGCAGCCGCGCCACCGAGGGCGCATCCTGATCCCACGCCTGATTGGGATCAACAGTCCTGGAACCCCGCCGGGTGGCCCAGCCCTTGGTGAGCAGCAAATCCTTGATCAGCAGCGGCACGCCATCAAGCGGGCTCAGCGCCTCGCCCCGGCTCCACCGCTCCTCGCTCGCCGCGGCCTGCTCCAGTGCCAGCTTCTCATCCACATGGCACATGGCGTTGATGGCGCCATCATGCTTGGCAATTTGTGCGAGACATGCCCGCGCCACGTCTGCGGGCGAAAACTTTTTCCTGGCATAGCCCTTCGAAAGCTCGGCCCCACTCAGCCAATTCAAGTCTTGCATGTTGAACTCCCTACGCCGCCAGCTCTTCTTCCAGCACCACAACCTTGGCCCGTAAATAGGCGTATTGCAAATTCTCCAGCAGCGCGGTGATGTCCACCGTCTCGCGGATGCCGCCGATCCAGGCGCGGTAGTCCCCGGGCGTCCCGGGAAACGCATTCACATAGCGCGCCACATCCAGCCCCGGCTCATGGGTTCCATCGGGATGCGTCACCCCCTCATAGCCGAGGATTTGTTTTGACCGCGCAAGTATGCGTGCCTGGATGCCTGGGTCCGTAACATCCGCGTCGCGGATTTTAAGCAGCGTCACGGCGCAACCCCGCCGTTCCGGGTCGGTCACGCCAAGCTCCAGCAGCGGGTGCGCGGCAATCCACGCATTGATCGCCTCACGGTTGGCCACAGAACGGCGGTTGAGTTCCGCCACCGGGCCAATCCGGCGTTCCGACCGCAGCAGGCCAAATGTGGTTTCAGCAAAGGCCAGCGCGCTGAATGTGTTGATCACGCCACCGAGCATCCTGTCCGCCGACGGATCATAGATCGGGCCGGCGTTCACGCTGCGCGCGCCCGTCAAGGGTTTCTTGGCGTCAAGCGGCGCCGCGATCTTGAGCTGGCGCGGAATCGCCCAGGATGGATTTTTCTGATTGGCCTCGATCAATGCCAAGGCCTGCGGCGTGAACGAAGCGATGTAATAGCCCGAAATTCCGCCGATGGCCTTTTGGAACGGCGTGAACAGGCAGCACTTGGCCATCACCTCGCGCGAAACCTCCGGCCCCCACGGCATCGCCCCCAGCAGCGATGTGGCATCCAGCACCGCGTGATGCTGTTCGGGGTTTCTCACTAGCCACTCCAGCAAGTTCGAAATATCGGCTTTGGTGTAGGTTGTGGCCCCCGTGGTTTCATGGCCAACGCCCACGAATATCTTGACGCCCATTTGCTGCAATTCATCGGCGGATGGGATCGCGCCTTCGCTGTTGGCGAAATGGACGCGGGCTTCATCGCCACCCCGCGCGTGGCGCTGCAGCTCGATGATCTGTGCGCCCCAGGATTGGCGGAAAAAACCGCCCTTGGATGCCGCATCCGATTCCGGCGCCGGCGTATCAACGAATACATGCTGGCTTTCATCATGGGCGTTCATCAAGTGCATCATGCAAACTGTGAAACCGCTATGCCCGCCGCCCAGGCCAACCGCCATTTTGTTGGCCTTGGGAAATTCGAAATAGCGGTGAATTTCGCGCATCATGTCGAGCAGGATCTTGTCCGCCGGATAGCCCCGGTGCATGCTGCGGCTGATTTCGGCGACCGTGAAGGGGCCTAGATCGCGCCCCCGGTCATCCAGCTTGCGGTAGGTTTTCTCCACCCAGGCTTCGAATTCCTGCCGCACCTGCCTGCTGTCCGCCTCGCCAATGGTGGCATCCGTTATCGGCCCAACCCCAAAAAACGGATTGGAAGTCCGCCGTGGCGGCCCGCTTTCGGTCGCCTTGCGGGCTGCGGCAAGCTGCTGTTTCAGGTCATCAGGCTTCGCCATCAAGTCTCCCCAGAATGGGAGACACTAATGGCGTTGCCAGCCCAAGCCAAGCATTTGCTCAAATATTCTGCCTGGCCTGCGCGATCTCGGCTTGCCCCACTTCGGAGGGCACTTCCTCGATCTCCACCGATTGCATAACGCTGGCGCCGCCATCCAGGCCAACTTTATCAATCGTCTGGTTGAGCCGCACGTAGGACGTGCTGCCGCGCACCACGGTTATAGTCACAGTCTTGGGAATGGTGGGAATGATCAGCAACAGGCTCTGCTGCACGGTGACATCAACTTCGCCTTCCGGAAAAGTTCCCGCGATGAAAGAACCCGCCCGCATGCGGCCATAGGATTTGCCCGCCATCGAAACAAAGGGATCCTCGCCGCGAACCCCCAAGGGCGAAAGCGGCCGATATACATAAATCGTGCCGCTGCCCCGGGGTCTGGCGATGCCATCGGGCTGATAACGGGCGCCCTCTGCCGCGCAACCCGCCAGAGGCAGCGCCAACACCCCTAAAACCGCACGCCGCGTAACCACCTGTGTCATCTGTAAAATGCCCCGAATCCATCCATGATCAGAAAGGCCCTTTAAGGCCACAATGGGGCAAAGATAAACGCCAGATGAACGGGGCATTCAGCTTGGGTTCCATTTGGGGTGGCTATGGTGGCTTCAAGATCGAAACACCAGAGAGGGAATACCGCCATGATCCGCTACTCATTCTTCATCCTCACAGTCCTCGGCACCGCTGCAACCGCGATTGCGGCCATCGTCCCCGGTCACGATCCCATCACAATCAATCCAAACAACGTGACCATCATTGAAAAAAACCAGTTCTTCCCCATCTATGGAGAAATCATCGTTGAACCCTGCGCTGTGGAGGATTGCTCCGACGTAACCTCATAATTCATTTGCCCAGGCAATCCACTGGGCATTGGAACCGGGGTTCAGGACACAGTGGTCTTGATCCCTCCCCCTCTCAAGGATCGCTCATTCTGCGCTCCGGTTCCTATCTCTCCCTCCCCAAGCAGATCCCCTGCAAATCCCTGCTTGCAACTCGAAAACCCCGCCCAACAGCGGGGTTTTTTTTGACCGCGAAGCGCAATTCTAAACGCCAGATGAACGCCGTGTTCAGCAACCATTCCAGGTCTGGCACGTAGTGTGAATGAATAGTCAACACCGTCTCAAAAGGAGACAGAAATGCAAACCCTGATCGCCACGGCAACCCTGACCATCCTGTTCCTGTCAGCCGGCGCCTTGACTGGAAATGAGAGCCAGCCGACGGCCGGCACCAATGTGACCGTGATCATGAAAAACGGCCTGGGGCCTGTATTAACCACAACCAGGACAGACCCCTGCGCGCTCCGCCGCTGCATGGACGCCTGATTGAAACCTGCCGCCGTCGCCTTTCACACAAGGGCGAAGGACGGGAAGCAAGTGGGGTGGTGGGGCAAACCCGCTTCATTTGCTTCCCTGCCGTGAAACAAGAATGAGAGGAACCCAAAGTGTTAAAGTCCGCCGCCGCAATTCTCGGAATTCTGGTTGCAACCTCAACTGCCAGCCTCGCCCAGGCCGCTGTCAGAACTTATTTTCTGCCGGCCGTGGACGGCGCCCGCATTGACGCCTGCCTCACGACCCAGCTCACCTGTGGCAAACCCACGGCGGATGCCTTCTGCGTGGCGCAAGGCTTCAGCGAAGCCATCCTTTTCCTCCGCGAACCGGCCATCTCAACCCGCCAGCTCGGCACCGGCACGGTCTGCGAAGGCCCCAACTGCGTGAGCTTCCGCCAGATCAAATGCCTGACGCCCTCCAAATCCGATAGCATGGCGCAGAAATAGGCCAGGCCAGCTTGCCATAGTCAGCGCGGCGGTCACTCGGTATAGCGTGGCCATGACCCAGCGCCCTTTCGCCAACCACCGCCAGCGACGGCAAAGACCCATGGGCAAGATTCTGAGCTACAGCGCCCTCACTGTCTGGAGCCTTGTCTGCCTGTTTCCGCTCTACTGGGTGGCCGTCACATCCCTGAAGAGCGAAGCTGACATCATGGACGGCCCTGTCTATCTGCCCTTTGTCGACTTCACCCCTTCCCTCAAAGCCTGGAGGTTCATTCTGGGCGACCCCTATGACAATCTGCTGCCGCGGTTTTTTAATTCCGCTGTCATCGGCGTGACCGCGACAGTCATCACAACCGCGCTGGCCGGCATGGCGGTTTATGGCTTCACGCGGTTCAAATGGCGCGTCGGCCTCCCCCACAAAATCCTGTTTGCCATTCTCGCCAGCCGCATCCTGCCGCCCGTGGTGATTGTCCTGCCGCTCTATCTGATGGCTCAGATGACCGGCATGCTGGACACCCGCTTCGCTCTCATCTTCACCTACACGGCGATAAATCTTCCCGTCGCTGTGTGGCTGCTGCAGCCAGTCCTTGGCCCCCGCGCCAGCGAACTGGAGGAAGCGGCCCTGCTCGACGGCGCCTCCCACCTGGTGATTTTCTTCACCATCGTCCTGCCGATGGCCGCTTCCAGCATCGCCGCCGTGGCCCTGCTCGTTTTCTTCCTGTGCTGGAATGAATATCTCTTCGCCGTCTTTCTCGCGGGCAATGAAGCCATGACCCTGCCGCCCTGGATGGTGGGCCAGTTGTCCATGAAAGAAGCCCAGATCGGCGGCGAGGCAGAGGAATGGGCCAACCTGTCGGCGGCGGCTGTTCTGATGGCAGCCCCGCTTCTGGCCTGCGCAGCCCTCGTCCGCCGCGCCCTCAACCGCAAGGACTTGTGGACAAGGTAAGTCAGGTCGCTTCTTCCCCACTCTGGAATCACTTGGATTCCCCCGTCGTACTGTGTAGGAAACCCCAAATCAGGGTTCCCCAATAAATGCCAAAACGGACAGATATCAAATCCATTCTCATCATCGGGGCGGGGCCAATCATTATTGGCCAGGCTTGCGAGTTTGACTATTCCGGCACCCAGGCGGTGAAGGCGCTGAAAGCCGAGGGTTACCGCATCATCCTGATCAATTCCAATCCGGCCACCATCATGACCGACCCTGACTTGGCGGACGCCACCTACATTGAGCCCATCACGCCGGAAGTCGTAGCCAAGATCATCGAGAAAGAGCGGCCCGACGCGCTTCTCCCCACCATGGGCGGGCAAACCGCCCTCAACACGGCTCTCACCCTCAACAAGATGGGGGTTCTCGAAAAATTCAATGTGGAGCTGATCGGCGCCAAAGCCGAGGCCATTGACCGCGCCGAGGACCGCGAATTGTTCCGCGAGGCCATGAAAAAAATCGGCCTCGAAACGCCCAAATCCATGCTGGCAAACGCCTCCGAAGCCAAGGACGCGGACCGCTCCGAATTTGCGGCCAGGATAGCCGAACTGAAAGCCAGTGGCGGTGACGTCGACGCCTTTGAAAAATCCTGGGGCTCGGCCGAACCCGAACGCCTGAAAAAATACCGTAACCGCGCCATGGTCGAAGCCTTCGAAGCCATGCTGACCGTGGGCCTGCCCTGCATCATCCGCCCGTCATTCACCCTTGGCGGCACTGGCGGCGGCATCGCCTATAACCGCGAGGAATTTTTCGACATCGTGGAATCAGGCCTCGATGCCTCGCCCACCGCCGAGGTGCTGATCGAGGAATCCGTGCTGGGCTGGAAAGAATATGAAATGGAGGTCGTTCGTGACAAAAACGACAACTGCATCATCGTCTGCTCCATCGAAAACGTCGATCCCATGGGGGTGCACACCGGCGATAGCATCACCGTCGCCCCTGCCCTCACCTTGACCGACAAGGAATACCAGATCATGCGCAACGCCTCGATTGCGGTGCTGCGTGAGATCGGCATTGAAACCGGCGGCTCCAACGTGCAGTTCGGCGTGAACCCGGCTGATGGCCGTTTGGTCGTCATCGAAATGAATCCGCGCGTGTCGCGCTCTTCAGCTCTCGCCTCGAAGGCCACGGGGTTCCCCATCGCCAAGATCGCCGCCAAGCTCGCCGTGGGTTATACGCTGGATGAACTCGCCAATGACATTACAGGCGGCGCAACACCGGCAGCCTTCGAGCCCACTATTGATTACGTCGTCACCAAGATTCCGCGCTTCGCCTTCGAGAAATTCCCCGGCTCAAAACCCATTCTTTCGACCGCGATGAAATCCGTGGGCGAGGTCATGGCCATCGGCCGCACTTTCCAGGAGAGCATGCAGAAGGCGCTGCGTGGTCTTGAAACAGGCCTCAGCGGCTTTGATGAAATCGAAATTCCGGGCTTGGGCGAAGGCGACGACGGGGATGCGATCCGCGCCGCCCTTGGCACGCCAACGCCGGATCGCCTGCTCATCATCGCCCAAGCCATGCGGCACGGCACATCAGTTGAGCAGATTTTCGCCTCCTGCAAATATGAACCCTGGTTCCTCCGCCAGATAGAAGAACTGGTGCGCACTGAAGACAAAATCCGCGCCAACGGCTTGCCCAATGACGCCGGGAATTTGCAAAAACTCAAGGCCATGGGTTTCTCCGACAAGCGCCTGGCCACACTCGTTGGCCTCACCGAAGACAAGGTGCGCAAGCATCGCCACAAGCTCAACGTGCGGCCCCTGTTCAAGCGCATCGACACCTGCGCGGCGGAATTTGCTTCCCCCACCGCCTACATGTATTCAACTTACGAGACAGGTTTTGTGGGCCACGCCGGCAATGAGGCCAAACCCAGCGATAAAAAGAAAGTCATCATCCTCGGTGGCGGGCCAAACCGCATCGGCCAGGGCATCGAGTTTGATTATTGCTGCTGCCACGCCTGCTTCGCGCTCCATGACGCAGGCTATGAATCCATCATGGTGAACTGCAACCCGGAAACCGTCTCCACCGATTACGACACGTCCGACCGCCTGTATTTCGAACCGCTGACCATTGAAGACGTGCTGGAGATCGTGGCCATCGAGCAATCCAACGGAACCCTCAAAGGCGTCATCGTGCAGTTCGGCGGTCAAACGCCTTTGAAGCTGGCGGCCAAGCTCGAAGAACTCGGCGTCCCCATTCTCGGCACCACGCCGGACGCCATTGACCTCGCCGAAGACCGTGATCGTTTTTCGAAACTGCTCAAGAAGCTGAAGCTCCGCCAGCCCGAAAACGGCATCGCCTATTCCGCCGCCGAGGCCAAAAAAATCACCAAGCGCATTGGCTATCCCGTGGTGATCCGCCCCTCCTATGTGCTGGGTGGCCGCGCCATGGAGATCGTTCGCTCGGATGAACATCTGCAACGCTACATCACCGAGGCCGTCGTGGTCTCGGGCGAAAGCCCTGTCCTCATTGACAGTTATCTGTCGAACGCGGTTGAGGTTGATGTCGATGCCATTTGCGATGGCAAGACCGTGTTCATCGCAGGCATCATGGAACACATTGAGGAAGCGGGCATCCATTCCGGCGACAGCGCCTGCTCATTGCCGCCCTATTCTCTCAAGCCCGCCGTCATCGCCGAGATGGAGGCACAAACGGAGAAGATGGCGCTGGCCCTCAATGTGGTGGGCCTGATGAACGTGCAGTTCGCCATCAAGGATGACCTGGTTTACGTGCTTGAAGTAAACCCCAGGGCATCACGCACCGTGCCCTTCGTGGCAAAGGTCATAGGCCTCCCCGTCGCCAAAATCGCCGCCCGTGTCATGGCGGGCGAGTTGCTCGCCAGCTTCAAGCTGAAACACAAGAAGCTGGGCCACGTCGCCGTCAAGGAAGCGGTTTTCCCGTTCAACCGCTTTCCCGGCGTCGATGTCCTCCTCGGCCCTGAAATGCGCTCAACCGGCGAAGTCATGGGCCTCGACAAAACCTACGACATGGCCTTCGCCAAAAGCCAGCTGGGGGCCGGCATGCGCATTCCAAAATCCGGCACGGTGTTTGTCTCGGTCAATGACCCCGACAAGCCAAAAGTCTTGCCGGCCATCCGCAGGCTCGTCGAACTCGGCTTCACCATCAAGGCCACCAGCGGCACCCAGAGCTACTTTGAAAGCAAGGGCATCCCCTCGATCAAGATCAACAAGGTGCTGGAAGGCAGGCCGCATGTGGTTGACGCCATCAAGAACGGCGAAGTGCAACTGGTCTTGAACACCACCGAATCCAAAGCTTCCGAGTCCGACTCAAAATCCATCCGCCAGACCGCCATGCTGCAAAAAGTCCCCTACTACACCACCCTCCCCGGCATCCTGGCGGCCACCAAAGCCATCGCCGCCCATAAGGCCGATACGATCCAGGTGAGGCCGCTGCAGGACTACTTCAAACAGCCCTCTTGAAATTTCGTCATAATTGGCTCATGTTACCGCATACCCGGCTGATGGCGTCCAAAGCGCTTGGCCGGGTCTCGTTTTTTCCCCTGTTGACTGGAAGTTTTGGACGAATCCGATGGAAAAAGTACCGATGACGCTGGAAGGCCATGCGAGCATGATGGAGGAGATCAAGCATCTCAAAACCGTCGAGCGGCCCCGCATCATTCGCGCCATCGAAGAAGCGCGGGCCCATGGTGACCTTTCTGAAAATGCCGAATATCATGCCGCCAAAGAGCAGCAGGGCTGGACCGAAGCCCGCGTCAGCGAGCTTGAGGACAAGATCAGCCGCGCCGAAATCATAGATATATCAAAGCTTTCCGGCGATACTGTAAAGTTCGGTGCGAAGGTCACTTTGGTCGATGAAGACAGCGAGGACGAAGCCTCCTACCAGATCGTCGGCGAATTCGAAGCCGACGTGAAGAAGGGCAAGATCTCCATCAGCTCGCCCATCGCCCGCGCCATCATCGGCAAAAAGAAGGGCGACAGCGTCGAGGTCAACACCCCCGGCGGCGGCAAAAGCTACGAAATCCTGAAGGTGAAGTGGGCTTAGCCGCCCCCTTGACTTTAAGTACGTAAACGCGTACTTAAAAACCATGCGCGCAACCTCCTACAGCGAATTCCGCAAAAACCTCGCCGCCAACCTGGACAAGGTGAACGACGACCGCGAACCCGTAATCATCACAAGAGATAGAGGCAAGCCTTCTGCGGTTCTGATGTCGCTGGAAGCCTATGCTTCTCTGGACGAGACCGCCTATCTCTTGAGCAGTCCCCGTAATGCTGAGCGCCTGCTAAAATCCATCGCCGAGCTGGAAGCAGGCGGTGGCACGGAACGGAAACTCATTGAGTGAAAGTCACCTTCGCCCAAGATGCCTGGGACGACTATTTATATTGGCAAACAAATGACAGAAAAATCCTCGAGCGCTTGAACTCCCTCATAAAGGATTGCCAGCGCAATCCCTTTGTCGGCATCGGCAAGCCGGAACCATTGCGCGGCAGCTGGTCAGGCTGGTGGTCGCGCCGCATCACCGAAGAGCACCGCCTGGTCTATCGTGTCAGCGAAAGCAGTTTGCTCATCGCCCAATGTCGATTCCACTACTGAGCCAGCGCCTTTTCCACAGCAGAAATGATTTTCCCGCTTCCGGGCTTGGTTGGCGTTGAAAACCAGTCCATAAACCGCCCATCCCGCCCAAACAGATATTTATGGAAATTCCAATTGGGCCGCCCCAACATGCCAGCCTGCTTGCCAGCCCATTGATAAAGCGGATGCGCCGCCGCCCCGCTAACCAAAGTCTTGGCCGTCAAGGGAAACGTCACGCCATAATTCATCTCGCAAAATGCCGCAATCTCCGCTCCCTCGCCCGGCTCCTGCCCGCCAAAATCATTGCAAGGAACACCCACAACAACCAGCCCCTTGTCTTTGTAATCAAGCCAAAGCTTCTCCAGCCCTTGATACTGCGGCGTGTACCCGCATTCGGACGCTGTGTTGACCAGCAACACAACCTTCCCCGCATACTGCGAAAGCGGCATGGGTTTCCCGTCAATCCCGGTCAGCGCAAAATCATGAAGCGAAGTTTCGGAAACAGTCAATTTTCAGGAACTCCAGTTAAAAGTCGTTCTCATTCAACCCTGACTGCTTCATCAAATGCCGAAGCAACCCGAGCTTCAACGGTTTATTGGCATGAATCGGCATTGAAAGCCGAACAACGCTGCCATCCTTGCCGTAAATGTGATGGCTGCCCGCAATGCGCAATAGCTTCCATCCCTGCGCTCAACAGCACGGACAAATGCTTTGCCAGATACTTCTTTCAAACAGCGATCTCAAAAATACGCTGCTTGTCGGATGTGGTCGTAGGCGCAACATCGACGGACAAACACCCCTCTATGGCCTCGCGCAAATTGGCCAACAGCTCGTCAAGCGTTTCGCCCTGCGAGGCGCAGCCGGGAATGGCAGGAACCTCAGCCCAAAAGCCGCCCTCTTCCGCCTCATGTACAATAGCACTGATCTTCATCAACGTTCTCCTGAACTAGAGCGGAATGACTTTTGATCGACCCAGAAACTCCCTCCCCCCTGTGGGGAGGGCTGGGGTGGGGGTCGGGCAGTGGTGAAAATAAAGGCTCAAACAATATGCGGCGGGTTCGGAGCGACCCTCACCCTTAATCCCTCCCCGCAAGGAGGAGGGAGATGCTTTGGTGATTCCACCTAACGTCATAGTGCTCTAAAGATAGGCCATGACACTTCAAACGCAAGCGCCCTGTTTCGCGGCAGCATCCACCACTCACCCATTTCCCCATCTCGTCATTCCGGCGAAAGCCGGAACCCAGACCTGCCTACCCCAATGGCAAAGTCTTTAAGAACTCAAACAGTTGTTTCAGAACATTCAGCATCGCAGGGTTATCAGCAAAAAATTTCAATAACCATTGCTCGTTTGCCAAAACCCATTGCGCAGTAAAATAAGCTGTCCCGCTGACACCTAACGTAGACTTGCCTGGATTGACCTTGACCCACCGTATAAATCCAGCCGCCCTGCCAATAATCGCACGGAACAGATTTTTCGTGCCTTCCGAAAAGCGCCGCGACAAACGATTATTTGGGTCAGGCTGCGAAGGCGCAACCTTGCCTTCCTCGCCAATTGCTGACTCGGCATCGACTGTGATGACGCCACTTTCTCTAGCAGACTTAGCGAGTTCTTGGCCTTCGTCGGGAGAGATTAGATTCCGCTCCGCATCAGGACCAAAACTTGCCTCATCGCGCCTCGATAGCTCAGGGTCCAAACCCACAAACCCGTTGTAGGCTTTAACGACGTTGCTAACTGCACTTTCCATGCTGTCGGAGAGTGGAACAACATCAGTTAAGTCTTCTCGGGCAGCATTCCGCGAGAGTCTTTGTCGCAGAGCTTCACCCCTTGGAATGAGCAATCCGGGACGGACGTCTTTGATGCTGCGCCCAAGTGAGTCACGCAGCAAAAGCGCTTCTTGATACGCCAAAGCATTGCCATTATTGGGAGACTCTCTCCCGCTCTCATGCAGTCCGATAAGAATAACTGTAAAGCGCAAGACCTCCGAATGGCTATCGCGCGAGTCTCTCGTATTAAGTATAAGGCTCGCGCCGTCGGCTTTGATAACATCAATAGGTCCATCACCAGCTGAACCAAAAACTAATGCACCAGTTATCTGCGGGGGAACTTCAAGTTCAGTAATTTCGGGTATTGCAGTCGACAACTCACCGGTTGCAGCAAATGAAATTGACGCGGAACCCGCGAAATTGGCACGCGCTGCAATCGCCTCTTCCTTCGCCTTGATTAATGCATTTACATGCGCAGGCCCTTTTTCCCAATCATCATCTGAGTCTAGTCTAGCCCTATAAATATCAAGCTCTTCGCCACCCGGTGTAGAAATTCCTTGAAGAAGACAAATGTACCAACGCGTCCAAACATCCCAATTAGCATTTGCCGCGTCCAATTTCTCAATAAGTTTGGCCCATTTTTTAGACAACCAAACAGGTTGGTTTTCAGGCCAAAGGTCACGGTCCATGATGCTTTGGGAACCACTTTCCCTAACAGAATACAGTACGTCCGAAAGTGCAGCAGAAGTGCCCGACACATGCCATGCGCTGGCGGAGACATTTTCTTCGTCTAGCATGTCCAAGGCCGCAGATAATGAATCCAACATTTCAACTGCCTCAAGAGCATCGTCACGTGCCGCGATATCGTGCGTTCCTAAAATAACAGAACTGAGCGCCTGAGTGATACATCGGATTGCTAGTGATACATGATCGTTGGACTTCAGTAGTTGAGCGCTGCCACTTACCGATGCGGCAATTACTGATGGATGCTTTGCGGTTTCTCTTCTTAGGTAGGCTGCAGTTCGCTGCACTGATCTTGAGGCACCACGCATTGACTCAATATTTGACTTTTCTGCATGCTTGTTAATCAAATCGGATTTGTTACGATATCGAACCGCTATCACAACAAAGGCACAAACCCTCATGCACGGTAGCACAATGTTGCGTGCCGCTTCACTTTCAGGACGAACAGAAAACTCGTCAACTAATACCGGAAGTACACGCAATGCGGTTCTAGCCGCAATCGCCATGCATACTTCACGCGGCTCAGACTTTATCCATTCCGCCAAATTCTTTAATACAATTTCGTTCGAATTTTCGCTCACTATCTCACATCATCCCGCTTCACCCCATGCCTCACCCCAAACAACACAACCCCCGCCACCAGCCCCCAGAACGCCGATCCCACGCCATAAAACGAGAATCCCGAAGCCGTCACTAGGAATGTGACCAGAGCGCTTTCGATATCGCGCGGCTCTTTCAGCATCGCCGCCACGCTTCCCATCAGCGGTGAAAACAGCGCCAATCCGGCAATGGTTGTGATCAGCGCCGCTGGCAGCGCGCCGAGCAGGCCCACAAACAGCGCGGCCGCAAGGCCAACCAGAACATACAAAACCAGATAGGGCCAAGCCACCAGCCAGCGCTTGGCCATATCAGGATGCGTGTCAGGCCCCGTCACCAACGACGCGGTGATCGCCGCCATGTTGACGGCGTGGCTGCCGAAGGGGGCCATCGCCACCGACGCCGCTCCCGTCACCAACAGGCAGGATGATACCGGCGGCTCATATCCTGCCGCCCGCAACACGGCAAAACCCGGCAGGTTTTGCGAAGCCATCGTCACCAGAAACAGCGGCACACCCAAACTCAAAATCGTCGCCCAGTGAAACTGCGGCGTGGTCCACACCAGCGCTGTCACGCCAACGCCAAAACCGCCCCCCGTAAACGAGCCACCAAGAACAGCCATCCCCACGCCCAGAACCACGATCACCGGAACCGCGACCAGCGGATAACTCGCCCGCAATCCAAAAAACACGATGATCAGCGGCGCTACAAACGCGGGCATCGCCAACACAGCAAGCGGCACGCCAAGCGTGTATTTGAGCAGCACGCCAGCCAGCATGGCTGCGGCAATGGGGGCCGGAATTTGCGCGATGGCGCGCGCCAGTGGTTTCACCAGAGCCGTCAAACCCATGAGCACGCCCGCAATCACAAATGCCCCAAGCGCATTTTCATAAGTCACCCCAACAGCGCTCGTGGCGATGAGGGCGGCTCCCGGCGTTGACCACGCGGTGATGATCGGCATCCTGTGGCGCCAGCTCAGATAGAAGGATGTAACCCCCATGCCAAAGCACAACACCGCGGCCCAAGACGCCTGCTGGGCGGGCGATGCTCCCACGGCCTGCGCCGCCTGCATGACAATCAGGATGCTGGAGGCGAACCCGACGACAACCGCCGTCGCCGCCGATGATATCAAGCCAAGCCACGCCCCCCTGTTCACCGCAGCGGAACCCCCGGCTGATACTTTGAAACCCGCATGATCATGGTGGTCTTCACGCTGTCCACATTGGGGGCAGCGGTGAGCGTCTTGATCACGAAATCCTGCAGCTCGGAAAGCTCGGCCCCCACGCAGCGCAGAATGAAATCCGCCTCGCCCGAAAGCGCATAGGCCTCGCGCACCTCTGGCCATTCGGCCACCCGCGCCTCAAAGGCATGAAGTTCCGCCTCGCTCTGGCTTTTGAGCCCCACCATGGCGAAGAGCTGCACGTCAAAGCCCAGCTTCGCGGCGTCCAGCAGTGCCCGGTAGCCCGTGATATAGCCTTGGGCTTCCAGCACCTGCACCCGGCGCAAGGTGGGCGGCGGCGACAGGCCGATCCGTGAGGCAAGCTCCACATTGGACAACCTGCCATTGTGCTGCAGCTCGCGCAGGATTTTCAGATCGGTCAAATCAAGTGTGGCAGCCCGCTTCATGAGCCATTTGTGCAACATTATTGCGCGAAGACCAAGCCCTGTTCACAAGCGCTTGTGCTGGCCTTGTTATGCCGCCCAAAAGAGCTATGTTATCAGCACATAGCACAATCCGGAGAAACCGAATGTCCGCCCGTCATGCCCGCGTCCTGATCCTTGGCTCCGGCCCCGCAGGCTACACCGCCGCGATCTACGCCGCCCGCGCCATGTTGAAACCCCTGCTCATTCAGGGGATTCAGCCCGGCGGCCAGCTCACCATCACCACCGATGTGGAGAATTATCCGGGCTTTGCCAAGGTCATCCAGGGCCCATGGCTGATGGAGGAAATGAAGGCGCAAGCCGAGCATGTCGGCACCGAGGTTATCTCGGACACCATCACCGAAGTGAAGCTGAGCCACAAGCCCATCTGGCTCAAGGGCGACAGCGGCCAGGAATACACCTGCGACGCGCTCATCATCTGCACCGGCGCGCAAGCCAAGTGGCTCAACTTGCCCTCGGAGGAAAACTTCAAGGGTTTTGGCGTGTCGGCCTGCGCCACCTGCGATGGTTTCTTCTATCGCGGCAAGAAAGTGCTGGTCATCGGCGGCGGCAACACGGCGGTCGAGGAAGCCCTGTTCCTCACCAATTTCGCCAGCGAAGTTGTGGTCGTGCACCGCCGCAATGAATTCAAGGCCGAGCGCATTTTGCAGAACCGCCTCTTCGCCAACTCCAAGATCAAGGTCATCTGGGACTCGGCGTTGGAAGATGTGATCGGCACCAGCAATCCCAAAGGCGTCACCGCCGCGCGTTTGAAAAACGTCAAGACCGGCGCTGTCCAGGAAATCGCCGCCGATGGAATTTTCATCGCCATCGGCCACAAGCCCGCGACGGAGTTGTTTGAAGGCCAGCTCCCCTTCAAGCAGGGCGGCTATCTCATCACCGAACCACGCTCCACATCAACCGGCCTTCCCGGCGTTTATGCGGCAGGCGATGTGACCGACGATATCTATCGCCAGGCGGTGACCGCCGCAGGGCTGGGCTGCATGGCGGCGCTTGAAGCAGAGAAGTGGCTCCACACATCGGAGCAAGTGCAGAAAGCTGCCGAGTAGCCATGGATTGGGACAAGCTACGGATTTTTCATGCGGTGGCCGATGCCGGCAGCTTCACCCACGCGGGCCATGAATTGGCGCTGTCGCAATCCGCCGTCAGCCGGCAAATCTCGGCGCTCGAAACCGATCTCAATGTGTCGCTGTTTCACCGCCATGCGCGGGGCTTGATTCTAACCGAGCAAGGTGAAGTGCTCTACCGCACCGCCCATGATGTGTTCACCAAGCTGGCCGCCGCCAGGACCCGGCTCATGGATTCAAAGGAAAAGCCCTCCGGCGAGCTTCGCATCACAACCACCGTGGGCCTCGGTTCTGTCTGGCTGACGCCGCGCATCAAGGAATTCATCGAGCTCTATCCGCAAATCAGCGTGACCCTCATGCTGGAGGACCGCGAACTTGACTTGTCCATGCGCGAAGCGGATGTCGCCATAAGGCTGCGCCGGCCCACCCAGCCCGATCTCATCCAGCGCAAGCTCTTCACCGTGCACCACCATATCTTCGCCTCCGCCGAATACCTCAAAAAGCACGGCATACCCAAGTCGGTGGAGGATCTCGACAAGCACAAGATTGTGACCTTCGGCCAGGCGCCGGGATATCTGACCACCATCAACTGGCTGGAAACCGCCGGCCGCAGCGAGGACAATCCCCGCGCCGTGGCCTTGCGCGTCAACAACGCCTATGGCCTCCGCCGCGCCGTGCAATCGGGCGTCGGCATCGGCTCGCTGGCCGACTACATCGTGGCCTCCGACAGCAATCTCGTGCAGATCGACCTGCCATTGGAAGCCCCGCAGTTCGACACCTATTTCGTCTATCCCGAAGAGCTGAAAGAAACCAAGCGCATCACCGTGTTCCGGGATTTTATCGTGTCAAAGGCCAAGGAGTGGAGCTTCTAAATCCAGTCCCCAAGCGCATTGTTCTGGCGCAAGCCGGAATGACCAATTGTCAATGCCACAACAGCGGCGCCATGGACGCGACCAGCAACACCGCCATGACAATATTGATCGCCCGCAGGATTTTTGGGTTTTCCAGCAGCAACCTGAGCCCCGTTCCAAACAGCGTCCAGATGCTCACTGTTGGCAGATTGATGGCGCCAAATGTTCCGGCCACCATGAGCACGGGCCACAGGCTTCCCGTGCCTGGCGTATAGGTGGAAATCGCGCTGATCGCCATCACCCAGGCCTTGGGGTTCACCCATTGAAACAGCGCCGCTTGCGCAAAAGTCATCGGCTTGGCGCCAGCTTTGCCCTCGCCCACTGGCCCCGAATTGGCGATTTTCCAGGCGAGCCACAGCATATAGAGCCCGCCGCCATAACGCAGAATTTGATGCAGGGCCGGATAGGCCACAAATACCTGCGCCAGCCCCAACCCCACCACAATCACCATGAATGTGAAGCCGCCGCCGATGCCCAGCATATGGGGAATGCTGCGCTGGAAGCCGTAGTTCACGCCCGACGCCAGAAGCATGAGATTGTTCGGCCCCGGTGTCACCGACGTCACAAAAGCAAAAACCACCAAAGCCAAATATAGGTCAAGTGTCATGACCCTTCATAGCGCCACATCCGGCGACTTCGCAGGGCTGCTTCAATGAAAACCGCACATACCACCCATGCCGTGGCGGCGCTTGTCCTGCCTCAAGCTCAGAGTCATATACATACTCACGGCGGGCATTTCCTCCCCCTGTGTCCGCCGTTTGCGGCCTCGCCCAACCCCTGACGCGAGGCCCTGCCATCTAGGGCAATAGCGACTTCCAAGGCCGGATTCTCATCCGGCCTTTTTTTGTCACATGTAAAGCGCTTCAGCTTCCATGCCAGCATAAAGCCCGGCGACAAACTCGCCATAGCCGTTGAACAATGTGGTCGGAACCCGCTCCCCCGTTCCCAGGACTTCCTCGCTGGCCTGGCTCCAGCGCGGATGCGAAACTTCCGGATTGACATTGGCCCAGAAGCCATACTCAGAGGCCTGAATGGCCTCCCACATACCAATGGGCCGTTCCTTCACGAAGCTGATCTTGACGACGCCCTTGATGGATTTGAACCCATATTTCCAAGGTAAATGCAGACGGATGGGCGAGCCCATGCTCTTCGGCAGCGGCTTTCCGTAAGCGCCGGTCACCAGCAATGCCAGATCATTCTTCGCCTCTTCGAGGGTGACGCCTTCAATGTACGGCCATGGATAGGAGCCCAGCAGACCCGGCTGCTGGCCAACCGCCACATCAGGCAAATTGAAAGTTTCAAACCGCACATATTTGGCGTCGGCTTTGGGGCGGGCCATCTCGACCAATGACTTCAGCGTGAAGCCCGTCCACGGCACCACCATCGACCACGCCTCAACGCAGCGATGGCGATAGATGCGTTCTTCCAGTTGAACCTTCTTGAGCAGGTCATCAATGCCAAGCGTCATCGGCGCTTCAATTTCGCCGTCAATCACAATGGTCCACGGGCGGATGGGCAAGGCCTCGGCGGCTTCTGAAATCTGCTTCGAGGTGCCGAACTCATAATAGTTATTATAGGCGCTGTTGATTTCTACGGGCGTCACAGCCCGGCCGGCATCGGCAAACGCGGCGCTGGGCTTCGCCGGATAGAGCCCCATCGAAGGATCATCCTCGGCCCGGGCACCACCAGCGGTCAGCAGCGCCAAAGCGCCAGCCGAAGCTCCCATGAATTTCCGGCGGTTGATGAACATCTCCTCCGGCGTCACCAGGGATTCCGGCAGTTCCCATCCTTTGAGGCTCTTGATCAACATGTGCGGGCAAACTCCTTTATTGAGCTGACAATACGCATGGAGTTGCCACCCGGCAAATCACAAGCAATCACACTCTGGTTAACTCATGTGCCTCGAATCAACCCAATGAAATTGACAGGAATCAAGGCCTTCAAGCATTCATGGCCGCATCCTGCGGCGCAAACTTGAAAAGCCTTGTGGGTTTGATTGGCAAATGACGGAACCGCATCGGGTATCACCCTACCGGAGCATCGGCGGCGAGGCAGGCGTTCGCAGCCTGGTGAACCTGTTTTACGATATTGTCGAAAATGACCCCGCCGGCGCCCCGCTTTTGGTCATGCACAATCGCGGGCACGGAATTGCCCATGCCCGCGAGGCGCAGTTTGAGTTCCTGTCCGGTTTTCTGGGCGGCCCGCAACTCTATGCGGAACATCACGGACACTCCAATGTTCGAAAGATGCATGAGCATCTGGCGATTGGGATCATCGAGCGGGACGCCTGGATCGCCTGCATGGAAAAGGCGCTGCACGCCCTCGCCACGGAGCCAGATATCCGCGAACTCCTGATGCGGCATTTCCGCCGCGTGGCTGAAACGCTGCGCACCAGGGATTAGGCGGCGCGGCGGGCGGTCACACCCGGGTCAGCTGCTCTTTGCGGGCCGCGATCACCTGCTCCGCCGCGCGGCCCGAAAGCTCGGCCATGTGATCATGCTTGAAGGTGAATGTGCCAACACCCGAAGTCGCCGATCGCAGTTCAATGATCAGCGAGCCAATTTCAGACTCCGGCAGGTTAGCCTTGACCGTGTCCCAGCCCGGCCAGCCCTCGCGCCCGTCGAACCCAAGCAGTTGCCCTCGGTGACCGGTCACGATCTGGTTGATCCGTGAAGTGGCGTCGCTCGGCACATGGATGTCAACCGCCACAATGGGCTCAAGCAGCGTTGGCGCGCACTGCGGCATGCCCTCGGTCATCGCCAGCCGCGCCGCCAGCTTGAACGCCATTTCAGACGAGTCGACATCATGATAGGAGCCTTCCGACAGGTTGACGTTGAAATCCACCACGGCAAATCCCAATGGCCCCTGCACCATCCATTCGCGGACGCCAGCCTCGACGGCCGGAATATACTGCTTCGGCACCACGCCGCCGGTGATCGTGTCGGTGAAGACAAAGCCGGAGCCGCGCGCCAGCGGCTTGATCTCAACCACCACATCGCCATATTGCCCGTGCCCGCCCGATTGCTTCTTGTGCCGCCCGCGCAATTGCACGGATTTCTTGATCGTCTCCAGATAGCCGATGCGCCGCGGCTGGGTTTTCGCATGAACGCCAAATTTGTTCTGCAGGCGCTCAAGCGCCACGCGCAGATGCATTTCGCCCTGCCCCCACAGAACCATTTCATGGGTGTTGGCGTTATGCTCCAGCGCCAGCGTGGTGTCTTCCTCGATGAGCTTGGTGATGGAAGACGTGAGCTTCACCTCATCCTTGCGGTCCGTCACTGAAATCGCGACGCCATAAACACCAGGAGCCAGCGCAGGCGTGGCCAATTGCTTTGTCGCGTCTTTCTGCGAGGATACCGTCTCACCCGTGTTTATTTTTTCAAGCCGGCCCAGGGCCACCGTGTCGCCAGCTTGCGCCTTGGCCAGCTTCGCAGGCGTCGAACCCAGCATGGAGAACACACCCGCCACCCGCGCATCCTGTCCATTGGCGTCATAGAGCACGGCGCCATCGGCTAGTTCGCCATTGAGCACCCGCGCGATGGAAAGCTTGCCGCCATGGGCTGTGTGGAAAGTTTTCAAAATCTGCGCCGTGGCGCCAGCCTCGGTCTTCAACCCCAGCCGCGCCTTCACCGCGGCAACCGCCGGAACTTCATGCCGCAGTGCCTTGAGCAAGCGGCCAACGCCATTGCCGTGTTCGGCTGAGCCAAACAAAACCGGCGTCACCAGTCCTTCCGCCAATTCCCGCGCCAGATCGGCGAATACCCGGTCGCGCGGCGGCTCCATGTCGGTGAGCAATTGCTCCATCAGCTCGTCATCATGGTCCGCCAGCTTTTCCAGCATGGCGAAACGCTCAGCCTTTTCGGCAGGCTGCATGTCGGCCGGAATTTCAACCACCTGGCTGTCGGCATGTTCGCGGTAAACAAAGCCGCGCTCCAATGCGAGATCAACAAAGCCGGATACAATGCCGTTATTCCAGATCGGTAGCTGCCGCAGCACCAGCGGCTTGCTGCTGGCGGGCTGCAGAAATTCCAGAACCTGGTGTGGCGTCGTGGCGGTGTTGTCAATCTTGTTGATGAAAATAAAGCGCGGCATGCCAATTTCATCAAGCCGCTTGAGGATAAGCTGCAGGCCCGGAACTTTTTTCTCGTCCGCCTCGCACACCACGACGGCGGCGTCGCAGCCCACCAGCGCCGAGCCAATGTCCTGGTTGAATTCAATCGAGCCCGGGCAATCCAGGAACGTGTAGCGCTCGCCCATGTAATCCGTCGTCGCCACGTTGAGCTCAACGCTCATGCCATGCGCGCGCGCTTCCGGCGATGCGTCTCCAATTGTTGATTTGTCTGAGATTTTGCCCTGTCGCTGTGTGGCCCCGGTGCGAAACAGGATGGCTTCGAGAAGGGTTGTCTTGCCGCTGAGATAGGGGCCCACGAGCGCGATGCACCGGGGGCCCGATGACCTTCTGCCAGGGTTTGAGTCCATGTCTGTAACCTCCCATGTATGTCAAAGGAAGCGCCCACGGACAGGTTGAAACCCCGTCTCTGGGCGGTTCCGACCACAAGAGCTTGACTCTAATTCAAGAGAGCGGCAAGCGAAATCGCACTGGGGTAGCAAGTGTTGCTTCGAGGGCGAGGATGGCCGCACCAACCAATCCGGCATTGTCACCGAGTGCGGCAGGAACGACGCGGACGTCCCGATAGGGTTCCATTGCTTCGCGCCGGATGGTTGCGTGGATCTCTGCCTCAAGCAAATCATAGGCTTGCGAAACCCCGCCCCCCATAACAATCAAATCCGGGCTGAAAAGATGGAGGAGACTTGTAAAGCCACTACCCAGAAGGCGGGCTTCTTCGGACAGCAGGGTCATGCATTCTGCGTCTTGTTTCCGCGCGCCTTCAACCACATGCCGCGCGTCAACAGCGACGGTGCCGGAAACTTGCCCAAGCCAACCCTTTGAACTCTTCGCCACCTCGCGTGCGCGTTTGCCAAGAGCGGTTCCCGCGGCGAAAGCCTCAAAGCAGCCAATGCGGCCGCATGTGCAAACGGGTCCTTCGAGAGCCATGCTCATATGGCCGATATGAGCAGCTATTCCACGCCGGCCACGCAGAAGTTTTCCATCGACGATGACGCCGCCGCCAAGCCCCGTGCTTACGGTGGCATACACAAGATTGTTGGTCCCGATTCCCGCGCCATGTTTCCACTCGCCATAGGCAGCGGAAACGCCATCGTTCTCGAGGACAACCGGCATTTTGAAAAGCTCAGCCACTTTGCTGCGCAAAGGGAAATGCTCCCAGCCAGGCAGCGTCGTGATGTGAATCACAACGCCTGTCTGTGTGTCCAGTGGACCGGGCGATGATATGCCAATTGCGCATACTTCTTCCGATACGTCTTCGCTCACCGCTTTCACAAGCTGTCGAAACTGTTGCAAGACGGCTTCAGGTCCGCCCCGCACATCGGTGCGGAGTGCTTCGCGCTTGATTACATTGCCGTCTTTGATGAGCGCAGCGCGGACTTGTGTTCCGCCGAGATCGAACCCGAGGACGAATGGAGAGGACATCCGGCTAGCCCCGTCGATTCTGCGCGTGAACCCAAGCCATGCGGGCCGCGAGATCAGGCGCATTGAACGCCAGTGACCCCATGACGACGGTTTCAGCACCCGCCCTGCGCAATTCCGGAACTGTGTGTTCGCGAATGCCGCCATCTGCTGCGAGAACGATGCGATGCGGTTGGGCCGATGCTGCGATCATCGCTTGGGCCTCGCGCAGGCGAGGTTCAGCCTGTTCGTCGAGTCCCTGGCCCTTGATGCCAATGCGTGTGCCAAGCGATGTGAGAATGGCAATCCGGTCCAGCCAGCGCGAGGCCTCGGCAACGGGTGTGTGAAGTTGCAAGACGATGCCGGAGAGCAGTCCAAGTTTCGCAATCAGGGTCAGTGCTTCATCGGCATTGCCATTCTCGGCGTGAACACTGATGAGGTCAGCCCCCGCGTCAGCAAACTGCTGGATCTGGCCGAGAAGAATGTCATCCGTCATCATCAGGTGCACATGCAGTGGCTTCTTCGAAGCCTTTCTGCAGGCCGCCACAAGATCCGGGAAGAACAACAGCGCTGGCGAGAAATGCCCGTCTGCGACATCGATGTGGTAAATGTCGACATGGGCGTCAACCCGTGCGATTTCGTCAGCCAGCCGCGCCAGATCTGCCGACCACAGCGAGTATTCAGCCATCAGGCGATCCGTGGGCAGGGCTGCGAGCCAGTTCTGGGCAGGTTTCATGTCAAAGTCCTTTGAGGAAGGAAGCGAGCGCCGAACGGAAGTCCTGCGCATAGGCGACAGGGTCCGTGGCTTTCGGCGTGATTTCAACGAGTCTCGCGCCCGGGATTTTTTGCGCGAAGTAGTGTGCGTAGGCGAGAGGGTGCACAAAATCCCGGCCATGGCCCACGACAAGCGTGGGCGCCTTCATGGCTTTCAGATCACTCTCGGAAACACCCGGCCCATCAGCTGAAATGCGTGTCAGCAATTCAGCCGTCACAGCGATGGGTTTGCGCGAGAAGAAGTTCCGCAGCGAAACAAGATTGTCGGGGCCTGTGACAGCCAAGTCGGCCGCAACAGGCGTAGTGTCAAATTGGGCTCTTGCTTCTTCGGGCGTGTGACGGCGCAGAAGTTCGCCGACAATGGCGTTGGGGGACATGTTGCCCGGAGCTGGCTCGGTCAACCATGCCGGACGGGCCAACACCACTGCGCTGACAAGTTCAGGCCGCGTCACGGCCAATCGCAGGGAAATCGCAGCGCCCATTGAAATGCCGCCGATCACCACTGGCGCGCCAATGTGAGACGTGATCATCTCGGCGACATCGTTGGTGAACGTATCAATGGAGAATTGATCGCTCGGTCCCGGCTCAGAACGGCCATGACCCCTGCATTCCAGTGTCAGGCGACGAAAGCCAGCATCATCCGGAAAGACTTGCGCAGGTTGGGCGGCGTCACCACAAAGCCCGTGCTGAAACACCATCGGGCGTCCTTGGCCAGCTTCGGTCAGGTTCAATTTTATGCCGCTGCTAGTTTCAAAGCTGCGCATCATTGCAGCACCGACTTCAGAAACTTTGCCACCGCAGGCGCTTCTGCTTCCGTCAGACCATGCGCAATCACGCTGCCGTTGAAACGAAAACGCTTGAGGCATAACAGGAAGTGCGGGAAGTCGATCACGCCTTGGCCGGCAGCCACGAAGCTGCCATCCGCGCTCCGGTCCTTGGCATGCGCCATGATGATGCTGTCTCCCAGCATGTCGACAGCCTGTTCGATGACATCTTTCCGTTCCTGCGCTGTCGCCGTTTCAAACAGATTTGCCGGGTCGAGAACAATTTTCATTCGGTCGCTTTTCAAGGTGTCGAGCATCAGTCGCGCCTTGGACGCGGAGCTGACAACATTGGCGAGTTCAGGCTCGACGCCGATGAACACATCATGTTGTTCGGCGATCGCGATGAGCGCTTCGAACTCCGTGATCATCTCACGCCAGGCCTCCGGCGAAGAATTTTCAGGATGGTGGCGCCATTGGTCTTCCTGGTCTTTGCTGCCGCTGCAAACGGTGATCAAGCTGGCGCCCATCGTCTTTGCTTGCGCAGCGGTGGCCGAGAAGCTGCGTCTCCCGGCCTCGCGCTTCGCCCTGTCAGGATGCGTCATGTTATAGGTTGCGGATATTGCCGCTATCTCCAAGTCATTTTCCAGGCTTGCTGCGCGAACAGCCTCCGCGACGGCGGAATCGATGTTCAGGGGCAGGGCTCCAATGCCGGAACACGCCATGTTGTATTGGACGGAGCTGTAGCCAGCTCTTGCCGCCGCCGCCAACACCGCTTGAGGCGCGTCACCTGCGAATGTCTTGGCGAAAATTCCAAGCTTCATCACAAAGGTCCTGAAACATCCGCGAGTTTCACAGGCTTGCCCGACTTGACGGACTGCGCAATGGCAGCCATGCCGCGCACGGACGCCACGCCATCGTCAATGTTGGCGCCTGTCTGTGACGCGCCCTTGAGGATCACATCGGAGAAGGCTTCCAGCTGCCTGCGATAGAAATGGCCATCAGCCCCTAGCACACGGCTTGTCTCGCCCGTTGCTTCATGGAAGATGTCAACGTCGCTGGATCTGAAATACCAGGGATTATAGGTCTTGGCCACGATGGAACCATTCTGGCCGTAGATCTGGAAACCTTCGTGCCAGTCCATGCGCACCGCAACCGTGAGATCAAGGTGACCGATCACGCCACTGGCAAATTCCACATCCACGAACCAGCAATAGGCGCCGAACCGGTTCCGCAGCCGCGCCTCAACTTCAAAGATCTCTCCTGCAAGATAGCGCGCCGTGTCGACGAGATGACTGCCGTGGGCGAGCATGAAATATCGTTCAAGATCAGCTTTGGGATTCGTAAGAGTCTTCTTGGCATGGGCGCTCTTCACCATCAGCGGCTGCACCGCATCTGTCACGGCGTAGCGGTGCGTTGAGTCGCAATACCACGCTTTCAACGCCAGCATCTCTCCCATGTCTGTGTCGATGAAGGTCTTGGCGCTTTGCAGGCCAGCGTCAAACCGCTTCATGTTGCCCACTTGAAGCACTTTGCCGCTCTGATTGACGACATCACGCAAGGCCTCAACTTCTTCCACCGAGATGCCAAGGGGCTTTTCGCAGAGCACGTGTTTCCGGGCCTTCAAGGCTGAAATGGCGGCGGGAACATGAAAGGCGTCCGATGTTGCGACGATCACCGCGTCGAGGTCTGGATCAGCCAGCATCTCGTCATAGTTGGCAAATGACTTCGCTGGCTCATAGGTCGCCGCCATCCGATTGCGGAGGTCTTCAGCAATGTCGCAGATCGCATAGAGCTCGGCGTTCCTCGCTTTGGCGGCGCTTTCGAAATGGGCCGCCTGTGAAATGGGCCCACAGCCCAGAATGCCGACGTTCAGCTTCCGCGTTTGGTCAACCATGTGTGTCCTTCGTCCGCCTGCATAAATGCTGTATCGCTCGAACGACTGCCTCAGTTGTCGTGGCGCTGTGTGGCCCCGGTGCGAAACAGGGTGGCTTCGAGAAGGATTGTTTTGCCGCTGAGATAGGGGCCCGCGAGCGCGATGCACCGGGGGCCCGGTGACCTTCTGCCAGGGTTTAAGTCCATGTTTGATACCTCCCATGCATGTCAAAGGAAGCGCCCACGGACAGGTTGAAACCCTGTCTCTGGGTGGCTCTGACACTAAAAGCTTGACTCTAATTCAGGAGAGCGGCAAGCAAAATCGAACCAGCTGTTATTTAAGGTCAGCGATCTCTACAGAGGGTCAGTTTCAGTCAGTTGCAATTGATTACACTCTGGACGTGGATCCTCCACCTCACACTCGGGCGGCAATTGGCTTGGAACAACCGTCGCCCCATCAAAAATGCTCAGCTTGAAGATCCGTGGATCATCTTCGCGGTGTCGGCGGATCAGGCTCTTGTCTTCGCCGCCGAAATAGACGGCGAACCCGGCGGTGATCGCGGTAAAGCCATCCTCGCCAACCTGCCCATTCAGAGTGAGCGAACCGGGCAGACCCTGCTCACCCAGGAACCATTCGAGCCCCGCATTGGCGGACTGAAATCCCGCAACGCTGCTGGCGCCAATCGAAAGCCGGACATCGTCTGTGGCGTAGTAGGCAATATCGCCAAATGCGAAAGCCTCGCTGTCGAGCGTCGCCGAGCCATTCACGTCCATATATCCGCCACGAAGTTCTATGGAAACATTATCGAGATACAATTCCGCCTCGGGGCCGATGAACCAGGCATCCGTTGATCCGGCGTCCGCATAGCCGCCGATCACGCCGAAGAGATAGGCGTTGGGGTCGCGTGTGAAGGCATGCAATGTGCCGGTCACCGTCGTGTCGCTGTAGGCGTCAACCGCGGCGAGATCGGCCTGAATGCCAAACATGTCGCCAACGGGGAAACTGAAAGCAATGCCGCCATTGAAAATTTCATCGTCGCCCAGGCCATCGAGATCAACCCAGCCGGCGCTGGCCTCCAGCTTGCCGTTTGGCCCCGAAACCGCCGGAAGCGCCGGATCATCCATGGCGATATCCGCAGCGAACGCGACGCCGCCAGAAATGCCAATGAGAATGGAGCAGGCGGTCAAAAGCAAAGCGGTTCTGAGTCGAAGTATCATGGCCATAACCTCATGGAATTTCTGTCTCGAATCGCTGCACTTTAACTGACAGATCGCTGACAGCCAACATTTCGAACGCGAAAATCCGACTTTTTGGGCCACTGCGGCTTAACTGCAACACATAAAAAAGAGGTCAATTTAGCCTCTTTTTCAATGACCTATGGCGGAAAATCTAGTTATCGAGGCGCAGGCCCGCGATTCCCGCCGCAATGTTCAACCCCGTCTGGGACTGAACGCTCAAGGGCTGCAGGTTGATGCCCTGGTTGAAGCCGCCCACCAGCACGTTGGCGCCAAGGCCCGTAATCACCGTGGCTTCCGCCGAAGCGCCCGCGTAATAGCCCTTCAGGGCCCCGCTTCTGGTCTTGCCCGGCGCGAACACCGCCCATGTGGCAACCGCCTGATTGGTAACACCAATATCCAGGCCAAGCTTGCGGATAGTGCCCGAATAGCGCTCAGCCTCGCCGCCATCCGAGGGCTGGTAAACGCAATCAATGGCCTTTGAGGAACCGATGATATAGCCGATGCCGCCCTCAATGCCGCAGGACAGGATGCCGATCTTGATGCCCGAAGCAGCCTGTGAGGCTGGAATGAAAGCCGCCAACGCGATGAGAGAGAGCCCAATAAGTTTATTCATGTCTTTTACCCTTTACAAAACGACAGCTTATGTTCCTGATGTAATGTGTTCGCAATTTGGCGGGAAGGCAACTCTTCCCTTGCGAAAGCGCGGCAAAACAACCACCTTCCGCAAAACGATTCGAGTATCTGATGGATTTCACCCCGGCCTACGCCCTGGCAGTCGCCCAAATTGTCTGGATTGACCTGCTGTTGTCCGGCGATAACGCCGTGGTCATCGCCTTGGCCTGCCGGGCCCTGCCCGACAAGCAACGCCGCGTCGGCATCCTGCTGGGGGCCGGCGCCGCCATTGCCCTGCGCATCGCCTTCGCTTTCGTCATCACGCAGATATTGGGCATTCCGTTCCTGACGGCCCTCGGTGGTGTCCTGCTGATGTGGATCGCCGTCAAGCTGGTGAACGGCGAGGAAGCCCATGAAAAGGAAATTCCCGCCAATGACAGGCTCTGGAAGGCTGTCGGCACCATCGCCATCGCCGACGCCGTGATGAGCCTCGACAATGTGGTGGCCATCGCGGCAATCGCCCGCGAGGACTACTCGCTGTTCATCTTCGGCCTGGCGCTTTCCATTCCGCTCATTGTTGTTGGCGCGTCCATCATCACCAACATCATCACAAGGTATCCGATTTTTGTCTGGGCCGGCGCCGCCCTGCTGGGCTGGATCGCAGGCGAAATGATTGTGAAGGATCCGGGCCTGCACGGCTTGAACATTCCCCAGGGCAACTTGGCCCACTACGGCGCGGCCGCCAGCGGGGCCGCCCTCGTCGTGGCCATCGGCTGGTGGCTGAAAAACCGCAAGGCCGAACAGGCGGCTTAGGTTTTGCCGCCGCTCAGATAGTCGGGCTTGCCGATATCCAGCCCGTTGTGGCGCAGGATGTTGTAGGCCGTTGTGACATGGAAAAAGAAATTCGGCTTGGCCCAGGTCTCAAGATAGGCCGCGCCCTTCATATTGATTTCGCGCTGGCCCGCCTTGAACGAAATATCCCGCGCCTCCGCGCCGGTGAACTGCTCCCTTGTGATCGACTCCAGATACGCGATGGTCTTGGCGACGCGCGCCTGCAATTCCTCAAATGTCTTTTCCATGTCCGGAAAGCTTGGATTGGTCGTGCCGGTCAAGCGGGCGCCCGCCCCTTTGGCAGCGTCAGTGGCGATCTGCACCTGGCGGGTCAATGCCAGCATATTTGGGTAAAGCCGCTGCGACAGCATCACCTCAGGGTCGATCTTGTGAGCCGCGCAATGGGCCTCGGCCTTCTTCAGAATGGCCGCAAGCGACTTCAGGAAATGCACAAACACCGGAACAGTCGTATCAAACATGATTCAGTTTTTCCTATTTTAAGTTGCCGCAAAAGCGCTGAATGCGGACGCAAGCGTCTTCCAGAACGGATGTCGCCGTCGCATATGAAATCCGGAAAAAAGGCGAGCTGCCAAACGCCCCGCCATGGACCGCAGCCACACCTTCCGCCGCCAGCAGCTCCGTCACAAAGTCCTCATCCGTCTTGATCACGGCTCCCGATGGCGCCGTCTTGCCAATGGCCCCTTTGCACGAAGGATAAACATAAAACGCGCCTTCCGGCGTCGGGCAGGAAATGCCCTTCGCCTGATTGAGCATGGAAACCACCAGGTCGCGCCGCTCCTTGAAAACCTTGTTGTTGGCGGCGATGAAATCCTGCGGCCCATTCAATGCTTCCACCGCCGCCCATTGGGCGATCGAAGATGGGTTGGACGTCGATTGCGACTGCAGCTTCGACATGGCCTTGATCAAAACCTCTGGCCCTGCCCCATAGCCGATGCGCCAGCCTGTCATGCAATAGGCCTTCGAAACCCCGTTCATCGTCAGCGTGCGGTCATAAAGCTTTGGCTCCACCTGCGCCGGCGTGAAAAACTTGAAATCATCATAGACCAGGTGCTCATACATATCGTCCGTCAAGATCCAGACATGGGGATGGCGAAGCAGCACATCGGTCAGCTGCTTCAGTTCAGCTTCGGAATAAGCAGCGCCGCTCGGATTGGAAGGGGAGTTCAAAATAACCCACTTGGTCTTGGGCGTGATCGCCTTCTCCAAATCCGCCGCCTGCGCCTTGAACCCATGTTCCAGCGAAGTCTGCACAATCACCGGCAAACCACCGGCCAGCATCACAATATCCGGATAGCTCACCCAATAGGGCGCTGGGATGATCACTTCATCGCCAGGGTTGACAGTGGCCATCAAGGCATTGAACAACACCTGCTTCCCGCCCGTCCCGACGGAAACCTGCGACGGTTTGTAATCCAGCCCGTTCTCGCGCTTGAACTTCTCGCAAATCGCCTTCTTCAATTCCGGAATGCCGTCCACCGCCGTATATTTGGTCTTGCCAGCCCGGATGGCGGCAATGGCTGCCTCCTTGATATTGTCCGGCGTGTCAAAATCCGGCTCGCCCGCCGCCAGGCCGATCACATCCTTGCCTTCGGCTTTCAGCGCCATGGCCTTGTTGGAAATGGCAATGGTGGCCGAAGGTTGAATGCGGTTCAAAGCGTCTGAAATAAATGCCATAAAACGGGTCCCTGAAACAATGCAGGCGTTGCTCTAAGCCCAACCCCTGCCCACCGCAAGCCACAATCAGCCGCATGAATCTTAACCACTGGCATGCGAAGATGCGCCATGAGCGATTCGCCCTTCATAATCGTTGGCGCAGGCATCGCGGGCCTTGCCGCCTCCCTGGGGCTCGCCCGCATCGGCAGATCGTCGCTCGTTCTTGAAAAGGCCCCTGATTTCACCGCCCTGGGCGCCGGGCTCCAGCTTGGTCCCAACGCGGTTGCCGCCCTGCAATGGCTGGGTGTTTGGGATGCCCTGTCGCCCCACTGCGTGGCGCCTGGGGAAATCCATATCCGTGACGGCCTGACCGGCGCCATCCTGCAGCGCGTGGCGCTCGGGGCTGGTTTTGAGAGCCGTTTCGGCGCGCCCTACCGGGTTGCCCATCGCAATGATCTGCACACCGCCCTGCTGCAGGTTGCACACCAGTATCCCGGCATCACTTTGGCCCACAACACGGAAGTCACCGGTGTTTCCGTAGCCGGCACAACCCTCACAATAAATTCCGGAAAGTCCCTGCAGGCCAAAGCCATCATCGCCGCCGATGGCGTCAATTCAATCGTGCGAAACACCATGCATGGCGGCAGCCGCGCCTCGCCCGGCCACACAATTTACCGCGCGCTCGTCCCCGTGGGATCGATTCCCCAAGGCGTCGAGCTCGACGTTGTAACCCTTTGGCTTTACCCGGGCGGGCATGTCGTCCACTACGCCGTCAGCAATGGCGAGCTGTTCAACATCGTGGCCAGCGTCGTCGAAGGGAAAACCACGCCCGCCACCGCCTTTAAACTTGCCTGCCGGCCGCTGGCGGATGTCCTCGATGCGCAAAAAACCTGGACCGTTTGGCCAGCGCGCGAGGTGAAGCCCAAGCCAGCCTGGTCAAGAAACCACACCCTGCTGATTGGCGATGCCGCCCACGCCAGCCTTCCCTACCTGGCGCAGGGAGCGGCCATGGCCCTTGAGGACGCCTGTGTGCTGGCCATCGCCATTCGCAATTCCCGTGAGATCGAAACCGCCTTCGGGAATTTCGCCAAGGCCCGCTTTGCCCGCGCCAGCGGCATCCAGAAAAAATCCCGCCAGCTTGGAAGAATCTATCACGCGCGCGGCCTGCTGCGGCAGGCTCGGAACCTGTTTCTGCAACGCACGTCCCCGCAGAAATTCCTGGACCGGCTGTCATGGGTCTATGACTGGAAAATCCCGAAGGAGTGACCTCTCAGGAGGCCACTCCCGCTTAGACCTCACATCACTTTGGCGCGTTCGGAGAATTGTTTGGGTTATTGTTGGGAGTATTGCGGTTATTGGGAGTCCCCCGCTCGCGCTTGGGTCCCTTGTTGTCACCCCCGTCATTGACTTGCGCCAGCTGCACAATCGAGCAGATTTTCTTGGTCTTGGGCGCCGAGACATGGGTCAAGGTAAGGCCGCTGGAAACCTTCACCATTCTGCAGACAACCGCCGCATGGCAGCTGGTGCTCGTGTTGATCATCCACAGGGGGCGCTTCTTCGCTATCACCTGCTCGCAGCAATTGACAACTTTTTTGGCGTTTTGGCCACTGCATTGCATCAGCCTTGATGAAACCGAAGCTTCAGCGCTGCCGCCGAAGAAAGATAGGCCTAGAATCGCGACGGCTCCAAATGCCGCCGCTCCGGTTGACATGCTGCGTTGATTGATCTTGGTCATGGTTTTCTCCTTGGGTTTGCGATCCTGTTTGATCGTTGCTCCAACCATGGTCAGCGGCGGCTGAGCCAGTCCTGAACACCCCGTTAATCTTCCGTTCACTTTTTGGTCATCGACCGGATTGTCGCCACAATGGCGTTAAGATTGCGCGATAGGCTGGGCTTCCAATCAATCAAGGAGAATAGTGATGAGAAAGCTTCTGTATATTTCATTGGGCGCGTTTATTGCGGCCGCCGGCTTCTCAACCGCCTTCGCGGCCGGAAGCAACAGCGGCTCCTCGACGGCGGCCGAAAAGCCCAAGCTCGTCTGCAAGAAAGGCGAAGTCATCAAGAATGTGACGACCAATGGCGTCAAAAAGAAAAAATGCGTGAAACTCGAATCCAGCAACCTCACCGATGATGAGCTTTATGATCAAGGCAGCCAACTCGCCAAGGCCGGAAAATACGAAGAGGCCTTGAAGGTTCTCGCCAAAATCAAGAATCAGGATGATCCCCGCGTGCTGAACTATCTGGGCTACAGCAACCGCAAGGCGGGCCGGCTGGAAATCGGCATCGCCTATTATCAAAAGGCTTTGGCCATCAATCCGGATTTCGTCCTCGCCCGTGAATATCTGGGCGAAGGCTATGTCGCCGCGGGCAAGATCGACCTGGCCAAGATCGAATTGGCCGAAATCAAGAAACGCGTCGGCGTCGATAGCGAGGAATACAAGGATCTCGCCGAAGTAATAGCAACCGCCACGAACTGACCAAGGCCCTCATCCCAGCAGTTTTGCAAAAACTGCGGACCTGTCGGGCACCTTCTCCCATTCTGCGAACGGGAGAAGGCGATAGTATCTATGCAGCGTTCGCCTTCTCCCGTGCCATTTGGCATGGGAGAAGGTGGCCAACGGCCGGATGAGGGCCCTTAGCTCTTCGCCGCCACCGCCTCAATCTCGACGAGGAAATCCGCATGCGCCAGGCCGCTCACAACCAGATAGGTGGCAGCCGCCATGTGCCCCTCCATCCACTTGTCGCGGGTGCGGCGATAAACGCCTAACGTTTCCGCGCCAGGTTCGGTCACAAACACCGTCAGCTTCACGATGTCAGTCTTCCCCATCCCGGCCGCCGCCAGCACCGCGCCGATGTTGGCAAAGGTCCGCTCAAACTGCGCCTCAAGCCCCTGCGCGACGGAACCATCAGGCGCCACCCCAATCTGCCCCGACAAAACCAGCCAGCGAGCATTCGGCGAAACTTCAACTCCCTGCGCATACCGCGAAGCCGGTTGAACCATGTCGGGCGGATTGAAAGTTTTCAGCATCGCAGCACTCCTCTGATTTTCAGCGACCCCGTTCCTCGCTCAACTTCACACGCCTGCACCAGCCGAGGCAACCAAATCCTTGAACCAAGGTCTATCGTAGTAACCAGCAAGATCAGGGTCCGAGTTCAAATGTACCGCATCAGGCAAAGTTCCGGCTTCTTTGCATTTCTGCAATTGCGCCATGCAATCCGCTTCCTTGTCTTGAAGCGCAAGAACACAGGCCAGATTATAGCTTGGTTCGCCAATGAGTTTTTCTACTCGCATTGCCAGCGCTTCGGCCCGCGCTAAAAGCTCGTGGTCATGTGTAAGGTGCCACAATCCGCTGAGTGCATTGCCCCAGTTGTTCAATGCTTCATGACTGTCGGGCTTGATCCTGAGGGTCGCCTCATATTTCTCAAAGCTCTGCCGGTAGAGGTCGGCGCTCTTCTCCTGCTCAGCAAGGTCAGAAAGCCAAGTGCCCCAATTGCTCAGCGCCTCATGATCGTCGGGCTTGATCCTGAGGGCTGCCTCATATTTCTCAAAGCTCTGCCGGTAGAGGTCGGCGCTCTTCTCCTGCTTCGCAAGGCGCGAAAGCGCAATTCCCCAATTGTTCAGCGCCTCATGATCGTCGGGCTTGATCCTGAGGGCTGCCTCATATTTCTCAAAGCTCTGCCGGTAGAGGTCCTCGCTCTTCTCCTGCCTTGCAAGGTCCGAAAGCGCATTGCCCCAGCTGTGCAGCGCCTCATGACTGTCGGGCTTGATCCTGAGGGCTGCCTCATATTTCTCAAAGCTCTGCCGGTAGAGGTCCTCGCTCTTCTCCTGCTTCGCAAGGTCCGAAAGTGCCGCGCCCCAGTTGTACAGCTCCGCATGACTGTCGGGCTTGATCCGGAGGGCTGCCTCATATTTCTCAAAACTCTGCCGGTAAAGGTCCGCACTCTTCTCCTGCTTCGCAAAGTCCGAAAGTGCCGCGCCCCAATTGTTCAGCGCTTCATGCTGGTCAGGCTTGATCCTGACAGTTGCCTCATATTTCTCAAAACTCTGCCGGTAGAGGTCCGCGCTCTTCTCCTGCCTTGCAAGGTCCGAAAGCGCATTGCCCCAGCTGTACAGCTCCTCATGACTGTCGGGCTTGATCCTGAGGGCTGCCTCATATTTCTCAAAGCTCTGCCAGCAGAGGTCCGCGCTCTTCTCCTGCTTCCAAGGTGTCGCGAAAAATTGCTTCCAGCTTCTCGGCATCATCTTCAGTTTCCTTTTTGGAATTCAGCATCACTAGCCTAGAACCTTGACCGTGCAAATGGGTGATTGCGCCCGGCTTGAGATAGCTGAATTCAGAAGGCGGATTCATGGAGAAATCATAGACCGCCGGATAGTGGGCACAAATTCCACAGGCGCGCAGCAGCGCATTGTCAAAATTGAAACTGAGCACACGGCGAAGCAGGTTTTCCTTCATGAGCGCAGCAAGCGCCAACGAGGCCCAATTGACTTTGGCTCCGTCGAGCGTGGGATCAAGGAGACGACGCCTGTCTTCCAGCGTCAAAGCCGCCATGCACAAACCATAATTCTCGCAATCAGCTACGCTGAGGCCATGCAAATGCACGCGAAAAGTTTCATCTGCATTAATCAGGGCAACCAGCTCGGGCGCAGTAGGAATGCCCGCGCTTTTTGAGACACCGGCGCCAATCAGAACAGCATAGGGCTTTGCCTTGGCCATTTTTGAGCGCCGCAGGCATTTCGCCAAATATTTGATGTTTTCTGCCGTATATTTCGACATCCTAACCTCACCCCTCCGGCCCCACCAGCCACTCCACCACGCCCTTCCCCCAGGCGCCAATGCCGAGCCGCTCCGCCAGGGCCGGAAGCAGAATTTTCAATTCATCTTCCAGTCCAAACGGCGGATTGACCACAATCAGGCCCGACCCCGCCAGCCCGCCGCCATCGAATGACTCGCGCACCCGCAGTTCCACTTTCATGGTGGCGGGAATTTCCAGCGCTTGAAACGCTTCACAAATTTTCTCGGCGTAGTCGGCCCCCTTCACCGGATACCAGATCAGGAATATCCCGGACGCAAAGCGCCGGTGGCCAAATCGCAAAGCCTCCAGCACCAGCTCCTTTTCGTTCTTAACCTCATACGACGGATCAATCAGGATCAACCCGCGCCGCTCAGGCGGCGGCAGGTTGGCCTTCATCAATACCGTGGCATCAATGCCGGTGATGCTGGCGCGCAGGTCGTTGTAATAGCGCTCCTTCATGGTGGCGTAATCATCGGGGTGCAGCTCGTTCAGCGTGAAGCGATCCTGCGGCCGCAGCAATTGCGCGATAACCTCCGGCGATCCCGGGCATCGGGTCAGCCCGCCATCCGGATTGAGCCTCGCAATCACTCTGCGATAGGGCGTCAGCAGCGCCTCAACGTCAGGCGCAAACGCTGCCGGCATCTTGGCCACACCGCCTTCCCATTCCCGCGTCTTGCCTGCCTCAACACCATCCAGCGCATAGACCCCGACACCCGCATGGGCATCAAACACCCGGAAGGGTTTTTCCTTGCGCTTGAGATGTTCGATGATGCGCGTCATCACGATGTGCTTCAGCACATCGCCATGGTTTCCGGCGTGAAAGGCGTGGCGGTAATTCATGTGCGAAGCTCATGCCAGAACTGCAAGGCTTTGGCTATTCAAGAACCCGCTCAGCCGCTAAAGCTCGCCCATGACCGCTATCGCCGAAGCAACGCCCCGCCCCTCCTTCGCCATTCTGGTGGCGATCTCCGCCATCGGCCCCCTGGCGCTCAACCTGATGATCCCCTCCATGCCGGGATTGGAGAAAACCTTTGGCGTGCCCTATGGCACTGTTCAGCTCACCCTCACGCTCTATCTCATCGGCATGGCTGTCTGCCAGCTCATCTATGGCCCGGCTTCCGACAGGTTTGGCAGAAGGCCCCTGCTGCTGGCTGGCCTGTCCCTGTTTTTCGTGGCCAGCCTGCTCGCAGCAATTGCCCCCACAATAGAGCTCCTCATCGCGGCGCGCCTCGTTCAGGCCATTGGCGGATCGGCAGGGATTGTTCTGGCCCGCGCCATGGTGCGCGATGTGTTCACGCGGGAAAAATCCGCCAGCGTCATCTCCTATATCACCATGGCCTTTGTGGTGGCCCCCATGGTGGCCCCGGTGCTTGGCGGCGCGCTGGAGTATTATTCTGACTGGCGCAGCGGCTTCTGGCTGCTGGCCGCGTTGGGGGCAATCGTGCTCATCGCCGCCTGGGTTACGCTGCCCGAAACCCACACCACCCGCAACACCGACCAGCAGAATTTCTTCAGCAATGCCGGCAAGCTGTTCGCCCTGCCGCGCTTTCGCCATTACACTTTCACCCTCGGTTTCACCTCGGCGGTGTTCTTCGCCTTCCTCGGCGGCGCCCCCCACATCATGATTGATGTCCTCAAGCGCACACCGCTGGAATATGGCGTCTGGTTCGCCTGCATATCGTTGGGCTACATGTTCGGGAATTTCCTCTCCGGCTTCTACACCCAGAAATTCGGCATTGACCGCATGATCATGGCGGGCTGCGTGATCACGGTGCTCGGCGGCTTCCTCTGCCTCGCGTCCGCCATCTCCGGCCAGCTCTCGCCCGCAACACTGTTCCTCCCCATGGCGCTCGCCGCCTTCGGCAACGGCCTCACCATTCCCAACGGCACGGCAGGCGCCATCAGCGTCGACTCCCGCATGACCGGCGCCGCCGCCGGCTGGTCCGGCTTCGCGCAAATGGCCATGGGCTCCGCCGCCTCGCAACTCGTAGGCTCGCTGCAAACCGGCTGGCCCCTCGCCGTATTCTGGTTCATGGCGGGAGCGAGCATGCTGGCGTTGGCTATTCACTGGCTCGCCCTAAGGCGCATCTAAGTCCACTTAGTTCGTGCTGAAGACTGGCTTGGAACCAAACGGGAGTTGTTGCAGACACTTTTTAGGATAAGCTGTTTCCGATGAAAGGTGTGTTTCAAACCAGGATCAGTCCGGCCTAAGATGATCTGCCTGAAAGCCAGTATCACTTCCCAAAAATGTATTTGAACCAAGTGAATAAAACTGTCGGAGACTGGATTGTATATTATGAGCCCCGAAGAGCAACATACTGCCTGATAATGGAGAAAAAGACATGGACAGCGAAGAACTGAAATCACTCCAGGCCCCGCTCAAGACGCGCTACCGTGAAACTCCGGAAGACGCGGTCATAACGCTCAAAGCCGAAGGCGCCATCGGCGAAGGTGTGACCTGTTCGGTCGCCACCGCCCGCGCCATGGTGGAAGCGGGGCTTCACCCGGCGACAGGCGGCAGCGGCTTCCATGCCTGCTCCGGCGACATGCTGCTGCAGGCCCTTGTGGCCTGTGCCGGCGTCACGCTGAATGCCGTGGCCACCGCGCTTGAAATTCCCCTCGCCGGGGCCAAAGTGCGGGCCGAAGGCGACTTGGATTTTCGCGGCACCCTGGGCGTCGACCGCGAGGCCCCCGTGGGCTTCCGGAACATCCGCCTGTTTTTCGATCTCGAGGGCGCGGTCAGCCCGGAGCAGCGCGCCACCCTGCTGAAACTCACCGAGCGCTATTGCGTGGTCTACCAGACCCTGCGCCAGGCCCCCTCCATCGCCGTGGAAATGACATCTTGAAAGTGGTATGGTCGGAATCTGCAAGGCAAGCGCGAGGTGTGCCATGAGCATCCAGAGCATTCTCGACCACAAGGGCAACAAGGTCATCACCATGGCGCCCGATACCAAAGTCGGTGTTGCCGCCCACCGGCTCCGCCTTGAGCGGATCGGCGCCATTGTCATCACCGGAGAAGGCCTCCGCATCGAAGGCATCCTGTCCGAGCGCGACGTTGTGCACGGCCTCACCGAGCATGGCGCCGCCGTCATCGATCTGCCTGTCTCGGCGCTGATGTCGCGCAACGTGCACACCTGCAGGCCGGAGTCGGAAATCCGCGATGTCATGCGGCTGATGACCCTGCACCGCATCCGCCATGTGCCGGTGGCCGAGAACGGCGTCCTGCGCGGCATTTTGTCGATCGGCGATGTGGTCAAGAGCCGGCTTGAGGACATGGAGCTTGAGGCCAACGTGCTGCACGATTACGCCGTGGCCCACCGGTAAATGTGACGGGCACCGGGATGCGCGCCTGCTGACAGCATGCTGTCAGCATGCAGCCTTGGCCAATCGCGCCTGACCCCCTATATCTCTCCCCATGGGTCATTCACGACAGGAAGGCGGATTCGCCGAGGCGCCCCTCAAGCCGATTGAGGGCTATCCCGGCATTCCCGTGGCAACGCCGGGAGCCATCCGCCCGGAATTCAATCCCCAATCCAATTTCGTCCCCTTCCGCCCCGCCAAGCCGCCCAAATCCGATGGCGGCCGCCCCTTCAAGATCGTCTCGCCGTTTGAACCCAAGGGCGACCAGCCCACCGCCATCGCCGAACTGGTGAACGGCATCAACGCCCAGGAGCGCGACCAGGTGCTGCTCGGCGTCACCGGCTCGGGCAAAACCTTCACCGTGGCCAAGATCGTCGAGGCCACCCAGCGCCCCGCCCTCGTGCTCGCGCCCAACAAGACCCTCGCCGCCCAGCTCTATGGCGAATTCGCCTCCTTCTTCCCGGAAAACGCCGTGGAATATTTCGTCTCCTATTACGATTACTACACGCCGGAAGCCTATGTCGCCCGCACCGACACCTTCATCGAGAAGGAAAGCTCGATCAACGAGCAGATCGACCGCATGCGCCACTCCGCCACCCGCGCCCTGCTCGAACGCGATGACGTGATCGTGGTGGCCTCCGTCTCCTGCATCTATGGCATCGGCGATGTGGAAACCTATTCCGCCATGTCCTTCCAGGTGAAGAAGGGCGAGCGCATTCCCCAGCGCCAGCTGCTCGCCGATTTCGTTAGGCTCCACTACAAGCGCAATGACGGAAATTTCGTCCGCGGCGCCTTCCGGGTGCGCGGCGACACGGTGGAACTTTTCCCCTCCCACTTCGAGGACCGCGCCTGGCGCTTTTCCTTCTTCGGCGACGAGATCGAAAGCATTGCCGAATTCGATCCACTCACCGGCCAGAAGGCCGCCGAACTCGATCAGGTAAAAATCTATTCCAACTCCCATTACGTGACACCCAAGCCCACGCTGGAACAGGCCGTGCACCGCATCAAGCGCGACCTTGAAATCCGCCTCGCCGAATTCAACGCGGCGGGCCGCCTGCTGGAAGCCCAGCGGCTGGAGCAGCGCTGCAACTTCGACATGGAAATGATGATCGCCACCGGCTCCTGCGCCGGCATTGAAAACTATTCGCGCTATCTCACTGGCCGCAAACCCGGCGAGCCGCCGCCGACGCTCTTCGAATACCTGCCGGACAATGCCCTCGTCTTCGTCGATGAAAGCCACGTCGCCATCCCGCAGATCGGCGGCATGTTCAGGGGCGACTTCAACCGCAAGGCGACGCTCGCCGAATATGGCTTCCGCCTGCCCTCCTGCATCGACAACCGCCCGCTCCGCTTCGAGGAGTGGGACGCCATGCGCCCGCAAACCATCTGCGTCTCGGCCACCCCCGGCTCCTGGGAAATGAACCAGACCGGCGGCATCTTTGCCGAGCAGGTGATCCGCCCCACCGGCCTCATTGATCCGCCGGTCATCATCCGCCCGGTGAAAACCCAGGTCGATGATCTCATCGCCGAGGTGAAGGAGGTGGCCCTGAAAGGCTACCGCACGTTGGTCACCGTGCTCACCAAGCGCATGGCCGAGGACCTCACCGAATACATGCATGAGCAGGGCGTGCGCGTGCGCTACATGCACAGCGATATTGATACGCTGGAGCGCATCGAGATCATCCGCGATCTCCGCCTCGGCGCCTTCGATGTGCTGGTCGGCATCAACCTGCTGCGCGAAGGCCTGGATATTCCGGAATGCGCCCTTGTGGCCATTCTCGATGCCGACAAGGAAGGCTTCCTGCGCAGCGAAACCTCGCTGGTGCAAACCATCGGCCGCGCCGCACGCAATGTCGATGGCCGGGTTATTCTGTATGCGGACAAAATCACCGGCAGCATGGAACGCGCCATCAAGGAGACGGACCGGCGGCGCGAAAAGCAGGTGGCCTACAACACCGAAAACGGCATCACGCCCCAAAGCATCAAGCGCAATATCTCGGACATCATGCACAGCATGTATGAGCGCGACCATGTCACCGTGGACGCGGGCGACACCGGCCCGCTCATCGGCCACAACCTGCAAAAGGTTTTGGCCGACATGGAAAAGCGCATGCGCGAAGCCGCCGCCAACCTGGAATTCGAAGAAGCCGCAAGGCTGCGCGACGAGGTCAAGCGCCTGAAGGCCGTCGAACTCGCCGTGATGGACGATCCCCTCGCGCGATACCTGCCCTCTCCCCCCGTGGGAGAGGGTGGCGCGCGCAGCGCGTCGGGAGAGGGGGGCCGTATCAAGGACCCCACCGCCTCATGGCCCTCGCCTGCCCCACGCCCTCGCGCCAGTTCAAAAGGCGGCAAGGCGGGATCAAGAACTTTCCGCGGCAAGACGCGCTAACATCCTTTCTTCCCTCGCCCCTCGTGGGAGAGGGTGGCGCGGCACGCGCCGGGAGAGGGGGCTGTCGGCAGCAAGATAAAACACCCAACCAACCCAATGGATTTTCCCCAAAACTTTGCTATATTCCACCCATGACAAAGCTCGAACAAATTGAAAAGGCCATCGCCGCCCTGCCCCATGACGACATAGTCGCCCTGGCCGACTGGTTTGCGGAATTCCACGCCGATCTATGGGACAAGCAGATTGAAGCGGATGCAAAGGCTGGCAAGCTCGATAAATTTGCCGAAAAGGCAAGAGCGGAAATTGCGGCAGGCAAAGTCCGCCCCCTGTGAGGCATCGCGCCACCGCAAGCTGGCCCTCCCCCGCGCCACGGCCCCGAGCCAGTTCCAAGGGCGGGAAGGCTGGGAGCAGGACGTTTAGGGGGAAAAGCAGATCATAATTTCAAGTAAATTTGCTTGTCACAAGGTCAATTTCGAATTTAATCTGGATTCAATGAGGTTGACCTAAAGGAACCGATAACTCGATCAAAGCCATGAGTGAAGACGCCCTTCTAACGGATGATGACATCGAGAGCGCGCTTTCAATCGCTTATGTGCATGCTGTTGCAGCTCATTCAGGATACACCTGCGGTGAACCTGCCGGACCAGACCGAGACAGCATAGATATCCAAATCGCTAGTGGTGGAACAATGCGCCCCAAGCTGGATTTACAGTTAAAAGCTACCATAAAGCTCAAGCGCAACAAATCGACCTTTACCTATCCACTTAAAGTTAAAAATTACAATGATTTACGCATAGAAACTCAAACTCCACGAATTTTGGTAATTCTCGACTTGCCAACAGATCAAACCCAATGGCTTAACATTACGCCAGAAGAATTGATTATTCGACGAGCGGCTTATTGGGTGTCGCTGGCCGGACAGCCTGATACCGCAAATGACCACTCAGTAACGATTTCAATACCCGTATCCAATATATTTGATGTAAAGGAACTGAAAAGACTCATGGAACTGTCAAGGCAAGGGAGGATAGCATGAAAGCGCGGATTCTCGATGCCGATGCACTGGGAGCTATTTCGCCACAGGCGCTGAGAGCCTATGCAGAAAGCGAAGGCTGGAAATCAATCGAGCCTTTTGGCAAGCATTCGCAAGTTTATTTAAAGGAAGGAAAGTCTGCCGAAGCCGTTATTCCTGCGACTTCAGCTATTGGCGACTACGCAAACGTCGTTGCGGAGCTTATAGAGATATTTTCTCGTTTAGAAAACCGAGGTGAACTTCAAGTATATCGGGACTTAGCAACTGCCGATCGCGATACTATCCGCATTCGATCACCAGATGCCGATGACGATGGTTCGGTCAGAATCGAAGCAGGCGTCGACTTAGTTGTATCTGCTCGGGATTTACTTCTATCTGCTGCGTGTTCAGTTTGGAGTCCACGCGCAACATACCGGGCTGGCAAGGTTCGCCAGGCTGATGACTACATGTCTCGAGTTCGACTGGGACAAACAGAGCAAGGGAGCTTTGTGGTTACCCTCCTTGCTCCCGTTCCCCCTACAATTCGTCAGCAGACTTCTTTGTGGCCAGTCGACGAGGACGAACCGTTTGAACGCAAGGTTACCCAGCGTTTATCGAGTGGTTTGGACGCAGCGGCTGCGGCCATCGAAAAACTAAACCTCGGGGAAGGTTTTTCGGCGTTTGAAAATGCGGTGCCACAAGGAGTCAGTGCAAATCTTTGTGATGCTATTGCCAACCTAAGTACGAACGAGCGCGGTGTGGAAGTATCTATCGCATGGGCTCGAACGCGCCCCACGTCGGCTCCAAGATGGGCGAGGACATTTAGTCGGCCAGAAGGAGAGATGTTGAGAGAGGTTGCTCGAACCTTTTATGCCAGACAGCCCCGTCCAGAAGAAACTATTGAAGGATTTGTAATTGATCTTCACAGCGAAGATACAACACAAGATGGACGCATCAAATTGAGAGCCATTATTGATGAGAAACCTGTTTCAGTTAAGTTAGAACTCAATCCAAATGATTATTTGGTTGCTATCCAAGCTCACGAGAACAACAAACCAATTTCAGTATTTGGAAATCTAATGCGTGAAGGTCGGAGATGGAAACTTGAAAGTCCGACGAATGTGCACGTGATTAATGAGGATCAGGATGAACCAGATGATGTAACGGAAGGCATAGCCTATGTAGAGGCAGTCGAATCAGAATTCTGATCCAGATGGCGACGAAGCACTCAATAGAAAATTACTACCAAATATTGAATAAGGCATCTCGTGTTATTGCTGCCTAGAGCTTGACGAAGTCCCACTTGTTTCAACGCTCATTGTTGATTATTCAAACTTCCGTTCAAATGATCCAGAGCATTTCCGATAGCTCAAGCCGATGTCGTCTCCCCCCCTTCATCACCCTGTCACAAATATTTAGCACCTCTGAGATCATTCTCAGCAGGACGCAAATGATCTGATGCTTGAAGCCCTCGACTCCGCCGGCCACCTCCACGAAGAGCCCGCCCCGCCCGTCCATTTCAGTTATTCGCGGAAAGAGCATGGCGCCCTGCAGCGCCTCGTCATCCGTTTGATCGAGCGGCTCACCGGCCAGCCCCGGCTGGAGCGGCTCTATCGCGCCTGGGCCGAAAATCCCCACCCCCATGAAAACATTTTCGCCGCCGGCCTCAGGCTGCTGAACCTGCGCCTCGACATGGACGGGGCGGCGCTCGCGAAAATCCCGCGCTCAGGCCCCGTGCTCTTCGTGGCCAACCATCCCTTCGGCGTGGTCGATGGCCTCGCCATGGGCCACCTCGCCACGCACGTGCGCGCCGATACGCTGATCATGACCCACAGCCTGCTGTGCCAGCCGCCGGAAGCCCGCGACTATCTGCTGCCCGTCGATTTCGGCGGCACCGAAGAAGCCCAGGCGACCACCATGGCCACCAGGCGGCGCGCCGTGAACTGGCTGAACCTCGGCCATGCCCTCGTGGTGTTTCCCGGCGGCAGCGTCGCCACCAGCCAGCGCCCGTTCCGCGGCCCCGCGGTGGAATACGCCTGGCATCCCTTCGTCGGCAAGCTGGCAAGGCTGCCCGGCGTCACTGTCGTGCCGGTCTATTTCCACGGCCAGAATTCCCGCGCCTTCCAGATCCTCAGCCACACCAACTACGCGCTGCGCATCGCCCTCCTCTTCCGCGAATCCGTGCGCCGCATGGGAAGCCGCGTGAAAGTCTCCATGGGCGAACCGATCACGCCCGAGGCCCTGGCACATCTGCCCGACCGCAACGCCACCATCGCCGAACTCCGCCGCGCCACCCTGGCGCTGGGTGGCCCCGATGCCCCCAGCCCCCACCTCGAATTCAAATTCCCCAAGCACGTCTATTCCGATTGAGCGGATAAAATATATCTTTTTATTCCTTGACAGGTAAATTCCCATACTGTAATTGTGTTCCTGTTTTGTTCACTTCGGGGAAACACCATGGACTGGGACTTGGCCATCAAACGCAACAGCAGGGCGCTCGTTGGAATCATTGAAGTGCTGTTTGCCCTGCTGGGGCTTGACGGCACGGATGATGCGGCTTCGCGGATTCCACGCTCACTGCACAGTGCAGTTCTGAGTGTGCTGCGGCCCGCTGAATCCGCCGTCCGCCGCCTCATCGCCATTGCAGCCCGGAATGTTGTGGTGAAGCTGGCGCCCTCGCGGCCCATGCCTGCAGGGAAAGTCATTGGGAAGGGCGGTGGAAATTCTCTTCCCTCCTTCCAGCTCTTCGATCCGCGCAAACGGGTGAAGCCCGCACGGGCCATGAAACTCAAACGGATGGAGCCGCGCATCCATTTCTTCCCCTATGATTCCCTGAGGCCAGCACCCCCGCCTGTTGCCGCTCTCAAGCTGCCGCCCGATGGCCTTGTGGGTGCCGCACGCCTGACCCGCAGGCTCCAGGCCCTCAAGCTGGCGCTCGACGATCTGCCGCGCCAGGCCAAACGTCTCGTGCGCTGGGAGCAGAGGCGGATGGCATCGCCATGGCCAAAGTTCCTCTCGCCGCTCCGGCCGGGCCGTCCGCCTGGCTACCGCCGGAAGCCCATTCACGAGGTCGATGACGTGCTCATCGAATGCGACCGGCTCGCCGATAACGCGCTGCTGAAGCCCAACACCAGCTGAAGCGCCCTTCGCTTCCCCACCTTCGGAAACGGCATAACCGTTTTCATCCCCGGCGGAGCTTTGCTTTTTTTCTGTCATCCCGGCGAACGCCGGGACCCAGACTTGAAACCTGCATGTTCGCTGAAAGTCTGGGCCCCGACTTACGTCGGGGTGACAGAAATTATGAAAGCGTTCGCCGGAATGACAGGCTGGAAGAAGAGAGCCATGCCCGTGGGATGACAATCAGCTTTCCAGCCCCTATATCTCCTCCGAATCCTCCCTCAAGTCAGCGAGATCAAGAATGCGAATTCCGAATGCCTCCGCCCCGCCCGCCCGCTTCGCCGATGACGAGGACGACGCCCCCGCCAGCGTCAAGAATTCCCGCCTTGTCGACAAGCATTACTTCGACTCGCGCATCGTCATGATCACCGGCGAGATCAACCACACGCTGGCCGAGCGCGTCTGCGTCAATCTTTACGCCTTGGCCCAGGCCAGCAATGATCCGATCACCGTGATCATTTCCTCCCCCGGCGGCCATGTGGAATCGGGCGACATGGTGCATGACACCATCAAGTTCATCCGCCCCCGCGTGCGCGTGCTGGGTTCGGGCTGGGTGGCCAGCGCCGGCGCGCTGATCTATATCGCCGCCGACAAGCCGGATCGCTACATCCTGCCCAACACACGGTTCCTGCTGCATGCGCCCTCGGGCGGCGTCGGCGGCAAGGTCACCGACATCGGCATCCAGGCCAGGGAAATGCTGCTGATGAAGGATCGCCTGAACAAGCTGTTCTCGGAAGCCACCGGGCAATCCATCAAGAAAATCGAGAAAGACACCGATCGGGATTTCTGGCTCTCCGGCGCCGAAGCCATCGCCTATGGCCTCGCCACCCACATGATCACGTCAATGGCGGAGCTGAAATAGGCCCGCGATGAACGCCGCCAAATTCATTTTCGCGGCGATTGAGGCTTGCGGCCTGTCACTCCTCTTCGAAGTCGTCTTCTTCGCCGCCCCGCGACAACTGCAGGCCATCGACGCATAGCTGGGTCTTCCGCGTCGAAAGAACCTGGGTGCGATAGGTGAATTCAATCGTCGAAATGCGCCGCCGTTCGCCCCGCAAGTCAATGGGCGCCGTCCGTGAGCCGGAGCGGATGATCGCGTTGATGCGGTAAACATCGCGCTGGCCATTGGCGAAGCGCACCACCATGTCGAGCATCTCGATGTCAAAGCCGGTGGAGCGCAGGCGCAGCGCCCGGTAGAGTTCGCCCGAACCCACCGTCACCGTGTCGCGGTCGGCGAGAAAGCCCACGTTCTTGCAGCCCAGTTCCGTCCATTCCAGCGGCCGCGGCGGCGGCGGTTCCGGCGGGCGCGTCTCGGCCCGCACCACCAGCGTCACCTTGCCCGTCGGCACATAGCTCACCTCGATTTCGCGCAACGGGCCCCGGCCCTGCTTGCGGATAATGCCGGTCATGGCGCCCGCCCGCAGCCGCTCGCGGATGCGGAAACGCTCCGATTGGCCATCGCGGTAAATCAGCCGCACATCGCGGATATCCACGGACCCTTCGCGCACCTCGATCCGCAGCGTGCGGATCAACCGGTCTTCCGGCCGCAGCACGACAACATCCGTCTGCAGCTCCGCCGGTTCCGGCGTGTAGGTGAGAGTGCCCACAGGCCGCAAGCCCTCCTGCGCGAACGCAGAAGGTGCCGCGAACCCCAGGCAGATCACTAGGCTGAGAGCAAAACGGAGTGGCAGGTTCATGGGCAGTCCTCGCTATGCAGTGTTGACCGCGAGGCTAGCGCACCTACTGCTGGATGACAATGCGTCCCTCAACCTTCGCATCCACCGTTCCGAGCTTTTTCACCAGCGCCATCACATCATTGGCCATCAGCTTGCCGCCGCGCGGATCAACCGTCACCTTGCCGCCCTTCAGCGCCGTGTAGCCATCGCCGCCATCCAGCATGAAATCATTGGTGGCGAGCTTGTAGGTGGCCGCAAGGTCCAGCGCCGTGCCGCCCGCCATGACCGAAACCACGCGCTTGCCGGCGGCTTGCTTCACATCGGCCACAACCTTGAGGCCCGAGACATGCGGAAACCGTCCCGCCCCATCCTCGATCTTGCTGAAGCCATTCTCCAGCGCGTCCCAAATCTGCTGGCCCGTCGCCTCAACCAGCACCGTCACGTTGCCAAACGGCAATTCGGTGAGCACATCGCGCCTGGTGATGTCGGCCCCCGCCGCATATTCCTTGTCGGCCCGGATGCCGCCGCCATTGGTGATGGCGATGTCCGCCCCCACCGCTTCGCGCATCGCGTCGGCGATCAGATTGCCAATCGCCGCCTCCTGGGTGCGCACAATGTTGCGGCGGCTATCCAGCGGGCCCGCCGTCTTGCCGATCACCACATTCAGCTCCTTGTCGAGCTCCGCCGCGTAAGCCTCAACCAGCTTCTGCGTCTCAGGGTCCGGCGTCACCGTGGCCGTGTCGATGAAGCGGAAATTCGGCTCCCACTTCACGCTGCGCTTGCCGTCCTTTTCCTCCACATTCACCGTGAGATCGACCGGCACCAGGTAATTGGCTTCGGTGGAGGTGTCCACATGCGCCGTCACGCCATTGTATTGCACCACGAGTTCATGATCATCGCCCGACAGGATCACGTCAAACGCCTTGCTGTTGATCATCGCCATGTCATCCGAGCGCGGCGCCTGCGCCACGCCCACCACGATGTCCGCCCCGTCCTTCCGCGCCTGCCTGGCCGCGTCGATGCCCGATTGCGCCGTGGGCCCGAATTTCAGATCGCCCGTGGAGGCAACCTGGGGCGAGGTGTCCTGCGCCACGGGGATAAGCGCGATCTTCACTCCAGCCAGGTCCTTGATGGTAACCCCGCCCAGGCCCGCAATCGCCGAGCCATCGGCGTTTGCAATGTTGATCGCCGCCCAAGGATATTTCGAGGCCTTCATCTTCTCGGCGAAATTCTCCGGCCCGAAATCATATTCATGGTTGCCGGGCACCGCCAGGTCAAACGGCGCCGCATTGGTGAGCGCGATCATGTTCGCTCCCTTGTCGAGGCCAGACATCAGCGAAGGAGACAGCATGTCGCCAGTGAACAGGTAAAGGAAATTCGGGTTGGCCGCCTTCTCGGCCTTGGCCACCGCATTGAGCCTGGCCACGCCGCCCCGCGTCTTGCCGCCCTCGAACTTGTAGACATCGCCCACGCCCAAAAGGGTGATTTTCACCGTCTCGGCCTCAGCCACGGCAACAGCCAAGCTGGCGAATGCAACAGTCGCGGTCAAAAGTTTTGAATGGGCACGCATCATTGTCTCCTCTTCGGGGTTCGAGAATTCGCTATCGCCGCCGCGCAACAGCTTAATGACGATGGTTAATTCCCGCAACCACAACGCATCTCAGTTGCGGACAAATTCACATTGGCGCTTCACCACATTCTCGCCACATGCTATGGCTTAACAACGGGAACATTCGGGGGAGTGCCCATGGACGGACTACTGCGATACGCGGCAATTGTTGCTGCCACATTGGCTCTTGCAGCCTGCGCCAATCAATTTGGCGCGGACGAAACTCCGCTTGACCCGCAGGTCAGCACAGCGATGACAGCCGATGAAATCCGCACCATTTTTTCCGGCAGGAATGGCCGCTGGAAAAGCGCCGCCACCAACTTGAGCGGCCTGACTGTCTATGCCGCCGATGGAACCTCCCTCGTTGAGGTCAATGGCAAAGGCACCACCACTGGCACCTGGACCACCAAGGACGGCCAGCTCTGCGAAAGCTTCGCGCCCGCCGCGTTTCTGCCAAAAGGCGAGCCAATGAGATGCCAGCCGATAACGGGATCTGGCAATCAATACCGTGTCGGCAGCGCCGACTTCACGCTCGAGTGAACATCTGACCACACAATCGCCACAGCTTCATCACGCTCTCGCCGCGCCATGGATTCATAAGCTCTTCCATCCCATCAGGAAGGAGGAAGCTCATGAGTCTCAAGCCGTCGCGCCGCGAACTTCTTCTCGGCGGCCTTTCGCTGGCAATCCTCGGCGAACCCGCTCGGGCGCAAACCAACGCGCTGTTTGAACCGGGCTTCAGCCGTGATCTCAGCCTATTGCCGCCCGCCGAATCACAGGTGGATTTCGTCATCGAGCCCGCCAATCTCGACAGCGTCCCGGAAACTTTCCACAAGCAACTTGTGAACTATCCCACTCCCGAATTTCCCGGAACGGTTGTGGTGGATCCCGACAACCGCCATCTCTACCTGATCCGCGAAAACTATCAGGCTGTGCGCTATGGCGTGGGCGTAGGCCGCGAGGGCTTCGCCTGGAATGGCGAGGCGAAAGTCGGCTTGAAGCGCCGCTGGCCCCGCTGGGTGCCGCCCGAGGAAATGGTGCTGCGCGATGAAAAAGCCGCCAAATGGGGCAATGGCATGCCCGGCGGGCCGGACAATCCCCTAGGCGCCCGCGCCCTCTATCTCTACGCCAATGGCGAGGACACGCTCTACCGCATTCACGGCACCAACGATCCCTCCTCCATCGGCACAGCCCAGTCCTCTGGCTGCGTTCGCATGCTCAATCAGGATATCGCGGATCTATACCTCCGGGTGCCCATCGGTTCCAAGGTTGTGGTGTTGCCATCCCAGGGCGTCTAGCTCTTGATGCTGGGCCCGAGCTGTGGCACATGCGGGGCATGAAACACGTATCGGGATCGAACTTGACGCGCAAACTATTGGTCATTCTTTGCATCAGCTTCCTCATTGCGGCCTGCGCCAACGGCCCCAAGGGCATCCGCTTCACCAATAACTCGAGCGACGCGCCCGCAGCCGAGCCCATCCGCCAATTGTCAGCGGCCGAAATCCAGACCGCTATCGTCGGAAAAACCTTCCAGTACACCCGCGCCGACGGCAATGGCTTTGTCAACTACAACGCCGACGGCACCTTCACCTTCCAGGACGACGCCAAAGGCGAAGGCACCGGCAAATGGACCGCCGGCGATGGCCAGTTCTGCGAAGTCTTCGGGGCCAAAGCCGTGCAGGAATGCGGCGAATTCAAAACTACCGGCGATGCCTATTTCGCCGCCAAGTCGCGCCTCGTGGAAATGAAAATCTAAAGTCCCTGAAGGAACGGATTGCTCTGCCGTTCCACGCCGATCTTGCTGGCGCTGCCATGGCCCGGCAGGAACACTACATCATCGCCCAGCGGCAATACCTTCTCGGCGATGGATTTCATCAGCGTTTCGGAACTGCCGTAGGGGAAGTCCGTACGCCCCACCGAGCCTTGAAACAACACATCTCCCATCAGCGCGAAACGATTCTCTTCATTGAAGAAAATCACTGATCCGGGCGAATGTCCCGGCGCATGCGAGATCGCAAACTTCAAGCCGGCAACCACGACCTCATCGCCATCATTCAACCAGCGATCCGGCGCCACTGCACGGACACCCGCCATGCCAAATTTGGCGCCGCTCTGCGGCAAGTCCTTGAGCAGGAACAAGTCATCCAGATGCGGACCCTCGATCTCAACACCCAGCGCATCGCGCAATTCCGCTGCCCCTCCCGCATGGTCGATATGCCCATGGGTCAGCAGTATCTTCTCGATCGCCACGCCCGATTGCCCGATGACCTTGAGTATTTCCGCCACATCGCCGCCGGGGTCGACAATCGCTCCCCGCTTGGCATCCTCGTCAAACACCAATGAGCAGTTCTGTTGAAACGGAGTGACCGGAATAATCAGCGCCTTGAGCTTTGCCATGGCCGCGGTTCCTAGGAGTTGCGGCAATGTGAGTCAACCGCTAGACGAGCCAAATGACAGCCTACGCAACCAGCGCATTTTCCCGGCGTCACGGCACGCTTGTCGCGGCGATCGCGACCGTCGCCTGCTGCGATATCGCCATGGGGCTGACGTTCCAGCTTTTGCCGCTGCTGATGGAAGCGCGCAGGGTTCCAACCTGGATCATGGGCCTGAACGCCGCCATGGGCCCCATCGGCATTCTGCTGGCTGGCCCGTTTCTGCCCGGGATCATCGCGAAGATCGGCTCAAAGCGCACCGTCGCGATTGTCATCGTGGCGATCATTATGGGCCTGATGGCATTCCAGGTTTTTCCCAGTCTCGCGGCGTGGTTCGTCATCCGGTTCTTCTTCGGCATCGCAACGGGCACTCTTTTCACAGTGAGCGAGGCCTGGATCCTGACCGCGACGGATGACAGCAACCGGGGCCGCATCATGGGGCTCTACACGACGGTTCTCTCAGTAAGTTTCGCCGTCGGCCCCGCGATAATTCCATTCACCGGCATTGACGGCGCCACGCCGTGGATCATCGGCATGGTCTGTGTGGCGCTCAGCGCCCTGCCACTGGTGTTTGTAAATGTCAGCGAGGCGGCTTTCCACGACGAGCACGGCGGCAGCTTCCTGCGCTTCGTCACCAAAGCCCCCCTGCTGTTGTTCGCCGTCGGCGCCGTGACAATTTTTGACAGTGTCCTCCTCTCGTTCTTCCCGATCTTTGGCTTGCGGTCAGGTCTTGACTTGCAAACCACAAGCTGGGTTTTGGGTGCGGGCATCATTGGCAACACCTTGTTTCAGCTGCCGCTTGGGCTTCTCGCCGACAAATGGTCGCGCATGGGCGTTGTGACCAGTTCCAGCGCAGTCACTATCGCAATGTGCATGGCCCTGATCTGGGCGGTCGACAGCTGGTTGATCTGGCCCGTGGTCATCGTCATGGCGTCAACGGCGTTCGGTGTTTACACAATCTCGCTGGTTGTCATGGGGGATACGTTCAAGGGCCCGGACCTGATCGCAGGCTCCGCCGCGTTCTCGGCCATGTGGGGCATCGGCGGATTGGTGGGGCCCCCCATTGCCGGCGCTGCCATCGATCTTTTCGGCATAAATGCGTTTCCCGTTTCCCTTGCGTCAATCTATGTCATATTGCTTGTTGGTTTGGCGCTCAATGGTGGCCGCCTGATCCGGGCCATTTGAGCGACCAGCATGCCTATGAACAATTTCACCACGATCCGCGATTTTCTCCGGTTTGCAGTGAGCCGATTCAACGAAGCAAAACTGGCCCATGGCCACGGCGCATCAAGCGCCCTCGATGAAGCGGCCTTTCTCATTCTCGAAACCCTGCATTTGCCCGTCGATGACATCAACCCCTGGCTTGATGCCAAGCTGTTGCCAGCCGAGCGCGCAAAGCTGGCTGATATCATCGAAAACCGCATCGCAACCCGAAAGCCCGCCGCCTATCTCACCGGGCGCACCTATATTCACGGCGTCCCCTTCTATGTCGATGAACGCGTGATCGTTCCGCGTTCATACATCGGCGAATTGCTCTTCAGCGGCCTGTTCGGCGGTGAAGGCCACAGCCTGATCGGCAACCCGGAAGGCGTGACAACAATCCTTGACCTGTGCACTGGTTCCGGCTGCCTCGCCATTCTGGCCGCGGGCATATTTCCGAATGCCAAAATTGACGCGGTCGATCTTTCGTCAGATGCCCTCGAAGTGGCCCGCATCAATGTCAGGGATCACGGCATGCAGGATCGCATCACGCTTCACCAAGGCGATCTTTTTGCTCCGCTGGCGGGAAAAAAATATGGCTTCATCATGACCAACCCGCCCTATGTGGCGGAAGCTGAAGTTGCGGCCTTCCCGCAGGAATACGCGCACGAGCCCGTAATGGCCCATATCGGCGGCAAGGACGGGCTGGACATCATACGCCGGATTCTGGCTGCGGCGCCGAGACACCTGAACAAGGGCGGCGGAATTCTTTGCGAAATCGGCACCGGCCGCGAAATCCTTGAAGGCGAGTTTCCCAATCTTGATTTCTTCTGGCTCGATACCGAAGAAAGCTCCGGCGAGGTCTTCTGGCTTACTTTCTAAGCCCGGTCGCAACCATCAGATTGTCATAGACCTGCCGCGTCATCCTAGCCATGTCAGGCATGAGCGGCGTGGCTTCGGTGACCAGGTTTCGATAAGCCCCCGCCCCATTCTGCTTTTCCAGCGAGGCGATGTAGCCCGGCAGCGATGACCATGCCGCCATGGTCTGCGGCGTGAATTCACAATGGAATTGTGTGCTGATGGCATGGGAGTCAACAGCAATGGCTTGAATGGCTGATCTTTCCGAGGTGGCAAGAATCCGGGCTCCCGGTGGCGCGCGCTTGGCTTCCGCCCAATGCCACTGCATGACCCTGTTGGCTGGCGCCAGGCCAGCGAACAGCTTGTGGGATTTCCCGTCGTCCGTCAGCGAAACCTCAAATACCCCGACTTCCGGATTTTCCGCCAGTCCGATTTCACTGCCCAAGGCATCGCAGAGCAACTGGTGGCCGAGGCAGACGCCGAAATAGGGCTTGGCCCGGTCCCGCACCCATTCCCGAATGGCGTCCTTCTCGGCCGCCATCCATGGATGCTGCTCTTCCTGCCACGTGTCCTGCGCGCCACCCAGCACGAAAAGGAAATCAAATGCGGCAAGGCTGGGAATGGCCTGCCCCTCCCACAGGCGCAGCATTTCGGGAACAATGCCGTCCTCAGAAAAGAAATCCAGAAACCGTCCGGGATGGTCATGGTCCATATGCTGGAAGATCAGGGCGCGCTTCATCCAAGTCCTATTTCACGGGCGGCAGAACCAGGGTTTCGGCTCGGCATTGCCGTTTTTCATTCACGCCACAGGCCGCAAAAACACCGCTCTTGTCAACACATATGCGAAGCTCCGACAGCCGCTCCCGCCCGGTGCCATTGCCGCATTGAACCGACAGCATTCTGGATGTCAGTCCTTTGTTTGATTTGACAAAATCCGCGATCAACTGTTCGCTTGTCACCTCAACATCTGCTTGCGGGGACAGATATCGCGCCGGGATTCTAACCTGGCCAAACATCCTGCGAACGGTGGAGAAATAGCCTTCCTGCGACAGCCCGGAGCACGTGCCATGCTTCTTCCACTCATGAATGATGAGCCTTTTGGACGGCATGATATCCATCATGCCATCAATCTGCTCCTGTTCGACCCAGTTTTCCCGCGTTGGGCAATCCTGTGGCCAGCCCCGATTATGCTGCGGCCACAGCCCATGCGCCACAAAAGCGAATTTCCGGCCCGGCGCGCATTGCTGGAAATCATCTTGCCCGCGATCGCCAGCGCAGTAAGTCGGAGACCACGAAAGAGCCAGAACATAATAGTCAAAATCTTCCGCGAATGCGACGGGCGAAAAAAATGTTACCGCTGCAAGGGCAAGAGCTGCGCGGTTAAAACCGGAGAATAGGTAAGAGAGGTTTGCGGGCATGATTGCGCGATGACTTTCCACGACGAATTGTTGAGGTTCATTTCACAGCGCACCAGCTTGCTATCAAGGCATAATACCTGCCCCTGCGGATATGATTGGCCGTTCGCCCGGCATTGGCAACTTGAATGAGCGGGCTCCTGTGCCAAGGCCGGCCAAGCCAGCAATGCCGCCAAAACCGCAAACAGAAAGCTCTTTACCCCATCACGGATACCTCACTGGTTCAGATGAGTTGCAGTTCGACGGCCTGCGGCCCCCTGCCCTGGGTGTCATCCTGCACGTCAAAGCTGATCTTGGTGCCTTCATTTAGCTCGGGAATTCCAGATTTCTGGACGGCCGTAATATGCACAAACACATCCTTGCCGCCGCCTTCCGGAGAAACAAAACCATAACCCTTGGCTTGATTGAAGAATTTCACGGTTCCATTCTTACGCATCACAAGAATGCTCCTCTCCTGTTCGCCCGGCTCGAAATATGCGTCAGCGCGTGCCCCGCTTCAAGGGCAAAAAATAATTCGCGGCCGCAGGTGGATTTTGCCCGCCTCATATGCCATACAAACGGGATACTGTTTTGGAGGGCTCCATTGAAGAGACAAGCCTTGGTATTCCTAAGCTCCCTGGCATGCGCGGGATTATACAGCGAACCCGCCATCAGCAAACCGAAACAGACAACAAAATACGTCTACTATGCGATCAGCGGCAATACGCCGGCCTCTATCTATGCGGCGCTTGTCAGCCGCGGGCCCCGAGTCGGTGGAATCAAGGCCTACGCGGCAACCACCGCCGTTTCCTCGCAAGCGGGGAAAATGATGCAGGGCAAATATTGCGAGATGCAGGACTACAGTTTCAACATTGATTTCACCATCAAGCTGCCAAGACTGAAAAATGAGAATGCCCTGCAGGGCAGCACAAAAACCCAATGGAAGAATTTTTCAAGATTTCTGAAAACCCATGAGGAAACCCATCGTTCCATCTGGCTGGCCTGCGGCGCCGCGCTTGAAGCCAAGGTTCGCGCCATCAGAGCCAAGTCCTGCAATGATTTCAATGCGAAAACCACAAAGCTCTGGGATCAGATCCGGGCTTCCTGCGCAAAAAAACAGGACGCCTTCGACGTGGCCGAACAGAAGCGGCTGGTGCACCAGCCATTCATGATTCTGGCCCACTCGAAGAAGGCCAAATCTTCCTTGGCCCTGAAGGTGGCCAAGAAGAAATAGGTCAGCGAAGCAAGACCCTTGCGGCAACCGCATCCAGCTTTTTCATGAGATCCGGATCGCGGGCGCTCTCCGCTGTCATGAGGGCATGCTCCAGTGCGCGATCCGAGCCAATCGGACATGCCGGATGTTCCTTCGGAAATTCCTGCGCCAGGCGCAAAACCAGTCTGCCAGCCTTTTCGGCATTGGTTTTCATGACAGCCACAACCTTGGCCACATCCACCGTGCCATGGTCCCCGTGCCACGAATCATAATCCGTCACCATCGCCACCGTGCAGTAGCAAATCTCCGCCTCGCGGGCGAGCTTGGCTTCCGGCATGTTGGTCATGCCAATCACACTGGCCCCCCACGAACGGTAAAGATGGGATTCAGCCAGCGTCGAAAACTGCGGCCCCTCCATCACGACATAGGCGCCGCCCCTGCTGTGGGAAATGTTTTCCGCTTTCAACGCATTCTGCACTGCATCCGCCAACACCGGAGAAATCGGATGCGACAGCGGCACATGCCCCACGCAGCCCGTTCCAAAGAATGATTTCTCCCGCGCAAAGGTCCGGTCAATAAACTGGTCAATCACCACAAACATGCCAGGCGGCAATTCTTCTTTCAGCGAGCCCACTGCGGACAGAGAGACCAGATCAGTGACTCCCATCCGCTTCATGGCGTCAATATTCGCCCGATAATTGATTGTGGAGGGGGAATAGACATGCCCCCGGCCATGGCGCGGCAGGAACACCACCGGCAACCCGCCAATCTCCCCGCATCGAAGTTGGTCCGATGGCTTTCCCCAAGGGCTCTCCACCTCCCGCCACTCCGCCTTGTCGAGGGGCAGATCATAAACCCCGGAACCGCCGATAATGCCCAGGACAGATTTGACCATTACAACCCCCGCAACAAAAAGCCCGGCGCAAAGCCGGGCCAATTCTAGCCACTAACGGCGTCAGTTCAATGCTGATCGTGCCAGATCTTCTTCTTCACGAAATACAGCAGCCCAGCCAGGATGGTCAAATAGATCATGACCATGAAGCCCATGCTCTTGCGCTCTTCCATCTTTGGTTCGGCGGTCCAGGCCAGGAAGGCGGAAACATCCCGCGCCATGTCGTCAATCTTGTTGGGCGAACCATCATCAAATTCAACTTGCCCATCAGCCAGCGGTGGCGCCATGGCAATGAAATGGCCATTGGCGAAATAAGGATTGTAGTTCTTGCCTTCCGGCATTTCCTTCTTGATTTCTTCCGAGGCCTCTTCATAGCCCGTCAGAACTGAATAGACATACTGCGGTCCGCCAATGCCATTCGCCAGCTGATTGAAGGTGCCAAACCAGCCGGGGCGGAATTTGGTGATCAGGGACAAGTCCGGCGGAACAGCGCCGCCATTGGCGGCAGCCGCCGCTTCCGGATTTGCAAATGGCGATGGGAAACGGTCCGAAGGCCTGCCCGGGCGGTCAAACATCTCGCCAGCGCTGTCAGGTCCGTCCTTCACGGTGAAAGTCGCGGCAAGTGCCTTGACTTGCTCCTCGTTGAAGCCCGGTCCGCCATGCTCGGCCAAATTGCGGAAAGCCACATAGTTCATGGAGTGGCAGGTCGCGCAGACTTCCTTGTAAACCTTGTAGCCGCGCTGCAGTTGCCCTTTGTCAAAAGTTCCAAACGGACCTTCGAAAGAATAGGAAATATCCTTCGCGTCCTTCTGTCCTTCTGTCGCCAAGGCCAAACCGGCTGAAATGCAGATGCTGGCTGCGGCGGCAATGAGTGTTTTGAGTGTTTTCTTCATCATGTCCCCCAAATCACTCCGCCGGCGCCAGTGGTTTTTTCTTCGCCAGCACATCATCAGATATCGAAGACGGCAATGGCTTGGGTGTTTCCAGAAGGCCAATCAGCGGCAGGATCACAATGAAGTGGAGGAAGTAATAAGCGGTGAGGATGCGTGAGAATACCACGTACAATCCCTCTGCCGGCTTGGAGCCCAGATAGCCAAGCCCAATGCAGACCAGCACGAAAATCCAGAAGAACTGCTTGAAGATCGGTCGATATGTCCCGGAGCGAACCCGCGACGTGTCAAGCCATGGCAGCACAAACAGAATCAGGATGGAACCAAACATGGCGACCACGCCGCCGAGCTTGTCAGGAATGGCGCGCAGGATCGCATAGAAAGGCAGATAATACCACTCCGGCACGATGTGCGCCGGGGTCACCAGCGGATTGGCCGGCAGATAGTTGGTCGCATGGCCGAGATAATTGGGCGCAAAGAACAGGAAGGCCGCGAACAACAGCATGAACACTGCGATCGCAAAGGCATCCTTCATCGTATAATAGGGATGAAACGGCACCGTGTCCTGCGTGCTCTTGACGTTGATGCCGGTCGGATTTCCATTGCCCGGCACATGCAGCGCCCAAATGTGGAGGCCGACAAGTCCGGCTAGAACGAACGGCAACAGGTAGTGCAGCGAAAAGAAGCGGTTGAGCGTCGGATTATCAACCGAAAAACCGCCCCACAGCCAGGTCGTGATTGACTCGCCGAAAAAGGGAATGGCCGAGAACAGATTGGTGATGACCTTGGCGCCCCAGAAGCTCATCTGGCCCCAGGGCAGCACATAGCCCATGAAGGCGGTCGCCATCATGATGAGATAGATGAGAACGCCGATCATCCACAGGATTTCCCGCGGCGCCTTGTAGGAGCCATAATACATGCCCCGGAACATATGAACGTAAACGGCAATGAAGAACATCGACGCACCATTGGCGTGCATGTAGCGCAGCAGCCAGCCATAGTTCACGTCGCGCATGATATGCTCAACCGAGCTGAACGCCATATCGACATGGGGCGTATAGTGCATGGCCAGAACGATTCCGGTGATGAGCTGAACCACCAGCATCACGGTCAGAATGCCGCCGAAGGCATACCAGTAATTCAGGTTCTTCGGCGTCGGGAAGGACATGAGATGGTCTTGGGCGAACGCCACGATGGGCAGCCGCTCATGCACCCATCTTCCAAGCGCGGATTTCGGTTGATAACTTGATGGACCACTCATAAATCCTGCCCCTTGTTAACCGATCTGAATCTTGGTTTCTGTGATGTAACTGTATTTCGGCACAGCCAGATTTTCCGGCGCGGGCCCTTTGCGGATGCGTCCCGCCGTGTCGTAATGCGAACCGTGGCACGGGCAGAACCAGCCGCCAGTTTTGGTTGATCCCTCGACGACGGCAAATTCCTTGGCGGGATTGTCGCCCTGCGGCACGCAGCCGAGATGAGTGCACACCCCCATCATGATCAGGAATTGCTCATGGCCCTTGATGGTGCGGTTTTCGTCCGTCGCAGGATCACCATCCTTGGCAACTTCGCTGCGCGCGACCGGGTCCTTAAGGTCTTCCATTGGAACGGCTTTGGCGGCCTCAATTTCCTTCAGTGTGCGATGGCGCACGATCACCGGATTGCCCCGCCACTTGAGGACGATTTCCTGCCCTTCAGCCAAAGGCGCCAGATCAACTTCAATGGATGCCATGGCCAGGACCGAAGCATCCGGGTTCATCTGATTGATGAATGGCCAGGCCGTCAACGCCGCCCCAACTGCCGCCGCCGCCCCCGTCGCAATGAACAGAAAATCCCGCCGATTTACATCTGCATGTACCGCTGTGGACACGTATTTTTCCCCTCGTGTTGCCGCCGACGCCTTAACTCAGGCGGTTTTGACACCGGCCATGAAAGTTGTCTAGCCATGAGTTGTCGCAGGAGCCGCCGCCCTTCCAGGTTGCCGGAAGACTGGCTAAAAGCAGCCAATCATGATCGAAATTGCGCTCTACCAGCCCGACATCGCTCCCAATGTCGCAACGATCATCCGCATGTGCGCCTGCTTCGGGCTGACTGTCACAATTATCGAGCCGGCGGGCTTCGCCTGGACTGATTCTTCTTTCCGCCGGGCGGGGATGGATTACCTGGATCGCGCCACGGTCAGAAGGAGCCCGTCCTGGCAGGCTTTCCATGCTGAAAATTCCAGCCGCCGCCTCGTGCTGCTGTCGACAAAAGCCGAAACACCCTACGCCAATTTCAGCTTTTCCCCCGATGACACAATCCTCGTCGGCCAGGAAAGCTCCGGAGCGCCGCCCGAAGTCCATCAATCGGTCGCGGCGCGGGTTCTGATACCCATGCTGCCTAATGAGCGTTCGCTAAACGTGAGCCTTGCCTGCGCCATGGTGACGGGCGAGGCGCTGCGGCAAACCTCAGGCTTTCCCGTATTGTAACCAATCTCCAAAAGGCGCTAAGTTTTTCCCATGAACGCTGAACAAAAAACCGCTGCCAAGCTTTGGTTCCAATCCCTGCGCGACATGATCGTCGCTGAATTCGAAAAGCTCGAGGCCGAGCTGGAAAGCCCCTCGCCCGCCGGGCGCTTTGCGCAAACACCGTGGACGCGCGAAAACAACGGCGGCGGCGGTGTGATGTCCATGATGCATGGCCGCCTGTTTGAAAAAGTCGGCGTGCACTGCTCAACCGTGCACGGCGAATTCTCGCCCGAGTTCAGAAAGCAAATACCGGGAGCCGAAGAAGACCCAAGCTTTTGGGCGTCGGGCATTTCATTGATTGCCCATTTCTGGAACCCCAACATCCCAACCGTGCACATGAACACGCGCTATGTCGTGACATCCAAACCCTGGTTCGGCGGTGGCGCCGATTTAACCCCGGTGCTAAACCGCCGGCGAAACCAGGAAGATCCGGACTCAAAAAGCTTCCATGCCGCCTTCAAATCCACCTGCGAAGCGCACCCGATCGTCGACTATGAAAGATACAAAACCTGGTGCGACGAATATTTCTTCCTCCCCCACCGCAATGAGCCCCGGGGCATTGGCGGCATCTTCTTTGACTATCTCAACACCAATGATTTCGCCACAGACCTCAATTTCGTCAAAGCCGTCGGCGCGGCATTTCTGGAAGTTTTCCCGTCAATCGTCCACCGCAACATGAAGATGCCCTGGACTGAGGCCGACCGTGATGAACAGCTCATTCGCCGTGGCCGCTATGTGGAATTCAACCTGCTGTATGATCGCGGCACTCTGTTTGGCTTGAAAACCGGCGGCAATGTGGACTCAATTTTGTCATCCATGCCGCCCCTCGTGAAGTGGCCATAAGGACAAGAGACATGGACTTGCGCAACGGCTTCGACATCAAACGCTACATCCGCACCATTCCTGACTATCCAAAGCCCGGCATCATGTTCCGTGACATCACCACGCTGCTGGCTGACCTTTACGGGTTTCGCGCCGCCGTGGATGAACTCGCCTGGCCATTTCTCAAAGGCGATATTGATTATGTCGCAGGCATCGAGGCGCGCGGCTTTATCCTGGGCGGCGCCGTGGCCCACACACTTGGCCGGGGCTTCATCCCCATCCGCAAGAAGGGGAAGCTCCCCGCCCGCGTCATCGGCCAGGAATACGCTCTTGAATATGGCGTCGACACCATCGAAATCCATGCCGACGCCATTCAGAAGGGCGACCGCATCCTGCTCGTCGATGATTTGATCGCGACCGGCGGAACTGCGGGAGCTGCGATTGACCTGATCCGGCGGTCAGGCGGCGAAGTTGTGGCCGCCGCCTTCGTCATAGACCTGCCCGAATTAGGCGGCGCCGCGAAGCTGAAATCCAAGAACGTGAAAGTGCACACGCTGGTGGGATTTGGAGGGCATTAGCAGGCATTCATCACCTTGCCGTCAAAGCTGTAAACCAGCTCCCCATGCTGATTGAAACCTTCATTCAGCGAATGCACCAACCCCCATTTAGGCCGCGAAGCCAGCACGCGCTTTGAAGTCACCGTGCATGCGTAGCGAACCGTATCGCCAGGATAAACCGGCTTGAGCCACTTCAGATTGGTGAAGCCGGGCGATGGCCCAACCTCCGGCAATCTCTTGCCCGCAGCCCTGAGCTTCGCCCGCGCCGCCTCATTGGTTGTCACATAACACTTCATCCAGCCCGCCGCCGTGTGCCAGCCGCTGGCCGAAAGCCTCCCGAACGGCCCAGCCAATCCCGCCTCGTCGCTCAAATGAAAGGGCTGGGGATCAAACTTCCGCGCAAACTTCAAAACAGCCTCGCGGGTAAAATGATAACTGCCGAGATCAACTGCAAGGCCATCATCTATTTCATCGAGAAACAAACCTAACATGCCGCTTTGACCCGCATAAAGACAATGGCGGTCATTTCAGCCTTCTTCTCGTCCGTCTCATTGAAGAGCTCGGAAAAACATTGAAATATGCCCATTTCTGGCCGCTTCGATGAAACCCGCTTTGAAGCAATCGTCAATATCCCGCTCAGCGTCTCGCCAGCCAAAACCGGCCGCAGCCATTTTACTTCCGGAACGCTGTTGGATCCCAAGCTGGCTGTCGTGTTGAGCCATCCGTCAGCCATCATCCGCATCAGCATGGAGCATACGTGCCAGCCACTGGCCGAATATCCGCCAAGGATGGAAGCCTCGCCCGCTCTTTCTTCGAGATGAAAATCCTGTGGATCAAACTCCGCCGCGAATTCCCGTATCTCTTCGGCAGTGACCGGATAGGTTCCGAGCGAAATCACCTGCCCCACTTCAAAATCCTCGAAGTGAAGAAGCCCGCTCACCAGTCACTCCAGGCAATGTCTCGGCCCGGAAAGGCCACCTTCTTGAATGGCCAGTCCGACGAGATAGAATTTCGCAAGACCTCGCCGATTGCCTGGTCAAGTTCAGGCTCGCGCGCCCAATAGAAAACCATCGCATCATCGCCCGATCGATCACTCGGATAGATGTAACAACACCCCAGACAGCGGCTCTCATCGTCATTCATGACAGTGTAGGCAAAGGAATGGCGGATGGTGAATTCACGGTGGTGCCAGGCCAGATCAATGAGATTTTCTTCCACCGTCAAACCACGGGGCCACGTGCTGCCAGGTTCCATGAAACCAACCAGGTGAGCCTCGCTGGACATAACCGCATCATAGTCTTTCACAACATCATGAATTCGGAGCATGCGGAGATGAAACCCAGCACCCTGAAGTCGCTCGGGAACAACAAAATCCTGGGAAACCAGAGGTCGGCTATACATGTCCTAATTCGCAAACCTGAAATGCATCACATCGCCGTCCAGCACAACATAGTCCTTGCCCTCAAGCCGGAACTTGCCCGCCTCGCGCGCCCCCGCCTCTCCCTTGTTGCTCACGTAGTCAACATAGGAAATGGTCTCGGAGCGAATGAAACCTTTCTCGAAATCCGTATGGATCACACCAGCCGCCGCCGGTGCCTTGGTGCCCTTGGTGATGGTCCAGGCGCGGGCTTCCTTTGGCCCTACAGTAAAGTAAGTGACGAGATGCAACAGGTCGTAGCCAGCGCGAATGACACGGTTGAGGCCCGGCTCATCGAGGCCCACGGCATCCAGATAATCCTTCTGGTCAGCCGCCGGCAGAACCGCGATCTCGCTTTCGATCTTGGCCGAAACCACCACAGCGACCGCGTTCTCGAGTTTGGCGCGCGCAAAAACCTGTGCCGAAAAATCATTGCCCTTGTCAGCCGAAGCTTCCTCCACATTGCAGACATAAAGCACAGGCTTTGATGACAGTAGGCCAAGACCCCTGAACATCTTCTCTTCGTCAGCGGTCCGTTCAACCAAGCGCGCGGGCTGTCCCTCGCGCAGCAATACGAGGGCGCGGTTCATCAAATCCGCAATCTCGCGCGAATTCCTTGTCGCCCTGCTTGCCCTTTTTCTCTATGCTCACAACGCGCTTTTCGAGGCTGTCCATGTCGGCCAGCATCAACTCGGTTTCGATGGTTTCAATGTCAGCCACCGGGTCAATCTTGTTTTCCACATGGGTGATGTCGCCATCCTCGAAACACCGCACCACATGGGCGATGGCGTCCGTCTCGCGGATGTTGGCCAGGAACTGGTTGCCAAGGCCTTCGCCCTTGGAGGCGCCCCGCACCAACCCGGCGATATCCACAAACGTCAGCCGCGTCGGAATGATCTGGGCGCTGGCCGCAATCCGCGCCAGTTCATCAAGCCTTGGATCAGGCACGCCCACATCGCCCACATTGGGATCGATCGTGCAGAACGGATAGTTCGCCGCCTGCGCGGCGGAAGTCTGCGTGAGCGCGTTGAACAATGTTGACTTCCCCACATTCGGAAGGCCCACGATGCCGCATTTGAAACCCATGAATTCTAGTCCTTTTTCACAGGCTTTTCAGGCGCTGGATTGAGTGCGAGATGCACCCTGTTTTGAAATTTCGCGTAGTCGCCTTCAACCAGGAAGGCTGCTTCTTCAGCAACCGCTTCCAGCAAGGGCGCAACCCATGTCTTGTCTGATTTTGCGAAGTCGCTCAGCACATGGGGGTAAACCAGATTCTTATCGCCGGGGTGTCCGATGCCCAATCGAACCCTCACATAATGCGGGCTGATGTGCGATGAGATGGAGCGGATGCCATTGTGGCCTGCGGCGCCGCCACCCAGCTTCACCCGCACCTTGCCGGGCTGCAGATCGAGCTCATCATAAATGACAATCACCTTGTCCGGTTCAAGATCAAGAAAGCGCGCAGCTTCGCCCACCGATTGGCCCAATTCATTCATGAATGTGAGAGGCTTGAGAACCAACACCTTCTCGCCCCCCAATATGCCCTCGGACACTTCGCCCTTGAAACGTTTGCGCCAGCTTGAAAAGCCATGGCGGCGAACGATTTCGTCCACCGCCATGAAGCCGATATTGTGCCTGTTTCCGGCATATTTGGTTCCCGGATTGCCGAGACCCACAAGAAGAAACATGGCCCTTTTCCCTTAGAAGAGGATTACTTCTTCTTGGGAGCAGGCGCCGCCGCCGCAGGGGCTGCTGCCACGCCCTTTGCGGGAGCCGCAGCCTTTGCGCCAGCGGCAGGAGCCGCCGGAGCAGCGCCGGCAACCGGAGCTTTCTGGGCCGTGGCCGGAACTTCAGCTGATACGGGTGCTTCCTCGACAACTTCTTCCTTGGCCTGGGCGGAGATCGTGCACAGCGTCAAATCATCCCGCGAAACCAGGCTCACGCCCTCAGGCAGCTTGATATTTGAAACGTGAATGGATTGCCCGATCTGCATGCCGGCGACGTCAACCATAATCTCGTCTGGAATGAAGTCGGCCGAGCAATAGAGGCTGAGCGAATGCGAAACGATATTGAGCGAGCCGCCAAGCTTGATGCCGGGCGAGGCTTCCTGGCCCTTGAAGTGGACCGGAATATCAACCGCGATGCGCGATGCCTTGCCAAGGCGCAGAAAATCCACATGCACGATGAAATCGCGCACCGGCTCAAACTGGATATCGCGCGGAATGGCGCGAACTGTCTGGCCATCGACTTCAAGGTCGACCAGCGTTGACATGAAGCGGCCCGTTTGGACGTGGGGCTCCAGCTCACGGTAATTGAGCGTGACGATTTGGGCTTCTTTTTTGTCGCCATAAACGACACCGGGAACGAGGCCTTCGCGACGAATAGCGCGGGAGGCCCCCTTGCCTGCCCGGCCGCGTGCTACGGCCTTAAGCTGAACAATCTTCGACATTTCTAAACTCCTGAAAATCATGAACCACGCGAAAGCCTGCCTCCAGGGGTGTCCGCCACTCCCGCATGGTGGCGGGCGGTATAGATGAGGGTGGATGGGGTTGCAAGCGCGAGAAAATTTTGTGCCGCCGCCGCACCGCAGCCACCCCATGAAAAAACATATTTTCGCATTATATCAATGGCTTGATTGGAAAGGGGCGCGAATTTCGCGTTTTCTCTTGCCCATCAAAACCGAAATGTCTTGGCAGCTTGGTCAAAGCAAAATAACAAAGAGGTGGTCACCCCGATAAACAGAGTGAAAACAGATGGCATTGGATGAGCTTCAGGCGCAGATCGGGTTGCTGGTAAGTCAGATTAACAGCCAGCCCGAAGATATTCATGAGCTTTACGAGCTGCTCCATCAGAAACTGAGCGAATTTCGCGAAACCGGCCAGCCACTCCCGGCTGATCTCATCGCGCTTGAAAAGCGCATTTTAAGCGAATTCCCCAAATCCTAGTGGAAAATCAGCTCTGATCAGCGCTAAATCCGATGGAACCTATTCCGATGCTCATCGTTGGAGAACAATGCATCATTTCAGCTATGCCCGCATCTCCCGCATCTGGTGTGTTGGAGCGTCTGTCGGCGCAGCCTTCATCTTCGCCGGAGCTGTGAAGTCCCGCTTCAGCCGCACCAAATGAGGCAATCAAGATGCTCGAGAACGTGGACCGCTATGTGTGCCGGTCATTGCGTTCAAGCAAATGCGGATCACCAACAAAAAAAATGAAGGCTGGAGCCAAGAAAAACCCGCCCGCTAAAAACATCGGGGCCCAATATCAGGACAATTTCGTCAGAGCCAAGCCCCAAGCCATCAAAAATATGGAAAAACCTGCAGCCGTGGCAAAATCGCCATTGCGCAGCTCAGCGGCCACACCGCTTGTCCCAACGCCACGCCCAAAGCCATCCATTGCGAAGCAAGCTGCCTTGATCGCGCCGGGGAAAGTCCCGGAAGCCTCCTCGGGCATTCGAGATATAAAGTGCCGAGAGCAACTTGCGGACCAGGGAGCAGTGTTCGCTGTGTCAACAGATGAAGTGAAAACGGGTCTATGTTCAGTTCCAAACCCCGTGCGGCTGCGCTCCGTAAAAACCAAAACCAACACCATCGAGTTGCCGGATGCGCCTCTGTTGAATTGCCAGTTCGCTCTCCAGTTCACCAAATGGCTGCGGGAATCCGGCGGCCCCATAATTTCAGCGCAGATGAATGCGCCCTTGCGAAAAATCACCACCGGACCAGGATTTGAATGCCGGGGCCGCAACGGCGATGCCTCAGCCAAGATCAGCGAACATGGTTACGGCAATGCGGTCGATATCTCCACCTTTCACATGCAGGACGGCCAGGTATTGAGCATTGAAGGCCCAACAAATATCAGCACGGCGTCAAACGCCGTTCTTGATGGCTTGCGCGCCTCCGCCTGCGGCTACTTCACCACGGTCCTGGGCCCGGGCTCAAACGCGGCTCACGCAACCCATTTTCATTTCGATATGGGCGCGCATGGAAAGAGCGGCAATTACAGGATTTGCGAATAACGCAAAAAAAAATGGCCCGGCTCAAAACTGACCGGGCCACACTAGATTCAATATGGAAAAAGCCTATGAGGCAACTCCGAGAAGTTTCAACGCTTCGTTAAGCTTGGCCACTGAATCAGCGTGATTGCCAGCGTCATGGTCAGCTTTGCCATTGGTGATCAACTCGGTCACCTTGGTTTTAGTGGCATCATCGAGAGTTGCGGTCTTCATGGCTTCCTCAGCCTTGGCGGCGAGCGATGGGCAGCTTCCGGCAAATGCCGGGCCTGCAAGAACTGCAAGAATGGCGCCCGTTGCGAATATTGCTCTGATCATGACTTTTCCCTTCTGTTGATTGTGACATGAAATGCCGTATTTCAAGTCTATTCAACAAGTTGGCCAAAATATGGCCCACGTGACAAGCTCGTCAGTAGCTGGCGAAAACGTCCCGGGATCCATCGGACCTGAAAACCCACACATCATACTTGTCTGCTGCCGCGCCGGTTTCCATGCCGGGCGATCCCATCGGCATGCCGGGAACCGAGAGTCCCATGGCTTGACTGTTTTCGCTTAGAAAGCGCAGGATATCAGCCTGTGGCACATGGCCTTCAATCACATAGCTTTCGATGATTGCTGTGTGACAGCCATAAAGATCAGCAGGTACTCCCAGCTTGGCGCGAAATTGGTCAAGCGCCGGATCATCCGTCATCGTCACGGTGAATCCCGCAGCTTTGAGGCGCTCGGTCCAAGCCTCGCAACACTCACAACCAGGATTGCGATAGACAGCGATGTTGATTGGCGACTTGGCGCCGGTGGCGATCCGCGCCAAGCCAAAAGCCGCGATCGCGGAGGTGCCCATGACCAACATCTTCCGCCGTGAAATATCAGTCATGAAAATCGGTCTCCCGTCTGGCTGCCATTAGCCAGTACAATACCCGCAATGTGGCAATAAGTGGATGGCTTAGCGGAGCCACCCAAACAGCGTCGCCGCCAGCGCAAGATAGCGCCCGGTCTTGGCAATTCCAACCAGCAGCGTGAACGACCACAGTGGTTCGCGCAACACTCCGGCGATTATCGTCAGTGGATCGCCAATAATCGGCGCCCAGCTGAGCAGCAATGTCGCCCTGCCATAGCGCCGATACCAATTCTCGGCCCGCGCCAGGTTTTCTTTCGATGCTGGAAACCAGCGGCCATTTTGAAACCGCGTGATGTACCGGCCAAGAAACCAGTTGCACATGGAACCCAGGACATTGCCGACGCTGGCGACAAGGATGACGCCCAGCCAGGATAAATTTCCAGCGGCCAAAAGACCAGCGACCACCGGCTCTGACCCCAACGGAAGTATCGTCGCGGCGCCGAATGCGACCAGAAAAAGGCTGAGATAGGCGGCGCTATTCAAACAGGCTGGAAACGCTTTCCTCGCGGCTGGTGCGGCCGATGGCTTCGCCCAGCAGCGGCGCTATGCCAATCACACGGATATTGCGCGCGACTTTCACGGCTTCCGTGGGCTGAATGGAGTCGGTGATAATCAGCTGCTTGAGCTTCGATGATGTGATGCGCGAAACCGCGCCTCCCGACAGCACGCCGTGGGTGATATAGGCCGTCACTTCCTTGGCGCCCACCGCCAGAAGCGCGTCAGCGGCGTTGCATAAAGTGCCACCTGAATCCACGATATCATCGATAAGGATGCAGGACTTGCCTTTCACCTCGCCGATGATGTTCATGACTTCCGACTCGCCCGCCTTCTCACGGCGCTTGTCGACAATGGCGAGCGGCGTATCCAGCCGCTTGGCCAAGGCGCGGGCCCGCACCACGCCGCCGACATCAGGCGAAATCACCACCGTGTTGCCCACATCATTGTGCTGTTTGATGTCGCGCACCAGAACCGGCCCGGCGAAAAGATTGTCGGTCGGAATATCAAAAAAGCCCTGAATCTGCCCCGCATGCAAATCCAGCGTCAGCACCCGGTCAGCGCCAGCCCGCGTGATCATGTTGGCCACCAGCTTGGCTGAAATCGGCGTGCGCGGGCCAGGCTTGCGGTCCTGCCTTGCGTAGCCGAAATACGGAATGACGGCGGTGATGCGTTTGGCCGAAGCCCGCTTCAGGGCGTCAATGATGATCAGCAGCTCCATCAGATGGTCATTGGCCGGAAACGATGTGGACTGCACCACGAACATGTCCTGGCCTCGCACATTCTCCTGGATTTCAACAAACACTTCCATGTCGTTGAAACGCTTCACCACGGCCTTGGTTTGCGGCAGGTGGAGATAGGAACAGATAGCCTCAGCCAAAGGCCGGTTGCTGTTGCCGGCCACAATTTTCATCATGCTTGTCCCTCGGTCGCCCACGAATTGTGACCGCTCTATAACAAGGGGTCAGGGCAAGCGCAATTGCGGCCTGTGGATAGGTTAATTCAGCGGAACTTGTCGATAAGTTCAAAAATCCCCGTCGCTGCGGCCTCTGCGGCGAAGCCCGCATTTTCGCCCCAGCCGCTGTCGAGCGAACCCGCGGGCACATCATTTGCCTGGCTGATGTCACCCAGGCTCTTGCCATCGGGCATCGCCACATTCCATTTCAACGCCACAGTCTGGGTTTGCCCAGTAGGCGGGGAAAGGGCAACGCTGCCCTGAATGGTGAGCGCGTTCGGAGCGGGTTTGTTCAGTACAGTCCAACCGGCGCCTGTCAGAGTCTGGCGCATGGCATTGGTGAGATCTGTATTGCCCCGCCCCGGAGCGCCTTTCACTGGCAGAACAGCTACTGCCTTAATTTCCAATTTGCTGCCCGCCGCCTTCGGTGGCGGGGTTTCTTCCGCAGGTTCTTCATCTGGCCCTTCGGCAACGGCCAGCTCTGGATCCGGCAAAGGATTGGGATTTGTGGGGCCATTCAAAGTTTCAAGATCAATGTCATGGGCGGCCCCCGGTCCCGCCGCGACCAGCGCCTCCCATGGCGGCGCGGTTATCGCCGGAGCATCCGATTGCCCCTTGCCAAACGGTTGCTTCAAGCCGCAACCTGCCAGCGCCAGCAATGATATGACGAGAAATATCCTTGTCATCGCACAATCATTCCGAGCGGAAATTTTGAGACCGGCTCCGGATTCTTGGCGCTTATGATATAGGTGCGCCCCAGGCAATAGGCTGCCCCCGCATCGGAATTCATCAGGATCATATGGGCGAAAAACACCATGCCCTCAGCAAGTGTGTCGTCGTTGCCTTTGTAGAACATGGGAGAGTCCATCCAGCTCGGCGTGAATTTGGCTCCCAGTGAATAGCCGCAGGCATTCAGCCGGTGCTTTTGCATGCCCTGCGCATCCATCACCCGGGCATGGGCCGCGAAAACTTCGCCCGCGGTCTTGCCGGGACGCAAGACAGACCCGACTTCCGCCAATGCTGCCTGGCACGCCGCGTCCATGGCCAGGTGGTTCTTTGTCGGCTTGCCAATGATGATCGTCCGCATGAAAGCGGCATGATAATGCCGGTACACGCCGGCGAATTCCAACGTGAGTTGATCGCGCTTCGAAAGCTTGCGCCTGCCTGATTTGTAGCGGCACAATAGCGCGTCGCGATCAGAGCCTATGATGAATTCATTGGCCGGATAATCGCCGCCGCCGGAAAAAATCGCAGCCTGCTGGGCCGCCAGGATGTCCCCCTCATTGGCGCCCGCCTTGGTCCGCTTGATCGCGGCTTTCAAAGCCTCATCGCCAAGCTTGCCAGCCCTGCGCACATATTTGAGTTCGGCCGGCGACTTGACCAGCCGCAAAATGTTGACCAGTTTTGTTGCTTCACTGAGCGTGCAAAATCCCTCCATTGCCGCATCAACCGCGCGGCCATTGAGATGGGTCAGGCCATAGGAATTGGTTTCAATGCCTAGGCGTTTGCCCCTGGCGCCCAGGCTCTCCAGCATGTCGCGAAGCTGGGTGGCGGGCTGGGCGCCCGCCTCATCAGTCCAAATGCGGATATCCTCTATGATGGAGGTGTGCTGCGCCTGCCGCAAATCCGCTGAACGCGTCAACAGCGCCAGCTGGCCATCTGCGCCAAGATAAAGGCATTGGAAAAAACAAAACCCAAAGCTGTCATAGCCCGTGAGATAATACATGCTCTCCTGCTGGAACATGAGCAGCCCGTCGAGGTTGTTCTTTTGCATCGCTGAAATCGCGGCCGCGATGCGGGCGTGGTATTCTGAAACCTCGAAATGCAGCGCCATGCTACGTCAATCCTATAACCGCGATCTGCCGACCATAGTCTTTTTCACCCCGATGTGTCGCGCGGCGATAGGAGAAATACTCCGCCTCGCCGTCATAGGTGCATAGCCCGCTGTCAATGACCTGGCCAACGCCAAAAGACCGCATTCGTGTCACCAGATAGCCCGGAAGATCAAACATGTAATGGTTTTCCTTCGCGGAGTCTGTGAAGAACCGGCCACGGGAAGCGGCATCAAAGCGCTCGCGAAATTCAGGCCCAACCTCATATGCGGCTCCCGAAATCGTCGGACCCAGCACCGCCACGATGCGCGAACGGTCGGCGCCAAGCGTTTCCATCTTCAAAACCGTGGCGTCTGTAATTCCGCTCAGCGCGCCCTTCCAGCCCGCGTGCGCCGCCCCAATCACGCCCGCCTCCGCATCGGCGAAAAGCACCGGCCCGCAATCAGCGGTCAACACGCCCAAAATGACACCCGGCACATTGCTCACCATGCCGTCAACCTTCGGACGGTCATCATGGCCCCAGGCCTCCGTGACAACAATCGCCTCGGCGCTGTGAACTTGATGGGTCGTTACAATCTGCTTTTCTTCTCCGCCCAGCGCCCGCGCCACCACTTCACGGTTTTGAACAACTGTCGCGCGGTCATCGCCAGACCCCAACCCACAATTGAGCGAGGCGAATATTCCCGTCGAACGTCCCCCCTGTCTTCCAAAGAAGCCATGGGCAATGCGCGGATGCTTCAACTCTGAGAACTGCTTCATATCTTTCCAAACGGATAGGGCGTCGCCATGCCCGGCGAGGTCGCTGCCATGACTTTAAACAGATTGCCCATTTCCGCCTCACCCGCCAACCGCGAAACCGCCCGCGCCAATATCTCCCGTGTTTTCGCGTCTGCCTTGGCCGACAATATGGCGGCCCGCTGTTCCAATCCCATGGCCAGCAGAAACGCCCGCTGCGTAATTGCGGCGCATTGGCCTGGCGCCATGGCTTTGCCCAAAGCTTCAAAATCCACATGGGAAGTCAAATCGCTTTCCCCGGGACTATCTGTGACGTCCACATATTCATGCGCTTTTATCGCCTGCAACGTGTCGCCGGGCGCCGTTTGCAAATGGCCATAGTCAATGATCAACGCAACGCCCCTGTGAGACGCAAGGCGCTGACCAATTTCTTCGGCAATCTGCAAGCGCTGCGGGGCAAATTCGATCACGTCGCCATCGGCGCCCTTCGTCCCGTCGAGACCAGCGGGCATCAAGCCCATCCCCTCTGCCCCCACGCAACGTTCAAACCATACACCTTCGCGCTTTTCAAATTGCCGGATGGGAATGGCATCAAAGAATTCATTGGCGACAACCAGAAGCGGCCCTTCAGGCAAACCCGCAAAACGGTCGTGCCAGGCAGCCTCGCCCCTAGCTTCTCCTGCTGAAGCGCCCGCAATGCCGGGCTCATTTCCACCAGGTAAATCCTTGCTGCCTCGCGAAATCCTGGCATCACGTTGGAAGCCTTCAGAATATCGGCCATCAACGTGCCCCGCCCGGCCCCAATTCAACCAGGTTGAATGGCGCGGGGCTTCCCATCATGGCCCAGGCCGATGCCAGCCAAACACCGATCAACTCGCCGAAAATTTGCGACAACTCCGGCGCCGTGATAAAATCCCCGCGCTCGCCAAAGGGATCGCGGCTCATGTAGTAGCCATGGGTGGGATGGCAAAGGCACAGCGCCATGTAGCGGTCGAGCGGCATGGGCCCTTCGGCTGCGATTATTTCAGCGAGAATAGTCTCAAGCGCTGACAACGTGCCTCCGTGCGCGCAGCAGCAGCCACACGCCAATGCCCACAAGCGGCAGTGACAAGACCATGCCCATAGTCATGAACCCATTGAAGTAGCCGATATGCGCGTCAGGCTCCCGCACGGTTTCAACCACGATGCGCGACAATCCATAAATCAAGGCGTAGAGGCCCGATGCAAAGCCAGGCCGCGCCAGGATCTTGAACCGGTAGACAGCGAAATTGACAACCACGAACAACACCACGCCTTCAAGCGCGAATTCATAGAGCTGGCTGGGATGGCGCGGTTCGTCGCCGCCACCAGGAAATATGAAAGCCCACGGCACATCAGTCACGCGCCCATAAAGTTCAGCGTTGATGAAGTTGGCGAGCCGCCCCAGCCCCAGCCCAACAGGCGTTGCGGCGGCCCCCAGATCCAGCAGCCTGTCGAGCCCAATGCCGTTGCGCTTGCCATAAATGTATGACGCGATGACAACGCCCAAAAAACCGCCATGAAACGACATGCCGCCCTCCCATGCCCGAAAAATACTCAAGGGATCGGCAAGCAGATGCCCCGGCGCATAAAACAAAACATAGCCAATGCGCCCACCCAGCACCACGCCGAGCAGCGCCCAGATGAAGAGGTCATCAATCTGTTTCGCTGTGGCAGGCGAAGGCTGGCCAGCCCAAAGCGCCGGGTTCAAAACCAGCCGCTTCATATGCCACATGCCAAATATCAAACCGGCAATATAGGCCAGCGCATACCACCGCACGGCAAACGGCCCGATAGAAAATATGACGGGATCAATGTTGGGGAATGGCAAGGCTGCAAAAAAAATCATGAGTTCAGAAAAATTTTTCACGGCAACCCGTGAACCATTTGCCAAGCGCCCACGTATCAGTCGCGTAGTCAAACAACAGGAGTTTTCCATGCGTAGTACCAAGAACCTTCTCGCCGCGACCGCCATTGCAATTTCTGGCCTTTTTATGTCTTCCCAGTCTTTTGCTGCCGACATCGTAGACACTGCCGTCTCGGCTGGCAACTTTAAGACACTCGTGGCCGCCGTTCAAGCCGCTGGTCTCGCTGAAACGCTGAAGGGCGCTGGCCCATTTACGGTGTTTGCGCCTACCGATGAAGCCTTTGCGAAGTTGCCCGCCGGCACGGTGGAAGATCTTCTCAAGCCTGAAAACAAGGAAAAGCTGGCTGCCATCCTCACCTATCATGTCGTTCCCGGCAAAGTGATGGCGGCGGATGTGGCAGGAAAGCAAACCATGGCCAAGTCAGTTCAGGGCTCGGAAATCACCGTCAACGGCACCGACGGCGTGATGGTTGATAACGCCAAGGTGACGACAGCTGACATAGCTGCCGACAACGGCGTAATTCACGTGATAGACACGGTGATCATGCCAAAAATGTAAGAGGCCTTGCCCGGTCTCTGGATGGTGTCAGCGATGCCTGAGAAGGCGTTTCTGACACCAATTCGAGAAAACTTAATGCGGCAGCACTAGCGAGAAGTCGAACAACAAAAGCTCGTACCTTCAAAAATCAACCTCCTCCAAAAACAGGTAAAATTAAATGTCCAGCAAGACTCATGACATCGTCGATACTGCGGTTGCCGCAGGATCTTTCAAAACTTTGGTAGCGGCGGTAACCGCCGCAGGTCTGGTGGATACACTAAAGGGCGCAGGCCCGTTTACAGTGTTCGCACCAAGCGACGATGCTTTTGCAAAATTGCCTTCGGGAACAGTTGCTGAATTGGTGAAGCCCGAAAATAAATCCAAGCTTTCTGCCATTCTGACGCTCCACGTCATTTCTGGCAAAGTCATCGCAGCCGACGCAAAGGGAAAAAAACTAAGCCCCGCATCAGTGAATGGTGAAAAATTGCATGTTGATGGAACGAATGGCGTGGTGGTGAACGGCGCAAAGGTTGTGACCGCGGATATTCTCTGCACGAACGGCGTTATCCATGTAATTGACACCGTGATCCTGCCAAAGGCGGCGTAGCTGGCAGTAACTCCTGCTGCCAGACGTGGGACAGGTGCGCCGCATTGCCGGAAATACCTGTCTCACACTTTAAGCAAAGATGAAAACTGAAACCTAATTCGGAATCCGTGTCGTCATCGTGCCATCCGCCACAACATTCGTGCCCGACACAAAGCTGGCGGCGGGGCTTGAGAGAAACACCACGACATTGGCGATCTCTTCCGGCGTCGCCATCCGGCCCAGCGGATTTTCCGCGATAGTGCGCGCAAATCGTTCGGGGTCGTTGCGTTTCACGTCATCCCAATAGCCATCCTTAAAATAGGTCGTCCCCGGAGAAACCACATTCGCCCGGATGCCTTGCGAAGCCACATGGCGCGCCAGCGACTTCACATAGAAGAAGAGCGCTGCCTTCATTGTCCCATAGGAAACCGAGCCATAGCCATAGTCCTCCGATCCCGAAATCGAGGAAATCGCCACAATCGAGCCGCTGTCCGCTTTTCGCCAAATGCGGAATGGCCGCCTCTGCGGCATTCCGCGTGTGCATCAAATCAACTTCAAACGCCTTCCGAAATTCGCTGCAGCTCTGATCCGCCAGAAAGTGCGCTGGCATTGGCGACAAGTCCATCCAGCCGGCCGCTCGCCTTTGCGGCGTCTTCAATCAATTAACCGGCAAGCAGCTCCCATCAGCCACATCCAGCGCGCGCCCGAACGCGCTCACGCCTTTCGTTCGCAGCGCGGCCAAGGTCTCCTCGACCGCCATTGCGTCGCGCGCGCAAATCGAGACATCGGCCCCCTCTTCGGCGAAGGTCATGGCAATTGCGCGCCCAATCCCCCTCGTGCCGCCAGTGACCAGAAAATGCCTGCCCTTCAGTTTTAGATCCATCTCATCCTCCCGCTTTCTGCGCTATGCTTATGGCCTTCTTTCGCCCCCGTGGCACTACGGCTCTTGAAAAATGCCGGGCCTGACCATAGCTAGGGTGGGCCAACAGGAGCAACGCCCATGACCACCACTTCTTCCCGTTTCTTTGACGAGCTCGCCAAGCTGATGACAAACGCGACAGGTGCGGCCCAGGGTCTCCGCAAGGAAGTGGACACGATGGTGCAGGCGCAGGTCGAGCGCGTTTTGAACAATCTGGAACTGGTCAAGCGCGAAGATCTCGACGTGGTGCGCGACATGGCCCAGAAAGCCCGCGAAGAGAATGACAGGCTCGCCGCGAGACTTCGCAGAGGTTGAATCCAGGTTGCAAACTCCCGCTCCAATGTGAATTCCGTGTGGAAGAATCAATCTTTAATGCTGCCGAACTCTTGTGGCGACTCAAATGCTCCTCCAACTTGCCTCCACCTGATGTGATTCGTCAGGTTCAGGGGAACTACGGCAATGGGCGCGCAACTCGCATTTTCTAATGTAGCTACGAATCCGCTTGACCTTATCGAGCGGCTGGCCGAGCGGCGGGACTGGTCGCTGGACCGCACCACCGACAGCGAAGTCACGCTCGTCGTCGAAGGAAAGTGGAGCGATCTTTATCTGTCGCTGAACTGGAATGACGACATGGAGGCCCTGCTCGTCGCCTGCACGTTTGACGCTAAGGCCCCGCAACTGCGCAAGGATGAAGTGGGCCGCCTCACCAACCTGATCAACCGCCAGCTCTTCCACGGCCATTTCGATATTTGGGATGGCGATGGCAGCATCGTGTTCCGCACCAGCATCATCCTTTCAGGCGGCGCCGTGGCCAACGCCGCGCAATGCGACACGCTTGTCCGCCTCAGCGTTGAAACCTGCCAGCGCTATTACCCCACTTTCCAATATGTCTGCTGGGCCGGAAAATCCGCCAAGGAAGCCATTGAGGGAAGCATGCTGGAAACCCAGGGGGAAGCATGAGCATCCGCCTTGCCGGAACCCTGGTTTTGGTGGGCGCCGGCAAGATGGGTGGCGCAATGCTCGAAGGCTGGCTGGCTTCCGGAGCTGATTCAAAAAAAATAGTGGCGCTCGATCCCTTTGCGTCCGACGATATGAAATCCCTGCTCGCCAGGCATGGCGTGGCGCTCAACACGGAAATTGCTTCGATCACTGATGCGGAAGTTGTGCTGGTCGCCGTGAAGCCGCAACTGATGGAAGAAGTTCTGCCAAGCATTGTGCCGCTCGGAAAGTCAAATCCGCTGATTATTTCCATTGCGGCCGGCAAGACCATCGCGACATTTGAGAAGCATTTCGGCAAAGCCGCCGCCGTCATTCGCACCATCCCCAACACCCCTGCCGCCGTCGGGCGCGGGATCACCGCCATGGTCGCCAATCCAAATGTGTCGCCTGCGCAAATGCAACTGGCGGAGAGCTTGTTGAGCGCCATCGGCGAGGTGGTGACAGTCGACAAGGAAGAGTTGATCGATTGCGTGACGGCCGTTTCCGGTTCCGGGCCGGCCTATGTTTTCTATCTCACCGAATGCCTGGCGAATGCCGCGGAAAAAATAGGCTTGCCCCCGGCCCTTGCCATGCGATTGGCCCGCGCGACTGTGGCGGGATCGGGTGAATTGATGCGGGTCACCGGAACAGAGGCCGCGACGCTTCGGCAGAATGTGACATCTCCCAAGGGAACAACCCATGCCGCATTGCAGGTTTTGATGGCTGAAAATGGCATGGCCCCCCTGCTCGAAAAAGCGGTTAAAGCAGCGGCAGACCGTTCCCGCGAGCTCGCCAGTTAAATGATCACCTTCGACGATTTCCAGAAAGTCGATATCCGCGTCGGAACCATCATCGCGATTGAACCCTTTCCGGAAGCCCGCAAACCCGCCTTCAAGCTGCGCATCGATTTTGGCCCGGATATTGGCGTCAAGAAATCCTCCGCCCAGGTCACCAAATACTACACGCCCGAAACACTCATGGGCCGCCAGGTTGCCGCCGTCGTGAATTTCCCGCCGCGTCAGATCGGTCCCTTCATGTCGGAGGTGCTGACCCTCGGCTTCCCTGACCATGAAGGCGATGTGGTCCTGGCTGCGGTTGAGCGAGCCGTCCCAAATGGCGGGCGGCTGTATTAAACCGGAATTTGCACCATCGCCCGAAGCCCGCCCATGGGACTGTCGCCGAGCGTAATCTCGCCGCCATGGGCGTGGGCGATATCAAGCGCGATCGCCAGCCCCAGCCCTGTTCCTGTTTCATCCAGATTTCGCGCGTGATCCAGCCGCACAAACGGGCGGAACGCATCCCCGCGGCTTTCCGCCGGAATGCCAGGGCCATCATCATCCACCAGAAAGGTGAGCAGCTTGTTTTCCACTTTGCCCTGCACCTTCACATGGCCCGCATAGCGCACCGCATTGCCCATCAGGTTTGAAATCAGGCGCCGGAAAGCGTTGGGCTTCAGCTTCACGTCGATATCCTGCACATCGAGGCTGACCAGCGATTTCCCGCGCCCGATGGCCGACGCCACCGAATTGGAAACCTGCAGCAGATTCACCTCCTCCGTCGTCTCGCCGCCGTCTCCCCGCACAAAGGCCATGTAGGCTTCCAGCATGCGTTGCATTTCCTCAACGTCTTCCTTGAGCGGCTTGACCTTGGGGCCATCGCCCAGAAATGCCAGTTCCAGCTTGAAGCGCGTCAAAATAGTGCGAAGGTCATGTGAAACACCGGCCAGCATGGCCGTGCGCTGCTCCACATGCCGGGAGATGCGGTTCTTCATGTCGAGGAAAGCAAGGCCCGCCTGGCGAACTTCCGTGGCGCCATGCGGGTTGAACCTGGGAACCTCTCGCCCCATGCCAAAACTCTGCGCGACTTTGGCCAATTCAACAATGGGCGCGATCTGCTTGCGCAAAAACAGCACGGCGATCAGAAGCAGGACCAGCGACGAGATAAGCATCAACAAAAGGAAAATTCGCGTGCCCGGCGCCGAGGCGCGATCCTCGTCGATCAGGATTTTAAAAATCAGCCCCTTCTCGGCCTCCACCCTGATCTCGACTTTTCCGTCCTGCGCCGAGCTGTCGATCCAGAAGGGCCGCCCGGTTTCCCGCTCAAGGTATTTGGTCATCTTGTCGTCCACCAGCGAATACAGCGCCCTGCTGATGGGCGGCGGCAGCTGTTCGCCTCGCGTGATCTGCAACTCGAATTTCAACCGCTCCGTCGCAATCCGCTCGATTTCCCGGATGGCGGATTCCGATTTGTCCGACTTGTCATAAAGGTCGGTGACCAGCCCGACTTCGCGCGCGAGTGAACGGCCCAACGCCTTGGTCACATTGTCCCAATGGCGTTCAAGAATGATGCCGGCCATGATGGTTTGCAGCAGCACAATGGGCGCGATGAGAATGATGAGAGAGCGATAGTAAAGGCCTTGCGGCATGTGCCGCTCAAGAAAGCGGTTGAAGCGGTAATACAGGCTGCTCATCTCCGCGCCTCGCCATCCACCAGCAGCGCATAGCCGGCGCCCCGCATGGTCTGCAGGTAAACCGGATTGGCGGGGTCAGCCTCGATTTTTTGCCGCAGCCGATTGATTTGCACGTCAACGCTGCGGGTTGAATCTTCTGCTCCCGACTGCGAAAGTTCAAGGCGGCTGAGCGGCGCTCCCGACTTGTGAATCAACTGGCGCAGCAATTCTTTTTCGCCCGATGTCAGCCGAACCAATTCGCCAGACTTGCGAAGCTCGCCCCGCGTGACATTGAATTGGAATTCCCCGAAGCGAACATCTGTTTTTGGCGGTTGTTGGACCGCAACCCGCCGCAGCAGGTTCCTTATCCGCAACAGTAATTCCTGCGGCTCAAACGGCTTTGTCAGATAGTCATCGCTGCCCGTCGCAAGGCCCGCAATGCGATCATCTGAATCAGCCAGCGCCGACAACATCAAAACCGGAATATCCAGTCCCCCTTCCCTCAGGCCGCTGGTGAACTTCAGCCCCGTCTCGCCAGGCATCATGACATCAAGCACCAGCAGGTCGAACGCAATCCCCCGCATCCGTTCGCGCGCTTCCGCCGCGGTGCGCGCAACTGTCACCATGAAGCTATTTTCAATGAGGTAGGTTTTGATCAACTCGCGGATGCGGCGATCATCATCAACCACCAGGATATGATGGGCCTCAGCCGCCATTTTTCGCACCTGCGCTGCGCACCCGGTCAATCCAGCCCTCAACATCCTCGCGATTCTCAGGGCTGATCAGATGATAAAGCATTGCCCGCATGGTGTTGCCCTCAATAGGCGACGCCTCTGTCACGGCGCGGCGAATGCGGGATTTCTGGGGAGCCATCAACTGCTGCCGCAGGTCTTCGCCTTTTTCAGTGAGGTGCAGGAGCCGCTGCCGCCGGTCAGTCTCGCCTTCCTTCTGAAAAACATAGCCCTTGTCGATCAAATCCTTCAAAACGCGGCTGAGGCTTTGCTTGGTGATCCGCAGGATATCGAGCAATTGCGCCACCGTCATGCCCGGGTCGCGTCCCACAAAATGCACCACCCGGTGGTGGGCCCGCCCAAATCCCAGTTGCTCAAGCAACGCATCAGGATCAGACACGAAGTCTCTGTAAGCAAAGAACAAAAGCTCAATAAGAGCGACAGTTTCGTCATCTTCCAAGGTCTTTGCAAAATTTATGTCAGTCATATTGACATATTTATCCGTTTTTGTTACGTTTAACCACCACAAAACGCAATATTATTGCGCAATCAGCTGATTTGGCCGATTTCACAATAGCATATAAGCGGTTCCGCCAGAAAAATCGAATTGGGAGAATTCCGATGAGCATCATTCCCTTTGACCAGCGCGAAGGTTCCATCTGGTTCAATGGCGAGATCGTTCCATGGAAGGACGCCAAGGTCCACGTGCTCACCCACGGGCTGCATTATGGCTCCAGCATTTTTGAGGGCGAACGAGCCTATGCCGGCAGGATTTTCAAATCCCGCGAGCATTCCATCCGTTTGCACAATTCCGCAAAAATAATGGATTTCGAACTCCCCTATTCCGTCGACCAGCTTGAGGCCGCCAAGGCCCAGGTTGTCGAGCTGAATGGAGGTGGCGATCAATATGTCCGCCCCGTCGCCTGGCGTGGCTCCGAAATGATGGCGGTTTCCGCCCAGCATAACAAAATTCATGTGGCCATCGCCACTTGGGCCTGGCCCTCCATGTTCGATCCTGAAACAAAGATGAAAGGCATCAGGCTGGATATAGCCGAGTATCGAAGGCCCGACCCACAATGCGCGCCCGTCCATGCCAAGGCTGCGGGCCTTTACATGATCTGCACCATCTCCAAGCACAAGGCTGAGAAGAAAGGCTATGCCGATGCCATGATGCTGGATTGGCAAGGCCGCGTCGCTGAATGCACCGGCGCCAATATCTTCTTCACCCGGGACGGCGCGATCCACACGCCCATCGCCGATTGTTTCCTGAGTGGCATCACCCGCGCCACTGTCATCGAAATCGCCAGGCGACAAGGCATGGAAATCATCGAGCGCCGCATCATGCCCGACGAGCTTCCCCATTTTAACGAGTGCTTCATCGTAGGCTCCGCCGCCGAAGTAACCCCCGTAGCCGAAATCGGCCCCTACAATTTCAAGCCAGGCAACATCAGCCGCGCCTTGATGGATGCCTATTCAAATGCGGTGCGGGCGCCCGCCAAAGCGGCATAAAAGCCGTCCGTCAAACCCCCTCAACCAGCACGACAACGCGCGCCCCAATAGGCGCCCGGCGGAAAAGCTCCACGACATCCTGGTTGATCATCCGGATGCAGCCCGACGATGCATTGGTGCCGATGGATTTCGGTTCCGTTGTGCCATGAATGCGGAACAGCGTGTCCTGCCCGTTCTGGAACAGGTAAAGGGCGCGGGCGCCAAGCGGGTTGTCCGGCCCGCCGGGCATGCCATTCGCCCACTTCGCCTTTTCGGGGCTGCGCGCGATCATTTCCTTGGGCGGGGTCCAGCGCGGCCACATCACTTTGCGGCCAACATCGGCAAGCCCAGCCCAGCGAAACCCGTCCTTGCCCACGGCACAGCCCCAGCGCATGGCTTTGCCGCCTTCCAAAACCAGATAGATCTGGCGCGCCGCTGTGTCCACAATCACCGTGCCCGACCGCTGCCGGCCCTTATAGTTTAAGATTGCCGGTCGAAAGGCCTCAGGCGTCTTGGAATAGTCAAAGGGTGGCAAAGGAAAGAAATCATCGGCGCTATCGGCCCAAGCGGCGGACGCGGCAGGCATCGCCAAAAGGCTGGCGGCAGCGCCCCGGATCAGGCTGCGGCGCGAAATACTGGCTCCTTGCATCATGGTCTCCATCAAGTTTTTTGACACATTGTTACCCATATTTGGCCGAAATATGTACTCGACGACTGGTTTCCAATCTGCTTCAAATCAGAATATTGGGGAAAGACCCGCCAGTTTAACATGACCGGGACAACAGGGGAGAAATGCGGGCCGTGAATGTTAATCTCGGGAGAGCGGCATTGATCGCCGCGGCGTGTGCCGTGCTTGCAGCCTGTGCGACGGGTTCCAGGACTGATCTCGCGTCCGAGCCGATTGTGCAGGAGGATTTGCAGCCCCTGCCGACTGGCCCGATGACCGCAGGCCAGATCAAAACGGCGCTCAGCGAAAAAACCTTCCGCTATTCAAGCGCGGACCGCAAGGGCACCGTCACCTACTACGGCGACGGCACTTTCAGCTACGAGGAAGACGGCAAAGGCCCGGGCACCGGGGTTTGGCAACCCAGCGACGGCAAGCTTTGCGAGGCCCGCGACCCCACCAGCTTCCTGCCCAAGGGCACCTCATCCACCTGCAGCCCAATCGCCTCGGACGGCTCAGTCTTCATCGCCGGCAAGCTGCAGCTGACGCCGGCGTGAGGCCTGCAATTCCATGCTAACGCCGCCGGACCCTTGAACCCACTCACCTTGCCGCCCAAACCAGTCCGCGCTCCACAATCGTCGCCATCTCCTTGACCGCGAATTCATCGGCCGTGTGGCCCAGCGCTGAGTAGAACACCCGGCCCTTGCCATAGATTTTCTTCCACACGACAGGCATCACAACACCTCGGACCCAATCGCAATGCTCGCCCGAAAATGTGGTGGTGGCCAGCACTTCGTTGGCCGGATCCACATGCATGTAATATTGCTCGGAGCGGTAATCAAAATCGCCGATGCCTTGCATGAGTGGGTCGTCAGGCTTCGAAATGTTCACCCGGTAGTCGATGATGTTGCCGGGGTGGGACACCCACTGGCCGCCGGTCATGAACTGGTATTCGGTTTCATTGCGGAAGGCGTCGCACATGGTGCCGTGGAAGCCGCCGAGCCCCACGCCGCCCCTGACCGCCGCGCAGAGGTTTTCCACTTCCTGCTTTTCGATGGTGGACATGGTGACCATCGGCACGATGAGGTCGAGCTCGGCGATGGCGGGGTCGGCATAGGCCCTGGTGGAAGTTTCCACGCGCACGTGAAAACCGTTGCGCTCCAGAAGGCCGCGCACGACAGCGCTTGAGCGCTCGGGCGTGTGGCCCTCCCATCCGCCCCACACGATAAGGGCCGATTTCTTCGGCATGGCAATGCTCCTGCTGCTTTAGGCGCCACGTTACAGCCCGCAACGAAAGGCGCAAACAGTTTCATCGCGCTCTGTTGACACGCAAAAGGATTGCAAAGGGAATATTTCTATCATAAGTTGAATTTAATCCTACAAGGTCCTAAGGGGCCCTACAGCGGAATCAGCCCCTGTCCGCTATCCCCCTAGCCGGACCCTCCTGAAATCCCACTGTACACCCCTTAGAATAGGTTTAAACACCCATTAAAAGCTTTGTGTCCTAAAACCGTGACCGTCGCTTGACAATGGCCAAACCATTCAGCATTGAGGTTGCCTCATCCGGCCATTGGCTTTCACTTCAACCATCAGGACTTCCATGAAAACCCTCGACGCCAAGCTCGCCCGCATCAAGGCTGGCAAATACACCCCCAAGGACTTCATCATCGCCGACGCCAAGGATGGCGACATGGGATTTGGCACGACGGCTCCGGGCCCGAGGCGTGACGGTTCGGGCCTGAAGACCAAAGCCGAGTACCTCGCCGCCATGACTGACATGACCAAGTCCGGCTATGTCGACATCATGCTGATGTCAGCATCCTCCGGTGAGACGCTGGCCGGAAGGAAAGTATTCAACAAGAGCAAGGTCACCCCGGCGGTGCGCCTCAACAACACAACCGACATCTGGTCCCAGCGCGGATCCAATTACAAGGAAAGCCTGCAACAGCCGTTTCGCACCGCAAGATCCAAGCAGGTCAGGAAATTTGCCGACCTCGGGCTTTACTCGGTTACATTCTCCAACAACGTCGACGCGGACCGCCGCAGCCTGGAAGAATACCGCCTGTTCCGCGAGGAAGCTTCCGCCGCCAAGATGCGCCACTTCCTTGAAGTCTTCAATCCGGCCATGGACATTGGCCTCAAGGGCGCGTCGCTTGGCGAATACATCAATGACTGCATCGTCAGCTGCGTGGCCGGCATGACGTCAGACGAGTTCCCGCTCTTCCTCAAGATGCAATACAACGGCGCCGCCGCCATGTCCGAGCTGGCGGCCTATGATCCGTCGCGCCTCATCGTCGGCATTCTCGGCGGCGCCCGCGGCACAACCCGCGACACCTTCGAGCTCGCAAGCCAGGCCGAGCGCAATGGCGGCCGCGTGGCTTTGTTCGGCCGCAAGATCAACTACGCCGAGGCTCCGCTGGAGCTGGTCCGTCTCATGCGCGCCGTTGTCGAGCGCAAGACCACCGGGCTTGACGCGGTGAAGGCCTATCATGATTATCTCGCCAAGCACAAGCTCAGGCCCGACCGCGAGCTGAGCGTGGATTGCGAGATCACTGATCCCGTGCTCATGGGCTAGCGATGCAGCGGAGCGGCATTCTCTGCGGCGGCGCCTGGTGCGTCGACAAGATCATGATGGTCGATCACTGGCCCGCCGAAGAAACCGTTGCCGTCATAAAGTCGGAAAAAATATTCGGCGGCTGCCCCGGGCACAATATGTCCACCGCCCTGAAGCGGCTCGGCGCGCCATTCCCGGTCGAGGGCATGGGCCTGCTGGGTGACGACGCGGACGGCGAGTATCTCCTCAGCATTTGCAAGGAAATGGGCATCGGCACAGCGGCGATGGAGGTGCGCAAGGGCATTGCCACTCCCGTCACTCTTGTGATGAGCTCGCTCGCCAACCGCAAGCGCACGTTCTTCACCGTGCCGGGCGCCCACGCGCTGCAAACGCCTGATGATTTCGATTTCACCACGACCCGCGCCCGCATCGCCCACCTGGGCCTGCCGGGATTTCACGAGAAACTCGACGTCCGGTGGGGTGACGATGCCAGCGGCTGGGTAACCGTGCTCAAGAAGGCCCGCCGCGAGGGCATCAAATCCAATTTCGAAATGGCGTCCATTGCGCCGGAACGCTTGCGCGCCGCCATGGGTCCCGTCCTGCCCTGGCTTGACTCGCTTGTTATCAATGACTGGGAAGTGGGCGCACTTGCTGAAATGGAAACCGTTTCAGACGGCCGCGCCAACTTGCAGGCCTGCCGGAAATCCGCCGAGAAACTCATGGCGATGTCATCTCTGGAATTCATTGTTGTGCACTTCCCACAGGGCGCCATTGCCCTGATGCGCAATGGCGAAGTGGCAGAGCAATCTTCCGTCAACGTTCCCCAGTCTGTCATAGTCGGCAATAACGGCGCTGGTGATTCTTTCGCTGCCGGCATTCTTTTCGGCCGCCACGAAGGCTGGCCCATGCAGCAGTCCCTCCGCCTTGCCCACGCCAGCGCCGCCGCCAGCCTGCGCTCCGAAACCACCACGGGTTCCGTTGCGCCGTGGCGGGAATGCCTCGCATTGGCTGACGGCTGGGGATGGCATTGATTGAAGCCTGCGATTTCCTGGTCATCGGTGGAGGCTCGGCAGGTTGCATCATCGCCAAACGGCTTTCCGAAAAAACCACCGGCCGCATCATTCTGCTGGAGGCGGGAAAATCCGATGAAGGCGATCCCGCCGCAACCGATCTCTCCCGCCTTGATGAACAGACAGCCGGCTATGACTGGGGCTTCAAGGCGTCGGCGCTGGCCGGCGGAAAACCTGAACTGAACTATGCCCGCGCCAAAATTCTCGGCGGCTGCGCCAACCACAATGACTGCGCCTTCCTGCGCCCGCCCGACTCTGATTTCGATGAATGGGAGCGCTTGGGTGCTGCGGGCTGGGGCCCGGAAGCCATGGCAGGATATTTTGCGCGCGTGCTGGAGAACACAAGGATCGAGCCATCCGCCCGCCATCCCGCCAGCCAAGCGTTCGTGAATGCCGGATTGGAACGGGGCCTGCAGGAAATTGATTTCTCCCGCCAGATCACAGAGGGCGTGGGCTACTTCCCGCTCAACGCCAAGGGCCGCCTGCGGCAATCCTCGTCGGTCACCTATTTGCACCCAATCGCCAACTTGCCAAAACATCTGGAAATCTGGACGCAGGCGCAGGCGACAAAAATCATCATCGAAAATGGCAAAGCCATTGGCGCTGAAACGACGCGCGAACTCATTCATGCCAGCCGCGCCGTGATCCTGACCTGCGGTTCCATCCAGACGCCCCAGCTCATGATGCTGTCCGGCCTTGGCCCTGCCCGGCATTTGCGCGGCCATGGAATTGAAGTCGTGGCCGACCTGCCCCATGTGGGCCAGCATCTCAGGGATCACGTGGCCGCCCCCATTGTCTGGGAAACTCACGCCCCAATCGCCCCCTGGGAAATTTGCCCCTTCGAAGCCACCATGCTGCTGAAGCTTGAGGAAGATGCGCCAGCGCCAGACGTGCTGCTCCACTTCGGCCTGCGGGTGCGTGAAAAATACACAACCGGATCAAAGCTCGATGTGAATGGCCCTGCGGTCAAAGCCTCGCCCAATGTGACCCGTGGCAAAAGCCAAGGCTCTGTGACGTTGGCCAGCGCCGACTACCGCGATCACCCTGTCATCGATCTCAACTATCTGTCCGACCCCTACGACATGGCGCTCTTGCTCAAGGCCATGCGCTTCACCAGGGGACTCTTCCAGACCAAGAGTTTTCAAGCCCTGTGCAAATCCGAAATCCATCCCGGCCCCGATGTGCAGACTGATGATGAGTGGGCCTCCTACATCAAAAGTGTTTGCGAAACCGTCTATCACCCCTGCGGCACCGCCAGCCATCGGTCACGTCGTTACACCCAAGCTTGAGGTGAAAGGCATCGGCAACCTCTACATCGCCGACGCCTCAATTTTTCCCGCCATGATCACCACCAACATCAACTGCGCCGTCATGATGGCAGCGGAAAAGGCGGCGGATTTGATACTGGCCTAAATGGCAACACCCCTCTCGGCGAGGTAAGCCAGCAGCTCCGTCACTTTCTCTGGCTTCACTTCCTCCAGCGCGCCCGCCTGCAGCTTGCCCAAATAGAACGGCCCATACTGCACCCGGATCAAGCGGTTCACGACGCAGCCGAAATGCTCCATCAGTTTGCGGATTTCGCGGTTCTTGCCTTCGGTGAGGGCGACGCGGTACCAGGTGTTGCTGCGTCCACCGCCGTCATACTCCTCAACAAATTCAGCGCCCCGGTAGCTGACGCCATCAACCACAATGCCATCGGCCAGAGCGGCGATGTTTTCCGGCGTCAGTCGCCCCCGCACCCGAACCCGGTAAATGCGCGCCAATGCAGTATCCGGACTCATCAACGCCTGCGCCAGGGGCCCATCGCTGGACAGCAGCAACAGGCCTTCGCTGTTTACATCCAGGCGGCCCACATTCATCAGGCGTGGCAGGCCCGGCGTGTTCATGGCGTCAAGATCAAAAATAGTCCGCCGGTTCTTGTGGTCCCGGTGGGTGACGAGGACATCCAGCGGCTTGTTGAGCACAAACAAGCGGGGCAACGGCTTCGTCGAAGGCGCCACCACCTTGCCATCGAGCGTTACAACATCGCCGTCTTCGGCTGGCGTCGTTGGCAGCGCCACTTCGCCATTGATCGCAACGCGCCCCTCGGCCACCATGCGCTCAGCCTCGCGCCTGCTGCCAACACCAGCCTTCTGCAAGTAAACATTGAGCCGCATGTCAGCCGCCGGTGACTGGCGGGAAGAAGGCCACTTCACGCGCTCCCACAATTGAAGCATCAAGCGAAGCGTGTGATTGGTCGATGGCCACTTTCAACGTGCGCAGATCGGCAAACGCCGCCGCAGTTCCCTCGTCCCGCAACTTCAGGAAATCAACCAGCGCGCTGACAGTCGTGATGTCAGAGGGGATGTCAATTTCATCCTGTCCCCGCCCCACAATCTGCCGCAATCGCGCAAAATATAAAATCTTCATTCCTCTTCCACCACATGCCGGATGCCGGCGCGGAAATAATCATATCCAGTATATAAGGTCAGCGCGGCTGCAATCCATAAGAACGTGATGCCGGTTTCAGTGGTGTAAGGAATAAGCCTGTCACCCGCTGGCCCGGCAATCAGAAAGCCGATGGCCAAGAGCTGAACCGTGGTTTTCCATTTGGCGATCTGGGTGACAGGAACGGAAACCTGCAGCTCGCCCAGATATTCCCGCAGTCCCGAAACCAGGACCTCGCGCGCCAGAATAATGATCGCAGCCCAGATATGGCCGCCAAACAATATGCCATCCGCCGAAAGAACCAGCAGCACGACAGCCACCAGAACCTTGTCAGCAATGGGATCCAGCATGACGCCGAGCGATGATTGCTGCTGCCATTTTCGCGCCAGATAGCCATCGAGAAAATCCGTAATGGCGGCCACCACATAAATCGCCAGCGCCACCCAGCGCGCCGTATTGCCGCCATACATCAGCAGCCCGGCAACCACCGGAACCGCCACAATGCGCCCATAAGTGAGCACATTTGGCAGGTTCCAGATTTCCTTGAAGCGCGTCTTGCGGGGCCTAGCCTTGCTCATTGCCGTTCTGCACCATCATGAAAGTGATCATAGATTGCCTGCGCCAACGCCGTACTCACACCTTCAACCCGCGCCAGGTCGCCGGCACTTGCCCGCGCCACAGCTTTGGCCGATCCAAAGCTTCGGAGCAACGCTTTCTTGCGCAACGGTCCTATGCCGGCAATTTCATCCAGTGGATTGGCCCCCATCGCCTTGGTGCGCCTTGCCCTGTGGCTGCCAATGGCGAAACGATGCGCCTCATCGCGCAGCCGCTGAACATAATAGAGGACAGGATCGCGCGCCGCCAGCATGAAGGACGGCCTGCCGCCCACGAAGAAATGCTCCCGGCCCGCGTCCCTGTCCGGCCCCTTGGCAACGCCCACAACGGCAAGATCGCCAACCCCCAGATCATCCAGAACGCCCCGCACGGCGGAAAGTTGGCCAGCGCCGCCGTCGATCAAGAGCAAATCAGGCCAGGTTGAACTTTCCGCATCCCGCTCGTTCTCTTCTTTCAGAAGCCGCGAGAACCGCCGCGTCAGCATTTCGCGCATCATGCCGAAATCATCACCGCCAACCAGGTCTTCCGACTTCATGTTGAACTTGCGGTATTGCGATTTCATCAGGCCATCAGGCCCCGCCACCACCATGGCGCCAACCGGATTGGTGCCTGAAATATGGGAGTTATCATATATTTCAATGCGTTTTGGCGTTTCCGGCAATCCAAAGGCTTCCGCCACACCTTTCAGCAGCTTGGCCTGCGAAGAAGACTCCGCCACCTTCCGCCCGCCAGCTTCGCGCGCATTTGTGATAGCATGTTCAACCAGCGAACGCTTCTCACCCCGCTGCGGAACCAGAACTTCGACGCGGTGACCTGAATGGGTGGAAAGCGCCTCTGCCAGCAAATCCAGCTCTTCAATGTCATGCGACAGCAGAACCTGTCTTGGAATTGGCTTGTCGTCGTAAAATTGCGAAACGAAACTCGCCAGAATTTCAGCAATCTCCATGGATTTATCAGTCCGCGGAAAATACGCACGCGTCCCCCAGTTCTGGCCCGCCCGGATGAAAAAGACCTGAATGCAAGTCTGCCCGCTGTCCTGAGCCAGGCCAAAAATATCAGCCTCATCAACAGTTTGAGGGTTTATGCCCTGCGATTGGGTAACAAAACTCATGGCCTGAATGCGGTCGCGCAACCGCGCCGCCGTTTCAAAATCCAGGGCGTCCGAAGCAGCCTCCATGGCGGTTGCCAGTTCAGCCTTTACAGCCTGGCTTTTGCCCGCGAGAAAGTTTTCGGCCTCCCGCACCAGTTCATTATAGGCGTCCATCTCGATGTAACCCACGCACGGCGCCGAACAGCGCTTGATCTGGTGCAGCAGGCAGGGCCGCGAGCGGTTTGCATAAACGCTGTCATTGCATGATCTTAGAAGGAATGCCTTCTGCAATGTATTAAGTGATTGATTGACCGCCCCCGCCGAAGCGAACGGCCCATAATAACTGCCCTTGCGCGATCTGCTGCCCCGATGCTTGACGAGCTGCGCCACCGCATGATCCTTGGCGATCAGGATATAGGGAAATGACTTGTCATCGCGCAAAATCACGTTGAAACGCGGCTTCAGTTTCTTGATGAGGTTGGCTTCCAGCAGAAGCGCTTCGGCCTCGGTCTCGGTGGTGACAAACTCCATGTTCACCGTGAGCGAGATCATCAAGGCGATGCGGTTGTTGTGGCCCTGGCCCCGCGCGTAGCTCGACACCCGGTTCTTGAGATTGCGCGCCTTGCCCACATAAATGGCATCGCCCTTGGCGTCAAACATCCGGTAGACGCCAGGCTTGCCTGGAAGCCGGGTCACAAAATCGCGGATGATCTCCGGGCCGCTGGGATTTGCAGGCTCATCATTCATGGACGCCATTCAAACACGAGAACCAGGCAGCCCTTGTCAGTGCGGGTGCTGTGGTAGGAGCCTGGCGGAAAGCTGATGAAGTCGCCAGCCTTGATCACGGTGCCATCGCTTTCCACCGCCTCGCCTTCAATCACATAAAATTCCTCATAGCCCGGATGCACATGCGGGAATCGTGACGGCCCCCGGCAGCATCTTGAAATAATAGCTGCCGCATTGGGTTTCAGGATTGAAAGTGACGGGCAGCCATTCACAACGGTTCTCCGCCGTGTAACCCTCCAGCCTGATAAGGCGCAAACTTGTCACGCTGATGCTGGGTGATGGGCGGAACGCTGAATGGCCGGCTCATGGTCTTACCCTCTCAATCTCAATGCCCACGCTTCTGGCGTTCGCGATAATGTCGGGCTTCTCAATGCGAACCCGCGCCGCCATCACGCGCTTGTCTTTCAAGCACGACGCGGCAATAAGCTCGGCCAGTGTCTCCACCAGATTCACATGGCCCTGCGCGATGATGGCCTCAACTTTTTTCACCACAATTTCATAGCTCACCACATTGCTGATATCGTCAGCAATGGTTTGCTCGCCCTCCAAAACCGACAGGTCAATACTCACGATGATCCGCTGGGGCTGACTTTTTCATGTTCATGAATGCCAAGCGTCGCCATGACCTCAAGGTCACGCACAAACACATGGCGCAATCCTCCGAGCGCGCTGGCGACGTGATGGGATATTTTTGGAACGCTGTTCATGGCCACCCTCAAGTTTTGTCCGGCATCAGTATAACATAATGTTTGCGGACTTTCTTGACAGTTTCCCAGGTGCCTCTGAAGCCCGCCGGAATGATGAAGCCATCGCCCTTCTTGAGTTTCCACTTCTTTCCCTTGTCGTTGGTGAGAATGGCTTCCCCCTCAATAAAGTGGCAGAATTCCCATTCCACATAATCCACCGGAACCTTGCCCGGCGTTGATTCCCAGATGCCGCAATAGAGCCTTTCGCCTTCGCCCGTGAAATGGTTCCACGTCTTGGTCTTGTATTTGCCCTTGATGAGCTTTGCAGGATCGGGCGCGCCCACATCAACTTTGGGGGCCTTTCGCCCACTGGTTTTCATCACGATCAAGTCAGTCATCTTTGGCCTTTCCCAGCAATTCATCTTTTGTCGGCTTAAAATCAGCAGCGATCCAGAAATCCTCAAGCCGTTTGAGCTCCTGCCCCACATCCGGCCCGGATGAAAACCCCGCTGCCAAAAGATCCCGCCCCGCCACCGGAAACTTTGGCGCCGGCCAGCGCTTTGGCAGCGCCAGCATGCGTTTCCAGGCGCTATCCTGAAGGCTTGCCCGTGAGCGCGCCCAGTTCAAGGCCACGCCATCGCGCCACGCCTGTTCGCCAACGGAATAGAGTATGCGCCGCTGTTCATTCTCACGCAGCTTGGGATTGAGCGCGGGGCCGTCCATCAGAAATTCGATGCGCCTGGCCTGCGCATTCGACAGTCGCCATGCATCGCGCAGCGTGTGAGGTTTTTCCGCCAGCGCAAAGGCCCGGAGCAGCGGATCGCCAGGCAGGCGCGCCAGCACGCGAAATTCACCCGTATGCGCAATGATGTTCTTCAGCACACTATGCTTGGCCATCAGCTTGAGGATGGCAACCGCCTTTGGCCCCACCAGCAGCTTGAACATTTCCTGTGAAATGCGCTCGGCCGAAAGTGTCAGCAAGCCCTTCTTCAGGCGCACGCAGGCCGCGAGGCTAGCCGCATCCGCCTTCATGTTTTCAAAAACACTCAGGAACCTGAAATATCGCAGAATGCGCAGATAGTCTTCCTTGATGCGGGCCGCCGGATTGCCAACGAAGGTGATTCTGTTGCTGAGAATATCCGCATAGCCATTGGCGTAGTCGTGGATTTTTCCGCGCGCATCGCAATACAGCGCGTTCATCGTGAAGTCGCGCCGCCTGGCGTCTTCCGCCCAGTTGTCGGTGAATGACACGACAGCCCGCCTGCCGTCGGTTTCAACATCGCGCCGGAGGGTTGTGATTTCATAGGTGTGGTGGTTGATCACCACCATGACAGTTCCGTGCTCAATTCCCAGGGGATGAACGCCGTAACCCGCAGCCTTGAATATCTCCACAATCCTCTGGGGGTCAAGTGTTGTGGCCAAATCAATGTCGCCCACAGGAATTTTCAAAAGCGCATTGCGAACCGCGCCGCCCGCGACACGGGCTTCTCCGCTGGCTTCAGCAACGACAGCAAAGGCCCGCTGCAGCGAAGGCTCGTTCAGCCAGCGCGCCCGCGCCAATGAGGGAAGCTTCGTCATGCGTAAAGCCTGTCATAAAGATTGCGGATCATGCCAGCCGTCGCTCCCCAGATATACCGCTCCCGCCAAGGCATAGCATAGTAGTATCGCGTTTTCCCCTGCCACTCGCGCGAATGCGTCTCGTGGTTTTCCGGCGACATCAGGAAACTGAGCGGGACTTCAAAGACCGCGGAAACTTCGCTCTCCTGCGGCGTGATTGTAAAACCCGGACGCACCAAAGCGACCACCGGCACAATATGATAGGCGGTCACCGTCATGTATTTGTCGAGAAAGCCGATCAGCTCGACAAAGGAACGATGCAGGCCAGTTTCTTCCTCCGCTTCGCGAAGTGCGGCGTCAACCACGCCTGCGTCCGTGTCATCGACGCGCCCCCCGGGGAAGGCCACCTGCCCCGCATGGGATGACATGTGATCCGGGCGCTGCGTCAGCAAAACCGTGACCCCGGATTCGCGCAGCACCAGCGGCACCAGGACAGCCGCAGGCTTTGGCGCGACGCCCGCTGGAATCATCGGGGCCGCCGCATTCATGTCGTCATCGCCACGCACCGGGGCGAGCGGCGGCTCGCGCAGCAATCCCAAGCCAGCCCGCGCCCGGACATCCGCCTCATCAAAAATCAATTTCAGAGGCTTTCTGCATGGGAAAAAACTGGCTCGAGGACCACACGCCGAACCACTCCTCCTCAACTGTGCCCTTGGCCACCAGATCATAAAACAAGGCGCGCGACACCAGGGCCTCAAGCCTGCCGCGCATCAGCACATAGGGCTTCAATCCAGCCGTGCCCATTTCAGTTTCAAACCGCAAGGGATGGTCGGCGTCCACTCGCACCTCATCATCGACATTTGTCTCAAACTTGATGATTTGCGAACGCCCCTCGCCTTCCGTGTTCATCCGAATGGCCAGAAAAGGCGCATCATCGACGCGGATGCCGCATTTTTCCACAGGGGTTACGAGGTAATACTTGCCATCCTCATCCTGACGCAAAACCGAGGCAAAAAGCTTGAACAGCGGCTTTCGCCCTATCGGCGAATTCATGTAAAACCATGTGCCATCCTGCGCGATCCGCATATCGATATCGCCGCAAAAGGGCGGGTTCCACAGGTGGACTGGCGGATGGCCCTTGCCGCCAGCTGTCGCCTCCTTCAACCCTTTCAGCGGATTGCTGGCATCCCTAACTATCGTCATCTTTTTCATGCCCAAATCTGCTATGAGTCGTCTTTATTATGCCACTCTCGTTCACGAGGATGGCAAATCGCAACAAAGCTTAGTGGAATCCATGGCAAGCATCAAATCGGCAAACAAGGAAATTCTCAAAGATCTCGAAGCCACCGGCGAGCGCCTCGAAAAAGTGCGGGTTGAAATTGGCAAAGTGATCTTCGGGCAAAATGAAGTGGTGGAACTGGCCCTGACCGCCATTCTGGCAGGCGGCCACGCGCTGCTGGTGGGCGCGCCTGGCCTCGCCAAAACCAAGCTGGCCACCACCTTGGGCAGCGTTCTTGGCCTCAATGAAAAGCGCGTGCAGTTCACCCCTGATTTGATGCCAGCCGATATCCTGGGTTCGGAAGTGCTTGACGAAACCGAAAAAGGCCGCCGCCAATTTCGCTTCGTCGAAGGCCCGGTGTTCTGCCAGCTCTTGATGGCCGACGAAATCAACCGCGCCAGCCCCCGCACACAGTCAGCATTGCTGCAGGCCATGCAAGAGCATCACGTAACGGTGGCGGGCGTGCGTCATGACCTGCCCCGGCCATTCCACGTGCTGGCGACCCAAAACCCCATTGAGCAGGAAGGCACCTATCCGCTGCCTGAGGCCCAGCTTGATCGCTTCATGTTTGAAATCGATGTGCCTTACCCGTCTCTCGAAGCCGAGCGCCGCATGCTTTATGCGACCACAGGAAGCGACGATGAAAGCGCGGCAAAAGTATTGAGCGTTGCTGAGCTTCTGGGCGCCCAGCGCCTCACCCGGCTCATTCCCGTGGGCGAACAGGTGACCGATGCGATCCTGCGCGTTGTCCGCTCCGCAAGGCCGGGCGAGGATGCGAATGCAGAAATCAACAAGAGCGTGGCTTGGGGCCCAAGCCCCCGCGCCAGCCAGGCCCTCATGCTTGGAATAAGGGCCCGCGCGCTGCTGCAGGGCCGGTTAAGCCCGTCGATAGATGATGTGGCGGCGCTCTTGGCACCCGTTTTCAAACACCGCATGGCGCTGAATTTCACCGCCCGCGCTGAAGGCGAAACAATTGAGGCGACAATTGAACGGCAAAAAAACCTGCTGAATTGATGAGCGCAAGAAATGCATTGAAGGCCAATCCAGCGCTGGTTCTGAATGACCGCGCCGATGCGGCTTCGCGCGCCCTTCCTCCCCTTCTGGTGGAAGCCCAGCGCATTGCGGCAACTGTGATCCTTGGCATCCATGGCCGCAAACGCGCCGGCCCCGGCGAAAGCTTCTGGCAATACCGGCCCTATAGCTTTGGCGATTCAACCCAGCGCATTGACTGGCGAAAATCAGCCCGCTCCGCCCATGTCTACATCCGCGAGAACGAATGGGAGGCCGCCAACACCATTTGGCTATGGGCCAATCCCGCCAGTTCCATGGATTTCAAATCGCATCTTTCTGGCGTCACCAAGCGTGACCGCGCCTATCTCATAACCCTTGCCCTGGCGACACTTTCACTGCGCGCCCATGAACGGGTCGGAATTCTCGGAAGTCCAAACCGGGCTGGGCATGCCAGGGGCGCCCTTGTTCCCATGGCCAATTGGCTGTTGCAAAATGAAGGGCCAAGCTTGCCGCCTGCCCATCACCTGCAGAAAAACTCAAGCACCGTGTTGCTCAGCGATTTCCTTGACAAGCCAGACGATATCGCGACAACCGTGCGCGCCCTTGCCCAGCATGGCGTTTCGGGCCACATCGTGCAGATCGTCGATCCCGCCGAAGAGGCGCTGCCCTACGCGGGCCGTGTCGAATTCCACGATATGGCCGGGCCGTTGAAATTCCTGGCGGGCAAAACCGAAACGATCCGCGAGGAATATATCGAAAGATTCAAGGCCCACCGCGAGGCGGTGCGGAGCCTCGCGCACCGCCTGCAATGGAGCTTCACGGTCCACCACACTGATAGATCACCAGCCCAGCTCCTGATGGCGCTGCATGGCCTGATTGGAAAACGCCGATGACGGCGTTCCTCCAGTCGCTCATATTCACGACGCCGGTCGCCCTGGCGGCGCTTGCTTTGCTGCCAGTCATCTGGTGGCTGCTGCGTTTCACGCCGCCAAAACCCCAGACCATCAGGTTTCCGCCGATCAGAATCCTGCTTGAGCTGGTGAATAAAAAGGAACAGCCCGACAAAACGCCCTGGTGGCTCATGCTGCTTCGCCTGGCTGTCGCCGCGCTGATCATTCTGGGCGTGTCACATCCTTTCTATGCCCCCAACCAAACAGCGGCCACGAACAATTCCCCAATCCTGCTGGTCATCGACGACACTTGGGCCGCAGCCAGAAATTGGGACCAAAGCAGCGCAATCAAGCGCGAGATCATTGATGGCGCCAGAGCCCAGAACCTGGCGATCAGCATCGCGACTTCAGCGCCTTCCTCCCGCCCATCTGAAATTGCGCCAAGAAATGCCGACGACGCGTTGAAGCAAATCGCGGCGCTGGATCCCAAGGCGCTTGGACCTGACCGTGCTGGCCTGTTGGCCCGGCTCAAAACCGGTTTTGGCAATGCCGCCGCCTTGCATGTCATTTGGATCAGTGATGGCATGGAGCAAGGCAGCGCCACAACTTTTGGCGAGGGCTTGACGGGTCTTGCCAATGGCGGCGCCACCGTGGAAGTTGTCCTGCCGGATGCTGCAAAGCTTCCCCTGGCCTTTGCGCCGCCCACAGTGGAAAATGGCCAGTTCAAAGTCCACATCCTGCGCACCGCCGCCACGCCGCCGCGCCAAGTCAGCATAAAAGCGCTGGCAGCAAACGGCCAAAGCATCGCCGATTTCAAGATGGACTTTGCGGCGAACTCGGCACAGGCGGACACAACACTGGATTTGCCTATTGAGCTTCGCAACAAGGTGCAACGCCTGCAGATTGAAGACGAGCGCAATGCGGCGGCGACCTACCTGATCGATGATCGCTGGCGGCGCAAGGCGATAGCCCTGCTGTCCGGCAATTCCCTCGAGGACGCGCAACCCTTGCTGGCGCCGCTCTATTATGTGTCCAATGCCATCGGGCCCTATGCCGAGATCAGCGAACCAGAAAACTCGACAGAACTGCAAGGCCTGCTTGATGCGGGTCTTTCCATGCTGGTTCTGGCTGATATCGGCGTGATTCCGGAAGACGATGCGCGCCGCGTCAAATCCTGGCTCGAACGCGGCGGTGTATTGCTGCGCTTCGCCGGCCCCCGGTTTGCGTCCGCCCAAGATGAGCTGGTGCCTGTGACACTGCGCGAAGGCGGCCGCACGTTGGGATCAGCATTGAGCTGGGAGACACCACAAGGCTTGCAGGAATTTCCCGAAAACAGTCCGTTTGCCGGGCTTGCGCCAGATGGCGACGTTACAGTCTCGCGCCAGGTTTTGGCCGAACCAGATAACAAGCTGCCAGATCGGGTCTGGGCCAGCCTGGCCGATGGGACGCCACTGGTCACCGCCGGCAAACAGGGCAAGGGCCTGATTGTGCTGTTCCATGTGACCGCCAACGCCGATTGGTCAAACCTGCCGCTTTCCGGCCTGTTCGTGGAAATGTTGCGCCGCGTGACTGACCTGGCGCCGGGCGCTGGCGGCGTTGCGGCCGTGGGAGGCGCAACGCCGGAGGAGCGCGCGACTGCTTTCAGCCCGCGCCTGGCATTGGCGGGAACCGGCGAATTCATGCAGAGCCTGCCTGACACAAAGCCAATCTCGCCCGCCGACATCGAAAGGGCCAAAGCCACTCCCCAGACGCCAGCGGGCCTTTACAGCAGAGGCGCCGCCGAACGCGCCATCAATGTGCTGCCGGATACATTCGCCATGACCGCAATCACCCAGTTGCCAGGCGGCGTAACGCTGCGAAGCTTCGCCCCCCAGCAACGCCAGGCCCTGGCACCCATCCTGTTCACGCTCGCGTTTCTCCTATTTCTCGCCGATACTGTCGCAGCGCTCTATCTGGGCGGCGGCTGGCATCGCCTGCGTGGGATCACAGCCGCATTTGTTATCCTGCTCCATGTCCCCGAGCCAGCGACGGCGCAAGCCGTCGATGATTTCGCGCTTAAGGCCACCCAGGAAATGCGGCTCGCCTATGTCATCACTGGCGATGCGACGGTGGATGAAATCAGCGAGCAAGGGCTGGCGGGATTGAGCCTCATTCTCAATGACCGCACCTCGGTGAGCCCCGGCGCGCCTATGGGCGTCAACATCGAGCGCGACGAAATCGTGTTTTTCCCCCTGCTCTATTGGCCGGTCCTCGCCGAGGCGCCGCTGCCTTCACCCGCCGCTGTCGCCAAGATGGACGCCTATATGAAAAACGGCGGCACCATTTTCTTTGACCTTCGCGATGACGCGATCGGCTTTGAGAGTCTCAGCGGCGGTCCTTCAGCCTCAACCCACGCGCTCCAGCGCATGCTGGAAAAACTTGACATTCCGCCGCTGGAACCCGTGCCCGATTCCCATGTTCTCACCAAGGCATTTTACCTCATGCGGGAGTTCCCCGGGCGCTATGCGGCGGGCCAGCTGTGGGTTGAGCGTGGCGATAATCAGGCCGCCAGCTCCAGCAATGGCGATGGCGTGAGCGCCATCATCATCGGCGCCAATGACTACGCCGCCGCCTGGGCGCTTGATGGCAACGGTAATCCGCTTTACGCCGTCATTCCCGGCATTGACCGCCAGCGCGAAATGGCCTTCCGCACCGGCATCAACATTGTGATGTACTCGCTGACCGGAAACTACAAGGCCGACCAGGTGCATATTCCAGCCCTCCTCGAAAGGCTTGGTCAATGAACTTCGCAGTTTCCTATGAGCCATTTCTGCCAATGATCTGGCTGCTGGTTCTGGGCGTACTAGGATTTGTCTTGGTGGCGGTCGCAGCGCTCGCCCGCGCCCGTGGCTGGTGGCTGCGCGCCATAAGCCTAGCCCTACTGCTTGCCAGCCTCACCAACCCAACCTTCCGCCAGGAAGAGCGCGAGCCCATCAAGGACATCGCCGTCGCGGTTATTGACCGCAGCCAGAGCCAGAACCATGGCGAGAGGCTCAAACAGGCTGATGCCGCCGAGGCGGCGCTCAGAGCAGCGGCAACCACCATGCCCGCGACCGAGATGCGATTTGTCACCGTGCAATCCGGATCGAACCCCGAAGAAGACGGCACCAGGCTGTTTACCGCCCTTAACCGCGCGCTTGCAGATATTCCGCCTGAAAGGTTCGCCGGCGCCATTCTGGTGACCGACGGACAGGTGCATGACCTGCCCGCCGATCCCGGCAGGAGTGGCATCAACGGCCCGCTCCACAGCCTGCTCACCGGCAAGAAATCCGAGCGCGATCGCCGCGTGGTGATCGAACAGGCCCCGCGTTTCGGCATCGTCGGCAAGGAGCAATCCCTTCGCTTCCGGGTGGAAGACGCGGGCGGAGACGGCAGTCCGGTTGAAGTGAGCGTGCGGCTGGGCACGGGCGCGCCGCAGGCTTTCACCGTGACACCCGGCGCCAGCACCGAGCTGCCCGTCACCCTGGATCATGGCGGGCAAAACATTATCGAAATTCAAGCCGCCCCGATGCCCGATGAAATCTCTGCCGAAAACAACCGCGCCCTCGCCGTGGTTGAAGGCATCAGGGACCGGCTCCGCGTGCTGCTTGTCTCCGGCGAACCCCACCCTGGCGAACGCACCTGGCGCGATCTCCTGAAGGCCGATGCCTCCGTCGATCTCGTGCACTTCACAATCCTGCGGCCCCAGGACAAGCAGGATGGCACCCCCATCAACGAATTGGCGCTCATCGCTTTCCCAACCCGCGAATTGTTCATCGACAAGATCAAGGAATTCGATCTGGTGATCTTCGATCGCTATCACCGGGAAGCCGTATTGCCGGAAACTTACATCATGCAAATAGCCAGTTATGTGGAAGAAGGCGGTGCGCTGTTGGTTGCCGCAGGGCCGGAATTCGCGGCCTTCGACGGCCTCTACAGCACGCCCATGGCCAGTGTTCTGGCGGCCTCGCCAACCGGCGCGATTCTCGATGGCGCCTTTCGCCCGAAGGTTACGACCTATGGTCACCGGCATCCCGTCACGGGCAACCTGACCGGCGGTGAAACCGCCGAGCCAACCTGGGGCAAATGGTTCCGCACTGTCGAAACCACAGCCCCGGAAATTGATACCCTGATGTCAGGCCTCGATGACAAGCCCCTGCTGGTTCTGTCGCGCAAGGGTGAAGGCCGGGCTGCCCAATTGCTCTCCGATCAGAGTTGGCTCTGGGCCCGGGGCTATGATGGCGGCGGCCCGCAAATAGAATTGCTGCGGCGCTTGGCCCATTGGTTGATGAAAGAACCCGAACTTGAAGAGGAGGCCCTCAGCGGCAAGCAAGCGGGACGCGACCTGGCCATTGAGCGCCGCACCATGGCCGAGAAGGCGGAACCCGTGACCATCACCCTTCCCTCTGGCGCAACTGAAATAGTGGCACTCACTGAAAAATCACCGGGACTCTGGCAGGGCAGCATGAAAGTTTCGCAAGCTGGCATGCACCGCCTGAACGATGGCAAGCTGGAAGCCGTTGCCGCCGCGTCAAGCGCCGACGCCCGCGAGGCGCAGGACGTTCTCGCAACCGCGGCAAAACTTGCCCCCGTCGCCGCCGCGACCGGCGGCGGCATGGCATGGCTGGAAGATGGCATGCCGCGCCTGATCAAGGTTTCCGCTGGCCGCAACATGGCGGGCTCCGGCTGGCTTGGCCTCAAGGCCAACAACGCCTACCGCGTGACCGCGGTCAACGAATTTCCGCTCTTTGCGTCTCTGCTAGCCCTTGGCGCGCTGCTCCTGGGGGTGTGCCTCATGTGGACGCGGGAAGGCCGCTGATATTTCCCGGTAACGGTGCGGCGGCAGCACCAGACCCCGCGCTTCAGCAAGGGCGCCTTCAGCAAGTTCCAGATACATGAACCGATGGGGATCGACGGGACCTGGAAGCGTGAGCTGCCCTTCCGGCAATGTCCTGAATCCAACCCGTTCATAATAGGGCGCATCGCCGACGAGAATGACCAGCCTTTGCCCTTGGGCTTTGGCGCGCGCCAACCCCTCCTGCATGAGGGCCCGGCCCACGCCAATATTCTGCCGTAGCGGATGCACAACCAAGGGCCCAAGCAGTAGGGCCCACTGGCCGTTGTTGCCGATCACCACGGGCCAAAAACTTATCGACCCCGCAAGCCATACGTCAATGTCGCGCACCACCAGCGAAAGGTTTGCAGCAGCGAGACTGCCCTCGCGCAAACGATAGGACGTCTTCACGCGCCTATCGATGCCAAAAGAAGCATCCAGCATTTGATCTATGAGGGGAAAATCAGTTGGTTTCGTATTTTCAACGAGGAATGAGGCGGTCATGGCAATGGGTTTCCATATTGGTCAACAGCGAGTTAAGCGAGCAAAAATGAGCTGGCCCGTCGTCGCAGGGATATGGAAACCACGTTGTTCATGAAACCGCGCATACATGGCCAAAGTCATGCGGTCAAGAGCTTACCAATAGGCGGCGGTTGGCTGGTTGGAGGAAATTTCCTGCAATCTGCGCCGCGTCCCCGCGCTCGTGCCATCAGGCAATGCATCCAGTTCAAAAAACTCTGCCGCTGAGATTTCAAGATTTGGTCGCCACGGCGTGCGCGTGAAGTGGCGTAAAACAAGAATAGCGATATGATCTCCCGGAAACTGCGGATCATTCAGGCAAATGCCCTTCAGCACCGGGTCGGCAGCAGCAACAACACCCGCCTCCTCCTGGATCTCCCGAACTGCCGATTGATAAATCGTTTCGCCGCGCTCAACGCCACCACCCGGCAGGAACCATCCGCTGGCATAGGAATGCCTGACCAGCAAGACTTGATTTTGGCCATCCAGCACAGCAGTTCGCGTTCCCAGCGTCAGTCCCCGCATTTGGCGATGCCAGGGTTGCAGCACAAGATTTGCAAGAATTCGAAATAAAGTCATGGTGAATCACTAGTCTTTTGCTGAAGGCGGGCCAAGCTTGAGTTTGTGAACCCAACCCTATAATGCTCAGCCCTCATGAAGCAAATTCTCCGAATCTTTTTCAGAGCCGAAGGAACCAGGCCCTGGCTGGTCTTGATCTGCCTGCTATTGGCAAGCCTCGCCGAGGCCGGCAGCATCGGAACCCTGCTGCCCACCGCGAGTTCGATCGTCAGCGACACGGCTGGCGCGAATGGCGCCAGCGGGACCATCAAATCAATGATCGAGAGCATCGGCATTACGCCCAGCCTCGGCAATCTCATTCTCATCGTCGTCGGCCTGATGGTGACAAAAGCCGCGCTCGCCTTTGCCGCACTCTCCTATGCTGGCATTTCCGGCGCCCGCGTTGCCATAAATCTGCGCCGCAGGTTGATACGCGCCATCTTTGATGCCCGTTGGAGTTTCTACACCGACCAGAGTGGCGGAAAATTCGCCAATGCCATCAGCAACGATGCAACCCGCGCGGGCGATGCTTACCAATATTCTGCAACTGTTGTCGCTGGCCTCATTCAGGTCGCAGGTTACATTGCAATTGCAATTTTCATTGACTGGCGTGTCGCCATTCTCGGCAGTATTGCCGCTGCTGTCATGGTGCTTGCGATGCGAAAACTCATTCGCATTTCCAGAAGCTCCGCCTACAAACAGACCGACCGCGTGTCCAGCCTCACGATTGACATGGTTGACATGCTCAACAACATCAAAGCGCTCAAATCCATGGATCGTTACGGAACTTTGGTGCTGGGCCTGTCCGGGTTGTTGAAGCGTATCAAACGCAATCTGATTACAATCCAGTTCAGCAAGCAGGGTGTGATACAGGGCAGCGATGCGCTCATCGCAATTTTGGCGGGCAGCATGATCTACGCAGCCCATAGTGTTCTCGACAAGACGCTGCCCGAGCTGATGATCACTGGCATAGTGTTCTTCCAGATAATCTCAAATCTCACCAAACTGCAGAAACAGCTGCAAACAGCCGTCATCATTGAAAGCGCCTATGTCCGGACCCAGGAGCTCATCGCAAAGGCGGAGGCCCATCGCGAAATTCACTCCGGAACTTTGCCGCCCAAATTGGGCGCGGGATGCAAGTTCGTGAATGTGACCTTTGCCCACGGAAACACCGCTGTCATCGAAAATGCGACGTTTGATATTCCGGCAAACCAGATCACCGTGCTTCAAGGGCCATCGGGTTCCGGCAAGACCACGCTCATTGATTTGCTGATCGGCTTGAACACACCCCAGAAGGGCGAGATTCTGATCGGTGGCAAGGACATCAGCGCCATCGACATCAAGGCCTGGCGGCAAAGCATTGGCTATGTGCCCCAGGAACTAGTTCTGTTTCACGATACAATTCGTGAAAACATCCGCCTGTCAAATCCTGACACTTCAACGGAAGCGGTTTTAGCGGCTCTCGATCAGGCTGGCGCCAGGGACTTCATTGATGCGTTGCCAGCGGGCATTGAAACCGATGTGGGCGAAATGGGCGGCAAGCTTTCAGGCGGCCAGCGCCAGCGCATCGCCCTGGCGCGCGCGCTTGTCACCAACCCGCGCATCCTGATCCTGGATGAAGTGACCAGCGCGCTCGATCCACACACCGAAGCCGAAATTGTCAACAACATCGCAAGGCTGCGCGGGCGTTACACAATTGTGGCCATCACCCACAGGCCGGCGTGGACAAAAATCGCCGACAATCTTTATACGGTGGCGAACGGCCATGTCCGCAATCCCAAGCCCAGGGCAACCCGGAAATGAGCCGTTCCGTAACGGTCCGCCCGGTGCTTTCAAAGCCGGACAAGCGGATATTTCTCGATGTGCCCCACGGGCTTTACGGGAAAGATTCAAATTGGGTGGCACCCCTTTATCTCGAGCGTTTTGAACACCTTGACCCTAAGAAAAACCCCTACTTCCGGCACGCGGAAACTCAACTCTTTCTGGCCGAAATCGATGGCAGGCCGGTGGGCCGCATTTCAGCCCAGATCGACCAGCTTCATCTCGAACGCTATCGGGACGCCACTGGCCAGTTCGGGTTTCTCGAAGCCCCGGACGACCCGGATGTCTTCGCAGCGCTTTTCAAATCGGCGAAGTCCTGGTTGCTTGCACGTGGCATGAAACATGTGCGGGGCCCCTTCAGTTTTTCGATCAATGATGAAACCGGGCTTCTCATCAAGGGTTTCGATACTCCGCCCAACATGATGATGGGGCACGCCTTGCCCTATTACGCAGCAAGAATAGAAGAAGCAGGCTTCACCAAGGCCAAGGACATTATCGCCTACCATTATGACGGCAAGAACACGCTGCCGCGCGCGCTTGCCGTGGCCTATGAAAGGGCGATGAAGTCGCCGCATATTGAGGTGCGCCCGTTGGACAAGAAGCATTTGGACCGTGACTTGAATGTTATCATGTCCATTTTCAACGATGCATGGTCGGACAACTGGGGTTACATTCCGTTCACCGCGGAGGAAATCAGAATGCTCGGCAACAATCTGAAAATGCTGGTGAAGAAGGAATACATCGCCATCGCATCTTACAAAGGCGAGCCCGCCGCCATGGCTGTAACCTTGCCAAACCTTAACGAATGGATCAGCGGATTAAACGGCAAGCTCATGCCCTTTGGCTGGGCCAGACTTGCCTGGAACCTGTTTGGCCGCGCGCCAAATTCCGTGCGCATGCCGCTCATGGGTGTGCGCAAGGAATTTCAGGGCACTCTCACTGGATCATCCCTGGCGCTGTCGGTCATCGAAACCGTGCGCCGCTACCACATCTCGCGTGGCACCGATAGCGGCGAATTGTCATGGATATTGGAGGACAATTTACCCGTGCGCCACATTATCGAGGCGCTGGGCGCCAGGCCCTATAAAACTTATCGCATTTACGAAAAGGCGCTGTAGTGCCAAAACCCTGGACGGCGATTGTTTTGGCCGCGGGCCGCGGGCCGGATGATCCCATGGCCAAGGCCTATGGTGTCACCCACAAATGCGCCTTGCCAGTCAACAATGTGCCAATGCTGAAGCGTGTTGTCATGGCTCTCCGTGCCGCGAAATCGATCAGGAACATCTCAATTTCCATTGAAGCCCCCGAGGTCGTCGGAGCGGTGCTTGGGAAGGAAACCAAAAACATCGCAATTGTCCCGTCCAAAAATTCCGCCCCCCTCTCGGCCTTTCATGCGATCGAAAAAAACCCGGCCTATCCTATCCTGCTGACAACGGCCGACCACGCGCTGCTGACGCCTGAAATGGTGGACTATTTCTGCAGTCAAGCGGAATTGGGCAACGCCGATTTTTCCGCCGGGCTGGCCCGCGCCGAAGTCATCCTCAAAACCTACCCGCAGTCCATCCGGACGTTTTTCAAGTTCAAGCAGGACCGCGTATCCGGCTGCAACATTTTCGCCGTTCACACCGGAAAAGGATTGCGCATACTGGAACAGTGGCAATATCTCGAAGCCGTCCGTAAAAAACCCTGGCGTCTGGTGGCCGCATTCGGTCCCTTGGCGCTCATGCGGTTTTTACTCGGAACCATGTCATTGGATGATGTGTTCGCGCTCGTCTCAAAGCGCCTGGGTCTCATCGCAAAACCAATCCTCATGCCCTTCGCCGAGGCGGCGATAGACGTGGACAAGCCCGCTGACCTTGACCTTGCCGAAACCATTCTAAGAAGCCGAACGCCCCTTTGAGTGACTTGATAATGGGGCAATGGGGCCTGTTGTTGCTGTCACAGGAATTTGCCAGCGTCGCCAGCGCCTTCCCCAGATCTGAATTTTACCAGCTAGCCGTCAGCTGTCGCGCCTGCTGCAGGTCCACAGGAAAGTCCACTTCGCACCATTTGATGCCGCCAATCGGAATTGTGCGGACTTCCATTTTCTTGGCCAGCGAGCCGATCGCCGAAGGGAACCATTGTTTCAGCGCATGCGGATCCCGCATTGCCTGGTCAAGAATTTCGACATAGGCTTTGCCTCCGCCATCCCTGAACACGTAAAAACCAATAGCCTCCGCATCCACCGCCTCGACTGGCAAAGTCTTGCCAATTTCCGTCAGGCGGCCGCGATCAAGAATAACCTTCATGTCATCCGAATCGTAGCTCTGCTTCAAATTGACCGCCACGCTCACAGGCGCCGATGGAGCGCCCAGCAGTGTTTCGACCATGTCGCCGCGAAACACGTTGTCGCCATTCACTTGAATGAAGTCACCCGTCATTGCGGCGCGCGCCATCCAGCAACTCGCGAGATTGTCGGCCACGGCGTAGAATGGGTTGAAAACAGTCGCAATTCTTACATTCAGCCGGGCGGCGATTTTTGCCAGCGCCTCTTCCATCCGCGCCGCGGCATAGCCAATGACAACCGTGAATTCCTTGATGCCCTGGGTCGCGAACGCCTCAACCTGGCGTTCGACCAGGGTTTTGCCCCCGATATCCAGGAGAGCCTTTGGAACTTCCGAAGTGAGGGGCAAAAGCCGCTTGCCTTGGCCTGCTGCGAGAATGACGACGCGCACGATGCTTGAATCCATGTCAAAGAGGAGAGTAAGTAGAACCGCTCATTCGCACTCAATTCACGAGAAGTCAACGGAAGCACGGCTTGCCTCTTACCCTCGCCCATCTGTCGGACGTCCATTTAGGCCCCTTGCCGCCGTCTGCGGCATGGAGGAACTTCGCGCCAAAACGCATCGTTGGAAGCCTCTCCTGGCACTTCAAACGCAAGCGATTTCATGATCCTTCCATAGTCGCCAGGATCATTGCGGATATCAAGGCCTCGGCGCCAGACCATGTGGCGCTGACAGGCGACCTTGTAAACATCGCGGCCCTGGTCGAATTCCCGCGAGCGGCAAACTGGCTGAGGAGCTTCGGCGACCCAGCCTGGATTTCATTCGTGCCCGGAAACCACGACGCTTATGTTCGAGTGCGCTGGGAACGCGGCCTTGTCCATTTGGCGCCCTACATGGCGGGTGAAATGGAAATCGGCGGAACAGTCTCATCCGCCCATATAGCAGCGCCTTTTCCCTATGTCAGGCTGCGGCGCAATGTGGCGCTGATCGGTTTGAGTTCGGCCCAACCCCAATCCTTGATCAAAGCCGGTGGCAAGCTAGGGCTTCAACAGCTGGATGCGCTGGCGAAGCTGCTGCAAATCCTAAGGGAGAAGGGCTACTACCGCGCCGTGATGATCCATCATCCGCCATTGCCGGGTCTTTCACCTCCGCGTAAAGCTCTGAGCGATGCCGCAGCCCTGCGCAGCGTGCTCGTGACCGAAGGCGCTGAACTTGTCCTCCACGGCCACAACCACCGCGAGATGCTGACAATGTTGGAATCTTCCTCTGGAAAAGTCCCCGTTTTTGGCGTGCCCTCAGCTTCAACAAATGGCGACGGGGATCATGAGCCGGCAGCATGGAACCATTATGAAATAAGCCGAAACAGCGGAAAGTGGCAGACGAATGTCACAATCCGCGCCTGGCAGCCCAAATCCGGCGGAATAGTCACAAAAAACCAGTTCACGCTTCCTTCGTGATCCCTCTTTGGAGTAAGTTGCGGGGCATGAATGCCACGCTGCAAAAATTTGGTTATCCCGATAGTCTCGTCAAGGAATATGATCATTGGTGCCTTCTGCTTCGTCCCCAACAGGTGACGCTGGCAAGCCTTGTCTTGGCGGCAAAGTCTGAAGCCACCGCTTTTTCAGATTTGCCAGCCGCGGCATTCACCGAACTCGCGGTCGTGATCAATGAAATTGAACGCAGCCTGCAGCGCTTCAATGCTTATGCTAAAATCAATTACCTCATGCTGATGATGGTTGATCCCCACGTTCACATGCATGTCATCCCGCGCTACGATAAACCCCAGCATTTTGATGACATCGAGTTTGCCGACACCGGTTGGCCCGGTCCTCCTGACCTCAAGTCAGCCCCCAAACTACCTGACATGGTTCAAAAAAACCTGTTATGGAACCTGCAGTTGCGTCTGTCTGGAAAATCATAGCCCTGTGTTGACGGTTATTGACCGCTATGTCCTGAAGCAAGTTGCCAAGCCCTTGGCCGCCGCCATGACGATTGGCCTGCTGATGCTGCTGGCCGAACGACTGGTGCGTTTGCTTGACACAACTCTCGGCAAGAAAAACTCCTTTAGCGTGGTTTTCGAGTTGCTGGCCTATCTCGTTCCGCATTATCTTGGAACGGCTATTCCGGCTGCGCTGTTTCTTGGCCTGCTGTTCGGTTTCAGCAGGCTCTCAAAAGACAACGAAATCGATGTCATCATGGCGACTGGAACCGGCCTGCACCGGTTGGCTCGGCCCGTGATTGTTTTGTCAATGTTGCTTGGGCTGGTTTCACTTTTCATTGTCGGGTGGCTGCAGCCCCAAACGCGCTATGCCTTCAGATCGGTCATGTTTGACGTGAAGAACGTCGAAGTGTTCTATCTCGCGGAAGAGGGCGTGTTCATGCAGGCAGGAACACGGACATTCATTCTCGACAGGCTGGACCGCTCGACCAGCACATTCAGCAATATTTTTCTGTTTGACTATCGGGGACCCAGTGGGCTTGAAACGCTCACTGCGTCAACCGGGGTGCTGATTCCCGTTGAAGGCCAGCAGCGGCCAGTGCTGCGGCTGGAAAATGGCCATCGGCTGAAACTTGAGCGTTGGCCAACTCTTGACAAGGGGACCGAGATCCCCCACGCGAGCATCGGCGAATTTGCCACGACCGATACGCCGCTTGGAAAAGTCACCGACGAGCTGTTCAGGCCCCGTGGTGAAGATGAGCGGGAGCTGACACTTCCCGAATTGTTTGCCCAGATCGACCAGCCACCCCAGGGGGCGACGCCCAATTCAATGCGCTCGGAGCTTCACAAGAGGATTGTGAATGTCGTCACATTCCTCATGTTGCCATTGCTCGCCGTGCCCTTTTCTATCGGGCGCCAGCGCAGCCAGCGCGGCTATCGTTTTGGCATCGCGATGGCGCTGATTGTGGCGTTCCATGAAATTATCGAACAAGGCGCGGTGTCCACCAAGTCCAGTGGTTTTTCACCGTGGCTGAGCATGTGGCTGCCCTTCGGCCTGATCACAGCTTTTGCGATGTGGCGTTTCTATGTCGCCAGCTTCACATTGCGTCCAGATCGGATAGGTGAAGGCGTTGATCGCATCGGCGCGCGCGTTAACAGTCTGTGGCGGCCTCTCGTGCGCCGATTGGGCATGGGAGCGCGGTCATGAAAATCGTCGCATGGATGCTCACGCGCATGATCATCGTGCGGTTTCTGGCAATCGTCTTCGGCATTTCAATTTTCGTGCTCACCCTCGAAATAGTCTCCTATTCCAAGGAAATACTGGCGCTGGACGCGGGCAACGAAACAATTGTGCTCAAGTACATTTTGTTCCGCGCCCCGGCCACCCTTGCCACATTCCTGCCGATGAGCATGTTGCTGGCCCTGCTTTTGACCTTGACCGAACTCAGTTACCGCAATGAGGTTTCCCCAATCTGGTCGGCGGGAGCTTCGCCGTTCCGCCTAGTCACCATGCTCTTGCCGGTGGCTTTCATAACCGGCGGCTTGCACTTTCTGCTGACCGACCAGGCCATCCCGTTCGCTGCGCCGCAACTGAAGGAATGGGGCGTGGCCGACTACGGAGAAAAGAAACTGAAACTCGGCGAAAAGGATCCCATCTGGATGCGCTCCGGAACTGACATTCTGCGCGCGGCTTCTTCGAATCCCGAGTCAACATTTCTGGAGGATGTCATCATTTTTCGCCGGGAACCCAACGGCATCTTGCGTGAGCAGATTGTTGCAAAGGAAGCGACCCTCGAAGGCGATCGCTGGAACATGAAAGATGTGATTGTTTACTACCGTGAAAACCTTCCGCCAAACCGGTTGGATAATCTGGTTTATTCTGGCGCCATGAAACCCGCGGCGGCGGGCGCGCGGTCCGGCGACCCGGAAGAAATGAATGTCAGCGATCTCAGCTATTTCATCGAAAATTCCGGATTTGGAATAAGGCCAACATGGGTTTATGAAACCTGGCTGCAGAAACGCGTATCCCTGTTCTTCACGCCTCTTGTCATGATCGCCCTCTGCATTCCGTTGGCCACAAAATTTCGCCGCGGCGGCGGAATAGGAATGCTGTTCGCGGTGGGCGTGGGCCTGGGTTTTCTGTTTTTCGTGACTGATGGCATTGCCGTTACAATGGGTGAAGTGGGATTCGTGTCGCCTTGGATGGCGGCATGGATGCCTGTGCTGAGTTTTGGAGCCTTGGCAACTGGCCTCGGCCTGCGCATGGACCGGGTATAGCATGACGACAAAAGCAAAATCCAAACCATCCAGGAGGCCAGCACAAAAGAGACCGAAAACCATCATTCCTCAGACCGCGCCAGCGCGCCCGGCGGAAGTGCACTTCAGGCCCGCTTTGTGCATCGTGCATGCGTCTGAACAAAAACTTTGGTCTCTGACGATGGCAGAAAGACTTATCAAGCAATTTGCTCAAGCCGGGCTTGCCGAGATTGTGGACGAAGCCAGGGCTGTCACCCGCAATGGCCCTGTCATTCTCGTGCGTGGTGACGCTGTGATTGATCAGCCGCTCATCGCCGAATTGCTCAAGCGCCCCAATTTCCTGTTGCTCTCCGACGATGCAAATGAGCAGGTTGTTGCGGTCAATCTGCGCGGCGCGGATGCGGCACTTGGCCTGGCCATGCTGAAAGGAAGCAAGCCGCCCAGCACAGCAAAGTTTCTCGCCCGCTCTCCTTCCCAGCTCGATATGGATTTTTGGCAAACCCTGCGCAAACGCGAAACGCCTTACGCGATGATTGTCACGCCTGAAAATCGACCAGCAGTTGAATGGCGCATGTTCATGGGCACCTACAAAGGCGCCACGGATATTGTAACCAAGCATCTCTGGCCCACGCCGGCATTCCACGTCACCCGGTTTCTCGCGCCACGTGGTGTGACGCCAAACATGGTGACAACACTGGCTGCGATCATGACAGTGCTCGCGTTCTGGTCGTTTCTCATAGGTCAGTTCATCCCTGGCTTGATTGCCGCCTGGGCCATGACATTTCTGGATACGGTCGACGGCAAGCTTGCCCGCACCACGCTGAGATCAGGCAAATGGGGCGACATTTTCGACCACGGCCTGGACCTCATCCACCCGCCATTTTGGTACATCGCCTGGGCGCTTGGCCTCGCCGCCAGCGGAACTCAGTGGAGTGGCGAGTTCTTCACGCTTGTCATAGCGGCAATTGTCGGTGGCTATGTTCTGCAACGCATGATCGAGGGTATCGCCATCAAGTGGCTCGGGCTGGAGATTCACATTTGGCGGCCGATTGATACGCTGTTTCGTCAAATCACTGCCCGGCGAAATCCGAATCTCGTGATTTTGACACTGTTTACACTGATCGCCAAACCCGACTGGGGGTTGCTGGCCGTGGCAATTTGGACCGTGATTTGTCTGGGTCTCCACGGAGTTCAGGTGATTCAGGCCTTCGCGGAGAAACGCGAAAAAGGCAGTTTGGCGTCATGGATGGCCAAACCGTGAAGCGCGCCGGTCTCCTTGTCAATCCGGCTGCGGGAAAATCCAGCGGCAAGGGCATGACGCTGGCACACATGCTCGCGATAGCACCCAATGTCTCAACGCATATAATCAACAGGTTTGAACAACTTCCCGAAGCGTTGAATGCATTTGCCAGCGAGGGCGTGACCGATCTTTTCATTAGTTCCGGCGACGGCACGATTCAGGCGGTTCAGACGGAACTGGCCGAGCGCCGACCATTCAAAGTGGTTCCACGCCTCGCTCTGCTGCCCCACGGAACAACAAACATGACAGCGGCTGATTTAGGCTTTCGGCGTGGATCGCTGCGCGACCAAGCCGATTTCATACAAAACCTCGAAACAACAAGCCTCCGCCAGCGACCATCGCTTCGCGTGGTCAACCCCCTGGACAACAGGCCGCGCCATGGCATGTTCCTTGGAACCGGAGCGGCGGCGGAAGCAGCGCTCTATTGCCAGAAGACCTTAAACGCCCGCAACATCAAAGGCAGTCTCGCAACCTTTGCAACGCTGGTGGCTGCCGTCAGTCGCCCGGTTTTCACCAGGCCCAACCCCAGTGATGAAACACGCTTTGACCGTCCCTTCCCCATTGAAATCACCAGCGGCGGAACGCAGCGCTGCGCCGGTGCGCAGCTTCTGATGTTTTCGACAACCCTGGAGAAGCTCATCCTCGGCGCCAGGCCATTCTGGCATGGAAAAACTGCCCCCATCCGGACCTCGGTTTTCCCCTATCCCGTTCCCAGCATTCCCCGCTGGCTGCTGCCCATCATGTATGGCAGCGAAAACCGGAAGATGCCGGAGGGAGCCCTGAGCTTTTCAAGCGAAAGCCTGGAGATCTCCTGTCCCAGCAGATTCGTGATCGACGGGGAGTTTTTTGCCGCCAAACGCGACGAGCCGCTGAGAGTGGAGACGGGACATCTTTTCACATATATTTGTGGATAGATGAACGTGTTCCCAAAATCTGTCGAGGAATTTTGCAACCTTGAGCTTGCCCGAAAGGTTCCGGGCGAGCTTGCTGCGATGGCGGACGTGCTGCGCGCCAGGCATTCCGGCACGGTCGCAGTCCTTGCCTATGGCTCCTGTCTGCGCGGCGAGGGCATTGCTGACACGTTGGCTGATTTCTATGTGCTTTCAGAAAGCCTTGGCGGCGTCAGCAACAATTTTCTGAGCCGCTTGGGATGCGCTATCGCCCCGCCCAATGTTTATTATGCGGAGATGCTGGTTTCCGGAAAACAGGTGCGGGCAAAATATGCTTGCCTGCCCTTGTCCACTTTCGCCAAGCGAATGAAACGCGAAAACAGAAACTCCTATTTCTGGGCCCGTTTTTCGCAGCCCGCCGCCTTGATTTACGCGCGCGACCAGTCAGCCCGCGTTGAAACGGTTTCCGCCATCGCGCAAGCCCTGCGCACTAGTTTTGCCAACGCAAAGCCTCTGACACCTGACACAGATCCATTGGCCATATGGACCGCTGGATTTTCCGAGACCTATAAAACCGAATTCCGCTCCGAAAAAACTGGCCGCGCCGCCCAGATTGTTTCAGCCTATCCCAAATACTACACGCAGGCAGCCAGCCTGCTGGCCGGCGAGCCTTCGATCCACGCGAATCAAACATTCCGCCGCGTCATCGGAAAGCTGTGGTCAGTCGTGCGGCTCATCAAAGCGGCCTTCACTTTCCAGGGCGGAGCCGACTATCTCGTCTGGAAAATTGAGCGCCATTCCGGTGAAAAAATCACTCTCACCCAATGGCAAAAACGTCACCCCATTTTTGCGGGTCTGATCCTGCTGCCAACTCTCCTGCGCAAAGGCGCCGTGCGTTAAGCCGCTGCCTTGGCTGTAACTACCCTGCCAAACAGCGCAATGATCCTGTCGATGTCATCAAAGTCATGCGCCGCCGAAACTGAGCATCTGAGCAGGCACAGCTTGTTCGGCGTGCCCGGCGGCAAGGCTATGTTCACATAGACGCCAGCCTCGATCAGCGCATTCCACATGGTGATGGTCGAAATCTCGTCGGCGCATTTCACCGCAATCACCGGGCTTGCGACATCACAGCCCATATCCAGTCCAAGCGCCTTGAAGCCCTCAAACAGCCGATCCGAATTGGCCCGGAGCTTGTCGCGCCGCTCCGGTTCCGCCGCAAGCTTCCGCACCGCCGCAATTGATGTGGCAACGGAAGCTGGGGACGAGGAGGCGGTGAACATATAGGGTCGCATGGCATAGCGCAAAGTTTCGAACATCGGATGATTGCCCGCGCCAAATCCACCAATGGCGCCGACACTCTTGGAGAAAGTGCCAACGACAAAATCAACCTCGTGCTCAAGCCCCGCCTCATCGGCAAGGCCGCGGCCATTGGGCCCCAGCACGCCAAAGGAATGAGCCTCATCGGCCAGGAGCTGAAAGCCATGTTTCTTTTTGAGTTCGACAAAATCCTTGAGTGGCGCCCGGTCCCCCAGCATGGAGTATATGCCTTCAATGACCACCAGCCTGCCGCCCTCTTCACCCTCCGAGCGCGCCATGCGCTTGTCCAGGTCGGCCGCATCATTGTGGCGAAACCGCACCAGCTTGGCGCCTGACAAGGTGCAGCCATCATATATGGAGGAGTGCGAATCCGAATCCAGAAATATGGTGTCCTTCGGCCCTGCCAGGCCAGACATCATGCCAAGGTTCGCCTGATAGCCCGTGGTGAACACAATGCAATGCTTGCGCTTGAGGAAATTGGCCAGCTCCGCTTCAAGCTGCGCGTGCAAGGCATAACTTCCGTTGGCAATGCGCGATCCCGTTGTGCCCGTGCCAAATTCCGCCATCGCATCCTGTCCGGCTTTGATGCAGTCGGCATCAAGCGTGATGCCCATGTAGTTATTGGTGCCTGCCAGAATTGTCTCGCGGCCGTTGATCATGGCGCGCGTAGGAGAGATGACCCGGTCATTCGTGAGGCCAAGGGCATTGACCCCCAGCGTCAACATCCGTGCGAAACGGCCTTCAATACCCTTGTGCTTGTCGAATAGGTCAATCATGGCAACACTACCTTCCTGGTGCGGGCTTCCACAACGGTGGCAAGATCGCCAATGCTGCGGGTCTCAGAAACCACATTCAGTGGTATTTCAATATCAAAATGATCCTCAACTTCCATCACAAAATCCATCACGGCGACTGAATCAATGTTCAGGTCAGCCGAAATATCTGTCTCAGCCGTAAGAGCCTTTCTTTCAGCATTGAAAGGCTCAAGCAACTTGCAGATTTGATCGATGGTGGATTGGGTCATGGTGTTCTCTTCTTGGGCAACCAACCGCTTTGCCGATACCAGTCAACAGTTTTGGCAAAACCCTCTTCAAACCCAACGGGATTTTTCAGCGGCCAGCCGCCGAGACGGGCAACCCAATCATCATGATAGAGCTCAGAAATCTTGCCGCGGGAAATCATGGCGGGTTTTTGGACCAATCTGCTGAAAAGTTCAACAATCGCGGCGAGCGGCATGAGAGCGGCTTTCGGCAGAAATACTGGCCTTATGGTTTGATGTTCGGACAGCGAGGCGAGACGCGCAAGTTCGCGCCAGTCATAGCCAGTTGGGCTGCCGTCATTCAACTCGAAAATTCCAGTCGCGCTGTTCGTCGCCGCCTCGGCAATGACCCGGGCGAGATCACCCACATAGATCAATGAAAATCGTGCGTCCGCGCGTCCGGGCACGAATGCATATCTTTGGGTGAGCGCTTTCAGCAGTGGCAGTGTTGCCTTGTCACCGGGACCATAGACAGCGGGCGGGCGCAAAATGGCGGTGGATATCGCATCCGAAAATCTCTCCAACGCCTTCTCACCTGCAAGCTTGCTTGCGCCATAAGATGAAAGCTGCGGCTCCCGCGCGCTCAGCGATGAAACATGAACAACTCGCTTAACGCCGTTGCGCACCGCCGCCTCGACAATTGCATGGGCGCCGCGCTCATTCACGGCAAAATACCCTGCCCTGTTGACGGCGCTGATCACGCCGGCGACATGAACAACCACATCCATATCCCGCAGCAGTCGATCTAGTGATGCGATATCTCCTAGATCGCCCTGTACCAGCATCACGTCCTTGGGAAGCCTCGCACCGACCACATCACGGACCAAAGCCGACAAAGTGTGTTCACCACCGGCCAACACAGAAACGACCGCTCGGCCAACAAAACCTGTGGCGCCAGTAAGGGCGATCTTCATGCAACGTCTATTGGGCGGCTGCTAAAAATTCAGGCGCATGCGCGAGCAAGTCTCTGGCGGCGATTTCCACGAACCCGCCGGAAACATACTTCTGTTTCGCGCCAGCGCGTGAAAGTTTCCCCGACGATGTGAACGGCAGGCTCTTCGGCGGCACCAGAACGACGGCGCACTCGACCCCGGCGCTGTGATGAACCACAGCCGACACCTCGCGGCGCAGCTTCTCAATTTCCGCTGCAGAGGTTGCGCGGCATTGCACCAGCACAACGACATCATCATCCCCGTCCTCGCCCTCGACTGCGAATGCTGCGACATCGCCGGACTTCAGGGGTTCAACCTGCTCGGCCGCCCATTCAATGTCCTGTGGCCAGATGTTGCGGCCATTGTGCAGAATCAAATCCTTGGCGCGTCCAGTGATGACAATTTCACCGTCAAGCATGTAACCCATGTCGCCAGTGGCCAGATAGCCATCCGCGGCAATCACGGCATCAGTTGCCGCGCTGTTGTGATAGTAGCCGGACATCAAGCTCGGCCCCCTCACGAAGATATGGCCAATCTCGCGGTCCTTCAGCGCAAGTCCGGATTCATCGCGAACAACAATCTCATGGCCTGGCAGAATTCTGCCGCACACCACGAAACTGCGAACCGCGTCAAGCGCTTGCGATGATGAGGCGGGAACAGCGCGGCCAGAATTTTTGAAAGCCGCCTTGTCGATCGTATCAATGCGAATGGGCTTGGAAACATCGCTGAACGAAACCGCGAGAGTTAACTCGGCCATGCCGTAGCTCGGCATGAACGCTTCCTGGTTAAAACCAGCCACGGAAAGCGTGTCGCCAAAATGCTTGAGAACATCGGCCCGCACCATGTCGCCGCCAATGCCGGCGGCGCGCCAGTTGCTGAGATCAAGCGTGACGGCTTCGCCATTGATGCGCCGCGCCGCCAAATCATAGCCAAAGCTTGGCGAATAAGAAACCGTCGACTTGTTCTCCGACATCAGGCGCAGCCAAAGAGCAGGCCGCCTGGCGAAAGAAGGCGTGGAAATGTAATCGACCGTCACCTGCCCCATCATGGGTGAGAGGCAAAACCCAACCAATCCCATGTCATGATAAAGCGGCAACCAGGAAAACGCCCGGTCCTTTGGCGTCACCCGCAAGCCGTCCCGCAAAATGCCTTGGGTATTCGCCATAATGGCTGATTGCGTAATCAGCACGCCTTTGGGATCAGACGTCGAGCCGGAAGAATACTGAATATAGGCAACATCATCTGGCCCAAATGCCTCCAGCTTGGTGAGTGACTCGGGCAGCGCCTGCAGCGCCTCATGGGTCAAAACCTTCTCAACGCCTGCCCCTGCAGCCCCGCTGCGGATATGACCTTCGAGATCGGTTGATGTGATGACAGCGCATGCCGCAGCAGCCTTGAGCATGCCCGTCACGCGCTCAATATAGGCGTCCTTGCCGCCAATATACATGGTGTATGGCATCGGGCAGGGAACCAACCCGGCATATTGGCAGCCAAAAAACACAGCCATGAATTCCGGGCCGGTTTCAGCGATAACCGCAACCCTGTCGCCGCGCTTCAAGCCGGCGGAAACCAGCTTCCGCGCCGTGGAAAGCGCGCTAAGGCGCAATTCGCCATAGGTCAGCACATGTTGCAAGGAACCCTTGGCGGAATAGAAGTTAAATCCGGTGACACCGCGCGCTGCGTAGTCCAAGCCTTCGGCAATCGTGTTGAAACCGCCAAGCTTCTGCGCCAGATCACGATTTGCCCGCGGCGTCCGGATCAGTTCGCTCACCGCCGCTTCAGCGTTTGGCTTAGTTGCCCGAATACTCATTAACCGCACCCCAAGAAATTCTTGTTTGACCGTAGACCCTACAAACATGAAGAATCAGTTTTGCCCCGCATCCTGAGTATCAAGGCCCGGCAGGGAGGTGAAATCAAATGGTGTTGCAATTTGTAACGATTGGGCGGCAATCTAAAAATGCAGCTTTCCCAATAGGATAGCCGCGACAAGAAGCACCAGGACGCCCAGCATGAAGCCCGTGAGCCAAGCATATAGCAAGGCTCCCATGGAAAATCCGCGAACGGATTGGGCCAGCGGCAAAGCCCGCGCGATGTTGCGCTCGCGCGCAATCATCCGGTGCGCCAGATAGGTTTTGAGATAATTAACCATTTCTGCGCGATCAGAGGTTTCGAACAATACTTCGCGCCCACCCTGATTATCTTGCAGCAGGCGATAGGTGCGGAAGTCTGGTTCCATCACCACCGACGAGATGAGATCGATCCACAGCCGAGGTTGCTCACCCGGCGCTATAACAAGGTCAAAAAAATTGGCCGCGTCTGGCGTTGCCGCGATAGAGGGCGAGATATCATCCTTGAGCACTTGCAGCCGCAATGACTTCAAATCCTGGACGCCAAGAACCGCCTCAAGATGGGCCGCTTCTGCCAAACGGGCCTTGCGCAACGCGCCGCTCAGATCATCATGCTCCACCACGTGATTGTTCCTTACTCACACAAACCGTCTCAAGTCGGAACGGAATCTTAACGAATCTGCAAGTCTATGGGTTCAATTGCAGGAAAGATGCCAGAGCCCGCAGCGCTAGCTTCCGCAGGACGCCGGTAAAGCCGCCTTCCCAAACCACAACTCGAACGTATTGGCGCGCGCCTTCGCAGCGCTCCCTTCAATCGCCGAAAGATCCTTCACGGTGACCGGCAAACCAACATTGATCAGTATTTTCGCCAGGTCATTGGCCCGCTGCAAGTCCGAGCTGCGAAACGCCCGAAGCTCGTGGCCCTCGCCGCTCCAAGTAGCCCGCGCAAACGCCGGCAAGACAATATTCGTTCGATCAGTGTCCTTCACCTTGGCCATGAGAAAAGTCATGCAAGTTCGTTGCTTCTCATTCATCGCATGAACGAAAATCCGGCTCGGCATGCGCTCCAGCGCCAGCCGGAAGGTATCGGCGACGGCCGCATTCTCAGCCGAGGCCTTGAGCAGCGCCTGCTCCATCAGCGGCAGCAATTCCTTGTCTGCCGATGAGTTCGCATAGGAAAGTTGCGCCGCCACAAATTCCACCGGCACCTTGTCGTTCTTCAAAAGATATTCAAACATGGCGACGCCATATTTTCGCCGCTCCGGATTCTGGTCGCTGACCAGATCAATCATGGTCTTGAGGTCGTTCAGGTTCTGCTGCCAGCGCGTATAGTAGAGTCCCGTTCCGGCTACCGACAGGGGAATCATCACCGTGGCCAAAAGCTGAACAGCTATTTCGCGAAACGGCCTGGTAGCTGAATTCATGAAATGCCTCCCAAAAAAGAACTAGCCTATTTTCCACGCCGTGAAAACGGACGCGAAATCAAGGCAAAAATCCCCCTGTCGCGCAGTCCTTCAACGCCTATCTGCATTTCGGCCGTTCGCGCGGTTATGCTGTGGCTCCGGAACAGAAAATCCCAAATAGAAAAGAAGGTCGAATAATTCAAATCCGTGTCGCTGCGCTTGGCATGGTGGTGCACCCAGTGGATGGAGGGCGTGACAATGACACGAGCCAGGGCGCGTTCAATGCCCTGCGGAAGCCGCACATTTGAATGATGGAAAATGGCAGCCAGCGCGACAAGTGTTTCAAACACCACAACGCTCGCAATCGGCACGCCGAGAAGAAATATCACCGCAGCCCGCGCCAGCGAAGAGAGGAACACTTCTCCAAAATGAAACCGCAGCGCAGAACTCGCGTCCAGCGTTTCATCCAGGTGATGCACCTCATGAAATCGCCAGAGGAAAGCAATCTCGTGGTTGGCCCGGTGCCACCAGTAGATCCACAGGTCAAGCGCCACAACATCAACGGCCAGCCCTGTCCAGCCGCCCCACACCACAGGCCGCCAGTCCAAAGCCCATTGCGCAGCAAATGCTGATACCGGAATGACCACAAAAGCGGAGAGAACCGCATTCAGCGCTGCCAGCGAAAAATTCCTGAAGATGCGCTGGATGCCGCCAATCACCGGTGCAAAGGGGTATATCCGCCCTGCCAGCAGCATGGCCAGAACGAAACCCAGTACAATCGCGCCCTTGTATTCCATCAGTCTTCTTCCGCGCGCAATTTATCTGTAGGTGTAACGTCTCGATTAAGCAGATAGGCCGTAACCCCCGGCATCACGAGCACAAGGCCAACATAACGCGCAACTTGGTGAGCCGCCACATAGGCCGGATCAAGATTGAGCGCAAAGGCCATGATCGTCATGGCCTCAAGGCCACCCGGCGCAAACGCCAGCAGGGTGAGCGCAAGCGGCAAATCGGTCACCTCTTGCGCCACAACAGAGCCAATCACCGCAATCAGCATTGCTATGGCAAAACCCGCGAAACCGTCGCTAAATGCCGCGCGCAGTTCAGCAAACGAAATTCCGTTGAAGCGCAGGCCAATCATGACGCCGAGCACAATATTGGCTGGAATGAGAATGGAGTTCGGCGCAGCGCCGTGAACTGCGCCTGTTAAAACCAGCGCAGCGCTTGTCAAGGAGGCGCCAAGAATAAGCCCGGCAGGAATTTTCAGCCACTCAAACAGAACGCTGACCACCGAAGAAGCTGTCACTAGCACAGCGATTTCGACGACGCTGCCCATCGTTTCCACCGGAGCCCCCAACAGGTGGCCAGGTGATATGCAGGAAATCATCGCAGGCAGCGCCGCGATCAGAAAGAACAGCCGTACACATTGGGAGATCGTGACACGCTGCATATCCGCCTTCGAATTGTTGGCGAGCAACATGACAAGCGATAGCGCACCCGGAAGGCTTGCAAACAAGGCAGTTGGCCGGTCCCATTTGCGCCAGCGCTCATAATAGAGCATGCAGGCCCAAATGATGAGCGCAACAGTGACGCCAAGACACAGAATGCTGAGGGGCCACCGGACCGCCCGTTCCAGCGTGTCGGCATTGACTGCGGTTCCAGTCTGCACACCAAGCAGGATAAACGCCAGCGTTCGCAAAGCCTCTGGCAGGTCAAGTGTTTGCTTCGCATAGACGGCTGCAATTGTTGCAATCAGGCTTCCGGCCAGCCAGGGGGCGGGAATGCCGACCACGTAACACAAAGCGCCGCCAGCCGTTCCAATTGCAAGTGCGCGAATGACGCTGATCATTCAGTCTGATGCTTTGACAAGACGGTCAGGATGATAGGGTGAGATCAAATTATCCCGCTTGCCTTCCAACAGCTCATTGCAGGCAAACAGGCCAACGGCAGGCGCCAATGTAATGCCCGAATGCATCACTGCCAGATACAATCCCTCACGATTGAACGGACGCCCGATCATTGGAAAACCATCAGTGGGTGTCGGCCGGTAACCCAGCGTATGGAAATCCATGGCGACATTTTCTGAACCCGCCACCATCTCCTGCACCTGCCCATAAAGTGTGGCGGCCGCGCCTTCAACGTCATCAATATGGGTTGAACCCGAAAAGTCTGTTCCGGCGATCAGCCGTCCCTCGCTGGTCTGCCGTACATGCAGTTCGGGAGTCATCACCAGGCCGCGCAGCACCTCACCCATGGGCTTTGAAGAAACCAGCAGCCCCGGCGGAGTGTCCAACTCAATGGAAATACCGATGCTGGCGAGCAGGGCGGTGGCGCCTGCACCCGCCGCAACCACAACTTCATCCGCGTGCAACACGCCGTCATCAATCGCAACGCCTGTTACCCGGCCATCCTCTTCCTCAAGCCATTTCACATGGCAGTCCCGCAAGACACGGGCACCCAGGCCCTCCGCACCCCTGATTAGGGCCAAAGCCGCCTCAAGAGGTTCCACTTTTCCCTCTTCTGCAACATGGAGCGCAAAGTCCGGCGGTTTCTTGATGTTGGGTTCAAGCTTCAAAACTTCTGTACGACCAACCCGGCGAACACCATAACCCCATGAGCCATGCTCGACCGCATAATGCTCAAGCTTGTCCGGCGGCAAATCCCACAGCAACCCGCCGCACCAATCGACAAACAGTCCCGGCACTTCCCGGTCCAACCGCTGCCATTCCTGCATGGAGCGAAGGCGTAGGCGAAAATAGGGCTCAGGGTTTCCCCAGCTTGCGTTAACCCACGCCCAGGAATTGCGCGTGGCAACGCCGCCGGGTTCAGCCGCATCCAGAACCGTTACCTCAGCACCAGCCTTCGCCAAATGCCACGCAACGGAACTTCCAATAATTCCAGCGCCGACAACAATGACACGTTTTGCCAATAAATTCACTCCGGGGTCAGCGAATTTCTTCGCCCCGGAGTTTAATGGCCAGAGTCACCTAGTACGTCAAGCGGCTTGAACTTGTCCGTTTGCAACCTGTGGTTCATGAACGTGCAGGTGAGCTCGCGCGACGATCCTTTCCGCTTGCTCTCTCGCCAACTCCAGTATCTTCGCGGCATCTTCCTGGGCTTTGAGAATTGTTGCGGCATAGGTCTCAGTGCGCTCCAGACTGCCGGCACAGAAAACAAGTCCCAGCCTGTCCCAAGCCTCGCGATAATCACGGTGCAGGGCGCGGGAATAATCTTCCTGCAAATCCTCCAAATCATCAGATGAACTGCACTGCATCAATCTAAATGGAAGTGCAAAAAACTCCTGCGTCCGCTTTCCGTAGAGCGCGGCCAGTTCGGTATTCCATTGAGACAGCAGGGAAAAACAGTTCTCCAATACCGCATTGGAGGAATTCAATGATAGGGCACTCATGGGCGTCTCCTCGATTTTTTATGAATTTGTGATTATCCAGCGACTGCGTCTACGCAAACAAACTACAATTCATTCTTGCATTGGAGCATGCAGAAGTGGCGGATTTGTGAACGCGGCTTCAATTTCAGCAGGGACTTGCATCAAGCAAAGCTCGGTTCTGTTTGCGAACCGTAAACCGCAATTGCATGACAGTTCTGCCTTCACGTCCAACGAACTCAACAAACATCCTGCGCATTTGACAAGCAAGCAGTTACTCAGGTTTTTCAGCCTCATGCCAACTGGTATTCAATTGATATCCCGATATGAATTGACTCAAAATCAGAATTGGTTCATTTTTCTGAAAAGGAAAAAAATTATAACTGGAGGAAACTATGGCCACTTCGCTGATGACACTTCTCAAGCGCCACGCCAGCGCCCTGATTCTTGCTGTCGTTGCTACAACAACATCCGTGAGTGCCGCCGATCTCAACGCTCTGATCTGGTGTGATCACGCCGACCCCGCCCTGCTCAAACCCTTTGAGGACGCCAATGGCATAAAGGTCAATGTGAAGGAATTTGAAGGAACCGGCGCTGGCCTCGCCATCGTTGATCAATCGCAACCTGGCGATTGGGACATAATGGTTATCGATTCAATAGATATTCCGCGTGGCGTCGAAAAAGGTTTGTTTGAAGCTTTGCCGGAAGACCAGTTGCCGCTTGGTGATCTCTTTGCCGAGGTGACAATGGATGGCTCCACCAAGGTTGACGGCAAGCGCTATGGCATCACCGAAAAATTCGGTTACAACACCATCAGCTACAACAACAGCAAAGTTGATCCGGCTGACATGCAATCCCTGGACGCGCTGCTTGGCGATAAATACAAGGGCCGCATTGCGCTCTATGACTATTACCTGCCGGTTATCGGCATGGCAGCGCTTGCCATCGGCAAGAAAACCGCCGAACTGACCGAAGCTGATCTTCCGGCCATCAAGGAAATTCTGCTCAAGATGAAAGCCAACTCAAAACTGGTTGGCGATGTAGTCCAAAGCCAAACCGCAATCGCAACCGGCGAGGCTGATATTCTCATTGGCGGCGGCGAATGGGTAACCGCAGGCCTTGCCAAGGAAAACCCCGCGCTGGATTTCTCAATCCCCAGGGAAGGCGCAATTCTCTGGTCGCAATCGCTTGCGATGTTCTCAGCCAGCAAGAACAAGGAAATGGCATTGAAGTTCATCCAATACGTCATGAGCCCGGAAGGACAGGCCCGCCTTGCAACATCGTCATGCTATCTGGGGCATGCCCGCCAACAAGACGGCGGCGCTCGATGATGCCCAGAGGAAAACCCTCCGTTTTGACGAACAAGCCGAGTTCCTGAAGCGCGCCCAACCCTATCCGGCGCCCAATGCAGACCTCGACAAGAAGATGCAGGACCTCTGGACGGAAATGCTGCAAGCGCAATAGCCTGGGTCGGTGAACACAACGGCCGCAAGCAAGACACCCCTCAAGTGGGCGCTGGTGACCCCGGCGCTCGCCTGGACTCTGTTATTTTTTGCGGTTCCATTTCTGGCTATGGGCGCGCTCAGCCTCGCCCAGCAAGACGGTGGCGTGAGCCTGTCAAACTACACACAGTTTTTCACCAACCCGAGCTATTTCCGCGCCATGACAAATTCGCTGGAAGTAACGGGACTGGTCACCATTATCTCGGTAGCACTAGCCTATCCCTTCGCATGGATTCTGGCTGAGCAGATTCCAGAAAAGTGGCAGCGACTGGCGCTGCTTCTGGCAGTTCTCCCCTTCTGGACGTCATACGTTGTGCGGTCCTATAGCTGGTTGCTGGTGCTGGCCGAAAAGGGCGTCGTGAATTCCCTGTTGATGGGGTCTGGATTGTTCACCGAGCCGCTGCAACTTGCCAATACCCGCACCGCCACGGTAATCGGCTTTGTGCATTTCTTTGTCATGCTGCTCACGTTGACAATATTCGCCAACCTGAAACAACTCAGTCCAAGCTACAGGAAGGCTGCGGCAGACCTCGGCGCAAGTCCCTTGCAGGCGTTCATTCACGTCATTTTGCCCCTCACCGTACCAGGCGTCATGGTGGGTGCATTCCTCACATTTGTCCTGGCAATTGGTGACTACATCACGCCGCAAATCCTCGGCGGCAACAATGAGCTGCTCATGCCACAGCTCATCATGATGCAGATCGGCAGGCGCGGTGATTTCCCCCTCGCCTCGGCGTTGGCCCTCATCCTCATGGCTGTCGTGACCGTAGCCTACATAGCCTGCGCCCGCTGGCTGAAGATCGAGCGCGCTTAGCCCATGCTGAAGTATCTCACCGTCACCTATGCGGCAGCGATCTATCTCTTCATCTTCATGCCTGTGATCGTCCTGATCATATTCTCGTTGCAATCAACCCAATTCCCCATCCCGCCATTCAACGGGCCATCGCTGCGGTGGTACTACGCGGTGCTCAATGATGCGCGCCTAACCTCTGCATTGACGAACTCGCTGATCGTGGCAGCTGTTTCTTCATTCATTGCGGCGGCCTTGGGATTTCTATCAGCCTGGGGATTTGCGCGATTTATGCTGCCAGCATCATCACTCATGCGCGGCCTCATTACGCTCCCCTTGACGGTCAGCTATCTCATTATCGGCATGGGATTGCTCATCATGTTCAATTGGCTGGGCCTTCCCAAATCATTGATCGCAGCGGGAATTGGCCACGTTGTCATCAACTTGCCCCTGTGTTTCGCCGTCATTTACAGCCAATTGGGTGACCATCAGGTAAATATCGAACGTGCCGCCCGCGACCTCGGCGCCAAGGAGTGGCAGGTGCTGTTCATGATAACAATGCCGGTGATGTGGCCAGCAATCTTCGCCAGCCTGTTTCTTTCCATGACATTTTCCTGGGACGAATTCGTGATCTCCTTCCTGCTCACGCGTTTCGACACCACGCTGCCCGTGGAAATTTGGAACCTGCTGCGTTCAGGGTTGAACCCAAAAACCAATGCCGTGGGTTCGCTGGTGTTTGGTGTGTCAGTCGTGCTGGCCGTCATATTTGAAGTCATCCTGCTCCGAAAGAAACCGGCATGACCGCCGCCATCGTCGAATTGAAAAACATCTCCCACAGATTCGACAAGGTCCAGGTTCTGAGCGAGGTCTCGCTCACAATCGCATCGGGAAGCTATACGGTTTTGCTCGGGCCCTCTGGCTCAGGCAAGACCACGCTCCTGTCAATTCTCGGCGGCTTTCTCGTGCCAAGCGCTGGCAAGGTTTTTATCCGCGGCGAGGATTGCACCGCCGAGGCGCCAGCCAGCCGGCCCACCACAACCGTGTTTCAGGACTACGCCCTGTTTCCTCACATGAGCGTCGGCGACAACGTAGGCTTCGGCCCCCGGATGCGCGGTGTGGACAAGCCAACACGCGATCAGCGCGCCAGAGAAACCCTTGCGGTCGTTGGCCTCGCCGAAGCATTCGACAAGAAACCCCACCAGCTTTCCGGCGGCCAGAGGCAACGGGTGGCGCTGGCCCGGGCACTGATCATTGAGCCGGCGGTTTTGCTTCTCGATGAGCCCCTCGGCGCACTTGATCTGAAACTTCGCCGCCAGATGCAGGATGAGTTGAAAGCCATCCAGCGCCGCGTCGGCGCCGCATTTGTGCATGTAACCCACGATCAGGAAGAGGCCATGGCGCTCGCCGATCATTGCGTCGTGATGAACCACGGCCGCATCGAAGATGAAGGGCCGCCAGAGCGCGTTTATGCCAAACCCGCCACTCGCTTCAGCGCCACCTTCATGGGTGAAAGCACTGTGCTGGAAAATGCCAGCATCGCCATACGCCCGGAGCATTTGAAACTGACGTCAGAGGCCGGAAACAAATCACTCGGGCAGGCGCGTGTCACCAGCGTCGTCTTCCAAGGCAGCTTCAAGCGCGTGCTCGCAAGCTCCAGCACCGGCCAGACATTCATCGCCCGATGCCCGGCAGACGTGGATGTGAGCGTGGGCGACATCGTCGACCCCTCATGCCGTGCCGAAGACATGATCCACCTGAAAGGATGAATTGTGCAGGTTGATGCCAACGACTGGTACGAAACAATCCGCATGAGCGACGATGTAACGCTGATCCACGAGCCCTGGATCAAGCCCTTCTACCGCTGCAACATGTGGCATGTCCGCGGCCGTGATCGCGATCTTCTGTTCGATACGGGCCTCGGCCACTTCAGCCTCGCAACCCATGTGAAACTTGTCACCGATCGGAAACTCACCTGCATCGCCAGCCATACCCATTTCGATCACATCGGTTGCCACCACGAATTTTCCGACCGCTGTGTGCACCGTGCGGAGGCAGAAATCCTCGCCAGCCCCGAGAACCATCTGACCCTTGCGGATCGCTACGCAACCGAGGAAATGTTTGATCGCCTGCCCGAGGGCTGGAGCACATCCGGCTACAAGATCAAGCCTGCTCCCGCCCAACGCCAGCTTGAAAACACCGACATCATCGATCTCGGCGACCGTCATTTCGAAGTCATCCACACGCCCGGCCACTCCCCCGGCGGCATCGGCCTCTTCGAGAAAGCCACCGGAATTTTCCTCTCCGGCGATGCCATCTACGACGGTCCTCTGATCGACGATGCCTATCACTCCGATATCGAAGCGTACGTCGAAACCATGGAGCGCCTGCGCGAGCTCCCCGCAACCGTCATCCACGGCGGCCACTTCCCCAGCTTTGGAAAAACCCGTTTCAAACAACTCATTGATGAATATCTTGCGGGGAAAAGGAAAGCTAGCTGCCATCTGGCGAACTA